>CAZHTJ010000126.1:0-8317 GCA_964535525.1 uncultured Acidobacterium sp. | reverse complement strand
GGGACAAGGCCCAGATCCACGTGCTGAGCCATGTGGTTCACTACGGGTCATCGGTGTTTGAAGGCATTCGCTGCTACGCGCAGCCGGAGGGGGCGGCGGTGTTTCGGCTGCCGGAGCACATGCAGAGGCTGCTGGACTCGGCGCGGATTTATCGCATGACGCTGCCGTGGTCGCTCGACCAGTTGTGCTCGGCGGTGGTGGAGACGGTGGAGGCGAATGCGGTAGCGCCTTGCTATATCCGGCCGATCGCGCTGCGCGGGTATGGCGAGATGGGCGTGAACCCGAAGGGGTCGCCGATTGAGGTGTACATCGCGAATTTTCCGTGGGGAAAATATGTGGCGGGGGACGCGGCGGATGTTTGCATCTCGTCATGGAACCGGCTGGCGCCGAACACGATGCCGTCGCTGGCGAAGACGGGCGCGAATTACGCGAACTCGCAGCTGATCCGCATGGAAGCCGATGTGAACGGGTACCAGGAAGGGATCGCGCTCGATGTGAACGGCTACATTTCCGAGGGTTCGGGCGAGAATGTTTTTCTGGTGCGCAACGGCGTGCTGTACACGACGCCGCTGGCGAACTCGGTGCTGTCGGGGATCACGCGCGACTCGGTGCTGACGCTGGCGCGGCACTTTGGGATCCCGGTGGTGGAGCAGGCGCTGCCGCGGGAGATGATCTACATCGCAGACGAGGTGTTCTTCACGGGGACGGCGGCGGAGGTGACGCCGATCCGGTCGGTGGATCGGATTCAGGTTGCGGATGGGAATCCGGGGCCGATTACGATCCAGCTGAAGGACGAATTTATGGGGATTGCCAATGGTCTGAAGCCGGATCGGTTTGGGTGGCTGACGCCGGTGCGGGTGACGGCGGAGCAGCCGGTGACGGCGTAGGGGACTGGCCCGGTTCGACTCGTTGGCTTGTGCCAACTCGCTCAGGGCGGGCTGTCCAGGCAGCCGCGCTTCGCGCCAAACATATCTAATGATGGTCTGCAGAAGGGGACGCCCGGCCGTGTGCCGGGCGTTTTTCATGCGTCCGCGCGGTAAGTGCGTCCTGATAAGTCAGATATACAAATCTACATATTGCAAAGATCCTGAGTTATCGATAGAGTTTTAGGCTATTGTTCGCCGTAGATTCCGGATAACTGCCAGAGCGGGGGTGAACTATGAAAGACTCCCTGGATTTCAGTCCGCTGGAAGTGCGCGTCCTGCGCGGGTGCCGTATTTTCCTGATGGTGACGGGAGTGCTTGCGCTGTTTACCGGCGTTTTTGCGCTGGTGTTGAAGCCGGTGCTGCCCAGAGCCTGGTCGGGTGCCTGCGTGCCCTTTGGCATTGCTGAGCTGGTCTATGCGGCTGTGGTGCTGATGGCGCTGGCTGTGATGGGTGCGCTATGGCCGCGCAGCACCGCGGTGGAGTCTCATCCGGAGGAGAAAGACGGAAAGAAGGATGGCGCCGGTGCAGGGAAGGGCGCAGGTGAGACGCCAGAGAAGGCGAGCGGTTCACCGGACTTTGAGACAGTAGTGGGATTTGTCACCAAGCTATTTGGAGCTCTGCTCGCTCTGGGAATTGTGGGTATCGGTTTGTATGTCTCGGGCGCGGCAGCGTCGCCGCTGGAGGCGCCTTTCTGGTTCGATTTTGGGCGGCTCGCGGGTACTGGGTTGCTGGCGGCCTTGGGGTTCTTCGCGGCCGGAACATTATTTGGTTTCCTGTTCGGGCTGCCGAAATCGGGTCAAAACACGAAGACTCAGATCAAAGCCGACCCAAAAACCGTAAAGCAGAATAACCAGAAGGCACTGGGCACCGATCCGAACGCGACAATACCATCGGGAAGCGACAGCCGCGCCGATGGTGAGACCGAGCATGGAGCGGTGCCGGACGACAACACGAATCTGGAGGAGGTATCGGACTGGCTGACAAAAATCATTGTCGGCGTGGGACTGGTGGAACTCAAGCAGATTCCCCACGGAATCCGGCAACTCACCGATTTCTTCATAAAGGAGTGCGGGAACGAGTTATGCGGGGGCCTGTTCGTGATGATGGGGATTTTCTTTCTGATCATCGGGTTCATCTCTGCCTACGTACTGGCGCGCTTTTATTTAAAGCTGGCGATTGTTCTGGTGAACCGGCTGGTAGATTCCCCTGCGCAAAAGACAGCCCGGGAGGCGAAAGCGACGGCGGACAAGTCCTGGGTTGTGGCTTTGGTGAACGAGATGCGAGATCTGATCTCGATTAACAAGAGCAGCAAGGTCGGACTGGAGTACGCGCTGAACACGATCAATCAGGCTCTACAGGAGAGTCCGGACTATCCCGTAGCTCTGGTACAGAAGGCAAGGGCGCTACGCTGGCTTTCGGTGGTGAAAAACGATCGGCAGCTACTGGAGCAGGCGCTGGCGGTAGTGAACCGGGCACGGCAAGTGACTGAGGACAAGTACGCTCCGGCGGTTTACAACGCCGCATGCTACAAAGCGTTGCTGGAAGAACCGCTGGCAAACTTCATCGACGACCTCAAAAAGGCGTTCGACCTCAATCCCGGGCTGAAGGAGGAGGCCCGCACGGACGCGGATCTCGCACGTGTAAGGGACTTGCCTGAGTTTAAGGCGTTGTTGCAATGAGTCGCGATGGGTTCAGGTTAGAGTTGGGAGGCTGATCGGGGATTGACCCCACGCGGGTTCCGGGGGGATACTGGAAGAGGAGCGATTTCAAGATGGTGCAACGCACGGCATCGGCCGATAATCTAAGGGGATGGAGGACAACCATGCGAGAGACAGAGGGCGTTCTGGGTCCCGGCGCCAAGCCGCCGATTACCAGCTAAATCAATGGTTTATGCGACGCGCAGACGTGCGTCGTGAAGCAAGAAAGGCTCCCGCATCGGCGGGAGCCTATTTCTTTACGGCGGCAATTTCCTGGGGCCCGCGCAATCCGCTCAGCACGGAACGGTGAACCGTCTTCCGCACACTGAGCTAAGCCTGGCAAGCACCAGTGGCGGGCGATAAGGCGGAGGGTGATATATGTCACATGCGGGGTTTGGGCGGGACTGCTTACAATAGAGTCACCATGAAGAACGGTAACAAGCAGACGGTACGGATTGCGGTGGCGGTGGTGCTGATCGTGGGCGCGATTTCGTATCTCGCGGTGACCGGCGTCGAGGCCAACAAGAGCTACTACGTCACGATTCAGGAACTGCAGTCGATGGGCGGCAAGGCTTACACGCGGAATTTGCGGGTGGCCGGGAGCGTGGCGCCGGGGAGCATCGTGCGCGATGGGTCGCATGCGAGCTTTGTGCTGGTGGAGCTGGACCGCAAGCTGAAGGTATCCTACACGGGCGACGAGCCGCCTCCGGACACCTTCAAAGACAACAGCCAGGCGCTGGCGATTGGGACGTTTGGGCGGGATGGCGTGTTCCACGCGACACAGCTACAAGCGAAGTGCGCTTCGAAGTATGCGCCGGCGCAACAGAAGACGGCGGGCGCTCCGGTGAATACAGCGATGGCTGCGCCGGGACAGTAAAACAGAGACAGCGTTCAGGGGTTAGGGTAGAGGGAAATACGTTTCCGTACTCGCAGCACAGGTGTGTGCTGCGCAGAGCTATGACCAGCATCATCGCGGAGTTCGACGAGGTATCGAAGCTGTACGGCACTTTTGCGGCGCTGCGCAAGGTGTCGGTGCAGTTCGAGCGCGGGCGATGCTATCTGGTGCTGGGGCCGAACGGTGCGGGGAAGTCGACGCTGCTGCGGACGCTGGCGGGATTGCTGAAGCCGAGCTACGGGAAGGTGCGGGTGTTTGGGGCGGGCGCGGAAGCTGAGGATCCGATGGGGGCGCGGGAGCGGATCGGCTACATGAGCCACGCCACGATGCTGTACGACGAGTTTTCCGGTGTCGAGAATCTGCGGTATTTTGCGAGCCTTTATCGGTCTGGGAAAAGCGGGGGGCGAGAGTGTGTTGCGCCGGAGGAGGCGCTGCGGAGTGTGGGGCTCGATCCTGTGTTGGCGCGGCCGGTGGGGCAGTATTCGCAGGGGATGAAGCAGCGGGCTTCGCTGGCGCGGGTGTTGATTTCGCGGCCGGAGTTGCTGTTGCTGGATGAGCCGTTCTCAAACATGGATATTGCGAGCGCGCACCAGATGCTGCGGCTGCTGGAGACGTTTCGGTCGGAGCAGAGAACGATTTTGCTGACGACGCATCAGCGGGAGCTGGCTGAGCCGCTCGCGGATTTCGTGCTGACGCTGGAGGCGGGGGCGGTGGCTTCGCTGGACGAGGGACCCTACGCGACCCGCGGTAGCTTGGGTTTGGCTGCGGCGACGGTGGGGGCGGCGCGATGACTCCGGCGAAGACGAAAACGAATGCGGCGCGGTACCTCGATTCACTGGGGATTCAGTATGAGATTCGCGAGTACGAGGTGGATCCGGAGGAGTTTTCGGCGCTGATTGTGGCGGAGAAGATTGGGCTGCCGGCGGAGCAGGTGTTCAAGACGCTGCTGTGCTCGACACATGAGCGGGAGCATGTTTTCGCGGGCGTGCCCGGAGATGCGGAACTGGACTTTAAGAAGCTCGCGACGGCGGCCGGGACACGGAAGACGGAGATGGTATCGCTCAAAGAGGTGCAGCCGCTGACCGGCTATGTGCGCGGCGGCGTGACGGTGTTTGGGGCGAAGAAGGATTTTCCGGTTTTCGTGGATGAGACGGTGGAGCTGTTCGATGTGGTTTCGGTATCGGCGGGAACGCGGGGCGTGCAGGTGGTGCTGAGCCCGGCGGATTATTTGCGGGCTTCGAAGGCGACGGTGGCGGATCTTACGAAACAGAGCTCAGAGCACAGAGCTCAGAGCACAGGCGAAGGCTTCGACCCGGCGGAGCGCAGGGAGAGATCGCGATGAAGGCGGCTTATTTCCTGACGCATTTGAAAAAGGATTTGCAACTGGAGTGGCGGTCGAAGGACGCGATCAACTCGATGCTGTTCTTCGCGTTGCTGGTGGTGGTGTTGTTCAGCCTGGCGTTCGATCCGACCCGGGCGGTGAGCCGGCAGATTGCGGGCGGGATTCTGTGCGTGGCGACGATGTTTGCGGCAGTCAGCGCGCTGAACCAGGCATGGGCGCGGGAGCTGCGGAATCAGGTGCTGGATGCGTTGCGGATGACGCCGGCGCCGGGCGCTTCGCTGTTTTTGGGCAAGACGCTGGCGAATTTTCTGTTTGTGATGGTGGTGGAAGCGGTGCTGGCGCCGGTGTTTGTGATGTTTTACAACCTGCATGCGCTGGGAAATGGGTGGCTTTTGCTGCTGGTGCTGCCGTTGGGGACCTGGGCGCTGATGGTGAACGGAGTTTTCTTTGCGGCGCTGTCGATCCGGACGCGGAACCGGGAATTGTTACTGCCGCTGATCCTGTTTCCGATTTTTATCCCGGCGCTGCTGGCGATGGTGATGTCGGCGACGGCGATTCTGACGGGAGAAGGCGACGCGGTGATGTGGATCAAAATGCTGGGCGCGTACGATGTGATTTTTACGACGGTGTGCCTGATGCTGTTCGAGGTGATTCTGCATGCGGAGTGAGGGACTGGCCGTCCAGGCGAACGCCTTCGGCCATAATGCATAGTTGGTCGGCTTTCATGCTGGTAGTTGGTTGGTAAGGAGAAAGCAATGGGTCCGAAGCGGATGGATGCAGTGGCATTGCTGGAGGATGTTCCGGCGAGACACCTGGCAAGAGGACAAGTTGGAACGGTGGTGGAGAAGCTGGGACGGGAACTTTTCGAAGTGGAGTTCGACGATGAGAGAGGCGAGAACTTCGCTACCCTGGCGTTAGAGGCGGATCTGTTACTGGTGTTACATCACTAACAAGCAACCGCAGATCCTTCCACCTCGCTATGCTCGGCGTCAGGATGACAGCGGTTAGGGCCTAGTGGTGATGATGGAGGAAGCGGGCGGCGGAGAAGGCGACAACCCAGAGGCCGACCACGAGAGAGCCGACGGTGAAGATCCATTTGCGGATGTGGCGGTCGGCGGGGGCGAGGGTGGAGGTTTTGTGGGTGCCGAAGATCTGGCCGCCGATGCCGATGGCCATGAGCAGAGCGCCGAGGATGAGGGTGATCCAGGCCATGGTTTTATAGTTCTACCCTGGGGCATGGTGAAGTGGCAAGGGACGCGGAGGTTGAAGATGAAGCGGATGCGGGGCGGGATGCTGGTTCTGGGGTTGCTGCTTGCTGTGGGTGGGGTGCAGGTCGCAGGAGCGCAGAAGGCTCCTCCAACTCCACCAAAGGGGCCCGCGAATACGGCACCGGCACCCGATACGGCCCAGACTCTGGGAGTCGATTTTGTGAATCATGTGCCCTCCGAGGACCGGGAAAATCTGAAGGGTTATCTGACGGGACTGGCGAGCCGGACCAGGGATCGATGGATGGCGGTGTTGCCGGCAGCGTCCAGGCCACCTTTGTCGACGCCGGGCGAGGTGAAGATTGTTTGCTGGGTGCATACGGACGGGCGTGTAACGAATATGGCGATCGAGCAGGCTTCGGGGAAGGTGGCGCTGGACCGGGCAGCGTGGGCGGCGATTACGGGGTCTGCTCCGTACGGCGCGTTTCCGTACGGAATTGCGGTGGATCAGGTGAAGGTGCGATTCACGTTCGACTATAACGGCGGCGCGGCTGGAGCACAGGCCGGGCCAAACCAGAAGCCTCGCTGACGAAGTTTGCGTGTTGAAATGGCAGAAAGGGCAGGTTATGAAATTTTGGCGTTGGTTGTGGCTGTTGGTGACGCTGGGCGTGCTGGCGGAGGGTTTTCATGTTGCTTTGTTCGTGGTGCCGCCGGACTCGGCGCAGGGCAACGTGCAGCGGATCTTTTACTACCACATTCCATCGTGGGCGGGGATGGGACTCTTCTTTGCGATCAACCTCGGCTGCTCGCTGGTGTATCTGGCAGTGAGAAACCGCAACCAGGCGCTGGCGATGAAGGCGGATTCGCTGGCGGTAGCTTCGGCGGAGATGGGCGTGGTTTTCTGTCTTATTGGTCTGGTGACGGGGTCGCTGTGGGGACGCGCGGTATGGGGCATCTGGTGGACATGGGATAGGCGGCTGACGTCGACGCTGGTGCTGTGGCTGATTTATGTCGCCTACTTGCTGTTGCGGCGATTTGCCGCAGGGCCGCAGATGCGGACGCTGGCGGCGGTGATGGCGATCTTCGGGTATCTCGACGTGCCGCTGGTGTATATGTCGACGCGATGGTGGCGGACGCAGCATCCTGCGCCGGTGTTTGGGGGCGCGCCGGGATCGGGGATCGATCCGAGCATGATGCCGGCGGTGTGGTGGAACCTGGCGGGTTGGCTGATGTGGGGGATTTTTGTGGCGAGCCTGCGGTATGTGTCGGAGTATCGGGCGCAGAAGGCGGAGCAGGATGAGGCTTTGAAGTCGCTGGAATTCGCGCCGGGGCAGGCGCAGATCGCAGGAGGACGATAGCAATGGGAGACATGGGACATCGGCATCTGGTGATCGCGTACGCGGTGACGATTGCGATTCATTTGGTTTATTTGGGGTATGTGGCGCTGAAGTTCCGGGCGGCAATGAAGTAAGGGCCGCGCAAGGCAAAAGCAGGTTCCTCCGCTCCGCTGCGCTTCGGTCGGGATGACAAGTTAAAGCAGGTCCCTCGGCTCCGCTTCGCTGCGGTCGGGATGACAAGTTAAAGTGGAAGTATGGTTGGAATGCACAAAATTGCTTTGTTCGGAATGGGTTTGTTGATAGCGATGACGGCTTCGGCGCAGCAGCAGACGCCGATGCAGCCGAAAGACACGTCGGCGCTGCATCCGCCAGCGGGATCGAAAGTGGCCATCGTGGAGTTTGCCGATCTGGAATGCCCGAGCTGTGCGATGGACAATCCGGTGATCATGCAGGCGGTGGAGAAGTATCACGTGGCCTGGGTGCGGCACGATTTTCCGCTGCCGCAGCACATCTGGAGTTTCCAGGCTGCGGTGAATGCGCGCTGGTTCGATACGAAGTCGAAGAAGCTGGGCGACGATTATCGCAATGCTGTGTTTGCGAGCCAGGCGAGCATCGAATCGAAGGACGATCTGCTGAAATTTACACAGAAATTTGCGCAGCAGCATGGGGTGGCGCTGCCATTCGTCGTTGATCCGCAGGGGACGTTGACGGCGGAGGTGAACGCGGACAAGTCTCTGGGGAACCGGATCGGGATCAATGAAACGCCGACGGCGTGGGTGGTGACCACGCATGGGTTCAAACAGATCACGGACTTCAAGAGTCTGTACTCGATGCTGGATCAGGCGATCGCGGCTAGCCGCTAGCTGGGAGCTGGGAGCTGGGAGCTGGGAGCTGGGAGCTGGGAGCTGGGAGCTG
>CAZHTJ010000125.1:6688-8585 GCA_964535525.1 uncultured Acidobacterium sp. | reverse complement strand
CATCTGTAACCGTCAACGGCACAAATTACCCCCTCATCGGCCTCGATTCCCCCGCCGCTGCGACCGCTATCAAAACCTTCGGCGTCGGCTTCACCCGCTACGAATACGCCGTCACCCCCGCGCTCTCCATCACCCGCCGCATCTCCGTCGCCCCCTCCGCGAAACTCAACGAGGGCACCTCCGCCTTCCTCGTCGAAGTCCGCCTCCACAACACCGGCTCAGCTCCGCTGACCCTCGTGTACGACGAATCCATCCTCGCCAACTACCAGACCATCTTCGCTCCCTGGGACAAAGTACAGTTCGAGGTCGTGGCCTACAAGCCCGAATTGGCAGACAAAATCGGCAACGTCCTCCTCGCCAGTTTCAGCCCGCAACCCAAACGCCGCCTTACTTTCCCGCCTCCCGGCCAGATGTCCTGCGTCGAGCAGTTCCCGCCAACCTTATTTGTGCACGCGGTGGATACAAATCTCCGGATCTTCGCCCGCAAAGAGTCCACCGATCCGGCTGCGCTCCAATCCTGGCTCGGGGTGTCCTCCAATACCCCGCTTAAGCCCGGCGAAACCCGCGACCTCGCCTTCATCATCGGCTACACACGCGAGCCTTCAGAAATCCCCACACTCGTCGCCCAGCTCCCGCCTTCATTCACCACCCTCGACCGCACCGCCTCCGCCTTCGCCACAGCATGGCGCGAAAAACTCCCCGCCTTCGCCAACGAACCCGACCCGACCCTCCGCCGAGAAATACGCTGGAACGCCGCCGTCCTCGAGCAAATGGCCACCTGGCGCGAGTACTACGACGAAACCATCATCCCCCAGGGCACCGTCTACGACTACCAATGGGGCTGGGTCGGCTCCATGCGCGACCAGGCCCAGCACGCCCTCCCCTTCTGCCACACCAACCCCGCCATCGCCCGCTCCACCCTCCGCTTCATCATGAAGCGCACCCTCCCCGACGGCAACATCATGCTCAACGACCGCGGCTTCGGATTTTCCCCCTCCGGCGCACAGCAAACCAGCGATCAGCAGCTCTACCTCTTCCTCCTCCTCGCCGAATATCTCCGCGTCACCCGCGACCCCACCATCCTCACCGAGCCCATCGGCTACTACCCGCTCGAAAATTCCGGACGCGACACCGGACTCACCCACGTCCGCCAGGCCTTCCTCTTCCTCCGCGACCGCGTCGGCGTCGGCACGCACGGCATCGTCCTCCGCTGGAACTCCGACTGGAACGACATGTTCGGCTGGTGGCCCTCCGACCATCCCTACAACGACGTCTTCACCACCTCGGAAAGCCACATGAACTCCGCCATGGCCATCGTCATCCTCGGCGATCTCGCCAATGCTCTCGAGTCAGTTCTCGACAAAGCCAGTCTCGCCGATGCCACCGAGTTCATCGCCGCGCTCCGCGAATACCGCACCCAACTCCGCGACGCCTACCTCCGCGACCTCGGCGACCGCGCCTTTCCGCGCCGTGCGTATGCCTGGTTCAACGAGCCCATCGGCGAAAAAGAAATGTGGCTCGAACCCCAGGGTTTCACCCTGCTCATTCCCGAATTCCCCGCCGACCGCAAGCGCCGCCTCTACGCCGAACTCGACCATCGCCTCCTCACCGGCGAAGCCCTCGGCTCGCGCCAGATTGAAACGCCCGTCGTGCGCCCCGGCACTCCCCAGGGCTCACGCGAAAACGGCGGATTCTGGTACGCCCTCAACGGCCCCGTCATCCTTGGCCTCGCCACCTTCGATCGCCCCGCCGCCGAAGCTCTCCTCCGCCGCATGACCTTCGCCAACTTCGCGCGCGCCTTCCCCAACTACTGGACCGGCCTCTGGACCGCCTCCGATTCCCTCGACTCCTCGCTCCTTCCCACCCACGGCCTCTCCGAAAACATCCCCTTGTGCGC
>CAZHTJ010000125.1:0-6588 GCA_964535525.1 uncultured Acidobacterium sp. | reverse complement strand
CTGCCACGAAAGTGTTGTCTCTTCTCTGATTCCTTCCGCCCTGCCCCCTTTACTCTCTGTGTATCCTGTCATCACGCATCGCCGCCGGTTGCCCAGGGTTCTCACTCCCCGGACGCGATCCGTTGCACGAGGCCGCAATTTTGACCCACCCCTCACGATCCGGCGCATCCCGCCGCTCGCGTCTGTTCCTGCAAATCTGTGGCTATATCGCCGCCGTCATTCTTCCCTGGATCGGCGTCACCTTCACCCTGCATACGCCCGCGCTGCGCGGCACGCCTCTGGCCCTCAGCTTTGTTTTCGTCGCCGGCATCACGCTCTTCACCAGCATCGGCCCAGGCCTCGTCTCCGTCGCCCTCACCGCGTTCTTCTTCAACCACCTCGCCCTCGCCCGCAACAGTTGGTTCTCGCTGGACCCGCAATCCCTCCTCTACACCATCGTCATCCTTGCCATCGGCACCCTCATCGCTTTCCTCTGCGATCGCCAGCGCGTCACCAGCAGCGACCTCCGCGCCGCACTGGCCTCTCTCCGCGTCCGCACCAACGCCCTCATGGAAGCTCAGCAGGCCAGCAACTCCGCCGCCTGGATGCACGACGCAACTCTGGGCCGAATCGAGTGGGCCGAGGGCGGAGCCCAAATCTTCGGCCGCCCCTACTCCGAAACCAGCCTCTCCGACGACTGGACCAGCTTCATCCTCGCCGAGGATCGCGACCGCGTCATCCAAACCGTCCAGGCCGCAACCTCCGTCGGCAAAAATTTCCGCGTCGAGTTCCGCGTCCGCTGGCCCAACAGCGAGCTCCACTGGCTCGAAAGCCGCGGCACTCCCTCCGCCGCCAACCCCAGCATCTGGCACGGCGTCACCATCGACATCACGGAACGCAAGAACGCCGAAGCCGCTCTCGTCCGCTCCGAGAAACTCGCCGCCATCGGCCGCCTCTCCGCCACCATCGCCCACGAGGTCAACAATCCCCTCGAGGCCGTCACCAACCTCATCTATCTCGCAAAATCCGACCCAAACCTCTCCCCCGAAACCAGCGTGTATCTGGAGCGCGCCGATCAGGAGCTCGCGCGCCTCGGCGCCATCGCCCGCCGCACCCTCACCTTCGTGCGCTCCCGCTCCGCTCCCGGTCCGGTCAGCGTCATCGAAATCATCGACAGCGTCGTCGCCATGTTTGAGCCCCGCTGCACCGCGCGTGGCGCCTCAATCGCCGTTGGTCCCACCACCGACTTCAGCCTGGCCATCCCCGCCGACGACCTCCGCCAGATTCTCACCAACATCGTCTCCAACGCCTGCGACGCCCTTCCCGAAACCGGCGGCCGCGTCCAGATCGATATCATCCGCGTCGATGCCATCGCCTCCATCTCCATTCGCGACGACGGTGCAGGCATCCCGCCCGAAAACCTTCCCCGTATCTTCGATCCCTTCTTCACCACCAAGGGCGACGTCGGCACCGGCATCGGCCTCTGGGTCGCCAAAGACCTCGCCGAGAAAAACGGCGGACGCATCGCCGTCGAAACCACGCATCTGCCCGACGGCTTCCGCACCCTCTTCCGCATCGACCTGCCCTACTCCTGATCCCTTCGCCCGCAATTTCCCCGCTCAACAAGAGGCCCAGGCAAAATCCAGGGCCTTTTCAATCTTGGATCTCTACCAGTGCCGCGCGTCGCACCCCTTTCCATTCTTCACCGACGTCAGCAACCTCAGCCGCCGCCTCGATCGTCCGGCTGTAGCATCCCCCGCGCGAATCGCTCCACTACCCCCGACGCATCAAGCGCCCCCTCCCCGGAAGTGAGATCATGGCCGGGGGTTGCCCGCAAGCCCGGAGGGAGTTGCGCGCCGTGTACCGTTGGCTCGTTCTTGGGATTCTCGCAGCGACCCCGATTTCCGCCATCGCGGCGAAGCGCGTCACCGTCGCGCAACTCGATCAAGCCCTCACCGCAGACATCGCCGCCCGCAAGTCCGACGCCGACATCGTCCGCCAGCTCGCCGGCATAGACCTGACCGAGCGCCTCACCGAAACCACCCTCGACCGCCTCGGCGCTCACTTCATCGGCACCGCCGTCGCTCCCGCCCTGCAGTTGCTCGCCGATCGATCCGCGTTCCTCGATCCCCCGCCCGGCGAGCTGCTCTCCACCCCGGCACCCGACGCCGCCACGCAGCAGCGCATCCTCAACGCCGCTCATCAATATGTCGTCGATACTCTGCCCCGCCTGCCCGACTTCCTCGCCACCCGCACCACTCTTCACTACGACGACGGCCCTTACGTCGTCAGCAAAGGACAGTGGCCATCGCACGCCGGCCTGCACCTTGTCGACCGCTCCAGCCGCGAAATCTCCATCCGCGACGAGCGTGAAAGTCAGATCCCAGGCCGCCACTCCGCCCTCTGGCAACAGCAAGGTGGACTCATCTCCGGCGGCGAGTTCGGCGCCACTCTCGCCATGATCCTCACCGACACCGCTCAGGGCAAAATCTCCTGGAGCCGCTGGGAGCAAACTCCCCAGGGCCAGGCCGCCGTCTTTCAATATGCCGTCCCCCGCGCCGCTTCCCACTTCGAAGTCATCAGCTCCCTCCAGCACCAGCTTCCCGCCGAAACCTACGACGCGCCCAACGGCGGCCGACGCGGCATCTCCTCCATCGGAACCAGGCCCGGCGGCGGTCCCAACATCTCCATTCTCCGCACCGCCTCGCAGTATCACGGCTCGATCTCGATCGATCCCGCCACCGGAACCATCCTCCGCATCACCATCGAAGCCGACCTCAAAAGCGAATCCCTGAACCGCGCCGCCATCCTCGTCCAATATGGCCCCGTGCAAATCGGCGACGCCACCTTCATCTGTCCCATCCACGGCGTCGCCTGGTCCACCGCCGTCCCCACAGCTCAGACCATCGCCGACGACGCGCCCACCGAGTGGCTCAACGACACCGTCTTCGTCAACTACCATCGCTTCGCATCCACCGTCCGCATCCTCCCCGGCCAGAATCCGCCCAGCCCCGATGCCCCCGCCCAGACGCCACCGCAATGAATCCGGCTCGTGCTACTCCTTCTTCTTCTCCGCCCGTGCCATAAAGTAGCCTCGCCGCGCCTGCACCTCTACCCCTTCGCGATCCACCTTCACCTTCAGCTTGTGATACGCCCCGTCCGCCTTCACCCCGTCCAGCGATAGCTCCAGCACATACACCACCTCCGGCGCCTCCGCCACCTTCCTGAATCCCCCCGCCAGATCGTTGCTGTTGTCGAAGAACGTCCCTCCAGTCCCATCGGCCAACGCTCCCATCGCATTCCCCGCGATCATCATTCCCGTGCGCCGATAGTCCCCCTGCGGCTGTTGGGTCTTCAGATCGGGACTGTGCTGGCTCGCGTCCAGCTCCGTCGTGTAAAGCCCTCTCGCATCGAGCGCGCTGATCGTCACATTCGCCTGCGCCGCCATCTCGATCACCTGCGACTCCTGCATCAGCGCGTCCGCCTCCAGCGGCACAAAGCCCGGCGACACCACCACCAGCGTCCGTTGTCCCGGCAGCTTCGTCATCCTGCGCACAAATTCTCCAAGATTCGCATAGGTCGTCTGGATATCCTGCCGCCCCATCGCCAGCGCCTGCCGCGCCATTGAATCGGCCTGCCTTCGCGCGATTTCGAGGTCTCGCTGCGGATCGATGCCTGGGTTGCAGTTCAGCACCTCCCGCGTCAGGGCATCAAGGGCCGTCGAGTCGTTCTTGTTCACGATCAGGTCCGCCTGGTAATAATCGATCTTCGGACATTCGCCTTTATCCGTCCGGTACGGACCCCTCGCCTGCACATCCGTCAGCGCCGCCTGCAGCTTTTCCCGATCCCGCGTCAGCCCACTGTTCACCGCCCCCGACAGTGAAACCACCGCCGCCACATCCGTGCCCGTCACCAACTCGGCCAGCACTCCCGATGCAGCCTTCTTCACCCGCGACAAATCTTCGGCGGCAATGTGCAGATCGTCGAAAAGAAAAACCGTGACCCGATCCGGCAATCCCGTCGCCGCCGCTGCCCCCTTGCCGCTCCCGCCGCCAGCCGGATTCGCAACATTGCCTCCCTGCCCGCCGCCTCCCGCCGGCGCATGCCTTTCCACCAGGAATCCCGACACCGCCCGCGGCTTGCCGTCATCCAGAACCGTGAAATCCCTTTCCTGCAGATCCCCAACCGTGTGCCCCTCCCGATCGCGAACCACCACCGGCGCCAGCACCCGGTTCACATTCACCTGCACGCTCGGCGTCGCTCCCGGCGGACCACTCGCCTCCTGCGCTGCGCACAACGCGCCGAACGTCGCTCCCAGACAACACGCAGCAGCGGCACGGCACACGCGGGCGATCATCTCTCATCCTTCCGTGGCCCCCGGCTCCGGTCGAACCCGCCAGGGATTTCACGCAATCATACCCGCCCACACCGCCACGGGCGGCGCGCTCGTCTCACGTCGCTATGTCAGAGGTTTCTTCTACTGTTGCGGCTGGTTCTGCGCCTGGGCCGCAGCCTGCGCCGAATAAATCCCCGGCAGAGCAGCCTTGCCCGTCACTGGCGAAACGCTGGGATCGCTCGCCACTGGGTCCGGCGCACCCGCCGCCGTTCGCTTCGAATAAATCCTGAAGTTCACCGCCACGTCGATCACCGACGGAACAGGCTTCCCATCCTTCACCGCTGGCGCAAACGTCGACTTCTCCAGCGCCGCCACCGCACTTTCATCCAGCCCAAACCCAATCGGCCGATACACTGCCACCGCCAGAATCTTCCCCGCCGGATCCAAAATCACCTTGTAGCTCGCCACGCCCGCCACTTCGCCATGTTGCGCGTAATCGTTCGACGCCGGCACCACGTTCTTCACAATCTTCGGCCCGTCCACGCCCGGCCCAGGATGCACCAGCGTCTGATCCGTCGGCTCCAGCCACTTGTGCGACTGCTGCGCCTGATAGAAAAACTGCCAGTAGTCCGGCATCTCGGAAATCATCTTCCCGTCCAGCTCCGGCGCAAAAATCTTGTTCAGCGCGGTCCTTAAATGCTCCGCCGACTCCGCAGGCGAAGTCGTCGCTCCCGGCGGCAGCTCCTTCCCATTCGCCATCGCGACCGTCGTCGCAGGTGCCGCGCTCGCAACCGGTCTTTGTGTCTGCGCAGCGGAATCCGAAGCGCTCGTCGCAGCCGCCCCCTCATCCGAACTCCCCGGTGCCGCACTCGCCACCTGCGTCGCCCCAACCCCAGGACCCGCCGCTTCCGGCTTCTTCCTTCCTGCTGTCTTCTCGTCCTTCTTCTTCTTCGGCACCACCACCAGCTGCCGGTCGATCACGATCTCCTGATGCTTCTTCTTCGGCGTGATCTGAATCCTGTCAAACGATGTCGCCTGCTGATCCCACGGCGCCTCGCCCTCAAAGTGAATCCCGAACCGAACCCCCTCCAGCTCCACCGTCTTCTTCGTCACCCGCACATGGTCGACGAACACCCCGCACAGGGTGAACGAACCCTTCGGCGACTGCCCTACCAGTTCCCCATTCATGTTGAAGTGCAGCGTCTCGCCAAGCCACAGCCCGCGCAAAAACAGCGGACGCCCGGTCAGCCTCTGCTTCAGCTCCGCCTCGCCGACCTCCTGCACCATCCCCGCCGTCTTCGGCGCAATCTCGGTCGCCTCCTTGCTCATCGGCGCCGCTGCGGCATCCGCTTCCGTGCCCGGGACATCGGGCGCGTTCCCCGCTTTCGCGATTGTGGAGTTGTCCCCTGAGGAAGGGCCAGGCGGAGTGGCTTGCGGATAAGCGAAGGACGTGCAAAGGATTGGCAATGCGAAAGCGGCGAACCACGCTGGCTTCATGAGACGGTTTCAGCTCCTCGAGAGATGCTTGCCCAGGCGCGGTCTTGCCGCGCCCCATCGCGCCGCACAACCCACGTGCCTCACAGCATTTCACCAGGGATTTTTCGACACAATAGCACTTTGGGTGGGGATCAAACTGTGAATATCTCCCTCGCCCCGCACCACCGTGCGCGCAACGTCATCTCGCGCTTGTTTTCTCCGTGCCCTCCGCGCCCTCTGTGGTGAACCGGCCGTTTTCCACATGCGCCCAAAATGAAAAACCCGGCTACCCCTGGCTGGGCTACCAGGTCTTCATCGGATCAGGCAACAGGCTACCGGCTACCGGCTAATAAAACGGATATTAACTCCCCTGATTCCTTCAACTCATACTTGAAGTATGTTCAGGAAGTTCCTCCTTTGCAAGCCACAATGCGGAAACACAACCTCCAGATTACGAGCCCCCAGCGTCTTGTACGCCGCCTCGCCCAGCACCTGCCGGAAGTCCGTCGTGATCGCCAAATCCCGCCCCTCATATAGCTGCTCCGGCGACAACCCCGGCCACCGACCATACACCTTTCCACCCTGCACCGGTCCGCCCAGCACAAACATTACGTTGGCGTGCCCGTGATCCGTCCCCCCCGTCCCATTCTGCCGGCACGTCCGCCCAAATTCCGACATCGTCACCAGCACGATGTCCTCCGCCTGGTCCCCCATGTCCGTCCAGAACGCCGCCAGCCCCTCACTGAACTCCTTCAGCCGCCCCGCCAGCTGCCCATCCACATTGCCCTGGTTTTGGT
>CAZHTJ010000124.1:0-9106 GCA_964535525.1 uncultured Acidobacterium sp. | reverse complement strand
GTTGAGAGGATGCGGGCGGCGGGCGGGCGAACAGATTTTTTCTTTTTTTGTCCGGGAGTTGGGCGAGATCCTGGGCTTCAATGGTGGCGAGCCAGCAGGTCCAGGTCGCAATGACATCGTGTGCAGGGACGGAGTTCTCTCGGCGTCAACCGAAATGGAGGAAGCCGAGGAGGGCGGCGATGACGCCGGCAAGTCCGAAGGCGATGCCGAGGTACCAATAGCTGCGCTGGCGCGTGAGCAGGGTGACGGAACAGACGACGAGGCCGATTTCGAGGAGAGCTTCGCCGAGGTCGAAGCGATCGGCACGGTGTTCGGCTTTGTGGACTTCTTCCTCGTCCTCGCGCGCGGTCTTCTCGGATTCGGCCAGGTCCTGGTTCCATTTCTGCAGGTGGGTTTTGTAACCGTCGGTGATCTTATCGGCGGCGGCCTGGTCGCGGATGGGAAGAGTGGCGAGCAGGTCGGTGATGAGCTGAGTGTCGTACTGGCGGATTTTGTGGGCCTGGTAGAGATTCCAGTCGTCGGTGGCCTTGTTCTGGTAGAGGACGGCCTGGGTGTGGGTGCGATGACCCATCACGGTGACGATGGCGACGAATACGGCGAGCACGCTGATGGTGAAGCCGACCGGCCGGAGGGTGGGCTCGCCGGCTGCTTGTTCGTGCTGCTCCTGAAGTTCGTGGGCTTCGCTGGCGTCCATCAGTACAGGGTACAGGGTGGAGGGTGCAGGGTACAGTTCACAGGGCAACGGGCACCGGGCGCAGAGCACAGAAGTCAGGCGGATTAGTGTGGTGCGGAGACGCTGGCGGTGGAGTTCTCGGCCTGGAGGACGCTGACGATGCGGGTGCGGAAGTCGTCGTAGGTGGGCGCGCCGTCGATGGCGCCGATGGTGGACGAGGCGCCGGCGAAGAAGCTTTCGAGCGCATAGCGGTGCAGAGTTGAGCCGACGACGTCGGGATGCTCTTGACGATACGCGAGCTGATCCGCATCGTCGGCCGCGAAGGCGTAGGAGCCGAGGACGACGCCTTTGTCGTCGAGTTCGGTAAAGCGGTACCAGACGTGGTCAGGGCCCTGAGGTTCGAAGTATTCGGTGGCTTCGATGGTCTTTTCGCCGGCATGGAATCGTTCGATAACGATACCGGTTGTTCTGGCGGCGGTGGGGTGATGGCCGTCGGCGTGGTATCCGTGGAGGATGGCGCGCTCGATGTCGCGGTTTTTGCGGTCGCCGGTTTCGGCGTAGGCCTCGAGGAGGGCGGCGTGGACGTCGGTGCTGCCTGGCCAGGCGGCCTGGGAGTTGCGGAAGCAGACGAGGGCCTCCTGGGGCTTGCCGTAGTCGAGGAGCAGGGTGCCGATCATGAAGCTGGCCTCGGCGTTGCCGGGGTGGGCTTCGAGGATGGCCTCGGCTTCGGTAAGCGCCTGCTGACGGTTGCCGGAGAGCAGGTCGGCGCGGACGGTGGTGAAGGCGGAGTTCTGGAGGGGGGCGGTGGTGCGAGGCGGTGGCGGCTGACAAATGGGATGCTGCGGCTGCTGCGCCAGGGCGATGCTCGGTGCAAGGGCAAACGAGAGAACTGTGGCAAAGACTTTCATCCGCTACCTCGGGGACTGGGGTTGGCCCGTCGTAACTCCAGTATGCGGATTTGTGAGTCAAAGGGAAGGGAAAAAGGATGTCTGGCAAGGGGTTGGAACAAAAGAGTTAAAAAGCGTACCGTGCGGAGTCACTGGGGGTACAGGGGTGGCGAAACGACAGTCATCGCGTTGTAAATCAAAGGTGGAAGAAGGCCGCCAATCCTCGGTTTGGCGGGTAGATGAGGCTCAAAGGCGGAAGTAGATGCCGATCACCGGCTCGGCGGTGTGGGTAAAGGTGTCCGTGGAGGAGAAGAGCTTCGTCACATTGGGTGCGGAGTACAGGTTGCCGCGGTACTGGAGGCGGAGGCCGATGTGGGGAAGGAGACCCCAGTCGAGGCCGGCTCCGTAGACGTAGACGGGTTTGGTGGAGGTGCTGGTGGGGGATGTGGATGTGGTGGTGGTGGTGGTGACTCCGGGTGTAGCACAGGGCTCGCAAGGAGTTGTGGTGGTGACCGTGGCCTGGCTGTTGCTGGGGACGTCGAGGAGAAGGCCGACACCGAGGACGCCGAAGGGCCGGACATTGGCGATGTGGACCGAGGGGACCCAGTCGGCGGTGATTTCGTGGGCGTTGGCGCTGACGGATTCCGTCGAGGAGGAGCAGCCGAATGCGGGGCAAGCGCCAGGCTGACTGGTGTACGTCTGGTTGGCGCGGTTGAAGGAGTAGGTAGCTTCGAAGCCGAGGATGGGGTTGGAGGTGTGGCGGAGCTCGAAGAGGCCGCCGGCCTGATTGGCGGGGCTCTGTTTCGTTCCGTTAGCCGTGGTTGCACCGTTGAAGGCGCCGTAGCCGCTGAGGGCGATGGAGGTTTGGGCGGAGGTGTGGCCGGGGACGAGGGCGATCGCTATGGCGAAGAGAAAGGAGACTGAGAAAATTCGTTTTGTTGGCATGGAAACTCCCACGGGTGAAATGCAGGACTGAAGACGGAAGAGGCGGGCGGAGTTCTGCTTGTCGAATTGGACGCGAATCTGAGGAAATTGTTGTGCTTGATGAGCCTATCGAGTAGCGCCGTGCTGCAGGGGAGTGCGCGCTTCGCGCAGGAGATACCAGGATCCCATGGTGATGCAGAGGGCCGCGAGCAGAGCGCCGGTGAGGGCGAAGGGCACGGCCGGACCGGTGAGGATGGAGGCGAAGTCGGAGCGGAAGGAGGGCTTCCAGGGTTCGTGGACGGGCGCAGAATGATGCGAGAGCGCCCAGATGAGGAGTGCGGGCACGTAGATGAGGGTGAGGGTGCGCAAGGCACGGAACCAGAAGAGAGCGCGGTGACGCAGATGGAGGCGGGTGCGGCGGCGGGCTTCGAGCCAGGTGTGGGCGGCGGCGGGAGGGCGGTTTTCTGTGCGGATGCGCGTAGATTCTTCGAGAAGGGCCTGGGTGACGGCGGCGGCTTCCGAGCAGGCGTTGCAGGATTTGGCGTGCTGGCGGAGGGCGTCCGACCAAAAGCCAGTGCGCGCGGCGCGCGAGGTATCGGCTTCATGCTCACAGCGGGCGAATTTCATGCGAACCCCTTTTGCGGTTTCTGCCGCGCATTCTGCCGCGCATTTTGCGGGGCCAGCAGGCCGGCAGCTTTGCGGCGCGCGCGGAAGAGGAGAATTTTGATGCTGAGGGCGCGCAGGCCAGTGGCGGCTGCGATCTCCTGGTGGTTCATGCCTTCGACGTAGGCGAGCCACAGCAATTCGCGCTCGCGAGGTTTGAGCTGGCGCAGGGTGGAGCGAACATCGAGGCGCGTTTCCATGCCGGGGGTCTGGCCGCGCTCCGGAATCTCGGGGACGAAGGAATCCACTCGGCTGCGGGCGCGATCGTGGATCAGGTTGGTCGCGACGCGGAAGAGCCAGGAGCGTGTTTGCGATTCGTCCATATCGTTCGGTCCGTGCATGAGGTAGCGGCAGTACGTTTCCTGGAGGAGATCGTCAGCGACGTCAGGCCGGCGGCAAACGTGGAGCAGGTAAGCCCGGAGCGGCCGCGATGTGGCGTCGTAGAGGATGCGGAAGGACGACTCGTCGAGGGCGCCAGTTTGCGCATGCCCGAAGACGAAGCTGACGATCCCAGGAGTTCGTTCCATGCACTGTTCTACGCCGCCGCATCGCGTCCGGTTCCACTCCGGGTTGAAGAATCAGGCGTGGTTATCGGGCTGGGTGAGTCCGAGGGAGCGATAGAGATACCAGGAGACGAAAGCCGCGACCTCAAAGGCGATGCCGAGCGCGAGAGCCAGCACGCCAGGGACGATGGCGTCAGAATCGACCGCACCCATGGCGCGGAGGATGCACAATGCTGCACCGAGAAAGATGATGACAATGCCCCAGCGTACGCAGGCGAGCATGGGAGCGAACGGCGACTCATGCTCGAAGCGGAGGCCGCTGAGGAACTGCTTGCCGGCGTCGGACTGGACGTAGGCGGTCATGTTCTGCGCGGAATCGAAGCGGGAGAGGAGGATGGTCTGGACATCGGCCTGGGTGCGCGCCATGCGCAGCTTCCGCACGGAGGAGAAGATGGTCCAGGTGATGAAGCAGATGGTGCCGAAGACGGCGATGAGGGCGACTACGTCGGTTTGCATGGTCTTACCTCGGTGGGATGAGTTTCTGTTTGCACCGAGTAATACGGAGATACGGGGATTTGGTTAACAGGTTTTTTTTGGTGGGGGGCAATTCTTTTTTGGGGGCGCTGGAGAAAATGATGAAAACTGCGGTGCTTCGGATCCTGTCAGCCGCTGAGCGCTCGAGTTCAATTTAACGAGGATCTGCCTATGCCTTCGAGAGCCGTTCCTGAGCGGCCAGGTCCGTCCGGGCAATCTTTAGCGGCACGGCTGGGCTTTGCCCGCACGCCCGTGAAAGACGTGCCCGCAATGGAACCAGCGTGGTACTTTCGGAATGAACTGAGAGTCGAATCCTATGGACTTTTGGGCCGGCGAGGGATCACGCTTCTTGCTATGGGGTGAACCTGGCGTTCGCCCGGTTTTGGGGTTGGGGGGGTTCGGCGGCAATGTGCCCGAAACGGAACCGGGGGAGTACTTTCGGAATGAACTGAGGGTCGAATCCTATCGACTTTGGGGCGGCGGGGGATCACGCTTCTTGCTATGGGGTGAACCTGGCGTTCGTCCGTTTTCGGGTTGGGGGGGAGTTTCTGCGGCAATGTGCCCGAAATGGAACCGGGGGAGTACTTTCGGAATGGACTGAGAGTCGAATCCTATGGACTTTTGGGCGGCGAGGGATCACGCTTCTTGCTATGGGGTGAACCTGGCGTTCGCCCGGTTTTGGGGTTGGGGGGTTCGGCGGGCTCGGCCCGAAATGGAAGCAGGGGAGTACTTTCGGAATGAACTGAGAGTCGAATCCTATGGACTTTGGGGCGACGGGGGATCACGCTTCTTGCTATGGGGTGAACCTGGCGTTCGCCCGGTTTTCGGGTTGGGGGGCGTTTTTGCGGCATGTGCCCGAAATGGAACCAGGAGTACTTTCGGCATGCCTGAGTTTCCTTCAAGAACGACCGCCGGAGTTTCCTTCAAGAACGACCCCCGGAGTTTCCTTCAAGACAACTGCCGGAGTTTCCTTCAAGACAACTGCCGGAGTTTCCTTCAAGAAACCGCCGGAGTTTCCTTCAGGACCGACTGCCGGAGTTTCCTTCAAGGCGATGGCCGAATCAGGGTTTCTTCAAACAACGCGTCTCTTTCATTCGAGTCTTCTTAATTGACCGTGAGGGTCAACGTGGTACCGGCGGTGATGGAGCTCGTGGTGGTGTCGGTTCCAGTGAGTGTGAGGGTGTAGGCGCCGGCGGGTACGTCGGTCGAGATGGTTGAGCTGCCGGAGGTGGGGGCAGTGCCGTTGCTGCTGCCGCAACCGGCGGCGAAGCCGAGCGTCGCAACCAGAAGCAGACAGCTCAGGGCAGCCAGAGCTTTTCTGGATTTGCGGAAGCCAAGGAAGAGAATTCCGGCGAGCGCGGCGGCGCCGATGGGAAGGGTGCTGTGCAGCGGCGGATTGTCGTGGGTTGCGGCTGCGCGGGTGGTACTGCCGGAACGAGCGAAGGAATGCGCGCCGGAGAGGCCACTGCACGCGCTTTGCGAGGTGTAAATGGTGAGTGTCGCGACGGTGGATGCACCGGCGGCGACAGCGGCGTTGTTGATGGTGTAACAGCCGTAGGTGTTGAGCGAGGTGCTGGTGGAGGTGACGCTGAAGCCGACGGTTCCGGCGTAGGAATTCTGGGAGAGGACGGTGACGGTGGAAGCGGCGGAGCTGCCCTGGGCTACGGTGACGCTGGTGGCGGACAAGGTGAAGGATCCGCTGCCGGTGCCGGTGCCGCCACCGCCGGTGGTGGTGTTGGTCCACGCGTTCAGCAGATTGTTGAAGTCGACGGAGCCGAGGCCGGTGGCTTCGTCATAGCCGGTGCCGGCGAGATAGTCGGCGGTTGCTGGAGAGACGCAGTAGCTCGATCCCGCGGTGCAGTTGTTGCCGCCGCTGGTGATGTCATGAAAGGCGGAGGCGTAGGTGGATGCGTTGGCGGCGAGGGAGTAGAGGTTTTTGTTGGCTACGCCGAGGCCGCTGGAGTTTTCCTTCTGCGCGATGATCGCCAGCATACCGGCAAAGATGGGTGTGGCAAAGCTGGTGCCGCCGGCGGCGGTGAGGTCCTGGGTGGAAGAGTCACGGAAGCCGGAGTTGCAACTGGCTTTTTGTCCGGTGCTCCACGCCGAGGTATCGCTGGTGCAGTAGAGGTAGGGCGCGTTCTCGGGGGAGGATGCGAGGGAGACATCGGGCACGAGACGGAAATTGCCAGAGGGAATGCCGGGAACGCCGGTTTGCCAACTGGGGCGCGAGGTGAGGGAGCTGACGCCGCCGCCACCGGAGGAGAGCGCGTATTGCGCGCCATATTGCTGGCCGATGGCGGCGCTGTCATCGTTCCAGGCCTGTTCGGGGATATAGGACAGCGCGGAGCCGA
The DNA here is from genome assembly GCA_964535525.1 of uncultured Acidobacterium sp. GTDB lineage: Bacteria > Acidobacteriota > Terriglobia > Terriglobales > Acidobacteriaceae > Palsa-343. The sequence continues at coordinate 2,571 of CAZHTJ010000124.1, read as the reverse complement.
TGACGTCGCTGCCGCTGGCGGACTTCCAGTACGTGGTGTTGCCTGCGGCGACGTCGGCGGCGGGGAATTCGGTTCCGCCGACACCGACGGCATAAGCGCTGCTGGCAGGGTAGTTGACGGCGAGTACTTCCATGGCGGCGGTCACGGGATTTTTTGTGGTCGGGTTGTAACAGGCGGTTGAGCCGGAATCGCCGGAGGCTGCGACGACGGTCTGGCCCTGGCTGGCGCCTTGTTCCATGATGCCTTCGAGGGTGGAGTAGTCGGAGGAACTCAGACCGGATTCGCAGAGGCCGTAGCTCATGCTGACGATGGGCGCAACTTTGTAGTCGACGGCGTACTGGAGTGAGTCGAAGGCGCTGTAGTTCTGGTTATTGCCAACATAGATGAAATCGATGGTGGCTCCGGGGGCCATGGCGCTGGAGTATTCAAGGTCGAGATCCGACTCGGCTTCATCGCCGGTGGAGATGGCGGCGGTGCCGGAACCAGGGACCAGGGTGATGTTGGGGGCCTTGACGGTGAGACCGGCTGCGGACTGAAAGGCTGTAATGTCTGCGGCGACAATTTCCGACTGACCGACGATGGCGATGGATTGGCCGGAGCCGCTGTAGCCGGAGTTGTAAGCAGCGTTGATGTCGTAGATGGTGGCGACATCGTCGGGTGTGAGGAAGTGGTCGCCGGACTGGGCCGATGTAAAGGCGGGCTGCAAGCTCGCTGGCGAGGGCCGGAACTGGGGCGTCGGGCGGAAGTCGTCAAGATTGCGGACGGAGCGCACCACGCCGAGCAGAGCCGATGGGATAGCGAGATCGGTGGCGTTGGCGAAGTGGGTTTCGGCACCGATCTGGTAGCGGTGCATCTCGGTTTGGAACGCGGCTTCGATCTGGGCAACGGTGCCGGAGAAGGTGATGCTGGTGTGGCTGTTGGAAACGCGCTCGACGTTGAAGCCCTGGGATTGCAGCCAGTTCTCCACGGTGGCAAGGTCGCTGTCGCTCAGACCGAAGCGGCTGGCGTACTCGGCGGGCGTGAGCCATGCGTGGTATTCGGCTGAGCCCGGAGTTTGTTGGGCCTGGATGAGCGCGTCGAGTTGAGCCTGCTGTTCCGGTGAGAGCTGGAAGTAGAGGGTGACGCCCTCGATGGGGGTGGCGGGCTCGAGTCTGCCGATGTCGGAGCCGGCGGCAATGCGTGGATTGACCGTGCCGGGAAGGGCTGTGGCGGAGCGGGCGTCGATTTCCTGGAGGATCCGGTTGGTGGGTTGCTGGGCTGAGGCAAGGTTCGCGAAGAGGAACGCAGCGGCAAACAGGCCTGACAGCCGGGGGATGGAGGGCAAACGCATGGGGGACCTCTTTAGCAAAAATTACAAATGAGGCAGAGCAGAGCTTCCAGGCACGGCAATCCGGGGACAACGAAACGTTCGTGGTAGTTAGACGGCGGTTAACGGGAATTCGTCATGCAAAGATTGCTTAGATGCGCGATTGCGGGCAGGATGCGTTCCCATACATCCTGCTGGGCGTTGCGATTGTTGAATCAGGCACTTGAATCAGGAACTCCACATCGGGTGACGTTATACTCGGTTTCACTGCAAAAAAGTGAGGTGAAGAATGGCTTTCGTTTCGCAGAGAAGGCTGGGGATGTTCGCGCTATTGGTAGCAGCCACTGGCACAATTTTGTTGGCGCAGGACAAACCTGCGGAGAAGGGCGGCGAGACGCGTGGGGCATCGGGTGGGGCGTCGACCGTCGCAGCGCCGGACTCGATCACTGAGGGGTCGGTGACGATTGGCGGGGTGGCGGTCGCCTATAGAGCAGTCGCAGGAACGATCACGGTGGGGGCGACGGATCAGCAGGACGCGACGCTGGCGTTCGATGGCAGTTTGTTGCCGGATGCAGGCGTGAAGGCGGCGACGGATCCGGCGGAAGCGCCGCCGACCGCGCGCATTTTTTATGTCGCGTATTTCAAGAAGGACACGGCGGACGTGACGCGCCGTCCGGTGATGTTCATCTACAACGGCGGGCCTGGCTCGGCGACGATGTGGCTGCACATGGGCACGTTTGGACCGAAGCGGATCGTGCTGCCCGATGTAGAGCATCAGGTGGGTGCGCCGTATTCGGTGGTCGCTAATCAATATTCGCTGCTGGATGCGAGCGATCTTGTGTTTATCGATGCGCCGGGTACGGGATTCAGCCGGACGTTTGGGAAGGACAGAGGCAAGGCGTTTTATGGGATCGACCCGGATGGGCAGGCGTTCAATCATTTCATCCGCAAATTTCTGACGAAGTATGAACGCTGGAATTCGCCGAAATATTTATTTGGGGAGAGCTACGGGACGCCGCGGTCGGCGGTGCTGGCGGCGGATCTGCAGGGCGTGGATCTGAACGGAATTATTTTGCTTTCGCAGATTCTTGCCTTCGACAACTCGATTGATGAGCCGAACCGGAATCCTGGGGTGGATCAGGCGTACGCGCTGGCGCTGCCGACGTTTGCGGCGACGGCGTGGTATTTCCACAAGCTTCCGACGCAGGCGGCGGCGCTGCGGCCGTTTCTGGATGAAGTGGAGAAGTACGCGCTGGGCGATTACA
>CAZHTJ010000123.1:0-9155 GCA_964535525.1 uncultured Acidobacterium sp. | reverse complement strand
TGTTGATGTGGTTTTAGGCGCACGCTGCTTGCTGTGGGGTGAACCTGGCCTTCTCCGGATTTTGGGGTTTGGGCTCGATCAGACTTCCTTCGGGATTTGGTGATGATTTGGCGATGGCGCGGTCCGGCTATTGCGGGGTGGGTTTTACCGGCGGCATGACCGCAGGTTGCACCGGCGATCAGCAGAGGTATCAAAGCCAGTCCGTGAGGCTCAGACTCTTCTCGCTGATGCGGTTGCTGTGTGCGCGGCTGAAGATCTCCTCAACAGGAGAGCGGTAACATGCACATGGCGACTTGCCCCGAAGTGAGCAGAGCAAGCAGAGGATTTTCATTGTGAAGACTCAATCGACTGCGGAAGCGAAGTTCGGCCCTGATTCCCGATCCGTCGAAGAATGGATGACCGCTGCCAAAGAACAGCTGCCGCAATATGGGGACGGTTTTGCAATTCCAAAGGACTCGGGCGAAAAAACTGCTCTTGCGCGTTGCATTACCTCCATATTCTCTAAACTTACGGATCAGGAGGTGGTGATCTACATCGCCGAGTGGGGAGTGTGGCCATCGAGTGAAAACCGTGAGGTCTTCGATGCTTACCGTCTGGCCAAAGGCGAACGGAAACGTTTGGAGGACGCACCTATACATCGTTTTAACTCTTTCGCCGATCCTTCTTTCTTAGGCATTCTCTGCTTGCTTTTGTACTTTTTCTGGGATGCTGAAGTGTTCGACACCGGCAGCAAGTGCAACATCAGCCTGAGCCATGATGAATGGCTTGAAATTCGAACGGATGATCGCAGTATTCGTGAGATTTGCGATCTTGCCGTTGAAACCCAACAACTCAGACCAATCGCTGGCGCGCCGAAATGACGTTCTATTGCGGGGTGGGTTTTACTGGCGGTTCGGTGGGGCGGGGGAGAACCTTGATTTTAGGTTCCTGGCCTTCGGGGAGAGGTTTCGTTACCGGCTCTCGGCCGTTGCGGACGCGGGCCACATAATCGGACAGCTGGAGTGCGGAGGCCGCGATGACGCGGCCTTTTTCGTTGAGGGTGATATTCCAGACGAGGTACTCTCCTGGAGCATTGCGATCCGTGAAGAGGACGCCTGCCGCGTTCTTTGCTTCCGAGAGGCGGAGCAGGGGCAGAGGCGCGCGGGCGAGGCCGATCTCTTCGGAGCCGGCGCGCTGCATGGCGTTGGCGTTACCGTAGACGATGTCGGCGTAGCAGAGAGCGAGGGCGAGCCACTTGCCATTGGGGTCGACGGCTTTGGCGGCGATGGCTTCCGGAACGACGCGGTTGAAGACGGCGATGCTGCGCTCACTGCCGGTGGCAGAACGGAAGGGCGTGGCGTTGCGATAGAGCACGGGGACAACCTAGGCGACTTTGTGGGGTGACGGCAGGTGATAGGGATTAGGGATTGGGGTGTAGCGAAGCGGGTCGCCTGTCGCTTGTAGCTGGTGAGGGCCAGGCGGGAGGAGCGATTCCGGTTTAGGAGTGGACGGCTCGGCGAAGGCGCCGGGCCCTTTTTATTGCGCGGGATCTGGTCGGTTCGGTTCCCATTCATGTGAGATGCCGGGGGCATTTAGGAACCAAAATGGTAAACGGCCCCAAGATGTTGTGGGACGACTTTTCCACACCCAGCATGCAAACCCCTATTGCAGCAACGGGGCAATCTATGGATGATGGCGCTAGGCTTTTTTGGGCTTGAGGTGAAGACGTGAACGCCTCGCCTGCAGTCGGATGATGGAACGAAAGCCGGAGATTTGTATCCTCCGTGACTGCCGTTCTCGACAGACAGGTTTTCCTAGTCCCCGCTCTTGCCTAAAAGTTCCCGATGGGAATCCTGTGTCCGCTGGGAGCAGGACAGTCCCGCAGGCCAGGCCCAATGCCATGTTCCTGGCCGGCGGGTAGACACCAACTATTCTCCTGAGAAAAGGATCAAGTCGATGTCAATCACGAAGTATCAGAACCAAACCCTTAACGATCAGGCATTCCAACTTGAGGAATGCTGGTTCGTCAACTGTGTTTTAAGGAACTGCACGATTTTCTATTCCGGAGGCTCCTACGAGATGGAGCAGACGCGGATGGAGAACTGTAGTTGGAAGTTTCAGAACGAGGCTCAGAGGACGTGTACATTGTTGTCGCAGATCGGACTGTTACCGATTCCGCAGACACTTCCTCAAACGACGCAGCGGACTGATCAGGTGAACTAAAAAACCATTGCTCCACTATGCTTGCCCCCGTTACGCGTTCATTCTTACTCAGAATCGTGATGGGGGCAAATTCCTGTTTAGTTTGTACTGACGTTACTTCTGACTACGCGGGGAACGGGAAAGCGGTTTTGCCGATCCGATTCATTGCGGGGTGGGTTTTACGGGGGGGTCGGTGGGGCGGGGGAGAACCTTGATTTTAGGTTCCTGGCCTTCGGGGAGAGGTTTCGTTACCGGCTCTCGGCCGTTGCGGACGCGGGCCACATAATCGGACAGCTGGAGTGCGGAGGCCGCGATGACGCGGCCTTTTTCGTTGAGGGTGATATTCCAGACGAGGTACTCTCCTGGAGCATTGCGATCCGTGAAGAGGACGCCTGCCGCGTTCTTTGCTTCCGAGAGGCGCAGCAACGGCAGAGGCGCGCGGGCCAGGCCGATCTCTTCGGAGCCCGCGCGCTGCATGGCGTTGGCGTTGCCGTAGACGATGTCGGCATAGCAAAGGGCGAGGGCGAGCCACTTGCCGTTGGGGTCGATAGCTTTGGCGGCGATGGCGTCGGGCACGACGCGGTTGAAGACGGCGATGCTGCGCTCGCTGCCGGTGGCGGAGCGGAAGGGCGTGGCGTTGCGGTAGAGCACGGGGACAACGTAGACGCGGCCCGCGTTGCGGGGAACGACAGCGGTGAAGAGGGACTCGGCTCCGTTGGGAAAATGTTTGCGGTAGTGGAGCACGATCTCGTCGGGCATGGCGGGACAGGCGGTCAGATCGAAGTCCCAGGCGGGGTCGAGGGTATAGCCGAAGAAGGCGGCTTCGGCGGCGATCTCGTGCTGCCTGGCATGGATCAGCTGGGTGACGGCGGGGTCGAGTTTTGTGGAGGGGTGGTGCTCGAGCTCGAGGTATTGCGAGCTGGCCGGAGCTGGGACGTCGGCGGGCCGGACATCCTGCGCGAGGGCCTGGGACAGAGGGATTGCGAGGAGACTGGCGATCGAGATAATCAGGCTGTATCGACATACAGCAAAAGCTGTCTGCTGGCTTGTACGACGCAATTTGGGAAGTGTCCGAAGCAGGAGGGGAGAAGCCGGTCGCCATTCGGCGCGTCGCCCTGAGGCGACTTGCTCAGGCCAGGCTATTCGACTCGCTTGTGCGTTGATTGTTGCGCCCAAACTGCGGGCGCAACGAATTCGGAAAGCTCGCTCAGGATGACAAATTTTGTGCAATTCCCTGGCGATCGAGAGGATTAAAGATGACGCGGGGTGGAGTGGGCGCCGCTTCACAAATCGCATTCCATTTCCAATGTAGCAGCAAAAACGGGCAGACCCTGCGGGCTGCCCGTGATGCAGAAGCCGGGGCTCAGACTAGTGAGCTGCCGGACGATGCGCCGGTGCGGGGTGGTGCACGGGAGCCTTGGGCGATGCCTTTGGTTCTCCGTCCTTGAGGATGATCATGGGCGGGGTTTGCGTGTACGAATCGAAGGTGGCGATGAAGGTCGTCTTGGCTCCCACAGCAGGAACTTCCGCAGGCTTGAGCGGGGTCTTCATGTTGACGGTGAAGTCGGCCTTCTGGGATTGCTGGGCGTCCTGGGTGACAGCGAGTTGCACCGAATCAGGGGTGGCGGCGACGACGACGCCGGGAATTTCCGCGGTGACGCCGCTCATGATGCTCCAGATGAGTTGCTGGTCCTGCTGGTCGCCGTTGGCGAGGATGAACTCCTCGTCGGCGAGGCCGATGCTCTTTTTGAGGGCGTCGGTACAGGCGGCGGGGAAGGAGCCGGGAGCGGCCGGAGCCGCAGCAGGAGCGGGGGCCGGCGCGGCCGCGGGAGCAGCAGCGGAAGCGGCAGCGTTCGTGGGTGGAGCCGGCGGCGGAGCAGGCGTCACGTTCGCGCAACCGGCGGTGCTGGCAATGGCGGTATGGGCGAGCTCGGCCGGAGACGGCGGCGGCGGAGCCGGGGTTGGGTTATATTCCGGCGGCGGGAAGATGTTGGCGGGAACGGCGGCGAGTTGCTGGATGGCAGCGAAGCCCTCCGGAGGGGTGGCGTTGCAGGCGGCGTTGTTTGGAGCGCAGTGGTACTTCTTGTACCAGTATTCGGCGGCGGTTTCGATCTGTGCTTTGTAGGGCGGCTGAGCGAACTGCGCGGCGCGCGTGAGAAACCAGATGGCGTTCTTCAGGTCCTTGGGATCTTCCTGAAGGTAGACGTTGCCGAGATAGTAGGTGTCGAGGAGCGCGGGCACCTGAGTGGTCGCAGCGGGATCGCTGTAGGACTTGAGCTCTTTGGTATAGGCATCGACGGCATCCTTCGCGTCTTTCTTCGCGGAGTCGTCAGCGGCGATGGCCTCATAGAAGACGGGGGTGGCGACGCCCTTCAATTTGTCGTAGTCGCTCTGGCTGGTGCAGGCATCTTTAGTAGCGTTGAGACCCTGCTGCGCCACGGCCGCGGCGTCGTCGAGTTTGGACTGGTCGCCGTTGGCACCAGCATGTTCGAGGTAGACGACGGCGGTGAGAGCGCGGAGGTCATTGGGGCTGGCCTGGATGAGGCGCCTGGCGGCGTCGAGCATTTTAGGTGCGTTGCCGGCGCCCTGGTAGGAGGCCATCAGGTCCTGGAGCATTGCGACTTTTGCAACGCTGTTGGGATACTGGGTAAGGAAGGACTCGATGGCGGCAGCCTTGGCAGCCGGGGTGGACTGGCTGGTGGCGTTGGCGTAGGCGTTGTATTCGGCGGGGTCTTTGATGGTGGGGGTGGCGCAGTTGGGCGCGGAGCCCTGGGCGGCGGCCTGGCCGTCAGCGCCCTGAGCCAGGGCAGGCAGGGAAGCGAAGGCGCCGGCGGAAACGGTCACCAGCGCAATCGAGGCAAGAACAAGCTTCTTCATTCAACGCTCCTGGGAGAATTCGTGGTGAATCAATCTCGGATCTCAGGCGACGGTGCCCCCACAGATCAGACGCAGCCATCCCGTGCACGTGATCGGCGAGCGGCTGCGGCGATGCTGGATTATAAAAACCAATCCCGCGAACTGACAAGTTAACGGAGAGGGCACCTATCCGCACGCTGGTTGGGATGCCGCTGAACTCTTCGCTGAATCCGGAGTGTGTTGACTACCGGATTCAAAGAGCAAGATTACACGAGAGACTGGAAAAAACGCGGGGAAAATTTCGCAAGGGAGAAAATCCAGATGGCGGAGCGGGTTCCTCGGCGCTATGTCGACATGCGGCGGAAATACGTCTCCGGAGTCGAACGACGCAATTGGGGAAGCATCCGGCCCAGAAGAGAAGAAAAAGCAGGTCCATTCGACTCGCGTCTGAATTGATTGTTGCGCCCAAACTGCGGGCGCAACGAATTCGGAAGGCTCGCTCAGGATGACAGATTTTGCGCACTCCCCCTCTTTTCGCAGTCGCGCATTGTCGACACAGCAAGGCGCGGGAGGAATATCGGCGGGGTCATCGGGAGGATTGAATGAGGCGGATGCGGGTGGTGAAGGCACGGCCGAGACCCTGGGTGAAGGTGAGGTACTGAGGGGAGTCGACGTTGTTGTAGACGATGTAGGGGTTGAGATTATTGTTAATGTTTTCGGCGACGCCGCGCAGGCCGAAGTATTTTCCGCGGAAATGAAAGCGCCACTCGAGGCCGGGGCTGAAGGAAACGTAGTCGGGGAAGCGATGCGAACCGGGGGGGCCGACGATGTGCTCGGCGGCGTTGAGGGAATCGAAGGGAAAGCCGGAGTGCCAGTCGAGGGTGTAGACGGCGTCCCAGTTTTTATGGATGGAGGACGACCACGGCGCCCAGGCGGGAAGCCATGCGGGAAGCCAGGCGGGAAGCCAACCCCAGGAGATGACTCGATTCGGGACATCCCAGAAGAGCGGGCCGCTTTGCTGCGGACCGAGGAGGGGAATGGTGGGGACGTAATCGAGGGCGGAGTTAGTGGTGGCGCTGGAGCGCGTGTACGAGGCGAAGAGGGCGTAGTCGCCGGTGAAGCTTTTGCGGGCGTCGATTTCGGCGGCGTAGTAGTGGTCCTGGCGGTTGTTGGTGAGTGCGAAGTTGCCGGACAATGCGCCTGATCCGGAATTCGGACCGTTCTGGCTGGCGTAGACGAATTCATTCGTGAGGCGCTTCTCGATGAAATTGGCGCCGAGGTAGATTTGCGCGGGGATTTTTTGCTGGACGCCGAGGCTCCAGTTGATAGCGCGGGCTTCGTGCAGCGATGAGGTGTCGGCGGTGAAGGTGGTAGTGAGCGGCGGGCCGGTAGGCGTGACTCCGTCTGGAGCGTAATAAGTGTCGTAACGAATGCCGGCGAGGGCGCGGGTGAGAAATTCGAGCTGGGTGTGCTCGTAGTAGAGGCCGATGCCGCCGGTGAATTTGGTGGAGTTTTCTGCTCCGGGCGGAGAGTAGTTGAATGCGATGCGCGGCGAGAAGAGGGGAGTGCGGATGATCTGGTCCCAGTCGTAGCGGAGGCCGGGTTCGAGGAGGAGGCCGTTGACGGGCTTCCAGCGATCTTCGAAATAGGCGCCGAGTTCGAGGTTGTCGCGGGAGAAGGGCGCGAAGGCGGGAAAGGTGCTGCGGCGGAGGAGGGTGCGATCCTCGCGCAGGTAGTTGACGGGGGCGAAGGCTTCGTATTCGTCGAAGTCGATGTGGTCGGCGTCGAAGCCTGCACGGAACTGATGGGAGCCTGCCCATTTTCGCGGAGGGAAATAGATGTCGGTGTAGCCTTCGTGGCGTTGGGAGCGGGTGGTCTGGTTTTCAAAGTTGCTTCCGGTAGGCAGTTCGGGAGTCAGGTCGAACGGCGTGTTGCCGTGGGGCTCCCAGCCTTCGCGATAACGCATGACGCCGAATCCGAGGTCGAGCAGGAGGCCGTTTTTGAAGCTCTGCTGATCGCGGACGTAAGGGAGCCAGGCGAGGATGTCGTGATTGTCGGTGGTCTGCTGTGGCGAGATGGCGGAGATGCCCTCGTAGGGCGAGTGATAGTCGTTGAAGAGCAGGCCGACGCTGAGGCTGTTGCGCTGTGCGATGTTGGCCTGGAACTTGAGAAGGTTGCTCCCGCGGATGAGGTTGTCGGTGTCGGCGTTAGCGGGTAGCTGTGGGATATAAACCTGGCTGTACTGGGTGTCGATGGCTTCGAAGAACCAGACTTTATCGCGGCGGATGGGACCGGAGAAGGTGACGCGCGGTTCGAAGGTATCGAAGCGAATGCCGTTCTGGTTGCGGAAGGAGGGGATGAAGTCGGTGGTGTCGTAGCGGAATTTGTTGTCGCCTGTGCCGGTGGTGAAGGCGATGACGCCGCCGGTGGCGCGGCCGTACTGAACGGGGTAGCGGGTGGTCTCGGTGTCGATGGAGCGGACGGCATCGGTCGAGACGCGCAGGTCGAGGGTGCCGAAGACGGGGTTGCGGATGTCGAAGCCGTCGAGGGTGTCGAGGGACATCCAGGTTTCGCCGCCGGCGACGTGAACCTGGCCGGAGGAATCGGCAACGACGCCGGGAGTGAAGGGCAGGATGCCGCGGATGTCGATGTTGGTGGGGTAGGGGATGTTGACGATCTCGGGGACGTCGAGGGCTTTCTGGTCGGAGACCTGCTCGGTGTCGATGGTGGGCGCGGAGGCGCTGACGTTGACTTGTTGCTGTATGAGCTCTACGCGGGCGAGGACGATGCGGAGGGTGGTCTGCTGCGGGTCGAGATCTGCGCTGGTGCTGAGGTAGAAGCCAGGTTTCTCGATGCGAATTTTGTAAGGCTGAGATTGGCGCGGGACAAAGGTGCAGCGGCCGGCGTAGTCGGTGGCGATATGGAGGGCGGGCTGCGCGGGCTCATCGATGGTGACCTGCGCTGCGGGGACGACGACGCTGTTTTGGTCGACTACGGTAAGGGTGATGGTTTTTGGGTTGGCGCTGGGGTGCTCGGGGGGGTGTGGGATTTGTGCAGTCGCGGCCGCGCAGATGGTGAGCAGGACGGCGAGTGCGACGATTCCAGTTTGGTGGCGTGGCATGCAATTCAAATTGAGGCAAGTTTCGTTCAAATTTCGTTGGACGCGGAATCCGCGAAACCATTACCGACTATAAGGCTTGCGGAGTAGGCGCAGAGGAAGAAAGCGTCCCGCGGCGGCTCAAGGCGGATTGATTTTGCGGTTCTTATGGCGCAGCTGGAAGCTGTGCCCCTTCACGGTCCTTCGCTTCCTTGAGAACCTGGGGCTCGGATGGCGAGCCCACTCAAGCCAAAACCGGGCTTGAATGGGCCACCCGGCGGAGTGATGGGAAATAAGTAGGTTGCTCTCTGAAACACGACGGGCAGGGATGGAACGACACTGACCCCTTTGTTAGACGCCGCTTCTCCTTTAGCATGTGGCTCGACATCTGAGAAAAGCGAAGTTGGAGCAGCGGTGAGGGAAGGAAAGCGCCGGGCGGCGGCGCTCACTCAAATGGAATTTCCACTTCGGTATAGCTGCCCGGTGTGGCTCCGTTCACCGCAGCGGCGACACGTTCAAGGTGCAACCTGACACGCGACCATTTCGTGGTGCCGGTCAAAACTACAATGGCTATTTTTCGTCCGGCAAGGTTCTGTTGATAGCGAATTCTTCTGTCGGTCGTTAGCAAAAGATCGACTGCCGCCTCTTCGGCGGCATTGAGCAACGCGCCGTTGTTGAGCCTGTCCCAGCCCCGGGATTGGGCGGTGATGACCGTGTGGCCGGGAAGGGCGCTGGCGAGGCCCTTTGGCGTTCCGTGGTCAAAGAGAATGAGCATCGACCGGGACGGAATTTTGCTGCGGCACTGAGGCGTTGAGGCTCTTGGCCACAAAATCGAGTACTGCCGTGATTTGCTCCCGCGTCACGTCGAATTCTTCCATCACTTCCTCGATGCTCAAATCCTCAAGGTTCTCGATGACGGTCGCAACGGGCAAGCGAGTATCGCGAAACACCCATGCGCCGCTGACCTTGCCGGGAATGCTCTCCACCGCGGGGCATTGAGACCAATCAAGAGTTGGCATGA
>CAZHTJ010000122.1:0-9242 GCA_964535525.1 uncultured Acidobacterium sp. | reverse complement strand
TCACGGCGGCGGGCACAAGCAGAAGCTGCGCCTGATCGACTTCAAGCGCGAGAAGGTTGGCGTGCCGGGCACAGTAGCGACCATCGAGTACGATCCGAACCGCTCGTCGCGGATTGCGCTGATCAACTATGCGGATGGGGAGAAGCGGTACATCCTGCAGCCGGTGGGGCTGAAGGTGGGGCAGAAGATCATGAGCGGGCCGGAGGCGGATATCCTGGTGGGGAACGCGCTGCCGCTCAGGAACATTCCTGCCGGCACCCAGGTACATAACGTCGAACTGCGGCCTGGCAAGGGCGCGCAGATGGTGCGGTCGGCTGGCTCGTCGGCGCAGTTGGTCGCGAAGGAAGGCGATTATGCGCTGCTGAAGCTGCCTTCCGGAGAAACGCGCAAAGTGCTGATCGACTGTATGGCCACGATTGGGCAGGTGGGCAACACGGATCACGAGAATATCTCGATCGGCAAAGCGGGGCGGAACCGGTGGAAGGGCATTCGGCCGACGAACCGCGGCGTGACGATGAACCCTGTGGATCATCCGCACGGCGGCGGTGAGGGAAAGACGTCGGGCGGGCGGCATCCGGTAACTCCGTGGGGACAACCGACTCGGGGTTATAAGACGAGGAATAACAAGCGGACGGATGCGTTTATTGTTTCGCGGGGCAAGAAGTAGGGCAGCCTGTAGCCGGTAGGCTGTAGCCGGTAGCAGCGAGAAGCTGGAGTAACGAGGGATTTTCTGATGGCAAGGTCGACAAAAAAAGGCGCGTTTGTGGATGTGCATCTGATGGTGAAGATCACGACGTTGAACCAGGCGAACGATAAGAAGGTAGTTCGCACGTGGTCGCGGCGTTCGACGGTGCATCCGGACATGATTGGACACACGATCGCGGTGCACAACGGCAAGAAATTTGTGCCGGTGTATGTGACAGAAAACATGGTGGGGCACAAGCTGGGTGAATTTGCCGCCACGCGTCAGTTCAAGGGTCACTCGATGAAGGCCGCTTCGACAGAGACGGTGGCGAAGCCGCGATAAAGCAGCCAGTAGGGAGTAGCCAGTAGCCAGTAGCGAACGAAGACGAGCAGGAAGCGAGTTTGGAGCAAGGGATGGAAACGCAGACGAGGGAGTTTCGGGCTGAGGCGCGATTTCAGCGGGTATCGCCGCAGAAGGCGCGGCTGGTGCTCGATCTGATCAAGGGGCGGGGCGTCGAAGAGGCGCTGAATACGGTCGCGTTCACGAAGAAGGCGGTTGCTCCGCTGGTGGAGAAGGTGCTGCGTTCGGCGCTGCAGAACGCGAACCACCTGAGCCAGGAGCAGGGGCTGGATGTGGACATCGACAACCTGTACGTGAAGACGGCGGTGGCGAATGACGGGCCGCGGATGAAGCGGATCCGGCCGGCTCCCATGGGGCGCGCGTACCGGTATCAGCGACGGCTGTCGCACATCGCCATCTCGGTGGCGGAGCGCGCGGGGGCTGAGGGACTGGTGCATCGGGTGGAAGAGGATTCGGCGGCAGAGCCAACGAAACAGGCGGCCGTAAAGAAGACAGCGGGGAAGAAACCGGCGAAGAAAGCGGCACCGAAGAAGGCGACCGCTCATAAGCCGGCGAAGAAAGTCGCGGCGAAAAAGCCCGCGAAAAAGAAGTAGCGAGAGGATCAGGTAATTTATGGGACAGAAAGTCCATCCTTACGGATTCCGAGTTGGAATCAACAAGCCGTGGCACTCGCGCTGGTTTGCGGGAAAAGATTACAGCCGGCTGCTGATCGAAGACGTTCACCTCAAACGTGAACTCAAAGAGAAGCTGAAGGCGGCGGGCGTGAGCTCCGTTGAAGTGGAGCGGCCGGGGAACAAGCTGCGGCTGATGATTCGCACCGCGCGGCCGGGCATCGTGATCGGGCGCAAGGGTGCTGAGATCGAGAAGCTGAAGGGCGAGCTGCAGAAGCGCACGAACCGCGACGTGTTCATCGACATTCTGGAGGTGAACAAGCCGGAGCTGGACGCGCAGCTGGTGGCGGAGAACATTGCGCTGCAACTCGAAAAGCGTGTGGGCTTCCGTCGCGCGATGCGCAAGGCGGTAGATTCGGCGCTGCGGTTTGGCTGCAAGGGCATCAAGGTGCGCGTGAGCGGCCGGCTGAACGGGAACGAAATCGCGCGGTCGGAATGGTATCTGCAGGGGCGGTTGCCGCTGCACACGCTGCGGGCCGATATCGACTACGGTTTTGCCGAAGCGCACACCACCTACGGCATCATCGGTGTGAAGACGTGGATCTATCGCGGAGATATTTATCAGCAGAAGCGGCGTGAGCCGCAGACCGCGGTGGGGTCTTCCGTGTTCTAACGAACAGGCAATAGGCAAGAGGGAACAGGAATTCATTATGTTGATGCCAAAGAAAGTGAAGTACCGCAAGCAGCAGCGCGGGCGGATGTGCGGGAAGGCATGGCGCGGGAGTGAGCTGTCGTTCGGCGACTTCGGCCTGAAAGTGATGGAATGCGGTTACATCACCGACAGGCAGATCGAAGCCAGCCGCGTGGCGATGACGCGTTTCATCAAGCGCGGCGGCAAGATCTGGCTGCGGCTGTTTCCGGACAAGCCGGTGACGAAGAAGCCGGCCGAAACCCGTATGGGCAAGGGCAAGGGTGCGCCGGATCACTGGGTGGCGGTGGTGCGGCCGGGCCGGATCCTGTTCGAGATGGAAGGCGTGACGCCGGAGCTGGCGCAGGAAGCGATGCGGCTGGCGGCGCACAAGCTGCCGCTGAGGACGAAGTTTGTGCAGCGGCATGATGCCAAGGTGGCGGTAGCGGTGAAATAGATCGGGGGAGAACGACGCAGTTGGCTGAGATTGGCAAGCTGGCGGATTTTGAGATGAGGGTTGGGTCCTGGTACTGGGTCCGGCCGGAGAGAAGAGCAACGATGGAAGTGGAGAAGATACGCAACCTGAGCGATGACGAGTTGGCGCTCGAAGGGCGAAAAGCGGCGGAACAGCTGTTCCGGCTGCGGTTTCAAATGAAGCTCGGGCAGACCGAGGGCGTGAAGAAGCTGCGCGAGCTGAAGACGGATGTGGCGCGGATCAACACCATCGTGCGCGAGCGCGAGTTGGGGATTCACTCGCTGGTGGCGCCGAAGCGCCATGCCGAGGCAGCGGCTGAGGCGGAGACCAGCGAGCCGGCGAAGCACGCGAAGAAGAAGGTTGCAAAGCCGGCGAAGAAGAAGCCCGCGAAGAAGGCGGCGACGGCGCACAAGGCGAGCGGAAGGTCGGCGGCGGCGCGGAAGTCGGCGGCGAAGCCTTCGGCGATCAAGAAGAAGGCTGCACGGTCGAGCAGCGTGAAGAAGGGTTAACGAGATGAGCGCAACGGAAAGCAGGACGGCAAGCACGGCGGCGGGAACAAAACCCGCATCGCGTCGCAACGAGAAGGTTGGTCAGGTGGTCTCGACGAAGATGCAGAAGACCATCGTCGTCGAGGTCGAGATGCGGAAGGCGCACGCGAAGTACAAGCGCATTGTACGGTCGACGAGGAAGTTCTACGCGCACGATGAGCAGAACACGGCTCGGTTAGGCGATGTGGTGCGCATCCGGGAGACGCGGCCCCTGAGCAAGCTGAAGCGGTGGAACCTCGAAGAAATTGTGCGGCTGTCGGCGCTGGCGCAGGTGCAGGAAGCCGAGGCGGCTGCGGGGATTTCGGCAGAAGTGTAACTGGCTTTGTAACTAACCCCTAAGCCAGAATCGGGCTGGGTTGTAAGTCGAGATCGCGGCTTGACCAACAAAGACCGCGACGAGAAGGAGAGATGGCCATGGCAGTGCAGATGAGAACGATGCTCGAGGTCGCCGACAATTCCGGCGCACGCAAGCTGCAGATGATTTTGCCTCTGGGTGGATCGAGCGGTTCGAAAGCCGGATTGGGCGACGTGATCACCGCGGCTGTGAAGGAAGCTTCGCCAGACGGGCAGGTGAAGAAGGGCAAAGTAGTGAAGGCGGTGGTGGTGAGGACGCGCAAGGAAACGCGGCGGCGGGACGGGACGTATATCCGTTTCGACACCAACGCGGCGGTGCTGATTAACGACGTGGGCGAGCCGGTGGGGACGCGCGTGTTTGGCCCAGTGGCGCGCGAGTTGCGCGAAAAGAAGTTTTTGAAAATTGTGAGCCTTGCGCCTGAAGTACTTTGAACTTCAGGTAGCAGGTAGCAGGTAGCAGGAAGCTGGAAGCTGGTAGTGAAGGCAGAAACAAAAGGACAGAGTTATGGCGAGTTTGAATATTCAGCGGAACGACACGGTGCAGGTGATTTCCGGCAGCGATCGCGACAAGAAGGGCCGGGTGCTGCGCGTGTTTCCGGACACGGGGCGGATCCTGGTGGAGCACGTGCATGTGGTGAAGAAGCACGTGAAGGAGAATCCGCAGAAGCGGGTGAAGGGCGGGATCGCGGAGCAGGAGTTGCCCGTACACCGGTCGAACGTGATGCTGGTATGCCCGAATTGCAACCAGCCGACAAGGGTGGGGCACAAGCTCGAAGGCAAAACGAACGTGAGGATTTGCAAAAAGTGTGGCGGAACGATTGCCGCGAAGAGCAAGAAGTAGGAAGCAGGAAGCTGGAAGGAAGAAGCGGTAAGCGAGAAGTCCGGGGTCGAAAGAGAGAAGTTACAACCTACAGGCTTCCGACTTCCAGCTCGGAGAGAAGAGAAACGGAAATGGCAGCGAGACTGAAAGAGAAGTATCACAAGGAAATCAAGGGCGCGCTTCAGAAGGAACTGGGCCTCGAAAACCCGATGGCGGTGCCGCGTCTGGAAAAGATCGTGCTGAACATGGGGCTGGGCGAGGCGACGCAGAACTCGAAGATGCTGGACCCGCTGAGCGCAGACCTGGCGTCGATCGCCGGGCAGAAGCCGGTGACCACGAAGGCGAAGAAGTCGATTGCGGCGTTCAAGGTGCGCGAGAACATGCCCATCGGGGCGATGGTGACGCTGCGCGGCGACACGATGTACGAGTTTCTGGACCGGCTGATTTCAGTGGCGCTGCCGCGGGTGCGCGATTTTCGCGGCGTGTCGACGAAGAGTTTTGACGGGCGCGGCAACTACACGCTCGGAATTCGCGATCAGCTGATCTTTCCGGAGATCGACTACGCGAAGGTGGACAAGCTGAAGGGCATGAACATCACGATAGTGACGTCGGCTCTCGACGATAACTCGGCGCGCGCACTGCTGCGGCAGTTCGGGATGCCGTTCAGGGCGACAGCGTAAGCGAGGATTGGGACGAATATGGCAACGACTGCAAAACGAGTGAAGGACGCAAGGAAGCCGAAGTTCAAGAGTCGGCAACACAACCGCTGCCAGCTGTGCGGAAGGCCGCGGGCGTTCCTGCGGAAGTTTGGTGTCTGCCGGCTGTGCTTCAGAGGGCTGGCGTTGAAGGGCGAGATTCCTGGCGTAGTCAAGTCGAGTTGGTGACGCTGGCCGCGTCAGGCGGGCGCGCTCCTCACGGAGCGCAAAAACAGATTCGGTTCTGAGCCGTGAGGCGCCGGATTAGAAGAAGAGCATTTCCGCGGGTTCTCTGCTTGCGGTGAGCAGGATGAGCAGAGCGAACGGGGAATGAAGGAGAAACGATGAGTTTGACCGATCCGGTAGCGGATTTTCTGACGCGGATACGCAATTCGATTCGCGCGCGTCATCAAAAGCTGGATGTTCCGGCCTCGAAGCTGAAGGCCGAGATTGCCCGCATTCTGAAGGAAGAGGGTTACATCTCGAACTTCAAGACGACGGAAGAGAACGGGCGCGCTGTGCTGCGGGTGTATCTGAAATACGGCGCCAACAACGAAGCGGCGATTCGCGACCTCGAGCGAATTTCGCGGCCAGGCTGCCGCGTCTACATTGGCCGCGATGAGATTAAGCGCGTGCAGGGCGGACTGGGCATCAGCATCATGACGACGCCGAAGGGCGTGATGACGGGTCGCCAGGCGCGCAGGGAAGGCGTAGGCGGCGAGGTTTTGTGCGAGATCTGGTAGAAGCAGCTATTAGCTATTAGCTATTAGCTATTAGCTATCAGCTATCAGCTGTTAGCTTCCATCCTCTTCGGACGATGGGGCGTGGTACGAGGTGAAGTTTGGCCGATTAGCGAATAGCTAAAGGCTGGGAGCTAAAGGCTGCCGGGCCATGGTCCGGCAAGGCTGCAGTGGAACGGCGGAACGCAAGGGATGCCGGGACTCGCAAGCCAAAGAGGATTGAAGATGTCGAGGATTGGGAAAAAGCCGATACCCCTACCGCAGGGCGTGAAGTACCAGGTGCACGGCAACGTGGTGACCGTCGAGGGGCCGAAGGGCAAGCTGGAGCAGTCGATACCAGCCGGCATCAAGCTGGAGACCGAGGACGGGCACATCAACGCGGTGCGGGAGAACGATTCGCAGGCGGCGATTCATGGTCTGACGCGGGCGCTGATTGCGAATGCTGTGGATGGCGTGACGAAGGGGTGGTCGAAGGAACTGGACATCGTCGGGATCGGCTACCGTGCGGAGCTGAAAGGCAAGAACACGGTGGTGTTCACGCTGGGCTATTCGCACCCGATCGAATTTCCTTTGCCGACTGGGATCGCGGCGACGATCGATCCGAAGCAGACGAAGGTGACAGTCAGCGGCATCGATCGCCAGAAGGTTGGGCAGGTGGCAGCAGATATGCGTTCGCTGCGCAAGCCCGATCCATACAAGAACAAGGGTGTGCGCTATTCCGATGAACGGCTGAAGAAGAAGGTTGGGAAGACGGGCGCGAAGTAGCTATTAGCTGCTAGCTATTAGCTGTTGGCTAAGGCAGTGCAGATTGGAAGAGTCGCAGCTAGAGGCTAAGAGCTAGTAGCTAAAAGCTACAGTAAAGACCGAACGGGGTCGCAGGGCGGCTCCGCTATTAGGAAGGAAGAGACGAGATGATTCCGCTAAGAAAGAGAAACGCGATTCGGCAGCGCGTGCACACGCGCATTCGCCGCAAGATGGTGGGAACGGCGGAACGGCCGCGGCTGAATATTTACCGGTCGCTGAACCATATCTATGCGCAGGTGATCGATGATGCGGAGGGCGTGACGCTGGTTTCGGCGTCGACCGTGGCGGCGAAGGCGAAGACCGGCGGGAACGTCGCGGCCGCGAAGGAGATTGGGAAGCTGATTGCCGAGCGCGCGAAGGAGAAGGGCATCAGCAAAGTGGTGTTCGATCGCGGCGGGTATCTGTATCACGGGCGCGTGAAGGCGCTGGCGGATGCGGCGCGCGAGGCGGGACTGGAGTTTTAGAAGCAGAGTTTAGAGTTTAGGGATTAGGGATTAGAAAAACAGTCGAGCCGGCAAAGAGCCGCTTTCTAAACTCTAAACTCTGATCCCTAACCCCTGCATTGAAGGGAAGCGAATGGCGATATTGAAGAAGAAACTGGATTCGGGAAGTTTCAATCTGAAGGATCAGGTAGTGGCGATCAACCGCGTGACCAAGGTCGTGAAGGGCGGCAAGAACATGTCCTTTGCCGCTTTGGTGGTGGTGGGCGATCCGGGTGCGGGCGTGGTGGGTTACGGCTCGGGCAAGGCGCGCGAAGTTCCACAGGCAATTCGCAAGGGCATCGAGGCGGCGAAGAAGAATCTGGTGCGCGTGAACCTGACCCAGACCTCGATTCCGCACCAGGTGCTGGGACGGTACGGGTCGGGGCAGGTGCTGCTGAAGCCGGCTCCGGAGGGCACGGGCGTGATTGCGGGCGGCGCGGTGCGCGCGGTGATGACGTCGGTAGGCGTGCAGAATGTGCTGACGAAGAGCCTGGGCACGGCCAATCCGCACAACGTGATTAAGGCAACGTTCGATGCGCTGGTGCAGCTGCGCGATAAGGCCGAGGTAGCCGCCATGCGCGGCAAGACGGCGCAGGAGATCTAGACCATGGCAGAGACGAAGAAGGAAACGAAGACGCCGGAGACTAAGGCTGGGGCCAAAGGTGCGGCTAAGGCAACACCGGCGAAGGCCGCGGCGAAGGCGACGATTCGGATCCAGTATTTCCGGTCGAAGATTCAGGCGCCGGTGAAGCACAAGCTGGTGATCAAGGGCCTGGGTTTCACGCGGCTGAACCAGATTGTGGTGCGGGAAGACACGCCTTCGATTCGCGGAATGGTGAAGACGGTTCCACATCTGGTGAGGATTGTTAGTTAGTCTCCAGTCCCCAGTCGTCGGTCCCCAGTGCTGCTGGTGTGCGGATTGATCGACTGGAGACTGGCAACTGAGGACTGACAACATAACATGCGAGTCGGGCGGTGAAATTCCGGGCCGGCGTTGAGCGAGGACAGAAATGAACTTATCGAATTTGCGGGCGCCGAAGAAAGCGAACAGAAACAAGAAGCGCATCGGGCGCGGCATGGGGTCCGGGACCGGCAAGACGTCGGGACGCGGGCACAAGGGGCAGGGATCGCGGTCGGGCTCGAGCCTGATGCGTGGCTTTGAAGGCGGCCAGATGCCGCTGCACCGGCGGGTGCCGAAGCGCGGCTTCACGAACATTTTCCGCACCGAGTACGCGGTGGTGAACCTGGATCGGCTGGCGGAGCTGGGCGAGAAGGAGCTGACGCTGGAGAAGTTCACCGAGCTGGGTCTGGTGAAGAAGCGTGACGGGCTGATCAAGGTTCTGGGCGACGGCGAGCTGAAGGTGGCCGTGACCGTGCATGCGCACAAGTTTTCGAAGTCGGCCGAGGAGAAGATCGTGAAGGCCGGCGGCAAGGCGATTGTGATTGGCGGAGAGGTTACGGCGAAGCCTAAGGGAAAGCTCAAGAAAAAATAGCCGGTAGGCGGTAGCCTGTAGCCGGTAGTCAGCTGGGAGCCCGCAGCTGGAAGGAAGCCGGAAGCAGGAAGCCTGTCGCCGGTGGTAATGGGATGGAGTGCGGGAACGCCAGGAGCCTGGAAAGCTCAGAGGTAGAATGAGGTCACCAATTCATGTTTGAGAAGTTTCTGAATATCTTCCGCGTCCCCGACCTGCGCAGGCGTGTCCTGTTTACCCTTGGCATTCTGGCGGTGTACCGGCTGGGTGCGCATATTACGACGCCGGGCGTGAATGTCGCCGCACTGGAAAACTTCTTCAATAACCAGGCTGGCTCGTCGCTGGGCCTCGTCGATCTGTTCAGCGGCGGCAACCTGCGGCGGCTGACGGTGTTCGCGCTGGGCATCATGCCGTACATCACGGCGTCGATTATCTTCCAGTTGCTGACGGTGGTGTATGAGCCGCTGGCCAAGCTGCAGAAGGAAGGCGAGCTGGGGCGGCGGAAGATCAC
>CAZHTJ010000121.1:0-9297 GCA_964535525.1 uncultured Acidobacterium sp. | reverse complement strand
CCCTTTGAGGGGCCAGCAACCGTAAAGCCTCCGGCTCTGCCGGAGGATACTTACTCCGGCATTTTTTGCAAGCTGTGAAGTCGGGGCCTGATACGAAACTGAGTTTTTCCTCGCACTGTGGAGCGTGCTTCTTCAAGGTCTCGGGGGCTAAACAGGCTGCGGAAAAACTCAATTTCCCGCAAAGCGCGAAAAATGGATCGAGCTGGGATGCCCTGGGAACGATCCGCGAGGTTGGGTTGATGGTTTTATATCCCTCGAAATCGGCCTTTTCACCGCCCATTCGGAGTTTTTCCGCGGCCTGTAAAGCCCGGTTCATTATTGGGCCGATTGCGGCCCGACTGAAGTCGTGCCCTGATTGCAGTTCCCTTTCGCAAGTCGTTTGGTTTCAACAATATTGAGATCCAAGGCGAGATTTTGTCTTTATTTTGTCTTGCCGCTCCGGAGAGGGTGCCAATAGCTTGTCGATTGCAAACTTCCGTGTTGCCGACCTCACAGACAACCGCGCAACAGACGACTCTGCTGGGAACTGGTTCACGCGTCGTGGTGTCCAAGTTGTTGGACGACGTCTGCCGGGGCCGGTGATGAAAGCGTGTATCCTGACCATGCTGTCACTCTTAGCCGCTTCATTCTCCGCTGTGCGACTCTCCGATCTCCCCTCCCTTTTCTCACTGACTCTGTTCGCCGATCACGCCGGTGTTGTGGCTGCTCAACCGGCGGATAAGAGTGCCATCCGTGTCAGCCCCTGCACAGCGACGGAGAACGCGATGGCATCGTCTCCCGAAGTAGCGCAGAGATTCGAGCAACAGTCATCCGACAATCGGCCTGCTTTTCAGTGGTGCGAGGCAATGGAAGTCTCTTGGCTGCCGAGCGCGATGGTCCTGCGTTTCCACTCGGCAATCCACGTCGATTATGCGTACACAACCACCCTGATTCGCGCCGCCCCAGGAACTCGTCTTTACGTGACAGGATTCAGAGAAGGCTTGGTGCGCCGGCATCCGCCGAATCTGCCAAACACCATCAGCGCGTTCAATGAGTTGTTGGATTCCGCCACGGGAAACCTGGACCAGGCACGCATCGAAGATGCGTGTCTTTTGTATCTCTTCATCGTGGGACGCGAAGACCACTCAGGCATGTTCAGGCGACCTCAGGAAAAGCACAACTTTGGAAGAAACAACTACAAACCCAGCTGTCGAATAGAAGCCGGACGACGCGTTATCACCCTCCACGCCCGAACCTCCGTCTGGCGATTCGCATTTTCATCTCACGGTGGGAAACTCGGTCTGGATTCAATCTCGGAAGTCGGTGGATAGTTGACGATCGGAGCTGCTCACGGAAGACCCGCGTTACGGAAATTTGGAGGCAGACCGAGGCAAAAGAGCAACCGCAGATCCTTCCGTCTCGCTATGCGAGCCGTCAGGATGACAGCGCGTGAGGTAGGCTCGACCGGCGGCGGTCGCTGAGCCGCGGGATTTGTCTTCATTTGTCTTTCCAACCTGTGCTTCTGGTGCTTTCTGTGCTTCTAGTGCATTGAAGAATCAGTAAGTTATTTAGTTTCAATGGCCCTTTGGATCGTGCCCTGATACAAAGCGGCTAGTCGGGCATTTTTTTCGCAAGCTGTGAAGTCGTGCGGAAACCGATCAGCGACGGAGTTTTTCTGCAAGCTGTGAAGTCGCGCCCTGATACGAAACCGAGTTTTTTCTCAAGCTGGGGGGCCGTGCTGTTTCAAAAGAGCTGCTTGATCGGGATCTGCCGCAGAGGGGTTTACGTTGACTGGGCAGCGCGACAGACATAAACTCAGCGCTGGGCGCGTCGGCGGGAGAGAGAACGACAGCCGCGGCCGCCGGTAAACACTCACCCCAAATGTCCTCAGGAACTACCCGGTACGCGCCGCCATCCGATCGTGTGAAGCTGGTTGTCGCTTCCTCGGTCATGCTCACCTTTATTTCTTTTTGGCGAGCGGCGGCGGTGGTGCTGAACGACCTTGGATCGTCGGCCTTCTACGCGGGAGGCATCGCGGAACAGGCAGTAGGGAAGGCAGCCCCGTGGTTCATTTTGGGGGTGATGCTGTTTTCGTTCGCGGTGCGGTCGGTATACGTGGAGAGCTGTTCGATGTTCACGCGCGGGGGAGTTTACCGCGTGGTGAAGGAAGCGCTGGGGGGGAACTTCGCGAAGCTGAGCGTTTCGGCGCTGATGTTCGATTACATACTGACGGGCCCGATCTCGGGAGTATCGGCGGGACAATATATTGTCGGGCTGCTGAATGAAATTCTGAATGTGGGCGCGAAGCACGGATGGATGCCGGCGGGCATGATCCGCTGGGCACACGGCGCGACGCCGTTCCCGATCAATGAGACGGCGGCGTTGTTTGCCGTGGCGGTGACGATCTACTACTGGTGGCAAAACACCAAGGGGATCGAGCAGTCGAGCGACAAGGCGCTGAGCGTAATGCAGGTGACCACCGTGATGGTGGTGCTGCTGCTGGCGTGGGGATTCATCACGGCATTTCACAGCCACGCGAAGCTGCCGCCGCTGCCGGTGCCTGCGAATCTGCATTTTTCATCGGATGCGCTGGGGTTCCTCGGGGGCACGCAGCTGGCGACGATGCTGGGGTTGTTCGGCATCCTGATGGCGTTCGGGCACTCGGTGCTGGCGATGAGCGGGGAAGAGACGCTGGCGCAGGTGAATCGTGAGATCGAGCACCCGAAACTGAAGAACCTGAAGCGGGCGGCGATTGTTATTGCAATCTACAGCTTCGTTTTCACGGGAGTAGGAACGCTGCTGGCAACGATGATTATTCCGGACAGCGTGCGGGTTCCGGTGTATCGCGACAACCTGATCGCCGGGATGGCGATGTATATGTGGGGGCCGCAGGTTCTGCGGATTATCTTCCGGGTGTTCGTGGTGATGGTCGGGTTTCTGATTTTGTCGGGGGCGATCAACACGTCGATTATCGGGTCGACGGGCGTGATGATGCGCATCGCCGAAGATGGGGTGCTGACGGACTGGTTCCGAAAACCGCACCGGCGGTTTGGGACGAGCTACCGGATCATCAATTTGATAACGGGGCTGCAGTTATTCACGATTATCGTGAGCCGGGGCAACGTAATCACGCTGGGTGAGGCGTACGCGTTTGGCGTGATCTGGAGTTTCACGTTCAACTCGCTGGCGATGCTGGTGCTGCGGCGGAAGTACAAGGGCGAGCGAGGATGGAAGGTGCCGGTCAATCTGACTATTGCCGGGGTGGAGTTGCCGATAGGGCTGTTCTGCGTGTTTCTGACGCTGCTTTCGATCGCACTGGTGAATCTGGCGACGAAGAGCGTGGCGACGGAGAGCGGTATCGCGTTTACGGCGGTATTTTTCACGATTTTTGCGGTTTCGGAGCGGCGGAATCTGGCGAAGCATCAGCTGACGCAGCAGCAAATGAGGGAGCACTTCCAGCTGGAGCAGCAGGACACGATCGGGCGGGAGGCGCTGCAGGTGAGGCCGGGGAGCGTGCTGGTGACGATGCGGGATCCGGTGAATCCATATGCGCTGAAGTGGGCGCTGGCGCGGACGCGAACGGATCAGCAGGACATTGTGGTACTGACAGCGCGGATGATGGGGGCCGGCGGTCCGGAGTATGTCGAGAACCAGATATTCAGCGAACACGAACAGATGCTGTTCACCAAGGCGGTATCGGTGGCGGAGAGCTTTGGGAAACATATTTCTCTGTTGGTGGTGCCAACGGGAGATATTTTTGCGGCACTGGTGCAGGCAGCTAACTCGCTGGAAGTGGCGGCGCTGGTATCCGGGTTATCGACGCGGATGACGGCGCAGGAGCAGGCCTTTCATATCGGGCAGGCGTGGGAGAGTTTAGCGGAGCCGAAGCGGCAATTTACTTTTTACGTGATCATGCCGGACGGGGAAGCGGAGGCGTTTCACATTGGACCGCACGCGCCATCGCTGCGTGCGGAGGACGTGCAGCTGGTGCATCGGCTATGGCTGAACCTGCGGCGGGATCCGGAGATGCAGGGGCTGCACCACAGCGACATTATGACTTATGCGCTGACGCGGCTGGCGATGGACTACGCGCGGGATAAGCAGGAGACGCTGCGGAGTCTGCGGCGGTATACGCAGGAGGGGGGGCGCGATACCCAGTTGGGAATTAGTTACCGTGCGCCCGGGCGAGAGGACCAGTCGATGCCGGCGCCGCGGCCGTCGGTGGACGACGAGGGGCACTAAGACCGGGGGCGGCGGCTACCTTTCGATTGTCAAGTTATCCTTTCCCATTTAGTCTCTTAGAAGATGCAGCGGGCCACGTAAGAACAAGAAACCAAGAGACCATTCGATCAATTGCGGGAGGAAAGCTGTGGAAGTTAAAAAAATTGTTGCCGAGATTGAAAGTCAGATTGCGCGGTTACGGGAAGCACGGGCCCTGCTGGCGGGCGAAGGTGCAAAACGACGGGGCAGACCACCGGGAAGCACGAAGGGGAAGCGCGGCGGTAAGCGCCATCTGAGTGCGGAAGGCAGGAAGCGCATTTCCGAAGCATTGAAGAAGCGCTGGGCGGCGCGGCGCAAAGCCGTGGCGAAGACGGCGAAAGCGGCATAGAGAGGGTGAGCGCGAAGCGCGCCTTCTCTATTACAGCGTGCGCTTAAAGAGCGGCGTGGCGAGCAGCAGGGAGATAATTCCAAATCCGAAGAGGAAGTAGATGTCGGATTGGATGGCTGCGAAGCCTCCATCCTTAATAAGGATGGCTTTGAAGCCGTGGACGGCGTAGGTGAAGGGATCGACGACAGCGATGGCGCGCAGCCATGGAGGGAAGGCTGCAATGGGGTAGATTGCGCCGCTGGGGAAGAAGAGCAGAGTATTGAGGACGCCGAACATGGCGCGTGGGACGAGTGGATCCTCGACGCGGACCATGAGCAGAAACATCATGCCATTGAAGGCGATGGAAGTGGCGACGATGAGGAGTGCGAGCTGAAGGATGGCGGCGGGATGGAAGATTACGCCGAGTCCGGCGAGCAACGAGCCAATAACGGAAAGACTAATACCTGAGAGGACAGCTTTGATAGCTCCGGCGATGTTGAGGCCGAGGACGAGCTCGAGTTTGGTGATGGGGGTGACCAAATAGCCCTCGTGGACGCCCCGGGCTTTGTCGTCGATGTATAACATACCGCCGCCGATCATGACGGAGATATACATGGCGAGGGCGACGGAGCCAGCGAGGAGAAACTTCATGTACTCGATATAGGGATAGAGCTCGACGATATCGAGGGTAATGGCCTGGACGACTTTGGGCTGGACGAGGGGCGCGTTGAGGGCATCGACCAGGGACTGCATTTCGGTTTCGAGGCTACCACTGACGAATTGGTCGGAGTTATCGACGACGAGGCCGATGTGGGGGGACTCGCCGGCGAGGACGCGGCGGGAGTACTGGGCGGGAATGATCACAGCGGCGTCGATCTTGCCCATTCGAACATCGTTTTGAGCGGTTTGCTCGTCGTTATAGGTGACGGTGGAGAAGGTGCGGATGTTAGCCGCGACTGACTGGAAGGCTTCGTGGATCTTCAGGGCTTCCTCGCCGTGATCGTAGTCGACGACCCCCATGCGGGCGTTGGTGACCTTGCCTCCGAAAGCATTGCCCAGGATGATGAGCTGCACGAGGGGAAGGGTCATGGACATGAGCATGAGGGTAGGAGAGCGGAAGAACTTGCGCATTTCGCGCTCGACGATGGCCCACATTCGGTTCATGGCTGCATCCCCGGGCGCGGCGGCATGACGAAGCTGAGAGCCTTGACCTGCTCGTCGCGTAGCTGGCGTCCCGTGTAGTAAACGAAGACGTCGTCCAGTGTGGTGTTTTGCACGCTGAGTTCGTGGATGGGGTCGTCGGCGGCGACGGCCATCTCAACGAGCTGGGTGGTGGCAAGGGAACCGTTGGAGGTCATGAGGCGGTATTCGCCGGAGCCGTGGGACTCAACGTTGGTGACGCCTGCGAGTTTTTCGAGCTGCGGTTTGCGGTCGATGGAGTTGCGGCCGAACTGGACTTCGATGACGCTGGAGCCGGGGACGCTGGACTTGAGGGCGAGCGGGGTGTCGAGGGCGACGAGCTTGCCGTGGTCGATGATGGCGATGCGGTCGCAGAGATTGTCGGCTTCGTCCATGTAATGGGTGGTGATGAGGATGGTGAGCTTCATGCTGTTGCGGAGCTTGTCGAGCATTTCCCAGACCGCGACGCGGGAGACGGGGTCGAGGCCGGTGGTGGGCTCATCGAGGAAGAAGATGCGAGGGCTGTGGACGAGGCCGCGGGCGATTTCAAGACGCCTGCGCATGCCGCCGGAGAGGGTTTTGGTCTGGGCTTCGCGCCATTTGGTCAGGTCGACGGCTTCGAGGAGGTTCGCGATGTTGCGCTCGCGCTCTGCGCGCGGGACGCCATAGAGCTTGGCGTAGATGGAGAGATTCTCTTCGACGGTGAGGTCGATGTCGCTGGTGAGAGCCTGGGGGATGACGCCGATGATATTGCGCACTGCATTGGGCTCGCGCGCGACGTCATGACCGGCTATGAGAGCGCGGCCGCTGGTGACGGGGATGAGGGTGGTCATCATGCGGATGAGGGTGGATTTGCCGGCGCCGTTGGGGCCGAGGAGGCCGAAGATCTCGCCGTCGGCGACTTCGAAGCTGACGCCGCTGACGGCTTCGAAGGTTCCGTAGCGCTTGACGATGTTCTCGACTGCGATGGCGGGCGGCGGAGCGGCCGGGACCTGTGCCTGTGCGGGGTTTTCGGAAGTCGTGCTGGGAGTCATGGTTTCACCAGCTTGTCTTTGGGGATGTAGACTTCGGCGATCATGCCGGGAACGTACTTCATGCCGGGATTATCGATGAGGAGTTTGAGCTGGATGGTTTCGATGTCGCGCTTGCGGCGGCTGACGTCGCGCTGGGTGGCGAAGGCGGCTTCAGCGGCTTTGGCGATGACGGTGCCCGAGACGTTGGCGCCGCTGGGCATGACGACGCGGAGCTTGTCGCCGAGCTGGACGGCGTCGGATTCGGTTTCAGGGAGCGGGGCGTAGACCCAGGTTTGCGAGAGGTCGACGATGGTGACGATGGGCGTGGCGGGGGAGACGACTTCGCCCTGGCGTGCGGCGCGGACGTTAACGATACCGGTGACGGGGGAGAGGACCTGCGCGTAGCCGAGCTGGACCTGGGCCTGGTCGAGCATGTCCTGGGCGTTGCGCATTTCGTCGCGGGTGGCGGCGACGGTTTTGGCGGCGACCTGGGTTTCGAGGAGATTGGCCTGGGCGGTTTTCAGGGAAGCTTCGGCGGCGGCGACATTGTCACGAGCGGAGTCGACGGCGGCTTTGGAGGCGTTGAGGCTGGTGACCTGCTCATCGCGGGTCTGCTGGCTGGTGACCCCGGCCTGGGCGAGGGCTACGGTGCGGGTGGTGTCGGCTGCCTGATGCTCGTAATTCGCCTGGGCCTGGGCGAGGGCGGCTCGGGCGACGCGGAGCTGGGCCTGGGCGGCGGCGACCTGGCTGGTGGTGTCGCCCTGGGTTTGCTGTTCGGTGTCGCGCGAGCCGGCGAGTTTGGATTTCTCTCCGGAGACGGTGGCGGCGGCAGCATTGCGGACGGCGGCGAGGTCCTGGGCTTCGATGGTGGCGACGAGCTGACCGGCGGTGACCTTTTGGCCCTCGTCGACAGCGAGGGACTGGATGCGGCCCTGGATGCGGGAGCTGACGACGACTTCGTTGGCATCGACGGTGCCGATGAGCTGGAGATCGCTGGTGTGTTTGGTCGAAAGGAAATACCAGCAGAGGGCGATAACGGTGAGCACGCCCATGATGATGAAGATGCGATTGCGTGGTTTCATGCGGATTTTCTTTCGGGGAGAGCGTGCTCCGGTATGGGCATGGCGGCGAGAACGGATTTGGCGCAACGGGCGCCGCGTCTGCGGTCGGTAAAGATGGTTTGGCCGAGGTATTCGATGGCGGCGGTGCGGCGGTCGGCCATGGCTGCGGGGTCGAGCGGGTCGACGGCGGTGACGAGGCGCACCATGGGAGAACTGAGGAAGAAGAAGACGTTGGCGCCCAGAGCGGCGTAGATCATCTGCATGGGGTCGACGGAGCACAGCTCGCCGGAGCGGATGCCGTGGTTGATGATTTCGAGGGTGCGGTCCCACATGGGCTCGAAGGCTTTTTTGGCGATGATGCGCATGGCGTTGGACTGGCCGGTGCGGAAGCGAACCATCTCCTGCTGCATGAGGGCCTGAAAGCCGTGCTGAGAGCAGATGCGGTCGAAGTGCTGGAGGACGAGGCGAAGGACGCGCTCGCCGGGGCTGGCGTCGAGGTTGAGGATGGCGATGGCTTCGCCGGCGACTTTGCCTGCGACTTCGGAGAGGGCGGCGGCGTAGAGGGCTTCTTTGTCGCGGAAGTAGTAATAGAGGAGAGCCTTGTTGACGCGGGCTGCGGCGGCGATGGCGGAGGTGCGCGCGCCGGCGAGGCCGTGCTCGCTGAATTCGCGGATGGCGGCGTTGAGGATGCGGTCGCGAGACTGGTCGGAGCGGGTTTGCTGGGGGCGGGGCATTTGATTGACTGGTTAGTTAAATTAACCGGTTAGTCAAAATATAGCGCAAAGGGCTGGATTTGGCAAGGGCACGCCGTGGTTTTTGGCGCCGTCAGTGTTACGGAAGAATCGATTTTGCGACGAGGACTATGAGGACCGTAGTAATGACCTCGAACTGATGCGCCCAGGCGAGAACAAACTGGAAGCACCATCGAAGCCATACGACGATCGAGCGGCTTGGTGGAGGATCGCCGACGGTGTGCGCCTCACTAAGCAAAAGTGCCTGTGCCTGCTGTCTGAAATGGTGCGCTCCGTGTTGGTCCATGAAGTTCTTGAATGCGATTGCCCGCACCCAAACGAACGCGTAGGTCAGCGGAATGACCCAGTAGACCCACGTTTGAATATGAACTTTGTTGGTGTACAGGAAACCTGTGCCGACAAGAAGCACGGTCCATAGGCCGATGGATACCTTCCATTGGTAGGCCTGCCGGTTGTAGACCTTTTGAGAGTAAAAGTCCGCCAGCTTCATGCAGCTGTCGAAACGGTCCTTTGACGACATTTTCAGAGGATCCATCGTGTCACGCTCGCCGATCAGTGGCCGTGGCTGAGGGGGCGGGAGGCGCCTTCTACAGGGGGCTGGGGTTTGGGGTGTTTGCCGGAGTAGAGGCCGAGCAGGAACATGGCGAGGCCGAAGACGAGCATGACGATACCCCAGATGAGGTTGATGTTCATGCCTGCGGAGCGGAGGTAGATGTCGGAGCCGC
>CAZHTJ010000120.1:0-9338 GCA_964535525.1 uncultured Acidobacterium sp. | reverse complement strand
TCGCGCGGCTGGGCGGATTCCCTATCCTCCCAGCCGTATGTTTTTTTTGAAGACCCCGCCGACGCGCCTCAAACGAAAAAGTCATCTGCAATTCGGAATAGAAATGATGAAGGAATATGAAATTTCAGATCCCCTCCCTGCTGTAATAACACTTAAGTGTAAGATTTCATGGGTTTGGTGACGAATGGGTCCTTTTGGACTCCCAATTGCTTTCTCTTGACTTAAAGCGTTCCCCACGCCAATCTGCTCGCTTTTGTTCCCAGCACCAACCGAGTTGTGGTCAGCAGTCCGTATCTGCTTCAGTTTGCGAAAGCAGATTTGTATGCAAACACCGGCGGTTGTAGGTCGGCCTGTTGGCCAGTTCCGGGATTGCCTTCTCTTCGCCCGGGAACCATGAATTTGCTGCAAGCAGTGAACCCTGATGGAGGATCTGGAATGAGGCAACAGAGGTTGCAATGGATCGTCGTAGTGGTCGTAGCGCTGCTGTGCGCATTCGTTAACGCAAAACCCACATTCGCCCAGGCCACCAACACAGGCACCGTCGTCGGCGAAGTCACCGACCCCAGCGGAGCAGTGGTCGCGGGCGCTTCAGTGATATTGTCCGACGCGTCCTCGGGAACAAGGCTCGAGACAACCTCGAACGGTGCGGGAAGCTACATTTTCCCTTCAGTGCCTCCGGGGACCTACGAGGTCTCGGTGACAAAGTCGGGCTTCTCGACTGCGAAGACCAGCGGACTGGTGGTAAACGTTGGAACCCAAAGTACGGCGAACATGAAGCTGGCGGTGGGTACGACGGCACAGACGGTTGAGGTGCAGGTGCAGGGCTCAGAACTACAGACCCTGAATTCGACGGTCGGGACCACCATCTCCGAGGAAGCCATCAGTTCGTTGCCCAGCCTGAACCATGACGTGAATTCCTTCACCGAGCTTCAGCCCGGCGTGAGTCCCGACGGCAGCGTCGCCGGCGCGGTCGTCGACCAGAGCACCTTCCTGCTCGATGGCGGCAACAACTCCAACGACATGGACGGCTCGATGACCGTCTACACGCCCAGCTTCGCGGGTGACCCCACCGGTGTCGCCAGCAATGGCGGCGCCCTCGCAAACGGGCCGACCGGCGTGCTGCCCACCCCCGCCGACAGCGTTGAAGAATACAAAGTCAACACCTCGAACCAGACCGCCGATTTTGACAATTCCTCCGGCGCCCAGGTCGAACTGGTCACGCCGCGCGGCTCCAACCGCTGGCATGGCGGCGTCTACGAGTATTACCTCGACAACAACTTCAGTGCCAATACCTGGGACAACAACCAGACCGGGACGCCCCTCACCAGCTACCACTACAACCGCTTTGGAGCCAAGGCCGGCGGCTTCTTCCTGCCCAACATACTCGGCGGTCGCTGGTACGTCTTCGGATTCTACGAAGGCTATCGCTTCCCGGAGTCGACGACGATTTCCAAGATCGTGCCCACTCCGGCTCTCGAGAGCGGCACGATCACCGTTGGCGGCAAGGCCTACAACATGAAGACCATCGATCCGCGCGGTATCGGGATCGATCCCGTGGTGCAGGCGATGTGGCAGAAATATGAGCCCCCCGCCAATGTTGCATCGTGCAATGGACTCTCCGGCACCTATTGCGACAAGAACAATGAACAGGAGTTCAAGGCCAACGTCCTTACCCCGCAGAGCAGCAATGACGCCGCGGCTCGCGTCGATCACGATTTCGGCCCGAAGTGGCACTGGTTCACCAGCTACCGCTATTACAAGGAGACGCTCACCAACACCAGCCAGGTGGATATCGGTGGGTTCTTCGCCGGCGATAAGCTCGGCACCCCAACCGCCGTGTCCCACCGTCCGCAGCAGCCCTGGTATCTGGTCACCGGCCTCACTACCACCATCTCCTCCAACACCACGAACGATTTCCATTACAGCTTCCTGCGCAACTACTGGTCGTGGTCCGACGAGGACGCGCCTCCCCAGGCTGCCGGTCTGGGCGGCGCCATGGAGCCCTTCGGCGAATCCGCGACCTATGTCCTGTCTCCTTTCAACCTCAACACGCAAAGCGTCCGTACCCGTTTCTGGGACGGTCACGATAACTTCCTCAGTGACAATGTGAGCGTCCTGAAGGGCAATCACTTTCTCCAGTTTGGCGGCCAGTACCAGCACAACTGGGACTACCACCAGCGCAGCGACAACGGCGGCGGCATCAACTACACCAACACCTATCAGCTGGGTATCTCCGGCGGCACTGGCGCGGATGAAGTCGATATGTCCACGCTGGGCGGCGGATATCCGCAGACCTCGACCGCGAAGCGCCTGGCGGCCGCGGTCCTGGGCATCGTCACGGATTCGCAGACCGCCTACACCCGTGTGGGCAATAACCTGGCTCTGAACCCGCCCCACACCCACGCCTTCGACAAGAGCTCCATTCCGTACTACAACGCCTACTTCAGCGATACCTGGCACATGAAGCCTTCGTTCACGCTGACCTACGGCATGGGCTACACCCTCGAAATGCCCCCCACCGAAGCACAGGGCAAACAGACAGTGCTGGTCGACGACTCTGATGAGCCCGTCCAGACCGAGGACTATCTAACCCAACGCAAGAACGCCGCGCTGCAGGGATCCCCCTACAACCCGGAGATTGGTTTTGCCCTGGTGCACAACGTTGGCAACGGCTATAAGTACCCCTACCAGCCGTTCTACGGTTCCTTCAGCCCGCGCGTCGGAGCAGCCTGGAATCCCAGCTTCTCCAAAGCCACGGTTATCCGCGGCGGCTACGGCCGTCTCTATGGCCGTCTCAACGGCGTGGATCTGGTGCTCTCCCCGCTGCTCGGCATCGGTCTGATTCAGGCCGTGCAGTGCCGGCAGAACTTCATGTCCGGCGCCTGCGGCCCCGGCAATCCAACCGCCTCCAACGCCTTCCGCATTGGTGTGGACGGAAACTCGGCTCCGCTCCCTCCGGCCGCACCAACGCTGCCCCAACCGGTTTTCCCTGGCTTTAACTCCATCGCCGGTTCGGCCAGCGAAGCCACCGATCCGCACTTCCGCCCCAACGTCATCGACTCGCTCGACTTCACCGTCCAGCGCCAGATCGGGCAGAAGTCGCTGCTCGAAGTTGGTTATATCGGCCGCATCATTCATCATGAATATCAGCCGATCAACCTCAACAACGTGCCCTACATGATGTCCCTCGGCGGCCAACAATTCCAGACCGCCTACGCGAACCTCGAAAAATACCTTAACTGCACTGTCTCCGCGGGAGCCTGCGGCGCCAACGTACCCGGGGCCGCTGGGGCGTACGCCAGCTTCATCGCCGCGGTGCCGGCCCAGGGCTTCTTCGAAAACGCCCTCAAGGGAACCGGCTACTGCAACGGTTATGCCAGCTGCACCGCCGCGGTCCTCGACCAGGAATTGGGCAATCTCGAATCGCAGGCAGTCTGGAACATGTGGTCCGATCTGGACAGCGGCGGCTTCAACTTCGCTCGCACCATGCAGAATACCGCCATCCCCGGTCAGGCCAACGGCGCCAGCGGACAGATGAGCAGCGGTATCGCCGAGAATGCCAGCGTCGGCTACGGTAACTACAATGCCGGTTTCGTCAGCTTCGGCACCCGCGGCTGGCACGGCCTCACCATGCAGCACAACTTCACCTGGAGCAAGGCCCTCGGCACCGGGGCTGTCGTGCAGGCCTCCAGCGAATACACTCCCAACGATCCCTACAACCTTGGGGCGATGTACGGTCTACAGAATTTCCAGCGCAAGCTGGTCTACAACACGTACATGATCGCGACCGAGCCCTGGTTCAAGAGCCAGCAGGGTGTCCTGGGGCGGGTGGCTGGAGGATGGACCTTTGCTCCGATCTTCACCGCTGGTTCCGGCGCGCCTGTCTACTGCAACACCAACACCGACGGCCAGGCATGGGGCGGCGGCGACGCCAACGACTACTATGACAATGAGCAGTGCGTCTTCACCACTCCCTACAACGGCGGGCACTCCGCGCACTTCGGCGTGACCGGCAGCGGCGGCGTCGGCGATGACATACTGAGCACTCCGTCCGTCAACCTCTTCAAGAATCCAGTCTCGGTCTGGAACCAGGTCCGGGCTCCCATTCTCGGCATCGACACCAAGAACCCTGGTCAGGGTCCGTTCACCGGCCAGACCTACTGGAACCTCGACGCGCAGGTCAAAAAGGACTTCCGCATCGTGGAGTCCGCAACCTTCGAGTTCTCCTTCATCTCCACCAACGTCCTCAACCACCGGATCTTCAACGATCCCTACCTTGCGCTGAACGACTCCACCGACTGGGGCGTTATCAGCACCCAGGGCAACACGCCACGCAAAATGGAGTTTGGCCTAAGAGCCGAATTCTAAAGACACCCACTCCCACCTGTCGCTGCGGTTCCAGCCAATCAAGGCGGAGGTCCTCACGGACCTCCGCCTTTGTGTCTTCCAGGGGTTACCTAAGACACGTCACAATTCCAAAAATGGAATATCCACACCCCGTAAATCCCACTTTCAGGACCAATTCGCCCCTACCCTGTCTCTTTACATACCCAACATACACATTTCAGGGTAGTTACAAATAACCGAATGGCTCATAAATTGCTTTCCCCTTGCCAGGGCGTTCGCCCGACCTTTACTCCCGGCCCCGCACACAAACGAATGGAAAAGTTCTCGGAGGTTTGCATGAACCAGTTCCGCTCCAGAGGGATCGTTTCGATCCTTCGCATGTTCCTACTGGCGGTTGTACCCGCGCTGCTGCTGTTCTCACAGCCATCCGCTTCCGCACAGTCGCTGATCTCCGGCGACATCGCCGGCATCATCACCGACTCCAGCGGCGCGGCCATCGTCGGCGCCTCCATCATGGTCACCAACACCGGCACCGGCGCCGCGAAGACCGTCACCAGCGGGGCCGCAGGCGACTATCGCGTCGGCCTTCTCCAGCCCGGCACCTATACGGTGAGCGTGACCGCCCCCAATTTCCAGACCACGCAGTCCTCAACGGCCGTCAGTGTCGGCCAAACGGCAGAGGTCAACATCAGCCTCAGCCTGGCCAGGGGCACAACCACCGTCCAGGTGCTGGCCAACACCGTGCCGCTCCTGCAGCCGGAGAATTCCGATCTGGCGACGACCATCACTGAGGAGCAGGTCCAGAATCTTCCCAATCCCGGCGGCGACATTACCTACTACATCAATCTGTCCCCCGGCGTGGTGATGAACACCCAGATGCACTACGGCAACTCCTCCGCATTCGGACTGCCCGCCACTTCGAACAACTTCACCGTCAATGGCGCGGAGGATAACGACCCGTTCCTGAACCTGAATAACTCCGGCCCCAGCAACCTGCTGCTGGGCTCGAACGACGTGGATGAAGTCAACATTGTCGCCAATGCGTACAGCGCCCAGTACGGGGCCCTCGGCGGCGTGCAGGAGAACATCACTACCCGCTCCGGCACCAACGCCTTTCACGGCAACGCCACCTACTACTGGACCAACAGCGACATGAACGCGAACGACTGGTTCAACGACAACACCGGCGCGCCGGAACCCTACGCCAACGCGAACCAGTGGGGCGCTGGCGGCGGCGGTCCCATTAAGAAGGACAAAGCCTTCTTCTTCGTCAACTATGAAGGCCTGCGCTTCGTCACCTCGCCCGTCGACCCTACGTTCCTGCCCAGTGCGCTGTATCAGTCCAATCCAGCCGGTACCTACGGCCCGCAGACGGTGTCGGGGAACGCGGCATACGTGGTCACCAACCCCAGCGTCCTCGGCAATGACGGCAACTGCGATAACAACAGCAGCTTCCTGTATTTCAACGGGAATGCCGCGGAGTGCGGCTTCTACAAAAAGATGTTTGCCCTGTATAACGGAGCGCCGCGGGCTGCGTCGGCAATTGGCTCTGCATCGACGGGCTCGGGCGGTTGTTCGCCGACAGCCACTCTCAATAATCAGCCGTCAGGATGCCAGGACCTAAACCCGGGAACCGATACCATCTTTACCTCGTTCCCGACCAGTGAGTTTTATTCCAACTACCTGCAGGAAGGCCCCAAAAATCACCTCTACGAGAACCTGTTTACGGCGCGCGCCGACTTCAAGTTCTCCTCCAACGACAGCGCCTTCGTGCACTTCAAGTACGATCACGGTCTACAGCCCACCTACGTCGATCCCATCAACCCCGTCTTCAACGCCCAGAGCGATCAGCCGGACTATGAAGGCCAGATGGAAGAGACCCACACCTTCACGCCTAACCTGGTCAATCAGTTCATTCTCTCCGGTACCTGGTACAGCGCGTACTTCCTCAGCGATAACCAGTCGGCCGCATTGTCGGCGTTCCCCTATGACATGGAATTGGTCGACGGCTCCTTCAGCAATATGGGCAACAACGAGCTCGCCTGGCCCGAGGGCCGCGATGTCACCCAGTACCAGATCAACGATGATGTGAGCTGGACCCGTGGCAAGCACACCGCCAGCTTCGGCATGCTCTTCAAACGCGACGACGTTACCGACGCCGACCTCGGTATTCTCAACGTGCCCCTCGGCGCCCAGTTCGGACCGGCCGAAGGAGCATTCGGTGGCCTCGATCTCTTCGCGGCAGGCATCATGCTCGAAGGCGTGGAGAACTTCCCGCAGCACAAGGAAGTTCCCATCCGCCTCTACAACATTGGCTTCTATGCCCAGGACCAGTGGAAGGTGTTGTCCAACTTCCAGATCACCGCCGGCGTGCGCGTCGAGCACAATTCCAACCCGGTCTGCGTTATCGACTGCTTCGCTCACCTGCTCGACAGCTACAACAACGTGACCGCGACTCTCGACACGCCCTATAACAGCGTGCTGAAGAGCGGCCTGCGCACGGCGTTCGACAACATGCAGAAGTTCACCATCGATCCGCGCGTCGGCTTCACCTACTCGCCGCCCGGGCACGACCACACCGTCATCCGTGGTGGATTCGGTCTCTTCACCGACATCTTCCCCGCCACCATCGCGGATTCGTTGCTCAATAACGCTCCG
Source organism: uncultured Acidobacterium sp. (assembly GCA_964535525.1). GTDB lineage: Bacteria > Acidobacteriota > Terriglobia > Terriglobales > Acidobacteriaceae > Palsa-343. The sequence goes on along the minus strand of CAZHTJ010000120.1, from coordinate 2,333 downwards.
CTCAATCCCGAGTTCATCAACCTCTTCTCGCTCGCCGATCCTTCACAGCCAGGCAACTTCATCAGCGCTCTCGCCCAGACCAACGCTGCGTTCGTGGCAGGCTATCCGGCCGGCGACAGCGCCAACATGCTGGCCGCGGCCAACCCCAACTTCACCGTTCCCAGCTTGTTCAACGCAGACAAAAACATTCACTACCCAACCTATGAGGAGTTTAGCCTCCAGTGGCAGCAGCAGATCGGCCGCCATGACAGCTTCCAGGTCGGCTATGTCGGCAACCACGGCTACCACGAGCCGATAGAAGACGTCGGTGTGAACATGTACGGATTCGGCGGTGCGCCCTCGGCTCCCGCGCTTCCGGCCTTCGGCTCGGTCACCGAAGTCCAGAGCGAGGCGAGCTCGAATTACAACGGCGTGATCGCGTCGGTGAAACACGAGTCTAAATATGCCACCGCGACGCTGAACTACTCCTGGAGCCACGCCCTGGACGAGATCTCCAACGGCGGCATCCTCGCCTTCGGTTTCAATTCCATCAACCCAGTCGATCCATTCAACCTCGCGCTGCAAAACTACGGCAACGCGGACTATGACATCCGCCAGAACATGAATGGCAGCTACCTCCTGCATGTTCCGTATTTCGGCGGTCCCAAAATCCTCACCGATCTCTGGCAGATGGGCGGAACCGTCTTCCTGCACAGCGGATTCCCCTTCAGCGTGACCGACAATGCGCTGTCCGGGGCACTCGCCGGTCAGAACGATCCCGGCCCCATCTACGCAGCGCCGGTGCCCGGCGCTAAAATCCCCAGCAGCTGTGGCAAGTCGGCCACTGTCACGGCGTGTTTCGGGCCTCCCATCTCAACGCCGCTTGCAACGGGTGCCGAGTTTATGGCTCCTACCGCTTTCGGCGGCCAGCGCCGCAATCAGTTCCACGGGCCCGGCTACTTCAGCACCGACTTCAATCTGCTGAAAGGCTTCCACCTCCCTGGATCCGAGTCGAATCTCTTCCAGATCGGTGCACAGGCCTACAACATCCTCAACCACATCAACTTTGCTCAACCGACCTACGACGCCAGCAACCCGAGCTTCGGCCTGATCCAGAGCGATGTCAGCCCGGCCACCAGCGTGTACGGATCGTTCCTCGGCGCCGACGCTGCCCCCCGCATCCTCCAGCTCAAGGCAAAACTCACCTTCTGAGCCGGATGCACTTCATCAAACCCGAAAGGGCGGAGGACATACATCCTCCGCCCTTTTTCTCTCCCCCATTGGCAATCCCACCCCCGGTAACGAAAGTGGCATCACGATTCCCCCGCCCGGCCTTGCCTTTTTGGATACCCGCGGGTAAAACGGACTCCTGGGCCAGTGAAGGAATCTCTTTCGTAACCCCACCCGCAACGAGCAGGCAACCAAAACCGTTCAGAAGGAATCTCTCATCCCAATGATCGCTGACATTTTGCTGGTGGACGATAACTGCATCCAGGCGACCACCAGAAAGGCCATCCTGTCCCGCTCAGGCGGTAACGTTGCCGTCGCGTGCGATGGCCGACAGGCTCTTGCCATGCTCGATCAGGCCGGCGGCCTGCGCCCGGTGGGCCTTGTGGTTACCGACCATCTGATGCCGGGCATGAACGGCCCCGAATTCGTCGCGATCCTCCGCATGCGCTTCCCCGATCTCCCCGTCGTCGTGCTCAGCGGTCTGGCCGAAGCCGAAGACGAATACAGCGACCTCGAGGTCATCTTCCGCATGAAGCCCTACCCCCCCGACGAGCTTCTCGCCCTCGTCCGCATGTTGCTGTCCCAACCCATTGGTCGCACTGCGTAAACCAGCCTGTAGCCGGTAGCCTGTAGCCGGTAGCTCCGCGGCACTCGCGCTCGCTCGTTTCTCCCTCGCTTTTCCCCGGCCGTTGTTTTTCCTCGCTTTTCCCTTGCTCGCCGTTTCCTCGCTTTTCGCTTGGCCAAAGCTACAGGCTACCGGCTACAGGCTACCGGCTGCCCTGGTGTGAGATTTGTCACATCCCCACCGCCGCCTCAGACGCGAAGATCAGCATGTCCACTGGTTGCTGCGTCCGTCACTGCCTGTCCGAAAGTGCGACAATCAGAACGTTATCCTTATGCCGACATTTGGCGCTTTTGCACTCCTCGTTGCGCTTGCCCTGAGCGGCTATAACCTGCTCGCCGGAGCCGTCGCCCTCCGTCAGCTCGCCACCGGCCGCGCCGGCTGGATCTCCCCCGAGCGCCTCGCCGAAACCGCGCGCCGCGCCGGCATCGCCAGCTTCTTTGCCACCGCCTGCGCCGCCTTCGCCCTGGTCTGGGCCGCCTTCACCAACGACTTCTCCGTC
>CAZHTJ010000119.1:4740-9445 GCA_964535525.1 uncultured Acidobacterium sp. | reverse complement strand
GTCGATGTTGGGGTCGGCGAGGAGTTCTTCGTAGGAGCCGTAGGCGGTGGGGATGCTGAGTTGGGCGGCGACGGCGCGGGCTTTGGCCAGGTCGCGCGAGGCAATAGCGGCGATTGTGGAGAGCTGGCCGCGCTGCATGGCGGGGATGACTTTTTTGACGCCGATGTTGGCGGTGGAGAGGACGCCCCAGCGGATTTTTGTGACCATGGGGGAGATGATACGGGAGCATAGAGCGGGAAGCTGGAAGCCGGAAGCTGGAAGCTGCTCGGCGGTGAGCGTGTGCCGCCCGCGATCGATGGCGAAGGGCCGGTGCGGGCCTGGTAAAACAGAATCAAAACAGCATATGGATGTGGCGGCGCGACGGCTGCGGCGAGAAGGCGATGCTATATCCTTTAGAGCAATTCCGGTCGCCGGGGATCGTCCTGAAAAGCGAGGGTCGTGCAGTGAGGATGTTTCGAATTGGACTTTGCGCGGCGGTTGTGGCGATGGTGCTTGACGCTTCGCGAGCGGAAGCGCAGGAGACGCCAGGACAGCCGGGTTCGGGCGCGCAGCAGACGTTTACGGTGACGTCGAAGCTGGTCTTGCTGGACGTAACGGTGCTCGACAAGAAGGGCCATCCGGTGACAACGGGGCTGACGAAGGACGATTTCCTGATCACGGAGGACAAGCGGCCGCAGCAGATATTCTCCTTCGAGATGCCGCAGGCGCACGCGGTGGAGGAGCGCGGCCAGGATACCGGTGCAGCAGCTCCGCTGAATATCCTGGTGCTGGATCAGTTGAATTCGAAGATCGAGGATTTCGCCTATATCCGGCATGAGGCGCAGAAATTTCTGGAGAGCCAGCCGAAGGAGCTGCGTTCTCCGGCAGAACTGATGGTGGTGGGCAATCGGTCGCTGGAGATGGTGCAGGGGTGGACGCGGGACCGCGACGAGATGCTGGCGGCGCTCGGCCAGGTTCGATCCGACATTCCGTTCAAGGAAATGAGGTCCGACTTCTGGACGGAGAGGATTGGGCAATCGCTGGACGCGCTGCAGCAGATAGCTATCGAGAACGCGGGAGTGCCGGGGCGGAAGAACATCATCTGGCTTGGCTTCGGTGCGCCCGCGCTGCTGACCGGGAACATGCCGGTGCAGAATCGCGATGCGGTGGAAAGGTACATCCACGCGGCGGTGAACCTGATGGTGGAATCGCGCGTGAGCCTTTATCTGATCTATCCTGGGCTTCCGCCGACGGGGTGGGTGAGTGTGCCGGCAGGCAACGCCGATCAGGTGGAAAACCTGAATTCATCGCAGTCACTGGCGGGCTACGATCCGTTTGGGGGAGATATCAATTTCGGGTTGTTCGCGCCGGACACGGGCGGCCGGTTGTTCTACAACCGCGACGATCTTGATGGAGAGCTGAAAGAGTCCGAAGAGCTGGGTTCGGATTACTACACGCTGACCTATCAGCCGCACGGAGGGGATGACGACGGGCGGTTCCGGCGCATCCGGGTGACGATGCGTGATCCGAACCTGCGCGCGGTGACGCGGGACGGCTACTATGCGGCGGACAAGAATGCGCCGCTGGATGCGCGGATGGAGGCGATGCACCGGCTGGCGGAAGCGGAGCGGACCCCAGTGACTTTCGCTACGCTGCCGGTGGCGGTGAGCAACATCGTCCGGCATCCGGATGCCGAGTCCGCCGATTTTACCGTGCGGCTACCGGCCGGCAGCCTGACGTGGAGCGCCGGTCCCGACGGCAACAGCACGACCAACCTGATGGTGGCGACGGCCGGGCTGAACGGCGACAGGGCGATTCTGAGCGCGAAGGTGGCGCAGTTGACGGCAGCGACGCGCACCCAGGACACGCAGCATCTGGAAGGGCGGACGATCGCTTTCCGGCTTACGGTTCGGGTGCCGAAGAAGGCGCAGTTCGTTCGCGTGGCGATAGAAACCGAGGGGGGCGGGAAGGTGGGAACGGCGGAGTTGAACCGCGGGGAGATCGATGCCGCGCCGCTATCTTAGGCGGGGCGCCACGGCACAGAGCACAGAGCACAGGGCACAGAGCAAAGAGGGAGGGGTTCTGCGTTCGGTCCCCCGGCTGCCGATTTCTGGCAGGTGTGGTGCACCCGCTGATCGCTGATTTGTTTCGAAGTTGTCGCCCGCTCACGGGTCTAATGACGAAGGACGGTCGTCTTGAGGACAGCGTGGATCGAGTGAGTACCGCGAGACGGAACGGCGTCAAAAACGAGGGACAGTTATGAGAAATGGGTTGGCGTTGCTGTGCGGGATTTTTCTGCTGACTGGGTTTTCGGGTGTGCGGGTCATGGCACAACAGGGGAACGCGCAGCCGCCGACGTTTCAGGTGACGTCGAAGCTGGTTTTTCTTGATGTGACGGTAGTGGATAAGAAGGGGCGGCCGGTGGTGACGGGGCTGACCCAGGACGATTTCACGATTATGGAGAACAAGCAGCCGCAGGCGATCTTCTCGTTTGAAGCGCCGGAGGCGCACACGCTGAAGACGAGGCCGGGCGGGGAAAATCCGAACGGCGAGGCTCCGGTAACGATTTTGGTGCTGGATCAGCTGGATTCGAGCTTTGAGGATTTCGCGTTCCTCCGGTGGGAGGTGCGGCGGTATCTGGAGGCGCAGCCAGCGACGCTGCGTTCGCCGGCGGAGCTGATGGTGGTGGGGAACCAGTCGCTGGAACTGGTGCAGAGTTACACGCGCAGCAGGAGCGATCTGCTGGATGCGTTGCAGCATGTTCCGACGGCGCTGCCGTACAAGCAGATGAGTCCATCGTTCTGGGCGGAGCGGTTTGTGCAGTCGATCGACGCTCTGCAGGAGATTGCGCTGGAGAACCAGGGGGTGCCGGGGCGGAAGAACATTGTGTGGCTGGGGCATGGGGGTCCGGCGGTGAACACGATGGGATGGCCGCAGGTGTGGATCGACAAGGTGAATGAGTTTGTTCACTCCACGACGAACATGCTGGTGGATGCGAGGGCGACGCTGTTTGTGCTTTATCCAGGGTTGAAGGTGCAAGCGCCGGCGACGCAGATGAGCGCCCTGGATGCGAGTGTGCATTTGGGCGACGGCGATCCGTTCGCGGGCGATGTGAATTTTGGGGTGTTCGTCGATGAGACGGGGGGAAAGCTGTTCTACAACCGGAACGATGTGGATGAGGAGATGCGGGATGCGGAGCGGATGGGGTCGGAGTATTACACACTGACGTATCAGCCGCACAACAGCGACGATAACGGGCGGTTCGAGCGGATTCGGGTGACACTGCGGGATCCGAATCTGCGGGCGGTGACGAAGGCGGGATATTTTGCGCCGGATGCGAAATCGAAGATCGACCCGCGGCAGAGGTTCATGTACAACCTGTCCACGGCGGTGCGGTCGTCGGTTCCGTTCGATGCATTGGGCGTGAGTGTCGGCGGGGTGGTGCGGCACTCGGATTCGCAGACGGCGGAGTTCCTGGTGATCGTCGAGCCGAAGAATCTGGGATGGCAAGCGGGGGATGACGGCCGGGATACCGCAGAGCTGGTGCTGGCGGCAGCGAGCCTGAACGGGCGGAGAGATATCCTTGCGTCGAAGATGCAAACCTGGAACGTGGCGGAGACGAAGAAGGCGGAGGACGCGGGAAATCTGATTCCGCTGAAGGTTACGCTGCGTTTGCCGAAGCGGACGCAAACCGTGCGCGTGGTGATCGAGACACAGGAGGGCGGGCGGATGGGTACGGCGGAGGTGGCGCGGAAAACGATCGACGCTGCGCCGGAAGCGCCGACTCCGCAGCCGCACCTGAGTCCGCAGCAGGGGAATGCCGGCGGAGCGGGGGCGCCGGCGAAGTAGTGGAAAGGGGGGATTAGGGCGAGGGTATGAAGCTTTTCTTCAGACGCCGGCCTGGGTCATCATTTCTTTGATGCTGGCGCGCCAGCGTTGCAGCTCGGTTCGGTCGCCCAGCTTGAGTTGCTGCGCGGCTTCCTGCAGCGTGATGCGGCGGGAGTAGAGCTCGTCGGTGACGCGGTCAGCGAGGTCGGGGAGGAAGAGGGTTTTGCCGCCGCGCTGCTGGATGGTTTCCGGCATGGAGCTGGACTGGTAGAGCTCGAATTTGTTGGGGTCGCCAAAGTAGCCGTTGCGGACGACGTGGACGACGGTGCCGGGCATGGCTTCGAGATAGGTATTGAGGAGCTCGAGGGAGTCGCGCTGACGGTTGATGACCCAAAGGGTGATGAGGGGGCGGGCGAGTTCCTTGAGCGACTCCAGCAGGATGGTGCCGTGGATGCGGACCGCATCGTTGTTGCGGGCGGGCGTGTTGACGACGACGGCTTTGAAGGGGTTGGCGTCGCAGGTGTTGACGAGATTGATCCAGCCGTCGATTTCGTCGAGGCTCGAGACTTCGCCTTCGACATTGCGGCGGTAGGACTTCCAGACGTCGGGGTTGGTGGTGTCGGCTTCGAGGAGCCGGACGTAGCGGTGTTCGGCGGTGAAGTAGTCGAGCACCGCCATGGCGGTGAGGGATTTGCCAACACCCCCTTTGCTGCCGCTGACGAAAACAATGGGTTGATTCATGAAAAAGTCCCTACAACGGAAGATTTGGAGGATGAATGTTTTTGGGGAAGCCCCCAGCCCTTCGAGAGTACACGGGAGGGGCGGAAGGGGCAACGGGAAAGGCAGCCTGCAGCTATAAGCTGGAAGCTGGAAGCAGGAAGCTGGAGGCGGGAAGCTG
>CAZHTJ010000119.1:0-4640 GCA_964535525.1 uncultured Acidobacterium sp. | reverse complement strand
GGAAGCTGGAGGCGGGAAGCTGATAGCTGGTAGCAGGAAGCTCGCCCGATTTACGCGAAGCCGCCGCCGACGAAGTGAACGATTTCGAATTTGTCATCTTCGGCGATGGCGGTGGCGGGCCAGGCGGGGCGAGAGACGATGGCGCCGTTGTGCTCGACAGCCATGCGGTCGGCCTTGAGAGCGAGGGCGGCGAGCAGATCCTGGAGGGTTGCGCCGGCGGTGAGCTGGGGAAAGCGGCGCGGCTGGCCGTTGATGACGAGGTTCATACAGGTTACAGGTTACAGGGGAGAGGTTGCAGGTGACAGGTGACAGGGAAGCGAAGGGCGTTCGGCGTTCCCAAAGGTCCGGGATGAGCGGCTCAACGGAGGATGTGCCAGAGGAGCCAGCCGGCGCTGCCGATGATGAGGAGGGCGGACTGGATGACGAGCGCATAGCCGAGTCCGCGAAACGCGCCGAGGTTGATTTCTGGTTCGTCGTCGGGACCGGCGCCGGAGCGGGTGCGAGAAGAGCCTGCCCAGGGCTCAAAGGTGAGGTCGGGAAGATCGATCAGCGATTCGAAGGAACGCGCGGCCATAGAAAATCCCCCTTGTAAAAATGCTATCGACTGGGGGCGGCACGTACATTATTTGATGCGGAGAAAACGCAGGGAGTGTTCCGTAACAGGACGGCAAACGGGGCTGGGTCAAAACGGGAAAACGCGGTGCGGGCGTGGTCGGCGGGTCAGGCCGTAAACTTGGTGGTTTGGGGGGGGAACGCCAGGGGACCTCTGATTTAGCGGCGAAACCATGCTCAGGGCTAAAGTCCGATTCACGTTGCGGTTTTATCGGCACGGCTGGAAGCCGTGCCCCTTTAAGACGAGAGTTGATGAGAGGTTCCTAACTCAGCCTCTACGGGACGGGCATCAGGAGAGCGAGGGGTTATGACAAAGATCTATGCGATTCGCACAGGGTTGGTGAAGGTGCGCAGGGCGCAACGGGAGTCGAGGGGCAGGGGGCTGGCTCGCACGCTGAATATGCTGCTGGACAAGGAGTGGACGGAGTGGCTGCCGATCTACGCGTGGGCGATCGAGCACGAGGAGGGCATCATCGTGGTCGATACGGGAGAAACGTCGCGGGTGCACGAGCGCGGATACCATCCGTCATGGCATCCGTTCTATCGGCGAGCGGTGCAGTTCTCGGTTCATCCCGAGGAAGAACTGGGCCCGCAGCTGCGCGCTCTGGGAATTGCTGCGAGAGATGTGCGGCATGTTGTGCTCACGCATCTGCACACCGATCATGCGGGAGGATTGGCGCACGTGACGGGCGCGAGGATATGGGTTGCGGAGGGGGAGATGCAGCGAGCGGGGGGTTGGGGCGGGAGGGTAGGTGGATATTTGCCGCACCGGTGGCCGAAGTGGTGGGATCCCGAGTTGTTGCGCTTTGAGGAGCGGCCGCTGGGGCCTTTCCAGCGAAGCGTGCCAGTGACGAAATGCGGCGATGTGGTGGCGGTTGAGACGCCGGGACACACGCCGCATCATGTGTCGGTGGTGGTGCAGGGGGCAGTGTCGTATTTTCTGGCGGGCGATACGAGCTATAACCTGGGGCTGCTGATGGCGGGCAAGGTGGACGGGGTGAGCCCGGACGAGGCTGTTTCGCGGGGCACGCTGGCGCGCATCATGAGGCTTGCGCAAGAGCGGCCGCTGGTGTATTTGCCGTCGCACGATCCGGAGAGCGAAGCCCGGCTGGCGGCGAATGCTGTGCTGGTGGCGGATAAAGGTACGGTTGCGCACGCGCAATAAGGCAGGCCGGGGGGATTTGCGCTCGGTCAAAGGATGGAGAGAAATGCCGACCCGGGAGCGGTTGTGAGGGGTTGAGCGGTTCAGGGATAATGGGCGGGCGATTGCGGTCCCCAGGATTCCTGTTTGGCACAGACGAACATCGACAAGAGGACGGGCGCGGTGCGCTCGGCGGAGAACCGGCTCGCGTATCCGGGCTGGCGCGTGGCGGTGGTGTGCCACATCGGCGTACTGACGGGGTTCGCGACAGTTTTCATTTACAGCTTCAGCTTTATGGTGAAGCCGCTGGGGCAGGCGTTCGGGTGGGATCGGGAGCAGATCGCGCGCGCGTTCAGCCTGGCGGCGATTTCTGTGGCGATTTTTTCGCCGTTCATCGGAAAGCTGTTCGACCGATTCGATCCGCGCAAGCTGATCGCGGGTTTCATGACGGCGTTTGGGCTGGGGATGGGGGCGATGGGATTTCTGACGCCGCATCTTTGGCAGCTGTACGCGAACGCGGTGCTGATCGGAATTGCAGGGACGGGTACGTATCAGCTGGGGTATGCGCGGGTGATCGCCGCGTGGTTTGAGCGGCGGCTGGGCGCGGCGCTGTCGATTGTGGTGGCGGGATCGGGGGTGGGGTCGTTCGTGGTGCCGCCGCTGGTGGCGCATCTGTTGGTAACGGTCGGATGGCGGAAGACGTATTTCGGGCTGGCGGTGCTGCCGCTGCTGATCGGGATGCCGCTGACGTTGCTGTTTGCGCGGTCGCCGAAGGCTGGGTCGGTGCATGAATCGAAGCAGGCGATGCGGGGCGAGGCGGCGGAGGGTCTGACGTGGCAGCGGGCGCTGGGGTCGGTGAGTTTTTGGTTGCTGGCGCTGGGGGTGGTGGCGCTTTCACTGAGCGAAAACGGGGCGGTGGCGCATCTGGCGCCGATGCTGAGCGATCATGGACTGAAGGCGGGAGAGGTTGCTTTCACGGCGTCACTGCTGGGGATCTCGAGCGTGACGGGACGGTTTGTGCTGGGGTGGCTGCTGGATATTGTGAAGGGGTCGCACATTGCTGTGGCGTCGCTGCTGGCGGCGGGTGCGGGGATGCTGCTGCTGGCGCATGCGCGGACGTTTGGCGCGGCGGCTCCGGCGGCTTTTGTTGCGGGGCTGGGTGGCGGATGCGAGCTGGATCTGATTCCTTATATGTTGCGGCGGTATTTTGGGCTGCGGGCATTCTCCACTTTATACGGACTTGTCTACAGTACTTTTGCCGTGGCAGGTGCGTTTGCGCCGCTGGTGCTGGGACATATCTACGACAAGACCGGATCGTATACGGGGATTATGAATGCGTTTTGCGCGGTGACGCTGGTGGCTTCGGTGGCGATGCTGGCTCTGCCGGCGTATCGATATGCGGCGCACTCGGCTGGGGCGAGCGAAGGTTTGAACGAAGAGCCGCTGGCCGCGACTGGATGAGACAAAAAGGAGGAGACGATGGCACATATCGCACTGGAAGAGGGATTACCGGGAATCACAGGCGGGTTTGCGTTTCGGCCGGAGACGGCGAAACCGATGCGGGAACTGGCGGAGATTTTGCTGCGCGGCGAGAACACGCTGACGAGCGCGGAGCGGGAAGCGATTGCGGCGGTGGTGTCGAACGGGAACGAGTGCCGGTTCTGCCAGCTGTCGCATAGCGCGGCTGCGGCGGAGCATCGCGGAGGACGCGAGGCGGACTACGCGTGGATTGAGGCGGTGAAGGCGAATCCGGAGAGCGCGGATATTTCGCCGAAGCTGCGGGCGCTGATCGCGATTGCGAAAAAGGTGCGCGAGGGCGGGAAGAATGTAACAGCGGCTGATATTAATCTGGTGCGCGAGCGCGGCGCGACGGACATGGAGATCCATGACACGGTGCTGATCGCGGCGGCGTTTTCGATGTACAACCGCTATGTGGATGGTTTGGCGACTTGGCAGCCGGAGGAGATGGCGGCGTACAGGCCGATGGGCCAGCGCATGGCGCACGAGGGGTATGCTCGGCGGGCTGCTGAGCCAGTGGGAGCGGGTAGCTCGTAGCCTGGAGCTTGGAGCCTGGAGCTGGGAGCCGGTGTGTCGCCTTCCTGGCTACTGTGGGGATGCTGCCGGAGTTGTGGCGGCGGGCTGGCGCTCGAAGGTGAAGTTGCAGGGGCGGCTTTCGATGCCGAGGCCGGTGTCGCGGGTGCCGGTGCCCTTGTCTCCATCGAAGTGGGCTTTGACGGTGTAGTGGTAATCCTCGCCCTTGTGCGCGAAGATGCCGTGGGCGTTGGCGCGGTTGGCGAGGATGCCGTTGACGTCGAGCTTCGCGTTTCCGTCAGCGCCGATTGTGCCCGTGATGATCTCGTAGCCTGGCTGGTCGGGGGTACCTTTGTCCCCTTTCAGACTATTGCCGTCGATGGTGGTGGGGATTTTGCGGATGAGCTCCTCCATCTTGCCCTGGGCGGGGCAGTCCTGCGTGGTGAGCCACTGGCCATCGAATTTTTCAGCGGCGATGGAGGTGGCGGGGAGGATGGCGAGGGCGCAGGCGAGGGTGGCGAACAGCACAACGGGGAAGCGCATGGATGGCATCGCGAGTCTCCTGGGGCTGGCAAAGTTCAGGGGCCGGGCGGGGATTTCTTTTTAGCAGGGAGGGGTGGGGGTTGTAAACGGACGTCGGGCAACCTTTGCTGGAATCGTTGCCCCGGGACCGATCCGTGCTAAAGTAACAGTAGGTAACACCTTTTAACATTATGTCTCAGTCAGCCACGACCAGCGTGAAGCTCGATGCGACGACGAAAGAACGAGTGCGGCGCCTTGCGGCATCGCGCCGCCGCACGGCGCACTGGATTATGCGCGAGGCTGTGGAGCAGTATGTGGAGCGCGAGGAGAAGCG
>CAZHTJ010000118.1:0-9771 GCA_964535525.1 uncultured Acidobacterium sp. | reverse complement strand
CGGTATTTGCGGTCGAAGAAGGCGAAGCCGATGGGGGCGTTGGCGAGCATGGAGTCGAGCAGCGCCAGAGTTTCACTGAGGCCGGCGCGCTGATCCTGGATGGCAGCGACCATGCGGTTGAAGGCGGTAGTGAGCTCGGCGGTCTCGGTGGAGGTTTTCACCGGGAGCGGGAATTCAGCGCTCGGCTGCTCGGGATTCTGAATGAGGTGGCGAGTGGCGCGGGTGAGCATGCCGAGTTGGCGCGTGATGGACTGAGCGAGGAAGGCGGCAATGATGGTGCAGGCGCCGAGGACGAAGGCGGCCCACAGCGCGGTGATGCGGAGGAGTGCCCGGCGATCCTGGCGATCCTGGCGGTCGTTGGGGTAAATCCAGGCAAGGGCGCGCGGCTGGCCGTTTTCGGAGATGGGGGTGACGACTTCCCACTGGCGATCGGCTGCCTGGAACATGACCGGAGCGCTGACGCCACGCAGGTAAGAGCTTTCTTTGGTGGAGAGGGTGATTTTGCCGATGGAAGTGGGATCGGTGCTGGCGAGCGTGCGGCCCTGGAGATCGGTGATTTGCGCGGCGCTGACGGACGGGGATTTCGCGATGATGATGACGACGCGCTGGAAGGAATCAGGGTGGGGATCGGCGAGAGCGAAGCTCGCCAGGGACGCCATCTGGAAGGCCTGATTCTCGAGACGGCGGTGCATCCGCTGCTCCATCTCGGAGCGCTGCTGGTTGAGGAGCAGCAGCGTGAAGATGCCGACGACAATGATCTCGAAGAGGATCAGAGCGGCCATGAACTGACCGCGGATCGATCGTGGTCTGAGCATCGGCATATCCGGGGATACCGTATTGACGTGCGAACTTCGATCTGCGTTGTGCGGGAGAGCCTCTTTATCTCTCCGGCCGCAGATTTGCAGGGGTTTCCAGTGATCCTACACCCGAATCAGATCGGCGGCGGGTGAGTCGAGCTTCAGTTTCAGGTCTTCGGCGATTTGGCGACCGTGAAAGCGGCCGTTCTCGATGAAAATTTCAGAGGTGCGATCGCCGGCGACGATGACGCCGGCCAGATAGAGGCCGGGAACATTGCTTTCGAGCGAGCGGGGGTCGCAGGCGGGGCAGCGGTCTTCGCCCACGATGCGGACGCCGAGCGATTCCAGGAATTCGAAGTCGGGGCTGTAGCCGGTCATGGCGAAGACGACGTCGTTTTTGAGGACGCGGGTGCCTGCGTCCTGACGGCCTGGTTTGCGGCCAGGGATGAGGCGGGAGAGGACAGGCACCGGGGTTTCGAGGGTGACCGTGTCAGGGTCGATGCGGGTGACATTTGTATTGAAATAAGCGGCGATCTGGCCATTCTTGATGCGGTTTTCGATGTCGGGGAGGATCCAGTACTTGATGTGGGGCTGCATGGCGGGACCGCGATAAACCACGGTGACGCGGGCGCCGTGACGCCAGAGCTCCAGCGCCGCAATGGCTGCGGAGTTTTTGCCTCCGATGACGACAACATCGAGGCCGTAAAAGGGATGCGGATCGTTGTAGTAGTGGTGGACCTTGGGGAGATCCTCGCCGGGAATGTTCATGAGGTTGGGGCGGTCGTAGTAGCCCGTGGCGACGACGACTTTGCGAGTGGTGTAAGTCCGGCCGCGGCCAAACTCGTCGCGGGTGCGGACGGCGAAGTTGAGATCTTCGCCGGTGACCTGCTCGACGCGCTGGTATGCGCGGATGTCGAGCTTGTAGAACATGGCGACCTTGCGGTAGTACTCGAGGGCCTCGTCGCGGGTGGGCTTGGCGTGTGTGCTGGGGAAGGGGATGTCGCCGATCTCAAGGAGCTCGGACGTGGTGAAGAAGGTCATGTGGGCTGGGTAGTGGAAGAGGGAGTTGCAGAGGCAGCCCTTGTCGACAAGCACGGAGCGGAAGCCGGCGCGCTGGGCCTCGATGGCGCAGGCCATGCCGGTGGGGCCTGCGCCGATGACGAGGACGTCGAAGAATTCTGTGGGGGATTCTGTGGCATCCATGAATACAGATTAGACGAAGCTTGGAGCGTGGAGCTTGGAGCCTGGAGCCTCTACGCCTGTGTGGCGTGGGGGTGTGGGGTGAGGATGCCGACGTGGTCGATGCCGAGGGCACGGCTGATGTCAATGACCTCGGCGACGGAGGCGAAGTCGAGGCTGGGATCGCCCTGGATGAAGAGGACCTTTTCTGCGCGGATGGAGTAGATGCGGCTGAGTTCAGCAACGAGGGCGGCCTTGTTGGGAAGGGCCTGGTCGTTGATCTTCCAGGCAGGACCGGTGGGGCTGGCGAGGATCTGGACCACGATGGTGCTGATCGGGGCGGGCTGCGCTTGCTTTGGTGACTGCGGCAGAACCGTGTCGAGGCCTCTGGGTGCCACAGGAACGATAACCATGAAGATGATGAGCAGGACGAGCAGAACATCGATGAGGGGAGTGACGTTGGGGTCGGCGTGCAGAGTTGCGGAAGTGCCAGGTGCGATGGTCATGGGATCGTGCCTCTGTTTCGACAGACCCCGTGTGAGGGCAGAAGGTTCCCGCTTGCCGCTCATCCGGGTGCAGAACCGGCCATCACAAATTCCCTGCGGGCACGGCATTCGACGCACATACTGTTGGCATGCGAAAGACAGAGCGGTTTTACTGGATTTGCCAAATTGTTGGGTGGGGCGCTTACAGCGGGATCGGGCTGTGGACGGCGGTGCTCGATCACGGATGGAAGCCGAGCGCGGTTTACGGCTACATCCTGTTTTTCTTTTACAACATCTTCCTAACGCATCTTCTCCGCGGGATTATCCGGAGGAGGAACTGGGCCAACCTGCCGCTGTCGAGAAGCCTGGCGCGGCTGGCGGTGTCGTGCGTGGTGATCGGGGCGATTCAAGCGGCGCTGGTGGTGGGCGTATACCGTGCCATTGAAGGCTCGATGGGGGTGTGGAGCGAGCGCAGCTCGATCGCGTTTCTGTTCATGGGGGTCACGATTGCGACGACCATCTGGACTGTTCTTTATCTGACGATCACGACGATGAGGCAATCCCGCGAAGTGCGGCGCCAGGAGATGCAGATGAAGCTGGCGCTGAGCGACGCGGAGCTGCGGGCGCTGGAGGCGCAGATCAACCCGCATTTTTTGTTCAACTGCCTCAACTCGATCCGCGGCATGATCATGGAAGATGCGGTTGAGGCGCAGGACATGATCACAAGGCTGGCGAACATTTTGCGATACAGCCTGCAGCGCGACCGGAACCACACGGTACCGCTGGCGACGGAAATGGAAGCGGTGGAAGACTATCTGGCGCTTGAGTCGATCCGGTTCGATGATCGGCTGCGGGTGCGGATGGACGTCGCCGAGGATGCGCGGCGGATGGAGATTCCGGCCATGCTGCTGCAAACGGTGGTGGAGAATGCGATCAAGCACGGAGTGGAGACAATCTCCGCTGGCGAAGTGCTCTCGATTTGCGTGAGGTTGGACGCCGACATGCTGCACATCGAAGTGGAGAACAGCGGGACTCTCGATCATGCGCCGGCGGATTCGACTGGGATCGGCCTCGCAAATGCGCGGGAGCGGCTGCGCATTCTGTACGCGGAGCGCGCGAGTATGAGCCTGCTGGCGCCGAGCCAGGGGCGAGTGAGGGCGACGATTCTGATTCCGGCAGCGCCATGAGAGCCCTGATCATCGACGACGAACGAATGGCGCGGCAGGAGCTGCGCCGGCTGCTGGTCGCGCATGCGGAGATTGAAATTTTGGGCGAGGCGCGGAGCGGAGAGGAAGCGCTGACGCTGATTCGCCGTCACAACCCCGACGTCCTTTTTCTCGACATCCACATGCCGGGGATGAGCGGCTTCGAACTGCTGGAGAAGCTGGAAGATGTGCCGCAGGTGGTGTTCACAACGGCGTACGACACGTATGCATTGAAGGCGTTCGATGCGGGCGCTCTGGATTACGTAGTGAAGCCGGTGGCGCCGGACCGGCTGGCGGCGGCGCTGGGGAAACTGCGGCCGCCGCAGGCGTCGGCGACTTGCCCGGGCGACACCCGCCTGGGCAAGACTCGCACGAACCAGGTATTTGTGAAAGATGGGGATCGATGCTGGCTGGTGAAGGCCGAAGATATTTATCTGCTGGAGTCAGAGGGCAACTACACGCGACTTTACTTTGGGAAAGAGCGGCCGCTGATTCCCCGTTCGCTGTCCGCGCTCCAGGAACGAATGGATCCCGCGATGTTCTTTCGGGCGGGGCGCAGGCACATCGTGAACCTGAAGTGGGTGGAACGGGTTGAAGCGGATTCGGGGAGCGGTTTCCTGATCACACTTCGAGGCGGGATGAAAGTGGAGATGTCGCGACGTCAGTCGGTTCTGTTTCGGGCGGCGCTCAGCCTGTGAGGGACTTCAGGCGAGCTTGAAATCTTTGAGGCGGGCTGCTTTGCGGTCGAAGGTGAAGGTGGTCGTACAGCCGGCCCATGCGCCGAGGGCGCCGATGAGGGCGTCGTCGAAGGAGGCTTCTCCCTTTCGAAGCGCTTCGGCAGCGAAGAAGACTTCACGCGCATTCTGGATTTGGAGCGCGGGAACTCGAAGCATGCGGCGAACAGCGGCGGCGACCTGTTCGTTTGTGAAGTCGTAACTGCTCCGGAGAACCCACACCATTTCGGCAATGGTCACGAGGCTGACGAAGCCTGGATCATCCTCTGTGAGGTGGCGCTCCAGTATTTGGGCAGCCTGACGGAATTGCGCGGGATCATCGAGGGTAAGGTAGCGAACCAGGATGTTTGTGTCGAGGCCGATCATCGATTTTTCTTACGGGTGAACCCGCGCGTGGCGCCCTTGGCGATGGCGGCGTCCATGTCCTCGATGGAGACCCGCTTTCCGCGAGCGGGAAGCATTCCCCTGAGCGCTGTGATGGGAAGCGCGGGCAGGAAAGCCACCCTGCCGTCGGGCTGGATGAAAAACCTGACGCGGTCGCCGGGTTTTAGGCCCAGGTGATCGCGAATGGGTTTGGGGATGGTGGCCTGGCCTTTGCTGGTAATCGCGGATTCCATGTTTCTGCCTCGGTATTACATTTTAGCAGAAGTAATACCGAAGACGCGACCACGGGTGCATCGGTGAAACAGCGCCGAATCAGACGGGCGATGCGGGCGAGTGGTAGCCGGGCGTCTACCTGCGATTCGATTTGCGGGCCCGCAGCTGGCGGATGCGCGAGTAACCGATGCCCGCGGCGCCGACGATGAGTCCGAGGACGAGGGTGGGGTTCTCCGGCGAGTCGTCGCAGCCGGTGATCTGCGCGTGCACGCGGACGGAAGTGGCGAGAAGGAACAGAAAGACGGGCAGAACGGCGGCGAGCTTTTTCACGGACGATCTCCGAGAGAGGTATGGGAGGTAGGTTCTTGGACTGCGAGGGGGAACCCGGCTGAGCTACGGCCGAGTACCCAGCTCATGGTTCTTGAGAGCGACTGAGAGCGGCGTGACCACGGGGGCGGCGGCGCCGATAAATTCAACGATGTCGTTATTGCCGGAGTTCGTGACCCAGACATTGCCGGAGTTGTCGATAGCGATGCCTTCGGGACTGCTCAAGGTTCCCTGATAACCCGTACCCGGACTGATGGGGCTTCCGGAGTTATTGAACTCGCTGATACTGCCAGGGCTGGCCGAGTAGTCGGCCAACCAAATGTTACCGGCGCCGTCGACCGCGAGGGTGTAGGGAA
Organism: uncultured Acidobacterium sp.; assembly: GCA_964535525.1. Taxonomy (GTDB): domain Bacteria; phylum Acidobacteriota; class Terriglobia; order Terriglobales; family Acidobacteriaceae; genus Palsa-343. The sequence continues at coordinate 4,091 of CAZHTJ010000118.1, read as the reverse complement.
GGCTCAAACCGCCGCCCGAATAGCCGGTGCCGACGAAGCCGGGGGTGGCGGGATCGTACTTGCTGAGAAGGCTGTTCCCTTCGTTTCCGAACCAGATATTGCCCGAGGCGTCGATACCGCTGCTGCTGGGCTCATTGAGACCCCCACCGGTGTAGCCGACAGTCACGGGAGACTGGGGAACGCCGGAGGAGTTGAACTCGCTGATGGACGAAGCGCCGTGGTTGCCGACCCAGATGTTGCCGGAGTTGTCAATGGAGAGCGCGATGGGGTCGCTCAAACCGCCGCCGGTAAAGCCGGTACCGTTGAAGCCGGTGCCGGGGACGTATTCGCTGAGGGCGGGGCCTCCAAAGTCGGTAATCCAGACATTGCCGGAGGCATCGACGGCGACGCCCCATGGATCGTTGAGGCCGCCGCCGGTAATGGGGCTGCTGAGGCTGTAGCCGCTGCCGGGAACGTATTCGCTGATCGATCCACCGGTCAGGCTGGTGACCCAAACATTGCCGGTTTGATCGATGGCCACGCCGTTGGGATCGCTGAGGCCGCCGCCCGTATAGCCGGTACTGGGCGAGATGAGGTTGCCCTGGTTATTGAATTCGGCGAGGGTATTGGTGTCGCTCTCGGTGAGCCAAACATTGCCGGCGGCGTCGATCGCAACCGCGGTAGGTCCGCTCCCGCCGCCGCCGTAGGGGACGGCGATGGTCCAGTCATTGGGAGTGCTGGTCGTCAGGCTGGGCTGGAAGGGGCCGCTGGAGTTCTCGAAATCCCACAGGGCGGTGACGTTGGCGCCTGGGTTTTTGGCGATGTAGATAGCGGCGGTGGCCGTGTCGGTGGCCTGTGCGCCGGTGGGTGTACCGTTCTTGGTGGCGATTTGGAAGAGGCTCGTGCAGTTGCTCGAAGTGGGGCCGGAGGTGTTCACGCAGTAGGCGAGGATGTTGCCCAGCGTGTTGATCTCGCTCTGGGGCACGGTGCCGTTAGCACTGGGAGTGGGGGTAGTAGCGTATGCCTGGCCGGTGCCGATGCTGACGATGTTGGTCGCGGTGAGGGAGGCGTTCGCCAGGCCGGTGGCCGCGCCGCTGTCCGCGCCTATGTGTGTGGCGTCGGTGGCGTAGGGGGCCAGAGCATAGGCGGCGGCAACCGTGGTGAGTTCGTTCATCTGCAAGGTAGCAGGCAGATTGGTAAAGCTGTTGCCGGCGCCGCAGGTGCCGAGCACAGCCATCAGGCCGGCGGCGGGATTGGCGGTTCCGCCGGTCTGGGCCAGGGTGTTACCACCGAGGGAGTAGAGATAGACCTGGTCGCCGACGCACGAGTTAATCATGCCGCTGGTGATGGAGAAGAAGCCGTTGGCGTTGGTCGTCACATAGTTGCCAACACTGTCCGAGGCGCCGGTATTGCTGTTGAGCAGAGATGTCGAGCTTGTGCCAAAGCCGCCGGTTCCCACCGCCATGAGGTAGACGTGTGCGAGGTCGATGGGCTGCTGTCCTCCATGGACCATCCCTTTGAAGGAAGTCACAGTGGGCGACGCGGGATCGGTAATAACGACGGGATTATGGCTGGGCGTGACCCCGCAGCCGGCGATGACGATGGTAGAGCAGGCGGAAAGAATCCAGCCGAAACGCATGGCTCGTCTTCTCCATTCGATGGGTAGGTGGCGGTAGCAAACCTGGGTGCCAGATCTAAACACGCTGGCGTACAAAGTAGCATGGCGTTGACCGGTCCGCAATCGGTATCTAAAGATAGCCCGAAACCGCTGTATCCGTACGGGACGCGGCGGGGGGCACGTGCCCGCAAACAGGGCAGTTGGCGTGCTGCTGGCGGGTGGTGTAACGGCTTCGTCAACGCATATCGATTCAGATTGACCAACTTAGCAATCGATAGGCGGGGGTGCGGTCCGGCGGGACGGAGCAAGCCCGCGCCAATAAAGCTGACTGCGGTAACCTGACGCAGCGAGGCCGGCCCAATTTGAGCTGACTGCGGTAACTTGACTTCAGGGATATTTTGCGATGGCGACGATCAGGCAGGAAGACTTCATTCAAAGTGTGGCGGACGCGCTGCAGTACATCAGCTACTACCACCCCGTGGATTACATCACGAGCCTGGGGCGGGCGTATGAGCGCGAGGAGTCGCCCGCGGCGAAAGACGCGATGGCGCAGATCCTCGTAAATTCGCGCATGTGCGCGGAGGGGCATCGGCCGATTTGCCAGGACACGGGGATCGTGACGGTGTTTCTGAAGATCGGAATGGACGTGCGCTGGGACGCATCGATGACGGTCCAGGAGATGGCGGATGCGGGCGTGCGGCGCGCGTATCTGAACCCCGATAACACGCTGCGGGCTTCGATTCTGGCCGATCCGGCGGGGGCGCGCAAGAACACGAAGGACAATACGCCGGCAGTGGTGAGCATCGAAATGGTACGCGGCGGCGAGGTGGAAGTCACGGTCGCGGCGAAGGGCGGCGGCAGCGAGGCAAAGGCGAAGTTCATCATGCTGAATCCCTCCGACTCGGTGGTGGAGTGGGTGCTGAAGACGGTGCCGACGATGGGTGCGGGCTGGTGTCCGCCGGGGATGCTGGGGATTGGGATTGGCGGGACGGCGGAAAAGGCGATGCTGCTGGCGAAGGAAGCGCTCATGGACCCGATCGACATGCGGGAGCTGCTGGACCGGGGGCCGAAGAATGGCCTCGAAAAGATGCGGATTGAGATTTACGAGAAGGTGAATCAGCTGGGGATCGGCGCGCAGGGGTTGGGCGGGTTGACGACAGTACTCGATGTGAAGATCCGGGATTATCCGACCCACGCGGCGAATTTGCCGGTGGCAATGATCCCGAACTGCGCGGCGACTCGGCATGCGCATTTTGTTCTGGATGGGTCGGGCCCTGTGGCGCTCGAGCCGCCTTCGCTGAAGGACTGGCCGAGTTTGACCTATGACGTTTCGAGCGCGCGGAGAGTGAATCTGGATACGGTGACGCGCGAAGAAGTCGCAACATGGAAGCCGGGCGAAGTGGTGCTGTTGCGCGGGAAGTTGCTGACCGGTCGCGATGCGGCGCACAAGCGGCTCACAGAAATGTTGAATCGCGGCGAAAAGCTGCCCGTCGATTTCACGAATCGGTTTATCTATTATGTTGGGCCGGTGGATCCGGTGCGCGAGGAAGTGATGGGCCCAGCGGGGCCGACGACAGCAACGCGCATGGACAAATTTACGCGGCAGATGCTGGAGCAAACCGGCTTGCTGGGGATGATTGGCAAGGCCGAGCGCGGGCCGGCCGCGGTGGAGGCGATCCGCGATAATCACGCGGTGTATCTGATGGCGGTGGGCGGCGCGGCGTATCTGGTGTCGAAGGCGATTCGCGCGGCGCGGGTGGTGGCGTTTGAGGACCTGGGCATGGAGGCTATCTATGAGTTTGGGGTCGAGGACATGCCGGTGACGGTGGCTGTGGATGCGCAGGGGACTTCGGTGCATGAGACCGGGCCGCGGGAGTGGAAGGCGCGGATTCAGTCTGAGTTTGCCGGGGTTCCGATTCTGGCCTGAGGACTAGCCGTCCAGGCGGACGCGCCTAACGGCGCCCAAATCTGTTAGCAATGGAGGACGCATTTCTGATATGGCGAAGATTGCGTTGCCGGATGAGGCGAGTTGCTGGCCGGAGTTACGGCTTGCGGAGTGGAAGGACACCTGCGCGACCCTGCACATGTGGACGCAGATTGTCGGCAAGGTGCGGCTGAAGCTGACGCCGCTCGTGAATCACTGGTGGAACGTGCCGCTGTACGTGACGGCGCGCGGGCTGACGACGTCACGGATTCCCTGTGGGGCGCGTGCGTTTGAGTTGCTGTTTGATTTTGTGGCGCACGAGTTGGTGCTCGAAACCAGCGAGGGCGCGGTGAAGATGCTGAAACTCGAACCGATGACGGTGGCGGAGTTTTATCGCAAGTGCATGGAGATGCTCCGGGGCGAAGGGATCGAGGTGAAGATCTGGCCGATGCCGGTCGAGGTGCCGAACCCGGTGCCGTTCGAAGAGGACACAGTGCACGCGGCGTACGACGCGGAAAAGGTGGAGCGGTTCTGGCGGATTTTGCTGAGCGTGGATGCGGTGTTCCAGGA
>CAZHTJ010000117.1:0-9791 GCA_964535525.1 uncultured Acidobacterium sp. | reverse complement strand
TGGCTACGTTCACGATTGTGTATCTGATCACGACGTTCGCGTTGCTGTGGGGGACTACGGTCGAGGGCTACTCGCGGACGAGGTTTTTGCTGATGGAGCTGGCGGGGACGGTATTTTTTGCTTTGGGTGTGCCGTGGTCAGCAGTGCTGGCGGCGCGGGGGCGGAAGAAAGTGATGGTGACGGTTACAGTTGCGCTGGCTTTGTTTGGGGCGGTGCTGGCGTGGCTCTTTGGGGCGGGGACGTGGGGCGTGATGGCGATGCTGGTGGTGGGGCACGGACTGATGGGGGTGACGTACGGCACGCTGGGGACGCTGCTGAGCGAGCTGTTTCCGACCCGCGTGCGGTATACGGGGAGCTCGCTGGCGTTTAATTTGGCGGGGATTTTGGGGGCGTCGATGGCGCCGTATGTGGCGACCTGGCTGGCGCACCGGTATGGGCTTTGGAGTGTGGGGGCTTATCTGGCGGTTTCTTGTGGGTTGACTTTGGTGGGGTTGGGGATGGTGCGGGAGAGTCGGGGGGAGTGGGGGTAGCGTTCGGAGCTCGGAGCTCAGAGCTCAGAGCTCAGCGTTCAGCGTTTAGTCAATGCGGTTGGCGCTTTGCGCCAAGCCCTCGCTTTGCGAGGGGCTGGTGCACCGCTTGAGATTCTTATCGGCCGCTGCGCGACCGAGTCCCCTCCGCACTGAGAGCGGGGGCAGGACAAATGCATGTAGCTACGGGGGGTCCATTCGCCCATTCGACGCGCGCCTCGCTTCGCTCAGCGCTTGCTCAGGGTGACATTACTGCGCGCGGTTGAAGTTCATACACCGCTGGCGAGAGCTGTGGCCGCGCTCCGCTCAGGATGACATTCGTTAAGAGGTCCTCGCTCGGGACGACATTCGTTGAGAGGTCCTTGCTCGGGACGAGATGCGTTGCGGGCTTCGATGAGGGAGACGAGGGTGTAGAGCATTTCTGTATGGGGGACGGGGATGTTGTGCTGGGCGGCGGCGCGGACGATGGCTCCGTTGATGGAGTCGATTTCGGTGCGGCGGTGGGCGAGGATGTCCTGGAGCATGGAGGGCTGATGGCCGGCGTGGGTTTTGAAGGAGCCGAGGAGCATGGCCTGGGTTCGTTCGAGGTCGGCGGGAATGCCGGCGGCGCGGGCGACGGCGATGGTTTCGGCAACGACGGCAAGGGCCATTTGGGGGCCTGAGGGGACGAACTCGATCTGCTCGACGGTGCAGCCGGTGACGGCGCAGAGGGCGTTGAAGGCGGCGTTGAAGGCGACCTTTTCCCAGACGGCGGCCCAGACGTTGGGGTCGGCGGTGGTGCGGAGGCCGGCCTGGTTGAAGAGGTCGACGACCTGACAGAGCCTGCAGCAGCCGTTGAAGGGACGATGGCCGGGGTGATCGGTGGGGGTGGTGGAGTCGGCGTAGCCCATGCGGATGAGGCCGCCGCCGTGGGAGGCGACGTGGGCGGGGCCGAGGAAGTCGGCGGGGAGAGTGGTGACGCCGACGAGGATGCGGCTGCGGGGGATGAAGGCGGAGATGGCTTCGACGTTGCCGAGGCCGTTCTGGAGGGTGAGGATCCAGGTCGCCGGGCCGAGGAGATGGCGGGCGGAGGCGAGAGCCTGGGCGATCTGGTGGGTCTTGGTGAAGATCATCAGGAGGTCGGGGACCTCGGTGGCTTCTTCCGGGCGGGCGGTGGCGAGGTTGGTGACGGTGCGCGTGCCGTCCGGAATGCCGAGGCCCTGAGTGTCGAGGTGGAGGCCGTTGCGGCGGATGGCGTCGAGGTGCTGCTGGTTGACGTCGAGGAGGGTGACGGTAGCCCCGGCTTCGGCGAGGAGTCCGCCGAAGAGGGAGCCCATGGCGCCTGCGCCGAGGATAGCGATCTTCATGGGGAGAGTCTCCGGATTTTAGCGTAGGGCGAAGGCGGCGCGGGAGGATGTGAAGGCCGTCACAGTACAGAGCGCAGAGCTCAGGGCACAGGGCTCAGGGCTCAGAGCACAGGGCTCAGAGCGCAGAGCTCAGAGCGCAGAGCTCAGAGCGCAGAGCGCAGAGCGCAGAGCTCAGGGCTCAAGGCTCAGAGCACGCTATGCCGGGGGCTTTTCGGCGACGGGGTTGGCGCACCGCCATCTGAATCTGAACACGGCTCCGCCATCGCTGCTGGTCAGAAGATAGGCGCGAAGCTGGCGGATGAGGGAGGCGACAATTTGCATTCCCAGGGATTGGCTTTGTCTCAAGTCGAAGTCGGGCGGCAAGCCCGGGCCATTGTCTGAGACGGAACATTCGACCTCCCTTCCTCCGGTTCTTTTGAAGGAAACGCGAATCACACCCTGGCGGCCATCGACGAAGGCGTGTTTGAGGGAGTTGGAGAGGAGTTCGTTGAGGATCAGGCCGCAGGGAACCGCATCCTCAATGTCGAGGGAAATGGGCTCGATGTTTCGCTCCAGCTGGATACGTTTCGGATCGACGCAGTAGGCGCGGAACACCTGTTCGGCGAGCTGCTCGATGTAGCGGCCGAAATCGAGGTCGGCGGCGCTCTGCGACTGATAGACCTGCTCATGAACGAGGGACATGGCGAGGGCGCGCGAGTGTGCGGCGATCAGGGGCGAGGCGACATCTTTGTCTCTGGTGGCTCGAATCTGCATGGACAGGAGGCTGCACACCACCTGGAGATTATTCTTGACGCGGTGATGGACTTCCTTGAGAAGAAACGTCTTTTCGCTCAAGGCGTCTTCCAGTTGGCGAACGGTCTCCAGCAGGGCATCCTCGGCGCTTTTGCGCTCTTCGATCTGGTCCGATAATGCGGCGTTGGTCGCGGACAGCTCCTGGGTGCGTTGGCGGACACGCAGCTCCAGCTGATCCCGCGATTTCTGGATTGCCTCCTCGGCTCGCTTGTGCTCGGTAACGTCGGAGAACATAACGGTGAATTCGGCGGGCAGCGGGCTGTAGGCATAAATCGAGAGATATTGCTTTGTTGGCTCAAAATAGGTCTGGGTGCTGAATTCGGTGCGATCGCATGCGACCTTTCCCAGCTCGCCGATGTAGTCAAAGGTGTAAGTCTCGTCGGGAAACACTTCCTTCATCCTTCGACCTTCGATGTCGGCTCTTTTGATACCGATGATTCGTTCGTAAGCGTCGTTGATGCGCAGAAAGACGAAGTCGATGGGCTGGCCGTGTTGATCGACGATGACGCGGCAGTGGGCAATGGCGTTGAGACGGTTGGCAAAGAGGGCAGCGTAGCGTTGCTCGCTCTCGAGCAGAGACAGCCTGGCGAGCCTGGCCTCCGTCGCGTCCTGAACCAGCCTGGTGAAGCCGGTCAGGTTCCCGTTCTGGTCGCGAACGGGGGTCATGAGGACATTCGCCCACAAGCGGGAACCGTCGCGGCGAACCCGCCATCCTTCTTCCGCAAACTTACCGTGGGCGAGCGCTTTTTCGAGCGCCATCGCGGGGAGACCCTCCTGAACGGCTTCGACAGGGTAGAAACAGGAAAAGTGCCGACCGATGATTTCGGTGTCCGCATAGCCCGTCATGCGGGCGGCGCCAGCGTTCCAACTGGCCACGAATCCGTCAGCATCGAGGAGGATGATTCCGTATTCCCTGGCTTCCTCGACGAGGGTATGGAAGAGTTGGACGATGTGATCCGTAGACGGCGGAGGGCCGACGATGGAGAGGGAGGGCGGGCTCGCGATGGCATGGGAACTCATGGTGTCCTCATGTGAGTTTCTGAAACTTGCTGCCGGATGCGAAGGATGCAAAAGTGGGTCCCTCGGCTTCGCCGCGCCACGGTCGGGATGACAAACCCGAAAGGAAATTGCGAAACAGCGCACTCAGTGGCGACTGGATCGCAGTACAACGTGCTCTACGCCGCGGTGACTGGTTGAGCCTCCAGAAGGTCGTCGCGCAGGGCGCGGAGAACGGCTGCGGGCAACTCCAGCCGGGTGTTTCTTGAATGCTCGGCTGCGGGAAAGCTAACCAGATAGGTAACTCCCTGGGCGGCACTTTCGATCTCGATACGTCCGCCATTGAGGGAGACGAGCTGATGGACGATGGCGAGGGAGAGCCCTGGGTTGCGGACGCCGGAGCGGATCTCGCAGTAAGGGTCGAAGGCGCGATCGGCGAGCCCAGCTCGAATGCGGCTACCGGAGTCGGAAACCACAATCCGGACACCGGCCTCTCCTTCCGCGAAGGAGATTTGCCGGGTGGCAAGGTCGAGCGCTCCGCTGAAGGGCGTCGCTTCCCGGGCTTCGACAAGCAGGCGGATGAGAATCTCATGGAGGGCGTGATGTTCGACGCGAATCATGGGAAGGTCGGGCTCGAGGTCCAGTTTCAGAGACCGGCCGATCGTGTTTTTGGCGGTAGCATTGAGCCCTCGAACCACATCATTGAGGCAGATCATGGAGGTGCGGCCGGTTTCGGATCTGCCCAGCCGGAGGAGCTGCTCGATGATGGATTGCTGATGGGAGGCATGCTGACGGATTTCCGCGAGCAGATCCAGCATGGGGCCCTCAGCGGTGGCGATCGCCGCCTGCAGCATGTCGTCCACGCGCGCATGGGATTCGGCCAGTTGGCCTCCGAGGCCCACCGACATTCTGGACACCAAACGCCGTTTATTCTGCTGGACGTTTTGGATCTCGTCCTGGCGGCGCCTGGTGATGTCACGGAAGATGACGATGACGCCGAGCAGCACTCCCTCGCTGCTATTTGCGGATATCTCGGCCTCGACCAGTACCCAGCCGGAAGCGGCACGCGCGATGAGTTTGAAGATGCGCGGTCCGCTGTCCAGTTCGCGGCCATCGAGGATGGTCACGAGGGGATTGATCACGGGAAGGTCGGTGGTTTCCTCAAAGGTGCGGAATACGTCAAGAAACGCCTGTCCTGTGGCCTCGCCGCATTCCCAACCGGTGAGATCGCCGGCCGGCTGGTTCATGAAGACGATATTGCCCTCGGGATCGGTGGCAATCAGGGCATCGGCAACATTGTGGATAGTGGCGGAAAGCCAGGCTTCGCTGATGGCAAGCTGGCGCTCCATTTTGTGCTTCCAGAGGGCCATTTCGATCTGGGCACGAAAGTCGACGCTGTGAAAGGGCTTAACGATGTAGCCGAAGGGTTCAGTGATCTTCGCTCGCTCGAGGGTTTCGCGATCGGCAAAGGCGGTAACGAACATTACGGGCACATGGAATTGGTAGCGAATACGGTCGGCGGCCTCAATGCCGTCCTCAGAGCCGCGCAGGCGGATGTCCATGAGGATAAGGCCGGGCTGGTGACGCTCGACTCCGATGAGGGCATCGAGGGCGTTGTCCGTGATCATGGGCACGGTATAGCCGGCCTCTTCGAGACGTTCTTTGAGGTCGAGGGCAATGAGGGCTTCGTCTTCGACGATAAGAATGCTGGTCTGCATGTTTAGCTCCTGCTCCAGGGATGGGCCCCAGGCCCCAGCCTTCCCCGTCCAGAGGATTCACTTGCAGACTCGAAGGGGGAGCGAGGGCCTGAGATGGCAGAACAATTTCCGGGACAACGGGGGCCGAAGGGGTGGATAAACTTTCGCCAGCCTAACCCGGTTCGCAATAAATCGTTTGGGGCGGCGAGGGCTGAGCCACACTTTCGTAACCGGGCGGGATGGTCCAGTGCCGTTTTGGGAATTTAGGCCAGGAGAAGAGGCTGCGGCCAGCGCGGCCCTAAAGACAAGAACGGGGAGGCCTGCCCGTTCAGGCGGGAGTGCCGTTTGGGGATCGCGAGGGGTGTGGCGGGATGCAGCGGTGAGCCACTGCGCTCGCGTGTCAGGCCTGGGCTATGGGGAGGTCGGACTGGGGGCCCCAGGCGCCGGAGAGGACGATGGCGTCGATGGTTTTGGGGTCCATGGGTTTAGCGAAGAAGAAGCCCTGGCCGCAGGGGCAGCCCATGTTGCGGAGCTCTTCGAGCTGCTGGGCGTCTTCGATGCCCTCGGCGACGACATCCATGCCGAAGGAGCGGGCGAGCGAGAGGATGGAGCCGACGATGAGACGGGATTCGCGGTCGTGGGCGATGCCGCGGACGAAGGAGCGGTCGATCTTGAGGGTGTCAAAGGGGAAGCGCTGGAGGTAATCGAGGGAGCTGAAGCCGGTGCCGAAGTCGTCCATGTGGAGGCCGACGCCGAGTTTTTCGAGGGCGGCCATATTTTTCTGCGCGGCGGGGGCGTCGGAGATGAGGCTGCTCTCGGTGACTTCGATGCGGAGACTGGCAGGGCTGAGGCCGGTTTGGGCGAGAACCTTGCGGACCTGATCGACGAGGCCGGGCTGCTCGAGTTGTTTAGCGGAGAGATTGACGCTGATGCGGGCCTTTTGCATCTGCTCGTTCGAGCTGGAGCGCCACTGGACGAGCTGGCGGCAGGCTTCGGCGAGGCCCCACTCGCCAAGGGGGACGATGAGGCCGGTTTCTTCGGCGAGGGGAATGAATTCGTTGGGGGGGAGGAGACCGCGGCGGGCGTGGTTCCAGCGGACGAGGGCTTCAAAGCCGATGATGCGGTTGGTGCGGAGATCGACCTCGGGCTGATAGTGCATGACGAGCTCGCCGGAGCGGATGGCGCGTTCGAGTTCGGCTTCGAGTTCGAGGCGCTCCATGGCGCGTTCGCGCATGCCGTCGGAGTAGCAGGCAACGCCGGGGCGCTCCTGGCGGCGAGCGTGGGTAAGGGCGCTCTCGGCGCTGACCATGATCTCTTCAGGGTGGGAAAAGACCATGCTGGCTTTGGCGACGCCGACGGCCAGCTGCGGAACGACGGTGTGACCGCGGAAGAGGAAGGGGGCGCGAAAGGCGGTGATGGCGCGCCGGGCAAAATCGGCGGCTTCGGCTTCGGTGTGGACGCCCTCGAGCAGGACCATGAACTCAGCGCCGACCATGCGTCCGGGCAGGGAGGGAGCTTCGACAAGGGACTGGAGGCGGGTGGCGGTTTCGATGAGGAGGCGCTCGCCGCCGCTGGAGCCGAGGGTTTCGCTGAGGCGCTCGAAGCGATCGACGGCCATGGAGAGGACGGCAAAGTCCCAGTCGGCGTGCTGGAATCCGCGTTCGAGGCGGTGTTCGAGGCGATCGACGAAGAAGGCGCGGTTGGGCAGGCCGGTGAGGGGGTCGGCGTTGCGGCGCTCGGTAGTGTCTTTGAGGGAGCCGGCGATGTGGGTGACGGGGCCTGGGGTGACGGGGCCGGGGGTAACGGGGCCGGGGGTAACGGGGCCGTTGGGATCGCGGGAAACGATGCCGCGCAGCTGGACCCAGCGCCATGCGCCGTCGAGGCTCTGGACGCGGTGTTCGCTGGCGATCCTTTGCGCTTTGCCGCGGCGAACGGCGCGGAGTTCTGCTTCGAGGCGGGGCCTGTCGTGGGGATGAACGCGGTCGAGCCAGGCGTCGAGGGTGGAGCGGGCGGCTGTGAGGCCGGTGATCGACTGAAAGCGCGGTGAAGCCCACAGCTCGCCCGCGATCAGATCCCAATCCCAGAAACCATCTTCGGATGCTTCCAGCGCGAGGGCGTACCGGTACCAGTCCTCACCATTCTGCTTTTGTTCCTGCGGCATGTCCGGTCATTCCTAAGAACCGTTGTGAGACGTAGAAAGCCTGTATGAGGGGGATATCGGCTGGAGGAGGGAGGGGATGAGGCCGAATCGGGGTGGGGGCGGAATTCCTTTGCCGCAACTCGAAAATGAGGTCAGGACTCGAGGGTGACGCCGACGTCGAAGAGGGACATTTCCTGACCCCGAAGGATGGGCAGTCGCGACTCGTGGCGGTTCATGACGGCGGAGGCTACTGGTCGTCTGTCGCAAGAAAAGCCTTACCAGTCAGGAGAAAAGCAGGTCCCTCGCTCGCCTACCCCATCTGCGATGGGGCCCCACGGCGCTCGCTTCGGGATGACAGGGGCAAGAGAATTCTGAACCAGGACACTAACGTTTTCACTGCGACGCTCCACTCGTGGAGGGTGCTGTTTGATCCGGCGACGGGAACGTTCTCCGATCTCGAAACCAACGGGTAGGGTTAAGGGAGTTAGCCGCTCGGCCAGAGGAGGCGGAGTGTTTTGTCGCTGGCGGCGATGACGGTATAGCTGGCGCCGAGGACTTCGCCGTCGGCTTCGACGAGGAGCGGGGTGCGGTACTGGGTGCCGTTGAGCGGACGGCAAATCATGCGGGTAACGGTTACATATTGCGGGAAGGGGAGGTTGCCCCAGCCGCTGTGGCCTTCGCTTTTGCCGGTGGCGAGGGCGTGGAAGCTGGCGTGGCCGAGGCCGAGCCGTCCGGTGGGCGGGACCCAGGCGACGCGGAGCGAGGCGGCAAAGGGATCGCCGCCGGAACGCCAGCGGTTGATTTCGGGAACGTGCGTGGCGATGGCTTCGCAGGCTTCTACCGTTTGCGTCTTGCCGTTGGTAAGGGTCATGTCGAGCTGGAAGGGCTGGATGGGGTGATCGACGAGGAGGCGAAAGCCTCCGATGAAGTAGGCGAGGCGGCCGCCGCGGCGCTTGCCCTGGCCGGTGGGGGCGAGGTTCATGAGGGCGGCGTGGACGCCCATGCCGGCGGCGATGAAGAAATACCAGCTGCGCATGCGCTTGTGGCCGGGAGGGCTGAGGGTAACTTCGCCGAGAGAGACTTCGCGCGGCAGTGCATTGACGAGGAGGCGCGCGGCGCGGAGGGGATCGCGGGGCATGCGGAGATTTTGGGCGATGACGTTGCCGGTGCCGAAGGGGAGGACGCCGAGGGTGGCCTGGGATCCGGCGAGGCCCTGCATGACCTGGAAGACGGTGCCGTCGCCGCCGCAGACGAGGAAGGAATCGAAGCCAGCGGCAACCGCGTCAGCAGCTTGCTGTCCGGCGGAGTGGGCGGAGAGGGTCTCCTGGAGATGGACGTCGGAGCCGTAGCCGCTGAGGAGTTCGGCGATTTCTTCGACCTGGGCGCGGCGTTTTTGATTATGGATGAGCAGCGGGTTGAGGAACATCATGGTGCGGCGCATCAGGCGAGGCTCGGGGCGGGGGGATGGGGAAAGCCGGAAAACTCCATAGGACTCCAGTTTGCGGAGGGTTGGGCCAGGGGGATGTGAACAGAGTGTGAGATGCGGGGTGTGGAACCTCGGTGGTCAACTGGGGACAAGGGTCCAGCGGTCAGACTTTCAGGGTCTGCGTCTGATTCAGATTTGGCGTGCTATGCTCCTCTGCATTCTGACGGAATTGAGGTCGGGTTGGATGCGATGGACGGGTATGGTTGTGTTTCTGATGGGGGCGCTCGGGGCTCGGGCGGTTGCGCAGAGTGTTGCGCATGAGACCGGGTCGATTCATACGGCTCAGGTGGAGATTGGGTACGAGACGTTTGGGGTGCGGGGCGCGGCTGGGGCGCCGGGGTCCGCTCTGCCGGTGATTGCGGTGAATGGCGGGCCGGGGCTGTCGCATGCGTACATGATGGTGAACGATCTGTGGGAGCAGGTGGGGCGGGATCGGCTGACGATTCTGTACGATCAGCGCGGGACGGGGGCGTCGAAGCGCGTTGCTATGGGCGCGCCCCAGACGATGGATGCGCAGGTGGCGGATCTCGAGGCGGTGCGGGCGCATTTCGGGATCGCGAAGGTGGCGCTGGTGGGCGATTCGTACGGCGGGTTTCTGGTGATGGCGTATGCGGCGCGGCATCCGGAACACGTGGCGAAGCTGGTGCTGTCGGATTCGCCTCCGCCGTCGTTCAGGACGATGGTGCATTTGCTGCCGCAGACGTTTCCGGATATCGAAGAGGAGGATGAAGCGGAGGCGAAGAAGCTGGGTGCGGATTCCGACGCGGCGGCGCAGGCGGGATTGCGGAATCATTTTCGGATGATTTT
>CAZHTJ010000116.1:0-9820 GCA_964535525.1 uncultured Acidobacterium sp. | reverse complement strand
TGCAGTCGTTGTCAGTGCAGGCGTAGTAATCGTCCGGTCTGAAGTAAAAGCCGTACTTCATGCACGCGCCTAGTCCATCGTCGGCACAGTTTGGATCGGAGACCGGCCTGCCAGAAACCTCGTTCATTAGAATGTCCAGGCAAACATAGCCGAGGGGTACATTCATCGGCTGAGTGACCCGGTTGCCTTCGAAGCGCATGCTTGTGATTCGCCGGTCACTGAGGCAATCAATCAGGAGCGGGAGGCTTCCGCCTCTGAGCCGAACGAGGGCAATGACAGGCGCTGGGGGCATCAGGTAGCCGTATGGGGGTTGACTGCTCTCTGGAAAGAGAACCGTAGCATCTGCCGCTCCATCCTCGTAATAGTGCGTTCGGAAGTCCTTCACTTCCAGCAAGGGGTCAATATAGCGGTGATATTCAGCTGGGGCGGCGACCCTCCCAGGCTGCGCCGATGCCCATCCCAGCGACAGGAAAGCGGCAAGCATCGGTAAACCGATAACTCTGTAACTTCTAAACAGTCTCATGACACACACAACTTTAACGCGCCATAGATTTCCCGCGAGCAGCGTTGAGGAAATGTGAATTTCTCTCTCCTTGCGGACACACACCACAAAAGTCCCCGGTGAATTTGAAGCATGAAATTCCGGCCGCCGGCGAACCCACGCAGCGGCCCAGGCCTCCGGCCCCCACGACCTGCAGAAAACTTCAGGACAAATTGCGTTGTTTCCGGCGTGGTCTGCTCTCTCGCATGCCGTCGGGTCATCGTGCCGCTCAAACCTCGTACACGCTCCATGCTAAAAAGATCCATGCGCACGCACCATGACGCGCCCCGGCCCGCGCTCCTCAAGTGGCTTCTCGACTCTGACCCGGCTATCCGCTGGCAGGTCATGCGCGACCTCACCGACGAATCCCCGGACGCGATTCAAGCCGAGCGCTCCCGCGTCGCAACCCAAGGATGGGGAGCGCAGCTTCTCGCGCGCCAGTCCGCTGCCGGCAAGTGGGGAACGCCGAAGAAGGATCGAAACCTGCTGATCACCTTCTGGGCCCTCATCGTCCTCAAGGACCTCGGTCTCGACCCGGCGAGCCAACAGGCGCGCAGAATGACCGATCGCGTCGACAAGCTGGTCTTTAAGGGTCACAACAACCGGCGTTTCTTCGAGGGCGAAACCGAACCCTGCATCAATGGCAGAATCCTCGGCCTCGGCGCTATCTACAAAAAGCCCAACGACGCGCTGGCCCATCAACTCCTCGTCGAGCAGCTCGAGGACGGCGGCTGGAACTGCGAAGCACCCAAAAGCCGACGCTCTTCGTTCCACACCACCATCTGCGTGCTCGAAGGTCTCCTCGAATACGAACGAGCCGGCCGCAAATCCGCGGCCACCACCAAAGCCCGCAAGCGGGCCGAGAACTATCTCCTCGATCGCCACATGTTCCGCTCACTGCGCACCGGCGAAGTCATCGACAAACGCTGGCTCCGCTTCTCCTACCCAACGTTTTGGCACTACGACGTCCTGCGCGGGCTCGATTATCTTCGCAACGCGGGCGTGAGACCCGAGAACCGGGTCCGTGAAGCCATCGATGTCGTCATCCAGCGCCGTCACCAAAACGAACGCTGGCCGCTCAATCTCCTTCATCCGGAAAAAATCCCGCTGCAGATGGAAACCGAAGTCGCACACGCCAGCCGCTGGAACACCCTGCGCGCTCTCCGCGTCCTCCGCTGGTACAACAACCCAACCGGATGAGGAAGGAGCTGACCGGCAAGCCTCAAAACCACACGACAAATCCCTCCACGCCGCCGAGCTGCCAGCATCGCGCTCGACCAGGTCCGCCCGAAGACTCACCAGAAATACCTGCCCCCAGGAATTCCTTGCTGCCTGGGTCTGGTGCCCGTCAACGAACTCGGGGGGCGGCCAATTGTTTTTGCCACTTCCACAATGGCGTCCACATCGAAAACGGCATCGCGGTACGACCGGCCACGCACTTAGCAGTCAAATTCCCACACTGCTCAGAAGGAGCGACGCCATGACTCAAACCACCTCTACAGATCAACGCAGCAAGCAGACCTCCGATAACAATGCGGTTCGGCCATTTCATGTGCCGACTGTCCCGGAAACGGACCTCACCGAGCTGCGCAGCCGCATCAAGGCAACAAGATGGCCTGAACGAGAAACGGTTACAGATGCAACGCAAGGTGTGCAGCTCAAAACGACCCAGGAGCTGGCGCACTACTGGGCGAAAGATTACGACTGGCGCAAAATCGAGGCGAAACTACAGGCCCTGCCGCAGTTCATCACCGAAATCGATGGCCTCGACATCCATTTCATCCACGTCCGCTCGAAACACGAAAACGCCTTGCCGCTAATCGTCACGCACGGATGGCCCGGCTCGATCATCGAACAGCTCAAGATCGTCGATCCGCTCACCAATCCCACCGCACACGGCGCCAGCGCCTCCGACGCGTTCCACCTCGTGATCCCGTCCCTGCCGGGCTACGGCTACTCCGGCAAACCAACCACCACCGGGTGGGACCCTGCCCACATCGCGCGTGCCTGGGTCGTGCTCATGATGCGCCTCGGCTACACGCAATTCGTAGCGCAGGGCGGCGATTGGGGCGCGGTCATCACCGAACAAATGGGCGTGGATGCGCCTCCTGAGCTGCTCGGCATTCACACCAACATGCCTGGCGTCTTTCCAGCAGAAATCGACAAGCTGGCTTTCTCCGGCGCGCCGGCGCCAGCAGGTCTCTCCCCCGACGAGAAACTCGCCTACGACCGCCTGCAGTTCGTCTATCAAAAAGGAATCGCTTACGGATTCCAGATGGGACTCCGGCCGCAGACGTTATACGGAATCGCGGACTCACCCGTCGGCCTGGCTGGGTATTTCCTCGATCACGACGCACGCAGCTACGACCTGATCGCGCGCGTTTTCGCGGGAGCCTCCGAAGGCCTCACCCGCGACGACATCCTCGACAACATCACCATCACCTGGTTGACCAACACAGCGCTTTCCGGCGCCCGCCTCTATTGGGAGTTTTGGGGCAAAGGAAGCTACTTCAATGCCAAAGGCGTCACCATCCCGGTGGCCGTGAGCGTCTTCCCCGACGAGCTTTATCCAGCCCCGCGCAGCTGGACCGAGCAAGCCTTTCCCAAACTGATCCACTTCAACAAAGTCGCAAAAGGCGGACACTTTGCCGCCTGGGAACAGCCAAAACTCTTCTCCGAAGAAGTGCGCGCGGGCTTCCGATCCCTGCGGTCCAATGTCGCGAAGTCCCATGCGCCCCTCGCAAAAGCCAGCTAAACATTCTTTCCCGGAACTTCGCTTCACACCCATACAGCTTGCGGAAAACTCGAGTCTTTGAAAGGGTCCGACTTTAGCCGGACCGCAAAGTCTGCGAATGAATTCGGCTTTAGCCCCCGAGGGACGGGTTTTGCGTCATGAGACTTTTTCCGCAAGCTGCATGGCTGTTGCGCAACGATAGCTGTTACGCAACAAAAGCTGTTGCACAACTAAACAGCTTGCGGAAAAACTCGGCAGCTTCGAAAGGGCAAGGCTTCTGGGCTTGCGGAAAACTCGGCAGCTTTGAAAGGGCACGGCTTCACAGCTTGCGGAAAACTCGGCAGCTTTGAAAGGGCAAGGCTTCTGGGCTTGCGAAAAAACTCGGCAGCTTTGAAGGGGCACGGCTTCACAGCTTGCGAAAAAACTCGGCAGCTTTGAAAGGGCAAGGCTTCTGGGCTTGCGAAAAAACTCGGCAGCTTTGAAGGGGCACGGCTTCACAGCTTGCGAAAAAACTCGGCAGCTTTGAAAGGGCAAGGCTTCTGGGCTTGCGGAAAACTCGGCAGCTTTGAAAGGGCACGGCTTCACAGCTTGCGGAAAAACTCGAATTCTTTGAAAGGGTCTGGCTTTAGGCCGGACCGTAAAAGTCTGCGGAATGAATTCGGCTTTAGCCGCAGAGGGACGTTTTTTCCCGGCATCGGGCACTTTTTCCGCAAGCTGTAAAGCTGTTGCATAGCCGTCATCCTGAGCAAGTTTGGCCGAACAATCGGCCAACTCAGCGAAGGAATCCGCAGTTGCCTGTTGCCAGTACCCCGGATTTTCGCGACGCCCACTAACACAATCAGCAGGAGAGCTTCGACGGTTGAGGCTCTCCTGCTTTGCCGTACTGCGGAGCCGGCTTTCCCCGGCTGACCGCAAAGGTTTCCCGGGCTGACCGCAAAGGTTTCCCGGGCTGGCCGCACTGTCTGTCAGCTTCCGAAAAAAAACAAACCCTGAATAAGCCAGGTTCACCCCACAGCAAGAAGCTTCGGCCCCGCATGGGCACATATCAATACAAATGATTCCGTGCCCCAGCCGAAAGTAACGTGCCTCGACATCGCCCCGAACCGTTTTGGGAAAGTGCAGCCCTAACCAGCCCACAACCGCAACTGTCATCCCGGTTAGCTACCCCGCCCCGGCAGCGCAGGTCGTAAGAACCATCCACCCCGTCCGCGCCGGTTCGTCCCATCTCAGGAACCTTTCCCCCCTAACCGCCGTATCATCCAGCCATGAAGACAAAGCTCGCCCTGACCCTGGCCAGCCTCACCCTCCTCCCCGCCCTCGCGCAGGATTCCGATCACTCCTGGTCCAAAACCTACCCCGTCACCGCCAGGCCCACGCTGATCTTCGAAACCTCCGACGCCAGCGTTGACTTTCACCCCTGCGGCGACTGCCACCAAATCAGCATCCACGTCGAGGTGGTCGGCCACAAGCTCAGCGACTATCGCCTCGAAGAAGGCCAAACCGGCAACGAGGTCCACTTCGCCTTCAAAGAGCTGCCGCACATCGGTGTGCATATCACCTGGCATATGGAACGAACCCACGTCACCGTCGAAACCCCGTCCCAGCTCACTCTCCAGGCCCGAACCTCCGACGGCAACGTCAACCTCACCGGCCTTCAGGGCGATCTCAGCCTCACCACCGGCGACGGAGACGTCACCCTCGATCACACCTCGGGCGATCTGCACATCAAGGCCGGTGACGGCCACGTGAAGATCACGAACGCCGAAGGCGCCGTCGACGCCCACACCAGTGACGGCAGCCTCACCGTCGACGGCCAGTTCCACGCGCTCGCCCTCCACACCAGCGACGGCCAGCTCGACCTCAACCTGCGACCGGGCTCGAAGCTCACAGAGGCCTCGACCATTCAATCCTCCGACGGCTCAGTCACCATCCACGTCCCGCAAAACTTCGCCGCCGATCTCAACGTGCATAGCAGCGACGGCCATGTTGACTGCGCCCTCCCGCTCACCATGGACCACTACCAGTCCGGCGGAGGCGATGGCCACGAGCTGCACGGCAAACTCAACGGAGGAGGCACGCCCCTCACCATCCACACCTCCGACGGCAACGTAAAAATCGAGCAACTCTAGCTGCGAAGAAAGTTCCCTCCAACCCATAATTCCAGAACCATGCAGAGAACGATTGCCGCGGACCCGATGCTTATGAATCCCAAAGTGCGCAGGCTCGTCTAATCTGGTCCTGTTTACCCGCGAACATGAGTTTTCGTTATCTGCAGTTGCTTTTTCCGGTTCTCGTCGCTCTGCACAATGCGGAAGAGGCGATCTACATACCGAGATGGGCTAAACCATCCGGCCTATGGTTCGGTAGAGTTCAGCCGGCCGTGTTTCGATTCGTCGTAGTGATGCTCACCATTCTCGCTTTGGTCATCACCGTCCTCAGCACGGTGGAAGGCAGAATGACTCTCTGGGCCAATCTCACCTTCGGTTCCATGATGGTCACGCTGTTCAACGCTCTTGTCCCCCACATTGCGGTCTCGGTCGTAAAACGCACTCTCATGCCGGGAGTGGTCACTGCGGCTGTGTTGAATCTGCCGATTCTCTCCTACCTCACTGTATTAGCGCTGAAACAAGGCTACGTTTCAGCCCACGATGCCGTTGTGTTTTCAATCCTGGCAGCGTTTCTCCTGCTGCTGATTATTCCGCTGCTGTTTCAGCTTGGAAAAATTCTCGTCCTGTAGACAGGGTGGCGTGTCCGATGGTGCTGAACTCGCGGACTAACGTTATTGGCTCTGCCAAATCCCCGCGTCAGCGTCGATCAACCGCTCGAACTCTTCCGCAATCACCTTCTCATCCGCCAGCGAAGGATGCCAGTTACAAGCGCCAAAGCTCAGCCAAAACACAACCAGGCCCGATGAGAATCGTTCCCAGGAGAAGCGCATATTCTCACGCATCCGAATCTACAGCCCGGCCGCCGCTGAACCTCGGACTCCGCGAGCGCAGTCGATTCTCAGCTTCTTAATACCTGCGTGGGATCGACCCGCGTCGCTCGCCATGCGGGCGCCAAACACGCAGCCACAGTGATGATCGTCATGATCCCCAACGCTGCCCCGAACGCCACCGGATCGTGAGGGCTCACGCTGAACAGCAGGTTCCCCAGCAGCCGCGTCAAAACGAACCCCACCGCCGCCCCCACCAGGATTCCGCCCGCCGTCAATCGCAGCCCCCGCCCAATCACCATCCGCAGCAATCGCGCGCCGTCGGCCCCCAGCGCCATGCGCAGGCCCAGCTCTCGCCGGCTCTGCGCCACAGAATAGGAAATCACTCCGTACAGCCCAATTCCGGCCAGGATCACCGCCAATCCTCCCAGTAGACTCACTAACGTCACGGCCACCAGTTGCGGCGAGGTCGCCCGATTCACCTGCTCCTGCAACGTGATCACCTCATACAGCCCGACGTTCGCATCCAGCGCATGCACCTGCTCGAGCAGCGCGTCCGCCGCCGCCTGCACCGGCTGCGTGGTCCGCAGATACAACGCCGGCGCTCGATCGAAATCCTGCCGCAGCGGCACATAGAAGAATGGCCGCGGATCCTCGCGCATGCTCTCGTATTTCGAATCGGCAGCAACCCCAACCACCACGGCCCAGTGGCCGTTCACTTTCAGCCGTCTGCCCACCGGGTCCTCCCCACGCCAATAGCGCCTGGCCATCGTCCGATTCACAATAGCCACCATCGGTGCATTCTCGTTGTCGTTCCGCGTAAATTCGCGTCCGTAAAGTAGCCCAATCCCTAACGTCGCAAAGTAGTCTGGACTAACCTGGTTATATTCGACAGTGGGCTGATCCTCCAGCGGAACCTCATAACCATCCACAGCAACCGGTGTCGACGAGTAACTCCCGTAGCCCAAAGGAGTAACACGGGCAAACGCCGCCGCCTCCACCCCAGGCATAGTCCTGACGCGATCCATCAGGTTGTCCTGGAAGTCTCTCGCCCGCGGCACGTCATACCCCGCGGCAACCAGCGACACACTCGTCTGCACCACGCTGGTCGTCGAAAATCCCGGACTGGTACTGCGAATCTTCCGCAGACTCTGGAACAGCAGCGCCGCGCCCACCAGCAAAATAAAGCTTAGACAAACCTGCAGCACAACCATCCCCGACCGCATCCACGCTTTGCGCCGCGTCCCCACGACCGACGGCGATTCAGACCGCAGCGCGCCGGCAATCTGAAGATCGCGCGTCTCGAACGCCGGAACCAGGCCAACCAGCAACGTCACCAACAGGCAAAGACCAGCATTCAGCACCATCACCCGCCAGTCGATCTCGCCCGGCAGGTACATCGTCACCCCGCCGCGCGCGGGCAGCAGCAGCGCCAGTGCGTGCCGGCAAAAGTACGCAACCGCCAGCCCACCCCCAGCCCCGATCGCGGAGAGAATCAGCCCTTCGGTCAGCAACTGCTTCAGCAAACGAGCGCGGCTGGCTCCCAGCGCGAGACGAACCGTCATCTCCTGCCGCCGGCCTACGGATCGCACCAGCAGCAGGTTGGCGACATTCGCGCACGCGATCAGAAGCACGAACGCCACCACCACAATCATGATCTCGAGCGTCGGCAGCAGCGTCCCCGCATTGTTAAACGGCGTCTGCCACAGGGGCCACAACCGCAGGCCCCGCCCGCGATTCGTGGCGGGGTAGTCTCTCTCCAGCCGCGTCGCGATCGCCGCAATCTGCTCCTGCGCCTGGGCGCGCGTCACTCCCGGCTTCAGTCGCGCATACGCCTCAATCCACCGCGCCCCGCGATCCTCAAGCTTGTATCCGCCGCTCTCGAACGTCTCCTCCATCGACACCGGAACCCAGAACTGCATCGCCCAGCCCACAAAGGTTCCGTAAAATCCCTCCGGCGCAACCCCGATAATCGTGTGCGGCACATTATTCAGCCGCTGCACTTTTCCGATAATGTTCGGATCCGCGTGGAAGCGCCTTCGCCAAAGCTGATCGCTGATCACGACCACCGGATGTGCATTGCTGCCCACGTCCTCGCTGGATTCAAAACCGCGCCCCAGCGCAGGACGAACCCCGATCGCGTCAAAATAATTTGCCGAAACGATGCTCCCCACCGTGCGTTCGGCGCGCGCCCCGATATTCAGCGTGCTCGATGTTATCTTGCTGACAAAGACATCCTCACACTGCGTGCAGCTCTGCCGTAAAGCCTCGAAATCCGGCCACGAAATCTCCGTCGCCCCGCTCTCCCCACGCGACGTTCCCGCCACCGCTACCAGCCGCTCCTGATGCGTCACCATCGGATATGGCCGGAACAAAACTCCCTCCAGCCAGCTGAACACGCACGCGTTCGCCCCGATCCCAAGGATCAGACACAGGATCGCCAGCGCAGAAAATCCAGGGTTGCGCCGCAGTTGCCGAAAGCCGTATCGCAAATCCTCGCCCAGCTCTTCCATCGCGTGAACCCCGTGCGCCTCCACGCACTGCTCCTTGATCTGCGTGATCCCACCCATCGCCCGCATAGCCTCGGCCCGCGCCTGCACGCCCGGCATACCGGCCTCAACGTTCTCGGCAATTTGCGCTTCAAGATGCTCCCGCAACTCATCGTCAATCTCCTGGCCGAACTGGTCCCGACGGAAAAGCGAGCGCAACCGCAAGCGCCACGGATGAAGCCTGTCGACGGCCCTCATGCTCAAGCCTCCCTGAGATTCACGATGGCGGAGATCGCATCCGAAAGCCGGTTCCACTCGGCCGCCTCTTTTTCAAGCTGCCTGTGCCCCAGCCGTGTCAGCGAGTAGTACCGCGCTCGTCGATTATTTCCGCTCGACCGCCATTCGCCTCGGATCCAGCCCATCTGCTCCAGCTTGTGCAGAGCCGGATAGAGCGAACCAACACTAACCCCCAGCACATCGCCCGAAATCTGTTTCAGACGCAGGCTGATGGCCCACCCGTTCAACGGCTCCAGCGCCAGAATCTTCAGCAGCAGCATGTCCAGAGTCCCCTGCACCAGCTCTGAAGGCTTGCTCATGCGCTCTCCTATCGGTTACCGAGTAAGACTACACCCGTCCCATCCATGCAGCCAACTCCTCCCGCGACCAGCCCACCGAGCCTGCCCCCGACAAAATTCCCCCACCGAACACAAAGCCTGAGCGATGATGAAGGGATTCATCCATGAGCCTCTTCGCCCCCACTCCCGACGCAACCACCAAGCCCGTCGCCGCCCCCCTCGCCGAGCGCATGCGCCCCCGCTCCCTCGACGAGTTCCTCGGCCAGGAGCACCTCCTCGGCCCCGGCAAACCTCTCCGCGTGCAGATCGAGCGCGACGACGCCTCTTCGATGATCTTCTGGGGCCCTCCCGGCGTCGGCAAAACCACCCTCGCCAAAATCATCGCCGAAACCACCCAGGCCACCTTCATCGAGTTCTCCGCCGTCCTCGCCGGCATAAAAGAAATCAAGCAGGTCATGGCCGACGCGGAGAAAGCCGCCTCCTGGGGCACGCGCACCATCCTCTTCATCGATGAAATTCACCGCTTCAACCGCGCCCAGCAGGACG
>CAZHTJ010000115.1:3412-10339 GCA_964535525.1 uncultured Acidobacterium sp. | reverse complement strand
GTCCTGAATGTTCTGCGCCGGCTTGTTTTCCATGAGCCGATCTCCTTTGCCCTTTTATTTTTTGCTCGACGGTGAAAACTACAACAGCCGGAAAAACTACAGCCAAGCCGAAACCTGGTGGCGCCGCACCCACCGTCAAGGTGTGTTACCAAGATACGGGTTCCGTAAGCATTTACGCAACCATTCGGACCATTACCAGAGACCGATCACTATGCTGCTCATTCGAAACCCATTTTGACGCGGGCCCGCGCCAACTACACTCTCACTAGACGGAAGAATCGTCCTTATCCCTTTCGTTTCCTGTGAGTTTTTTCGCGCCCATGCGGCGCGCTGCCGGCGACTGAAGGCCGCGGCGGCTGAGCTCCAACCCGATGGACGACAACCCCATCCATGCGGAAGCTCTCCAGTGCCGTTTCGCCGGGCTTCACCGTACCCGTTTGCGGATCCAGCGCGACCCGGTCCGTGGTGGCCACGCGGAACGAGAATTCCGGTGACGAATTCGCGGGATTCGCCGCGGTTACGGTTACCGGCAGATACCCGGCCAGATTACGCTCGCGATACGCCGTCTCGTACCGGTGCTTCTTCGTGTTCCACGTATAGACCCGCACCTGATCGAAATCGTACGGCAGCCCATCCTTCCAGGCTGACAGCACAGCGACATATTCCGGAACCTCGCCGTCCGGCATATTCGCGTCGGGATCGTTGACCTTCCTCAGAACGTAGGCGCCGACGATCTTCTGGCCCTCGGCGAGGCCTGCGATAGCGTCCGGCACATCCTCATCGAGCGTACGAGCCCGCACCCAGCCCACGCGACCGCCGCTGTCGCGGATCAGCCAGTAATCTTCAAGGTTGGACGGCGGCGGAGGCGGAGGCGGGTCATTCCTGGCGCGGCTCACGGGCTTTGTCGACGGGACCGGCACGGGGACGGCCTGCGCCGGAACCGGCTTCGGCACCGAGGCTCGTGTCAGCAGCTGCAGCTTGTCATTTTCCGGCAGCAGGTAAAACCGGTCCGAGGTTCGCCCCGGCGCGTCGCGCAGCCAGTAGTCGTCGCGCAGAACCGCAGTCCCGATCACCGGATCGTTGGCGTTCTGCTTTTCCAACTCCATGAACTTGTCGTAGACCTGCTGATCGATGACCCCGTGGTCCTCGATCCAGCCGATCTCACCCTTTTCGGTTTTGACTTTGAGGAAGCGCCGGCCGTGCTCGACCACCTGCAGGCGCTGCCCGTTCACGACCTCGGCGACGCGGTTGCTGACCGCGGCTACCCGATCGCGCAGATACGTGCCCCGGGCCCAGACATAGACGTATTCGTGCGACTTGTGCGGGACAAAGCGGCCACAGCCCTCAAGGAGCAGGAGCCCGAATAATAGCCCCGTAAGAGGGCGGCGCGAAAAGAGAGAGGAATGCAGCATTGGCACGGGATTCAAGCCCGTCTTTGGATGGTGCGGCTTAGCCAAAGGATACATCTATCTGGAAGACACTCTGGTCGGAAGAAAAGTTGTGCAGGTTACTTCCGGGGTGCTGTCTTACCGGCCCGGAACCGCTTCCCGTCCCTCTCTCCACCGGCCCAGGCGGTGAACTCCTCCACCGCGGCGCTGAAACTGGCACCTCTGAGCTCTGAGCCCTGTGCTCTGTGCTCTGTGCTCTGAGCCTGTGCTCTGTGCTCTGTGCTCTGAGCCTGTGCTCTGTGCTCTGTGCTCTGAGCCTGTGCTCTGAGCTCTGAGCTCTGAGCTCTGTGCCCTGTTACTGCGGCTTGGGCGTGAGGCGCACGAAACGCGGCGCCAGCTCTTCCCACTTCGACATCAACCAGTACGCGCGCGTGCTCGCGGTCTTCTCCGCGTGCAGCTGGACGAGCCCCAAAATGCTCTCCTTCGCCTCGGTATCGAGCGTCTCCCAGGGTTCCGGGTTGAGGAAGCCACTGTGGTAACGCTGCCGGGACAGGAACAGTCCTTCTTCGTCGAAAACCCACGCCTCGCCGCCCGTCATCCCAGCACCGAAGTTCGTGCCGGTTGCGCCCAGAACGGCCACCAGACCTCCCGTCATGTATTCGCAGCCGTGGTCGCCAACGCCTTCGACGACAGCCAGCGCACCGGAATTCCGGACCGCAAAGCGCTCGCCGGCGCATCCAGCCGCAAACAGAGCCCCACCGGTCGCTCCGTAAAGCGCGACGTTGCCGAGGATGGTGTGCAACTCCGGCTGCAATGCGGCACGGCCCTGCCCGCGCAGGATAATTTCTCCGCCGGAGAGACTCTTGCCGACAAAATCATTCGCCAGACCCTTGAGGACCAGTTCCATGCCGGGAACGGCAAAGGCTCCGAAAGACTGCCCCGCTTCCCCCGTGAGCCGAAACGTCAGCGGCGCCTTCGGGGTCATTCCCGCCGACTGCAGCATCGCGAGCTCCCCAGCCAGACGCGCGCCAAACGTCCGATCCTCATTGGCAATCAGCGAGTCGACCAGGAACGGCTCTCCTGCCTTGTAGGCCGCGACCGCCGGCTCAACCCACGCGTCGTCGATCGGCGCATGGTCCTCGGGCCGCAGATTCCGCCGCCCCTGCCAGTGCGTCGCGCCCGCTTTGCCGCCATCCGGCGGCGCGCCCAGCATCGGCCCCAGGTCGAGACACCCATCGAAGCGGGTCTGCTCCAGCAAGTCGGTGCGGCCGATGGCGGCTTCGAGCGACGGCAGGCCGAGTTCGGCGAGGTACGCGCGGATTTCACCGGCCAGGCCTTCGAAGAAGCGGACCAGATGCTCCGGCTTGCCGCGGAACTTTGCGCGGAGGTCGGGACGTTGCGTCGCAATGCCCGTCGGACAGGTATTCAGATGGCACTGCCGCGCCATGTCACAGCCCAGCGCGACCAGCACAGCGGTGCCGAAAGCAAATTCGTCCGCGCCCAGCAACGCAGCCACAATAATGTCGCGCGCGGTGCGCAGACCACCGTCGGTGCGAAGGCGAACGCGTCCGCGCAGACCATTGCGGATCAGCACCTGCTGCGCCTCGGCCAGGCCCAGCTCCCATGGATTGCCCGCATACTTGATGCTCGAGAGCGGCGACGCGCCCGTGCCGCCGTTGTGGCCGGCAATGACGATGTAGTCCGCGTAGGCCTTCGCGACTCCGGCGGCCACCGTACCGACGCCGCATTCGGAGACCAGCTTCACCCCGATCGCCGCCTTCGGATTGATCCGCCGCAGGTCGTGAATGAGCTGCGCGAGGTCCTCAATCGAGTAGATGTCGTGGTGCGGCGGCGGACTGATCAACTGCACGCCGGGCTGCGCATGACGCAAACGCGCAATCAGCTCCGTGACCTTGTGGCTCGGAAGCTGGCCGCCCTCGCCCGGCTTCGATCCCTGGGCGATTTTGATCTCCAGCTCCTCGGCGTGCATCAGATACTGCGCCGTCACGCCGAACCGCGCCGACGCCACCTGTTTCACCTTGTTGTTCAGCAACTCGGCCGGGAACGATGCCGCGCCGATCGGCAACTGAGCCCCCGGCTCATAGACCGCCGGATCTTCTCCGCCTTCGCCGGTGTTCGAGCGCCCGCCGAGCATGTTCATCGCAGCGGTGATGGTTTGGTGCGCCTCCGGGCTCAGCGAGCCCAGCGACATCGCGCTGGCAATAAACCGGTGATATAGATTCTGCGCCGGCTCGACATCGCCCACTGCCAGCGGCTCGGCAGCGGCGCGGACCTCCAGCAGATCCCGCAGCACTGCCGGCTCTTTTTCCTGGGCCTGACTCGTGAAAGCTCCCCATGCCTGTGCCTGATCGGAGACCGCCGTTGCCGCCTTCGTCGAACCCGTAATGGTCTGCAGCAGACGCACCGTCTGCGGCTGCCACCCGTGCGGCTCCGACTTGTCTGCCTTGCGGAAGCGAATCCACCCGGGGTCCGGCAGGTCCCGGGTGGCGGCCACTGTCACCAGCGGTCCGCTCCCGTCCTCCGGCTGTCCGCCGCCCGTTTCCCTGGCCTCCGTCCCTGCCTCGCCGCCGCCATGCGAGCCCGTCCACAGCTCGCGCAGGCCCGCTTCCAGCTCCGGAAATCCAATGCCGCCCAGCGGAGCCGGTGTGCCCTCGAAACACCGTTCCACAACATCCTTGCTGAGCCCGAGGCAATCGAACAAATGCGCGCCGCGGTAGCTGTCCACCACCGAGATACCCATCTTCGACATGATCTTCGCCAGGCCCAGATCGAAGGCGTGCAGCAGGTTCGCCTCCCCGTTCTCGGGATTGATCTGCCGCGCCGTCTCCAGCGCAAGCCACGGGCACACAGCGCCCGCCCCCATGCCCATCAGCACCGCCGCGTGATGCAGGTCGCGGCAATCCGCGGCCTCGACGGCCAAACCAACCTTGATGCGCTCACCCGCGCGGATCAGCGCATGATGCACCGCGCCCGTCGCCAGTGCCATGGGGATCGGAATCGCCTGCTCGCCGCATCCGCGGTCCGTCAGCAGCAGGATCGCCGCCCCACCGCGCACCAGTTCGATGGCTTTGGCGCACAGATCGTCGAGCGCGGTCAGCAAATTGCACGCCGGATTGAAGACGCACTCCAGCACCGCCAGCGGCAGGTTCCCCGCCAGCTCGTGCTTGCGCCGGTGCAGCGACTCCATCTGCGAGAGCGAAAGAAACGGCGAGCTCAGCGACAATCCCGGCAGCCGCTCCTTCGCGCCCAGCACGTGCGGCCACGGGCCCAGACGCGTGTGCAGCTGGATCACGCAAGCTTCACGAAGCGAATCGATGGGCGGGTTCGTCACCTGCGCGAACCTCTGCCGGAAAAATGCATACACCGGCCTGGGGGTGCGGGCCAGCGGGGCAATCGGCGTGTCGTCGCCCATCGACCAAACGGCATCCTTGCCGTCCATCGCCATCGGCTTCAGGATCATGTTCACGTCTTCTTTGGTGTACCCAAAGCCGAGCTGCAGCCGGTTCAGTTCGGCCGCTTCCGGCGCGGGCACGGGCAGCGTCGCGTCGAGAGTGGCGCTCTCGAGCAGGGCTTCATACTCCGGAGCAGAGCGATCGAACAGCGCCTGCAGTTCCTCGTCTTCGTAAAAGACGTGGTTCTCCAGATCGGCCAGCAGCATCTGACCTGGGCCGAGCCGGCCGCTGTGTACGATCTTCTCGGGATCGAGATCGACCAACCCGGCTTCCGATCCAGCCACGATAAGGTGATCCTCCGTCACAAAAAAACGGCAGGGGCGCAGGCCGTTGCGATCCAGTGCCGCTCCGATCAGATGTCCATCGGTGAAAGACACCGCTGCCGGACCATCCCATGGCTCGATGCAGTCACCTTGATACGCGAGGAAGGGCGAATGCCGGCCGGTGTCGCCCGGCGGCATCACCATGCGCACCGCCTCGGCCACCGTCCGGCCATTGCGCGCGAGCAGCTCGATCACCTCGTCGAGGCTCGTCGAGTCCGACCCACTGGGCGTGAAAATCGGCCGCAGGTTATCGTCCAGTGTCACGGCCCTCGCCGTCATGCGCGCGCGATTGCCCCAGATCGTGTTGATCTCGCCGTTGTGCCCGAGAATCCGGAACGGCTGCGCCCGATCCCACGACGGCGCGACGTTTGTCGCATAGCGCTGATGGAAAAGCGCAAACGGCGTAACGTATCGCGGGTCCGCAAGGTCGGGATAGAACTCCGGCAGCAGCCGCGCGTCGCACATCGCTTTGTAAATCACTGACGACGACGACAGCGAGCACACGTAGCCCTCGACACCGCTGCGCTCGAAGCGCTTGCGAGCCAGGTATAGCCGGCGATCGCGTTCCTGATAAGTCACCGGGCCGGCTGTTGAATCGGTGATAAGCAGTTGGCGGATCACCGGCAGCGTCGACGCCGCAATCTCACCCAGAATCTCCGGCCGCGTGGGAACATCGCGCCAGCCGAGAATCGAAAAGCCCTGCTCCAGGACAGCCTCTTCCAACTCGCGCTGGGAAATCGCGGCCGCACCGGATTCCGCGGGCAGAAACAACATGCCAACCGCCAGCGGCTGCGTGGCGTCGAGAGAAATGCCGGTGGAAGCGAGCAGCACCTCGCGCGGAATCGCAGTATGGATGCCAATGCCATCGCTCGACTTGCCGTCGGCGGCGACCGCTCCGCGGTGCGCCAGACGCGAAAGTGCCGTCAGCGCTTTGCTGAGGATGTCGTGCGAAGGCTGGTTGTCGAGCGTGGCGACAAATCCGACGCCGCAGGATTCATGATCGAAGCGTTCGTCGATCAGATTTGCGCCCGAGTGAACACGCCCACCGGGCACCCCGCGCATGGGCCGGGGGCCGCCGGTCGACACGGCCGGAGCAGCACAATTTCTCGTTCCCATATCCAACTATAACGGCCTTCCCTTTCCCTGAAAGAAAAACATCCGATTTTTTTTGTACAAAGTCACCCACTGCGGTCGGCCAGCTGTCAGGCGCCATGCCGCCTGTTTCCGCCGCCTGGCCCAGCTGAGCTCGTTTTTCCCTGGTCGTTCGCTCGCAGTTCCCTGGCTTTCCCGAGCTCTGAGCTCTGTGACCTGCGCTCTGTTTTCCCCTTGCATATTTATACATTATTGCTGTATTTTTATACAGAGTGAGGCGCGGCTGCCGCCGAAGGGCGGCTGGCCGCCATTTTTTGTGAGCAAACAGGAACGTCACAACGCGATCCGGCAACTGGTGGCGGCCGAATCCATCACCAGCCAGGATGATTTGCGCCGCCGTTTGGCCCGCCGCGGCTGCGACGTCACCCAGGCCACCCTCTCCCGCGATATTCACGAGCTGCGTCTGTACAAGGGCCCCAACGGCTACGCGATGCCCAACGGCAATGGCCACGCCGAGGAGGAAGACGATGAGCAGCCGCCGGTCGATGAAGTGCTTTCGAGCTTCGGCCTTGCCGTAAAGCAGGCGCAGAACCAGCTGGTGCTGCGAACCACCAGCGGCGCGGCGCAACCCGTGGCCCTGGCCATCGACCA
>CAZHTJ010000115.1:0-3312 GCA_964535525.1 uncultured Acidobacterium sp. | reverse complement strand
GCTCTGCGCTCTGAGCTCTGAGCAGAAGCTCTGCGCTCTGAGCTCTGAGCAGAAGCTCTCTGCTCTGAGCTCTGTCGCCGTCCTCGGCGTCAGCGGTTACGCCGGCATGGAGCTGGCCCGGCTGCTTCTGCATCATCCCGCGCTCGCCGGGTCGCCGCCGCTGTTTCTCGGACGTTCCGAAGCCGCACCTGAGCCCCTGGCCGCCGTTCATCCACAGCTCATGGACAACAACGGCGCCGGCCCAGGTCCGGACGGCCTGCGCATCGAGCCCTTCTCCTGGGATCTCGTGCAGTCTCGCGGCGTTAAGATCCTGTTCCTCGCCACGCCGCACGATCAGTCGCGTGAGTGGGTTCCTCAGGCGCTGGACCATGGTCTCCGCGTCATCGATCTCAGCGGCGCCTGGCGCCTGACTGAATCCACGAATCGCGCCGTCTACAAATTTGCTGATGAAGGCTCGGCGATCGCCACACAAGTCCAGACCAAGGCCGTCTACGGCATGCCCGAGCTGCATCGCGATGAAATTCGCCACGCCGCACTGATTGCCAACCCCGGCTGCTACGCCACCTCCATCATCCTGGCGCTGAAGCCCCTGCTCTCTGCGGGCTGGATCGATCTCCACCACGGCATCGTCGCCGATTCCAAGTCCGGCGTCTCCGGCGCGGGCAAGGCCCCGACGGCGAAGACCCACTTTATGCACGCCGCCGACAATCTCTCCGCCTACGGGCTTTTCTCGCACCGGCACACTGGCGAGCTGCTCGAGCAGCTGGAACTTGCCCCTGAACAGATCGTGTTTACGCCGCACTTGCTGCCGATCCCGCGCGGAATTCTCTCAACCTCATATATACGGTTCGAAAAACCGCATCAGCCCAGCGACGTGGAGGCCCTGTATCGCAGCTTTTTCGCGAAGAGTCCGCTGGTGCGGGTCTTCCCTGCCGGCCAGCTGCCGGAGATTCAATATTCGGTCAACACCAACTACTGCGACATCGGATTTCATCTGGCCGACGACGGCCGGCGATGTGTGATTGTTTCGTGCCTCGACAACCTGCTGAAAGGCGCTGCCGGACAAGCCGTCCAAAATCTAAACCTGATGGTTGGCTTCAAAGAAACAGAAGGCCTCGTATGAACGCTGAAGCGGAAGGGTTATGACAAGTAAAGCAGAAGGGCAAATATGAGATACGTAGTCAAACTCGGGGGCGTGACGCTGGAGAATTCCGAGCTCCTGCACGAATGCGCCAAAGCCATTGCCGAGCTGGTGAAAGACGGCAATCAGGTGGCGGTCGTCCATGGCGGTGGGCTGCAGTTGACGCGGACGCTGAAGCAGCTGGGCAAGCAAAGCGAGTTTATCGCCGGCCTGCGGATTACGGACGCTGAGACGCGTGATACTGCACTCATGGTGCTCGGCGGTGGCGTCAATAAAGCTCTCGTCGCGGCTCTCGGCTCGCACGGCCAGCCCGCGGTCGGACTCTCGGGGGGCGACGGCCTCGTCTTCCGCGCGCGCAAAAAACGGACTGCTCCCGACCTCGGCTTCGTCGGCGAAATTGTCGCGGCCGATCCGCGCTGGCTTGAAGCCATCTGGCAGATGAATGCCGTGCCCGTGATTTCGTCAATCGCGTTGGGATTTGACGGCGAATACTACAACATCAACGCCGACGAAATGGCCGCTGCCTGCGCGGGCGCCTGCAAGGCCGATGCCCTCGTCTTCCTCACCGACGTCCCTGGCGTGCTGGGCGCCGACGGCAGCGTGATGCGCTGGCTCTCCATCGACCAGATCGCCGACCTGACGCGCGACGAAATCATCAGCGGCGGCATGCTGCCCAAACTCAGCGCCTGCCGCGAAGCCCTGCTCAACGGCGTCAAGCGCGTCCGCATCCTGCCCGCCGCCGTCGCCGCGTCGCTGCCCGATCTCTGCAGCAGCCGCGTCAGCCACGGAACGGAGGTGATGGTCGCATGACAACAACAGAGCTCTGTGCTCTGACCTCTATTCAGGCTGCCGAAGCAAAGCTTCTGCTGGGCACCTATGACAGGTATCCCCTTCTTTTCACAGAAGGCGAGGGCGTCTACTTAAAAGACGAAAACGGCAACCGCTATCTCGACCTGCTCAGCGGCATCGGCGTCAACGCGCTCGGTTACGCGCACCCCGCCATCGAGAAGGCCATCGCCGAACAGAGCCGCAAGCTCATCCATCTGTCCAACCTCTACTACCACCACGGACAGGCGGCCCTGGCGCTGCGGCTGACCGAAGCTACAGGCATGGACCGCGCCTTCTTCTCGAACAGCGGGACGGAAGCCAATGAAGCAGCGCTGAAACTCGCCCGCGCCTGGGCGAAACTGAAGCGCGAGCAGGGCACGCATCTCGGCACCAAATTCCTTGCTCTCGAAAACAGCTTCCACGGGCGGACGATGGGCTCCGTCGCCGCCACCTGGAAAGACAAATACCGTGAGCCCTTCGACCCGGTCATGCCCGGCGTCGAGTTCGTCCGCTTCAACGACGTCGAGGATCTGCGCGCAAAGTTCTCCACCGACGTGTGCGCGATCCTCGTCGAGGCCATCCAGGGCGAAGGCGGCATCCGCCTCGTCTCGCCCGAATTCCTGCAAACCGCGCGCGACCTCACCCGCTCCACCGGCGCTCTCCTCATCCTGGACGAGATTCAGTCCGGCATGGGCCGCACCGGCAAGTGGTGCGCGTACCAGCATTACGGCATCCAGCCCGACGTCACCACCCTGG
This sequence comes from uncultured Acidobacterium sp., assembly GCA_964535525.1. Taxonomy (GTDB): domain Bacteria; phylum Acidobacteriota; class Terriglobia; order Terriglobales; family Acidobacteriaceae; genus Palsa-343. The sequence goes on along the minus strand of CAZHTJ010000115.1, from coordinate 587 downwards.
CCAAGCCGCTCGCCGGCGGTATTCCGCTGGGCGCAATGCTCTGCACCGAAGAAGCCTCTCAGGCCATCCACGCCGGCATGCACGGAACCACCTTCGGCGGCGGACCCCTGGCCTGCGCCGTAGCCCTCGCCTTCATCGACACCATCGAGCGCGAACACCTGCTCCAACACGTAACAGCCGTCGGCACCTATTTCCGCGACAAATTCGATCGGCTCGCAAAACAGCACAACGCCATCGTCGAAGTCCGCGGCCTCGGCCTCATGCTCGCCGTCGAGCTCGACTCCGCCGACCTCGCCAAAACCGTCCTCGGCGAAATGATGCAGCGCCGCATCCTCATCAACCGCACCAGCGAAACCGTCCTGCGTTTCCTGCCGCCATTCATCATCGAGAAAGAGCACGTCGATGAGGCCATCGCCGCGCTCGACGCAATCCTGACCGAACAGACGGCCCTGGCCGCCACCCCAATCCCCGGAGGAAAGAAAATTGGCAACTAAGACCGTCGCAATCCAGGAACTCGACTCGGTCAGCCCTGACGTTTCGCTCGCCGGCCGCGACCTTTGTTCCGTCGCCGACCTCACCACCACCGA
>CAZHTJ010000114.1:0-10400 GCA_964535525.1 uncultured Acidobacterium sp. | reverse complement strand
ACCACCGGCACCCTGCTCTCCGCCCTTATCAACGACATCGAGCGCGTCCAGTACGCCACCTCCTCCATCCTCTCGGACTTCCTCCAGCAGGCTTTCACCCTCGCCTTCATGATCCTCGTCATCATCGCGCTCGGAGGCAAGCTGGCGTGGGTCCTCCTCATCTTCCTGCCCATCGTCGCCGGCTCCATCCGCCGCATCGGCCGCGATGTCCGCCGCACCACCCGCCGCGGCCAGGACAAACTCGCCGACATCCAGAACATCCTGCACGAAACCATCACCGGCAACCGCATCGTCAAAGCCTTCAACATGGAGTTCTGGGAGCTGCTCCGCTTCCGCCAGGCTGCGAAGCGCCTCTTCCGCGCCAACCTCCGCTCCGTGCGCGCGCAGGCCATCACCTCGCCCCTGATGGACTTCATCGGAGCCGTTGCTATCGCCATGTTGCTGTGGGTCGGCCGCAATCAAATCGGCCACGGCGCCATGAAAGAAGGCGTCTTCTTCGCCTTCATCGTCGCCCTCTTCAAGATGTACGACCCCGTCCGCCGCTTCGGCGTCTACTACAACAACTTCCAGCAGGCCGCCGGAGCCTCTGCCGCCATCTTCGACTTCATGGACGACCAGGACGAAGTCCCCGAAGCCAAACACCCGCGCGTCCTCAAAGGATTCCAGAACAGCATCGAGCTCCAGCACGTCAGCTTCTGCTACACCGAGGGCGAGCGCGAAGGCCCTCCGATCGTCCTGAGCGACATCGACCTCACCATCAATCGCGGCGAGGTCGTCGCCCTCGTCGGACCCAGCGGGGCGGGGAAGTCGACCCTCGTCAATCTCATCCCGCGCTTCTTCGACGTCACCGGCGGCCGCATCCTCATCGACGGCATCGACGTCCGCGAGGTCAGTCTGGCCTCTCTGCGCGCGCAAATCGGCAAGGTCACCCAGGAAACCATCCTCTTCAACGACACGGTCCGCAACAACATCGCCTACGGCCAGCCCGACGTCCCCTTTGCCCGCGTCGTCGAAGCCGCGAAGAACGCCCTCGCCCACGACTTTATCGAGCGCATGCCCGACGGCTACGACACCGTCATCGGCGAAAAAGGTTTCCGTCTGTCGGGAGGTGAGCGTCAGCGCCTTGCTATCGCCCGCGCTGCGCTCAAGAGCGCTCCGGTGCTGATCCTAGACGAAGCTACTTCCGCCCTCGACGCCGAAAGCGAATCCCTGGTTCAGGCCGCGCTCGCCAACCTCATGACCGGCCGCACCGTCATCGTTATCGCCCACCGCCTCTCCACCGTCCGGCGCGCCACCCGCATCGTCGTGCTGGAGCGAGGCAGAATCACCGACATCGGCTCGCACGAAGAGCTGCTGCAATCCTCGCCCATCTACCAGAAGCTCTACCGCTTGCAGTTCATGGACATCGGAACTGTCGACGGCAATGGCAACGGCAACGCCATCGCCGCCAACGAACCCGAGGCCCCGGAAACCGCGCGCACTCTGGAAGAAACCGTGCCCACCACTGAGTCCGTCCTCGCAGGTAAGATCATCCGATGACCGGAGCCAGTCCGTCCGACGCAAAGCAACCGGTATATCCCGCGAAGCAATCCGTATATTCAATGACCGGATTCGCGCGCGTCGCGGGTCGCGTCTCCGAGACCCTCGGCTTTTCGCTGAGCCTCAAGAGCGTCAACCACCGCTTCCTCGACCTCCACATGCGCCTCCCCAACGGCGCGGAAGCCGTCGAGATGAATCTCCGCCGTATTCTTAAAGAGAAACTCCGCCGCGGCCACGTCGAAGTCACGCTCAGCATCGAGCGCAGCCAGAAAGCCGAAGCCGGATACGACCACGCCCTCGTCGCCGCCTACATCGAAGCCTTCCGCGCCGCCGCCGCCGAGCACAAACTCACCGCCGAGCCCGACCTCAACGCCGTCTTCCGCCTCCCCGGCGTTCTCCTCGCCGAATCGCGCAGCACCGACGAAGACCTCAAGGCCCTCGAAGAATCCGTTCTCCGCGAGACCGATCCGCTCATCGTCGCTCTGCAAACCATGCGTGCCCAGGAAGGGGCCGTGCTTGCCGGCGAACTCTGCGCCGGTATGCAGCGCCTCCGCACCCTCGTCGACGAAGCCGCAACCCTCCGCGAAAAAGTCCAGCAGGCCTATTTCGAACGCCTCAACCAGCGCATGAAGACCATGCTCGACGGCGGATTCGACCAGGAGCGCATCCTCCAGGAAGCGGCGCTAATCGCCGAGCGCAGCGACGTCGAAGAAGAGGTCACGCGCCTGCGCACCCACATCGACCACTTCACCGGCCTCCTCGATCAGGGCGGGGAAGTCGGCAAAAAACTCGACTTCCTGCTCCAGGAGATGAATCGCGAGGCCAACACCCTGCTGTCGAAAACCAGCGGCGTCGCCGGCAACGGCACCCGCATTACCGAAGCGGGGTTGGGTATGAAGTCTGAGATTGAAAAAGCCCGCGAACAGGTGCAGAACTTAGAGTAGAACCCGTAGTCGACTTCTCCGCGCAGGGGACCAACAAGGCTTGTCCGGCATTCTCTTCATCATTTCGGCGCCCTCCGGGTCGGGTAAATCGACCATCGTCAACCAGCTGCGCTCCCTGGTCAGCGGCCTCGAATTTTCCGTCTCCTGGACCACCCGCGGTCCTCGCGGCTCCGAGCAGGACTCCCGCGAATACCACTTCACCACCCGCGACCACTTCGAGCAGATGATCCAGAACGGCGAGTTCCTCGAGTACGCCGACGTCTTCGGCAATTACTACGGCACCGCCCTGTCCACCCTCAAGGAAGCCTTCGCTCAGGACAAAGACGTGCTTCTCGACATCGACGTGCAGGGTGCCGCACAGGTCCGTGCCAAATGCCCCGACGCCGTCTCCATCTTCCTCATGCCGCCCTCGCCCGAGATCCTCGCCACCCGCCTCCGCAACCGGAGCCGCGCCGAAGGCAGCGTCCAGGAGGAGATCATCCAGCGCCGCCTTGCGAGGGCTCAACTGGAGATTGAGAATTACCGCGAATATGGCTATATTTTGGTCAACGACGTCCTGGATCGAGCCGTCGAGGAAATGGCCGCCATTGTCGCCGCCGAGCGTATCCGGCATGGCGACGATCCCGGTGCTGGCGGGGCTGATCGCGAGCGGGTCCTGCGCATCGCTCATGGCTGCCGTCGGGCCAATTCCGAAGCTCGCATCCGGGCGGTGTTGCGGGCCTTCGGCGTACCCGACCCACCCTCAGAGGATGAACCGCGCTGAGAAGTACTGGAGGTAGATGGATGAGTATCGAGAAGGACTACGACAGCAGTTTTCGTTATGTGCTGGTCGCCGCGCGTCGCGCCCGCCAGCTCCAGAACGGAGCCGAGCCCATGGTTCCGAGCCGTTCCCGCAAGGCCTGCCGTGTCGCGCAGGAAGAAATCGCCGCCGGCAAAGTAGCCTACGTCAAAGCCGAGGACGCTCCCATCGTAAAGCCGGAAGTCGAAGCTCCCGAAATCCCAAAATTCGTCTCGTAACCGCCAATCAGGGTTGACGCTCCGGGTGCCCCACATCCGTGGCGTTGGGATGTGGGATTCACGCAAAGCGCGACCGCACTTCCCTGAACGCTGAACGTTATGTGCTGAACGATATACGCTAAACGCTGAACGGGCCTACACCCTACCCCCTACACCCTGTACCCTTGTACTCATGAAGGTCACCCTCGGCGTCACCGGCGGCATCGCTGCCTACAAATCCGCGGAACTGGTCCGCGAACTGCAAAAGCACGCCCTCGACGTCAACGTCGTCATGACCCAGGCCGCCCAGCACTTCATCCAGCCGCTCACCTTCGCCGCCCTCACCGGACACAAAGTCATCACCGGCCTCTGGGCCCCCGACGCCGCCGACCAGGGCGACGCCGCCTCCGCCATCGAGCACATCGACGCCGCGCAAACTACCGACGCCCTCGTCATCGCCCCCGCGACTGCGGACATCCTGGCCAAAATGGCGCACGGTATCGCCGACGATTTCCTCACCACCATGGTCCTCGCCACCACCGCGCCGGTGATCGTCGCGCCGGCGATGAACGTCAATATGTGGAACCACCCCGCCACCCAGGCCAATCTCGAAACCCTCGCCGCCCGCAACGTCCGCATCGTCGCGCCCGACAGCGGCTACCTCGCCTGCGGTATGGTCGGCGCAGGCCGCCTTGCCGAAAACAGCGCCATCGTCGAAGCTGTCCTGGGCGTCCTTCACCACCGCATCGATCTCGCCGGAGAAACCGTCCTCATCACCGCAGGCGGCACGCGCGAAGCTCTCGACCCCGTCCGCTTCCTCGGCAATCGCTCCAGCGGCAAGATGGGCTACGCCATGGCGGAAGCCGCGCAACGTCGCGGGGCCCGCGTCATCCTCGTCTCCGCTCCCACCGCTCTCCGCTCGCCCGCCAACGTCGAAGTCGTCCCCGTGGTCACCACCGAGCAGATGCGCGGCGCCGTGCTGAGCCGTCTCGATCAGGCGACGATCATCGTGAAGGCCGCCGCCGTTGCCGACTACCGCCCCCGCGCCCAGGCCGATCAAAAGCTGCGCCGCAGCGGCCCGCTCACTTTAGAACTCGAACCCACCGAAGACATTCTCGCCGCGGTCGTAAAGGCGCGCCGCCCCGGCATGCTCATCGTCGGTTTCGCAGCCGAGACCGAGGACGTCCTCGCGCACGGCCGCGACAAGCTCCTCCGCAAAGGCGCCGACGCCATCGTCCTCAACGACGTTTCGCGCCCAGGCGTAGGCTTCGATTCCGACCGCAACGCGGTCACCTTCCTCACCCTCGATCGTGCCATTGAAATGCCGGAGCTACCCAAGCGCGAACTCGCCGATCAGATCCTCGACGAGATCCTCACTCTCCGCCGTCCCCGCCATCTCCTCTCCGAATCCGACACCGATCTCTCCCTCAGCATCGGAGAACAGGCTTGACCCAGCGCCTGGCGCCAGAAACCGAACAGGCAGTCCGCGCCCGGATCGCCTATTTCCGCGACCTCGGCGTCTTCGACTTCTACCGCCGGAACTCCGCGTTCAGCGGGACCTCAAATGCAACCGTGGCGGATACAAATTCCGTCGTTCTCGCCGAAATTGAGACTGTAACAGTTACAGATATAGAAGAAACCATCCCCGCACACCTTGAGTCTGACCCGGAGAGCGCCCCGCCGATGCCATCTGTGCAAGCCCGCCCGCAAGCCCGTGCCGCCGCAGTCCTGCCCGTCCTCACCGAACCCGCAAAACCCACCGCCCCAAAAGACCGCGCCGTCGCCCTCCAGGCCATCAGCGAAGACATAGGCGACTGCACCCGCTGCGCCCTTCACAAAGGCCGCCACACCATCGTCTTCGGCGACGGCGATCCCAACGCCCGCCTCATGTTCGTCGGCGAAGGCCCCGGCGCCGACGAGGACGCGCAGGGTCTCCCCTTCGTCGGCCGCGCCGGCCAACTCCTCAACAACATGATCGTCGCCATGGGTCTGCGCCGCGATCAGGTCTACATCGCCAATATCGTGAAGTGCCGCCCGCCTCAGAATCGCGTGCCCGAGCCCATCGAAGCCAATACCTGCGCGCCGTTCCTCTTCCGCCAGATCGACGTCATCCAGCCCGAAGTGCTCGTCGCGCTCGGCTCAACCGCCGCCACTTACATGCTCGGCGGCAAAAGCCCGCTCGCCGCACTCCGCGGCCGCATCCACCACGCGCGCGGATCAAAACTCATCGTCACTTACCACCCCGCCTACCTGCTCCGCGACCCGCGCCAGAAAAAAGAAGCCTGGGCCGACCTCCAGCTCGCCATGGCGGAACTCGGCCTCAAACCACCTGCGAAGTAGCCGCCCGCTAAGACAACCGCTGCCCAGCCGCGCCCAGCTGATACGTATCGTTGCCCACCGGGTCTTCGGCCACACGGGCCACCATGCCCTTGCTCGCCATGTAGTTCAACACCGGCAGCAGTGTCTCGACGCGAATTCCCGCCGACTGCGCCAAATCGAACACTTTGAGAGACTGGTTCGGCGAGTTCTTGAAGTAAGAAAGAATCCTGCTCCCGTACGCAATCAGAGCGTCGTCCAGACCCGGCGGCAAAGTGGGTTGAGGGGGCTGAGCCGGAGCCGCGGCCGCTCCAGCAGGGCTCGGGGGCTGCTCGTCGAGACCCCTCGAAAGATAATCCAAACCGAAGCGTTCCTTAAAATTATCCATACCCTCTACCTACCTTCTCTATCCTACCCCAGTTGTTTCGGGCAATTTTCACGGATTATTGCGTGCCGGCCTTACGGTATACTCACGCGATGACCTCCAGGGAAAATGCCACTAAGGATTCGCAAGATCCCGCGAAGTCTCAAAACGCGGACGACCGCAAGAGATCGCGGTCGCACTCAGCGGCGTTTATGGCCAGCCTCGCTTATCTGTTTAGCCTTCTGGCCTCCGCTGTCCTCGGCGTCTGGATCGACCATCGCTCTCCAGGTACCTCACACTACGCGATCGTCGCCTGTATCCTGGCTTCGTTTTTCTTCGGCGCCCTGGTCGGCTTCTCTGAAATTCTCTCCCGTTATCGCGACGAACCGCTGCTGGCTGCCATCACCGAGGCGGGCCTGGCCTATCTCACCTTAAATGGACTTATCTCGCTTATCGCATTCGCTGTCCTGCGCGAATACCCCGACAAGATCTTCCCCGGCCTGCAGAAAGATATCTTCCTCACCGCCGTCACAGCCGGTTTCGGTGGCATGGTTATCTTCCGATCCAAGCTCTTCACCTTCAAATCTTCAGACGGCAACGACTACGCCATCGGCCCGGCCATCGTCCTGGACACCATCCTGAAGATGATTGACAGCAAGATCGACCGCCGTCGCGCCACCGACCGGCAACAACGCGTCTTCGACGCGGTTTTCGGCATCGAAGACTTCCCCAGCGTCGCCAACTATTTCGAGGCCTCTCTGCTCTCCTTCCAGAATCTCTCTCAGGACGACAAGACCCAGATCTCCTCAGTGATCGACCAGTATCGCAAAACCACCAACTGGCCGAACACACTGAAGGTTCTCGGCCTCGGCTTTGCGTTTCTCACCATCGCCGGCGAGGAGAATTTCGACCTGGTCATATTCAACCTGAAGAGGTTCCTCCTGAGCCGCCCACCAACGGCCCCCCAGCCACAACAGCCCGTCCCACCACAACCCAATCCGTAACTCCCTGCTCCCGGCTGTGAGCCGCTGACTTCGTCAGGGGCGTCTCACCACGGCAACGTCTTGCCCAAATGTATATATGCCCCCGTCGGCCCCTCGTCCGGCAGAGTCGCCAGCGCCACGCTGGTCTGCGCGCCTGTCACAATGTCCATCGGCGCCTGGTCTCCGCCCATATCCGTCTTCACCCACCCCGGGTGCGCCGAGTTCACCTTGATCTTCGTGTCCTTCAGCTCATGCGCCAGATGAATCGTGAACGCATTCAGCGCCGCCTTCGACGCGTCGTAAGCAAACGCCTTCGCGTCATAAATCGGCGACTTCGGATCGGCGTGCAGCGCCAGCGACCCAAGAATGCTCGACAAATTCACAATCCGCCCCGCGGGCGCCTTCTTAATCAGTGGCAGCAGCGCTTGTGTAATCTGAATGACGCCGAAAAAATTCGTGTCGAACGTTTCGTGCAGCAACTCAGGCGACGTCGTGCTGGTCTTGTTCCCGGCCATGAATTCTTCCTTCGAAATCCCGGCATTGTTCACCAGAATGTCGAGCTTTCCATACTTCTGGTCGAGGTACTTGTACGCATCCTTATAATCCGCGGGGTTCAGCACGTCGAACCGGATCGCCTCCGCCTGCACCCCATCCTTCTTCAGCTGTTCCACCGCCGCGTTGCCCTTCCCAACATCCCGCGCCCCAATCACTACCTTGATCCCAAGCTTCCCCAACTGCCGAGCTGTCTCCAGCCCCAGCCCCTTGTTCCCGCCCGTAATAAACGCAACTTTATCTCCAGCCATTCGACCCTCCATGGTCCTCAATCAGATTCCCCGCCCCCGCCCCAGGATTCAGAACCACCTCTCGCAGTCTCCGCAAAGAGAAAAGGCCGGCGCCCGTAGGCCCCGGCCTGTCATGAGTCACGCCACCTCTACTGGATGATCGGGATCGAAACCACGCGGCAACGCCAGTCGAACTCCACGTTCGGCGCCGGCTGCCCATTCGCGTCCCATGTGTAGACCGTGATGCTGAGGTCGGTGTAAGTCTGCGGATCGTTCGGCTCCGCCACCAGCGAGTACGTCATCGTCAGAAACGAGGGAGTCGTCCCGCGAACTGTAGCCTGCAGGTTGACCGGTGCAGCCAGGTACAGCGCCTCGCATAGATCGCCGCTCAGCAGAAAGGTTACAGTCCCATCGGCTCCTGTGGATCCACTCGCGCTGGCATCCAGCAGGTTCGCGTCTCCGCAGCTCTTCCCTGGAATGATGATGCTTCTCCACAGAACTTCACCGTCGCTGTAGTTGTGAGCACCAACCGGGTAGCGCAGGAAATAAAGGTGGCTTGAGGGCACGTCGATGTGCCTGCCCGTGGCGGCCTCCAGCTGCTTTTTCAGGTTCTGCACATCCGGCTTCTTATCCGATTTCTTTTCCATTGCAATTCCTCCTGGCGTCGATGTGTAGCTCACGCTCGGCGGGGTGCGGGCGTCGCGAACTTAGTGACTCGGACCGGCTGGGCGTTTCAGCAATTCGCAAAATTTCCACTCGCAGCGCCTCTGATACTCTCGCCTCATCCCCCCATGCCCGCCTTCTGCGATGTCGCCTTGCCGGTTCCGCTCGACCGCGTCTTCACCTACGCATCGGCAGGCTCTGACCCCGCAGTGGGCACCCGCGTCCTCGTCCCCTTCCGCAACGAAAAACTCGCCGGCGTCGTCGTCCGTCTCCACGACGACCCGCCCCCCGTCGAAGCCAAACCCATGCTCTCCATCCTCGACGAAGAGCCCGTCCTCTCCGCCCAGCTCATGGACCTCGGCCGCTGGATCGCCACCTACTACCTCGCCCCCATCGGCGAAGTCCTCCGCTCCATGCTCCCCCTCACCGGCGAAGTCCGCCATCACGTCCTCTACCGCATCACCGACCTCGGCCGCCAGCAACTCCTCTCCGCCGCCGAACAAGGCTCCTCGCGCCGCTCCCGCCTCTCGCCTGAAGAGCAAGACCTCGAATACGCCGTCCTCAACGCCCTTGAGTCCGGCGATGCCATTCGCGCCTCACGCCTCCGCTCAGCAAGTGGTGCGTCGGTGCGCATCCTGCAGGGCATGCTTCGTAAGAAGTGGATCACCCGCGAAACCGCGGCCGAAGCCCGCGACGCGCGCCGCACCATCCGCTACGCGGTCCTCATCGACGAAGTCCGCCTTCCCAAACTCAATAACAATCAGCAAACCATCCTCGCCGAACTCGCCGCAGCCGGGAACGAACTCCCCGTCGCCGAACTCCGCCGCCTCGAAGTCCCCACCTCCACCCTCAACACCCTGGTCCGCAAAAATCTGGTCCGCATCGAAGACCGCGCCGCCGATTTTCATCTCACCCACCACGCCTTCGCCACACCCGACCACGACCTCAACACCGCCCAGCTCGAAGCCGTGGCCACCATCACTGCCTCCGTCGCCGCGGGCGAATTCCGCCCCTTGCTGTTGCACGGCGTCACCGGCTCCGGCAAAACCGCGGTCTATCTCGCCGCCATGCGCCGCACTCTCGACGAGGGCCGCAGCGCCATCCTCCTTGTCCCCGAAATCGGCCTCACTCCGGCGATGGCCGCGCAGCTTCATCAGGCCTTCGGAACCGAAGTCGCGCTCCTCCACTCCCAGCTCACTCCGGAAGAGCGCGGCGAGCAATGGCACCGCATCCGCAAAGGTGAAGCCCGCGTCGTCGTCGGCACGCGCTCCGCCATCTTCGCCCCCGTCGACAACCTCGGCCTCGTTGTCGTCGACGAAGAACAGGACTCCAGCTACAAACAGGAATCCATGCCGCGCTACCACGCCCGCGACGTGGCCGTCATGCGCGCCAAGCTCGCCGGAGCCGCCATCGTCCTCGGCTCCGCCACGCCATCGCTTGAAACCTGGAACAATGCGACGGCCGGAAAATATCAGCTCATCCAGATCGCCGACCGTGTCATGGATCGCCCCCTCCCCGAAGTCCGCCTCATCGACATGCGTCAGGAATTTCAGGAGACCAGCGAAGAGCGCCTCTTCTCCCGCGCCCTCATCGAAGAAACGCAGTCCACCCTCGATCGCAATGAGCAGGCCATCATTCTGCTCAACCGCCGCGGCTACTCCTTCGTCGTCATCTGCCGAGCCTGCGGCATCAGGCTCGAGTGCGAAAACTGCTCCATCGCCCTCACCTACCACAAGTCGGCAGCCTCTCCCGACCAGTCCGCCACCGGCCAGCGCTTGGAATGTCACTACTGCGGTTACAAAAAGACCGTCCC
>CAZHTJ010000113.1:0-10510 GCA_964535525.1 uncultured Acidobacterium sp. | reverse complement strand
GCTTCAAGAGTCTGCAGGAAGGTCAGGCCGTGCAATTCAACGTCGTGAAGGGGCCCAAGGGCTGGCAGGCAGCTGACGTTCAGCCTCTGTAAGACGCAAACAAATTTAGAAGGTTAACAAAGACAAAGGGCAGGCCAACCACCTGCCCTTTGTCCTGTTCAACGCAACATCGTCAGACCGGGCTCCGTCAAACGACCCGATGCTATACTGACACCCACCCTGTACCCTCCGGCGTCCAAATGGGAGCGGGAACCATGAGCGCATCCGTCAGATCGTTCTTCGAGGACTTTGGCGTCCGAGTTTTCGGCGGCTGGCACAGGGTCGTCCGCCCCGGGACGGAAGAGGGTTTATTCCCTTACGACGAGTCGACCCAGGATCTCTTCGATCTGGAGGCGGCAAACAAGGCTCCGGAATCGACACGGAAGAGCATCAGCACTGGCGAGGTATCTCCCTCAGCGACCGTGGCATATCTGGCAAAGGCCAAAGCTCTCCAGTTATTGGCAGAAATCCATTTTGCCGAGGGAGATCTGGCCGCCGCCGAGGTCGAGATACGCCAGACGATTTCCCTGCTGGACGGGGTGTCGATTCATCAGGCGTCGATTCTCCAGAGGCTGCAGGAGTCGCCCGCCGAGGACAACGCCTCTGAGCAGGCAAAGGTTGAGCGCCTGAGCGGCGTATCACAACAGACGTTTAGCCACCAGCCCAGGTAGCGGCACGACCTTAGCCATACCCGGCCCGAAGGTCACTCCCAAATCCATCGTTCAGATTCCAACTCCCAAAATGGTCGCCGAATGGGAAGCCACTTCCAAAGAGCGCTGCGACCAGATGCTCGCGATGACTCAAAGGGAACTGGACCGGAACAGCTTCTATGCGTTTCTCGGGATGTGGCTGGCTTTCGCGACGTTCCTGATCCTGATTGGGTGCGCCGTCTGGATGGCTTATCTCGGAAACACCAAGGCCGTCTGGGCCTTTACCACGGCAACCATGGTCGGACTCATCGGTGCGTTCCTAACCGCGCGCCGCTAACCGCTTCCAGCTTCCGGCTACTTCACTTCCCCACCGGTCCAGACCTGCTCCACAATCAACCACACCGCATTCCCATTCGCCGCCTTCGTCCGCCGGTACACCGTCAGATAATCCCCCGCCATCGCCTGCGCCTTCCCGGTAGCCCGGTTCAGCAGCGTCTCCTTGTACGTCCCCGAGTCATACGCCAAATCCCCCGACACCTCGACCCGCTGCGAACTAAATGCCAGGTCGCTGTCATAGGTCTTCGTGATGGTGGTGAACAGCTGCCGCAGCGCCGCCATCCCATGCGTGCGTCCCACATCGCTGATGAAGTCCGCGTCCGGCGCGTACTGAGCCAGCGAATCCTCGACGACCTTCCCGTGCAGGTCCTTCGCCCACTGATCGCGCATGGCGGCAAATGGATCGTGATCCGTGGCGGGCGACGCCGCAGCGGCCGGCGCCTGCAGGGCAAGCAAAAACAAAAGAGCAAGATACATAAGAGCTCCAGAACATCGCAGTTGCCACTCCCGCGTCAAGAACCAGCCGCCTCGCTCACCCCTCCCTGGGAGTCAGGCCGCCACCAAAGTTGTACCGCCGTCGCCTTCTCGGGCAGTTGAAAAGCCGTTAATAAAGGGGCTTTCATAGATAACGCCGTAGTAACGGTCCGATGAAGTGGCATAAACATCCCGTGGCCCTTCCCAGCATCGGAATTGCCGCTGCCGCCGTCCTGCTCGGCTTCACGCTGACGCTCCGCTTCGTTGTCTCGCGCCTGCTCAGCGGCAACCCCGCCCAGGCCATCGCCATGGCCGATCTGGGCGACGCCGGCGCCGTCATCCTCGCCCTAGCCCTCATCGCCCTTATCGCCGCTAAGGCCCGCGTCGATCGCCGCTACCAGTTCGACCGCGACCTGTTGAATACCTTTCTTGACCACATTCCGGACAGCGTCTTCTTTAAGGACCGCTCCAGCCGGTTCATCCGGGTCAGCCGCGCCATGGCAACCCATTTCGGCCTCTCCGGCCCAGCCCAGTTGCTGCACAAAACCGATTTCGACTTTTTCAGCGCAGAACACGCTAACGCCGCCTTCGCCGACGAACAGAAGATCCTCAGCAGCGGCGACCCCGTCATCGGCATCGAGGAGAAAGAGACCTTCCCCGACGGACGCGAAGGATGGGTGCTCACCACTAAAGTTCCCCTGAGAAACCGCTTCGGCACCATCATCGGCACCATGGGCATTTCGCGCGACATCACCGACCGCAAACAGGCCGAGCTGCGCATTCGCCACATGGCCCTCCACGATGCCCTCACCGGATTGCCGAACCGCACCCTCCTCCAGGACCGCCTCGGCCACGCCATTTCTCTTGCCATCCGCCACCACCAGCGCATCGGCGTGCTCATGCTCGACCTCGACCGCTTCAAGACCATCAACGACTCCCTCGGCCACTACATCGGTGACCGCCTTCTTGTCGAAGTCGCCCGCCGGCTCAAAGCTTCTCTGCGCGAAAGCGACGTCCTTGCGCGTTTCGGCGGAGACGAATTCGTCATCGTCCTTCCCCTCATCGCCGGTCGCGCCGACATCGAGCACGTCGCCGAGAAGGTCCAGAGCACACTCCTCCAGCTCTTCAAAATCGAAGGCCACGACATGCAGATCGGCTGCAGCATCGGCATCTGCGAATATCCCGGCGACGGCGAAAACGCCGAGGCTCTCCTCCAGAACGCCGACGCCGCCATGTATCAGGCCAAGAAAGCGGGCCGCGGCACGTGGGCCTTCTTCACCCCGCAGCTCACCGAGGCGACGCTCCGCCGCCAGAAGCTCGAAACCGACCTGCGCCAGGCCTGCGCGCGGGGCCAGTTCGTCCTCTACTATCAGCCGCTGGTCTGCACCAACTCCGGCGAGATTACCGGCGTCGAAGCTCTCCTGCGCTGGATGCATCCCGAGCAGGGGCTCATCCCACCGAACCTCTTTATCCCCCAACTCGAAGAGCTGAGCATCATGGTCGAAGTCGGCCGCTGGGTCCTCGAAACTGCCTGCCGCCAAAACGTCGCCTGGCAGATGCAGGGGCTCCACCCCGTGCGCATGGCCGTCAACATCTCCGCCCAGCAGTTCTACCGCGGCAATCTCGTCCGCACCGTCTCCGAGGTCCTCCGCCAAACCGGCATGGACCCCAAATGGCTGGAGCTGGAGCTGACCGAAAGCCTCACCATCGACGACTCGGAAGCCACCGTGCAGATCATGCGCGATCTCAAGAGCCTCGGCGTCAGCATCTCCCTCGACGACTTCGGTACCGGATGGTCCTCGCTCGCCTATCTGCGCCGCTTCCAGTTCGACCGCATCAAGATCGACCGCTCCTTCATGCGCGATCTCGTCGACCAGCCCGCTGCCGATACCGTGGTCCGCAGCATCCTGAATCTCGGCCGCAGCCTCGGCCTCGCCTGCACCGCCGAAGGCGTCGAAACCCGCCAGCAGCTCGACTATCTCCAGAAACAAATGTGCCCCGAGATGCAGGGATTCCTCTGCAGCCCCGCCCTGCCCCCAGCCGAATGCACGATGTTGCTCGAGGGTGGTGGATTCGGGTTCTCCACCGGCGCCAGCAACCACGTCGAGAGCCTCCCCGCGCCGCCTCCGTCGGCCAACCGCGAAACCTTCGTTTTGCCGGCGCACCATGCCTAGCCGCCGTCCCGCAGAAATCCAACGTGACCAGCAACGCCGTGCCTGAGCCCGAGGCCGCTACAATCGCGCCATGGCGAACGAACTTGACGACCCCAGAACTTACTTCGCCGCGGAGCGCACGTTTCTTGCCTGGATAAGAACCGGCCTCGGCCTGATGGGTGTCGGGTTTGCGCTGGCAAGGTTCGGGCTCTTTCTGCGTGAGTTTCAATCCAGCCAGCCGTCAGCCCCGCACTCCACCGGCCTCTCCGTCTATTCCGGAGCCGGGCTGGTCGCGCTCGGCGTCATCGTCAATGTCTCTGCGGTCATCGGACATATTCGGACTGTGAGAGAGTTGCGCAGCGGAACGTGGACCCCGGGGATCGCGCGCAACGCCGTGGTCCTGGCGCTGCTCCTGGCCCTCGCCGGAACAGCCGTTGGCGTTTATCTGTTGCTGCTGGGCTGAGCCGGCGCTGCGAATCGCCGGTGACCGCGGCAAAACTTTGGTGATCCCGCCATAACCGACGTGCATTGCTTCGCGCCTCCACCGGTCCGAAAATAACCGCAATGTTCCTCCGCTTGCGTGTCAATTTGATGGAGTCCGCGGTCAATGCCATCGAGAGGGTGGCCGCGCGCCGACAGCCCGACCGCGCTGCGCATCTCGATACCGGTCTGCTGGGCGAGCGCGCGGCTTTCTTCTGGCTGATGCGCCGCGGCTATGTCGTCGTCGCCCGTGCCTGGCACTCGTCGCGAGCCCCCGGCGATCTCGACATCATCGCCTGGCAGGGCGGTACTCTCTGCTTTATCGAAGTCAAAACTCGAACCACCCGCGACGTCACCGAAGCCCACACCGCCGTCGACCAGCGCAAGCGCCGCGTCCTGCGCCGGCTGGCCCGGCACTACATGCGGCAGCTTCCCCCCGGCGGCGCCGAAGCCCGCTTCGACATTTTGTCCATTTACTTCGAGCGCGACAAGCCGCCCGACTTCGAGCACTTCCCCGGAGCCTTCGGCTGGGTCGAAGCTGAACGCTGAGCGAGCCGAGCGACACCGGCCCCGGACTCGCCCCGCGATCACGGCAGCGAAAAAGCGATGTACATCCCGCCCACCGGCGCCTTCGGATCGCGTCCGCCGCTCGCCGCGATCACCACATATTGTTTGCCATCGACCGAGTAGGTCGCAGGCGTGGCCCCGGCCGCGAACGGCAGCTCCGTCTCCCACAGCAACTTGCCAGTACGGCTGTCGAACGCGCGAAACTTCCGGTCGTACGAAGTCGCCCCGATGAACAGCACACCGCCCGCAGTCAAAATCGGACCGCCGTAGTTCTCCGAGCCTGTGTCCTTCAAACCCTGCGCCGCAAGCGCCGGGTATTCGCCCAGCGGAATCTTCCACAGATACTCCCCGGTGTTCAGATCGATCGCGCTCAGCGTTCCCCACGGCGGCGCGATCGCCGGATAGCCATCCGGATCAAGAAATTTACGGTAGCCGGTGAAGCTGTAGTGCGTGTTCGCTCCCCCAGGCATCTCCCCCGGCGCATGTTCCGGCGGGGCCGATGCCGCCGACTTCAGATAGTCGATCAGCGTCGCAATCTTCGCGCTGTCGATGTTCGGCAACCCCGGCATGCGGCCCTTCCCATGCGCGATCACCTCGGCGATCTGCGCATCGGTCAGCCGCTGGCTCACCCCCACCAAAGACGGAAACGCGGGCGGCGACCCGGCTCGATCGGCGCCATGACAAAGCGCGCACTGCGACCGGTAGATCTTCGCTCCGGCGCTGGCGCTGGGGTTGTCAGGAGCCAGGCCGCCGGTCCACGCCATCTCGTTCGCATTCACGTAAAGCACTCCCGTGGCGGGATCGACCGCCGGCCCACCCCATTCCGCACCGCCATCGAAACCAGGAAAGATGATCGTCTGGCGATCGACCCCAAACGGAATAAACTGCCCGTCGCTGCGAAAGGTGCGGAACGTCTGAACTGCCCACTGGTGAGCGGCCGGCGTGCGCGTGGTCAGCATATCTTCCGTGAGGCGCTGGCGCGCGAAGGGCGCTGGCGCGGTCGGCATGGGTTGCGTCGGCGAAGTCTTTTCGCCAGGAACATCGCTGGCCGGGTACGGCTTTTCTTCGACGGGAAAAAGCGGCGCACCCGTGACGCGATCGACGAGGTAGACGACGCCCTGCTTGGTCGTCTGAGCGATGGCATCCACGCTGTGATCATCATGGCTCACGGTGACGAGCGCGGGCGGCGCGGGAAAATCGCGATCCCAGATGTCGTGATGCACGCCCTGAAAATGCCACAGCCGCTTGCCTGTTGCAGCGTCGAGCGCGAGCAGCGTGTCGGCAAACAGATCGTTGCCGATGCGGTCTCCGCCGTAAAAATCAAACACCGCGCTACCTGTCGGCACATAGAGAATCCCGCGCGCGGCATCCAGCGTCATGCCGGCCCAGTTGTTGGCCGCGCCGGCATCTTTCCATGCATCCGGCGGCCACGTTTCGTAACCGAGCTCCCCTGGCCGCGGGATAGTATGAAAAGTCCAGCGCAGCGCGCCGGTGCGCACGTCGAAAGCGCGAATGTCGCCCGGTGGCGCGGGATGCGTTTCCGGATTCCGCCCTCCAACGACGATGAGGTCCTTATAGATCACACCCGGCGTGGTCAGCGCGATCGATTGCTGCGTGTAGTCGGCGCTCGCATCGTCCTTCAGGCCCTTGCGCAGGTCGATACGCCCGCTCTCCGCAAAATCCGCGATGGGCTTACCCGTGGCCGCGTCAAGCGCATAGAGGTAGTTCAGCACGCCGGCAAAGATGCGTGCGCTCTTGCCATCGCTCCAGTACGCGAGGCCGCGCTGCGGTTGCGAAGCCCCACCAATGGTACGGTCCCGTTTATCCACGGCGGAATCGAAAGTCCACACAAGCTGGCCCGTCGCCGCCTCCAGCGCGATGATTTTCCCCGAAGGCGTGCAGGCATAAAGAACACGGCCCACGATCAGCGGATTCGTTTGCAGGCCCCCCTTTTCGCCCGTATCGTACTGCCAGGCGATCCGCAGCCGCGCAACGTTCGAGCGGTTAATCTGCGCCAGCGCGGAGTAGTGATCGCCGTCGATGCCCCCGTTGTAAGCGCGCCAGTCAACGTCCTTTTGCGCCCCGGCGCTCGCCGCCGGATGCAATTCCTGGCCCGCAACCGCAATGACCGGGGGCATGATGCCCATCGCCGCAGAAAAGACTGCCGCCGACGAGGCCGTAACAATACGAATACTGGCACGCAAGTGCGATTCTCCCTGGGTGATCCGGTGCTATGATTCCGCCAATGTTACCGAAAATCAGGCGTAGCGTGGCCGTCGCTCTGTCGGTGGCTTGTGTTCTGGCCTGCTCACCGGCCACCGCGCGTGCCGATGCCGGGATCTCCATGCTCCCGGTGGACCACCAGACCATGGCGTTTTTCCTGCTGCTGGTGATCATCATCGAGATCATCTATATGCAGGCCCGCTTGAAAACGAGCTTTCGCCGCACTCTGATCGCGGTGACCACGGTGAACACCGCCACCACCGGGCTGGGCTTTCCCCTGACCTACGGGATGTACGCGCTCTTCAATTCCTGGGCGAGCTTTCCGGGAGGCATGTCAGGCGCCTTCACCAACAACCAGTTCGTCCCCCTCTGGGTGTGCCAGAAAATATTTCCCGACCTGGCGGGCATGCACAGCGAGGTGTACATCGTTCTCGCCGTTTTTGTCACGCTTCTGATTCCGTCCTATGTGCTGACGCGGCTCATCAAGAACTGGATCTTCCAATGGTACGATTTCCTCCGCTATGAAGGGGATGTCAGGCCCGCGGTTCTGATGGCCAACCGTCTGTCGTATTTGATGATCGCGCTCACCGGGTGCATGTTGCTGTTCCGCACCTTCCACGAGCCGTCCGTCGCCTTATTTCACTGATTCCCCGGCCAGCGCGCCCAGCACTCCCGCATACAGCATGGCGAATTTGTTTTCGTCGACGACGCCATCGCTGTTCCAGGTGGCAGCCACGCAGTAGTGCCGGCCACTCTTCGCGGTCAGCGCCGTGGTGAAGTTCAGCACGCCGGGCTCCGACCCGCCCTTGTAGGCGATCTGCTGCCAGTCCTTCTTCGTGGCGATGCCCGGGTTGATCTGCATTGCACCCAGATCGCGAACACTGTCGATGAGCGTGCAAAGCTCGCCCGGAGTGAAGAACCACTCGATGTCCGTCGCCATCGGCTGCCCCGAGCCGAAGATGCTGACGTCGGGCAGGGGCAGTTTGTCGATCTCAGGCAGCAGCGCGCGCCGCCCGGTCAGATCGGCGGCGCGATAGCGGGCGAGCAAAATACCGTTGACCGGATCCTTCAGAATGAAAGCTTCGCGCGTAGAGAGAAACGGGCGGTCGTGTGGCGCCATCGCCTCTACGTTTTCGCGGCCGGCAATCGACAGCAGAGCGTCCGCGGCCGTGTTGTCACTGATCGAGATCATCTCGTTGGCAAGCGTCGCCAGCGTCAGTGGCGTACGGTCGGGCCAGACGCGAATGATCCCGCTGGGCAACGATTTCCACGCAGGATCGAGCGCCACCACCTCATCCCAGCGATGCTGGCGGGCAACAATCTCCGCATTGAGCGAGCTCAGAACCGCCAGCTTGAACGCCGATCCGACCGCCAGGAACTGATCCGCATTCAGCGAGGCCCGCGGCTTCCCCTCTTCTGTAACCAGCACGGTGACTTTTCCGAAAAGCTGGCTGAAAGCCTGCACGCTCGCCTCGAGCGAAGCCGCCTGGAGCGGTTCCGGATTGCCGAACCACAGCGTGGTGAACTGCCCCTGGGGGTTCAGCGCTGCTTTCGCTGGAAACCTGGCGTGCTCCAGATATACCGTGAACCCGTCCGGTTCGGTCGCGACCCGCTGCAATTTGCCGTTGGTTCCCGTGTACTGGTCCACGACCTGCTGAATCTGGGACACCGGAATCTGCGCGAGGAACCCCGGGTCAAACCACGCAGACTGAACCGGTCCCGCGCCAAGAACACGGGCGATGGCCTGCTCGGTCGTAATCGGTGCGGTCTGGGCCGGGGCCGTCAGGCAGGCAACAAGAACGGCCAGGATCAAGGCAAACTGCGATTTCATGGCACGACTTTCTGAGCCGATAACGGGCCCTGCCGCGCGGGCTTTCCGCGAACGACCTGCGAAAGCGGTTCTGCTTTGGCCGCTGAGAGTCGTTTCGCTAACCGCTTCTTCGCTGACCGGACTTCAGCTGCCCGCCGTTTAGCTAACCGGACTTTAGCTCGTCCATCATACCTCCGCGGCAAGCGCGACTCGCACTTCTTTACAATTGTCTCGAACCTCCCTGCCATTCCGCCTCCATGCCAATCAAGACCATTATTGAGCCGTTTCGCATCAAGAGCGTCGAGCCGATTCGCTGGACCACGCGCCCGCAGCGCGAGAAGCTGCTTGAAGCCGCGCACTACAACATGTTCCTGCTTCCCGCCGACGATGTCCTCATCGATCTGCTCACCGACTCCGGCACCGGCGCCATGTCCACGCATCAGTGGGCCGCCATCATGGAAGGCGACGAAAGCTACGCAGGCAGCCGCAGCTTCGTCCGCTTCCGCAACTCCATTCAGGACATCTTCGGTTACAAACACGTGATCCCCACCCACCAGGGACGCGCAGCCGAGCGCATTCTCTTCGGCGTGGCCAGCAGCAAGGGCGCGGTCATCCCCAACAACACGCATTTCGATACCACCCGCGCCAACGTCGAGTTCACCGGCGCCGAAGCCGTCGATCTGCTGACAGCCGAGGGAAAACAGCCCTCGGTGGCGGCGCCGTTCAAGGGCAACATGGACGTGGCGGCGCTGGAAGCGCTGATCGCGAAGGTCGGCCGCGACCGCATTCCATTAGTGATGCTCACAGTTACAAATAATTCCGGCGGAGGCCAGCCCGTCTCCATGGAAAATGTCCGCGCCGTGAGCGCGGTCTGCCGGCGTGAAAAGATTCCGCTTTACTTCGACGGCTGCCGCTTCGCCGAAAATGCCTGGTTCATCAAACTCCGCGAGCCCGGCTACGCCGGCAAGACTCCGAAACAGATCGCCCAGGAGATGTTCAGCTACGGCGACGGCTGCACCATGTCCGCGAAGAAGGACGGCATGGCGAACATCGGCGGCTTCCTCTGCACCAACGACGACAAGCTCGCGCAGCAGGAGAAGGACCTGCTGATCCTCACAGAAGGCTACCCGACGTACGGCGGGCTGGCCGGCCGCGATCTCGAGGCCATCGCCGTCGGAGTGCAGGAGGCGCTCGAGGAGGACTACCTCCGCTACCGCATCGCCTCGACCGCCTATCTCGGCAACCACATCGCCGCTGAAGGAGTCCCGATCGTTCAGCCGCCGGGCGGCCACGCCATCTATCTCGACGCGCGCGCGTTTCTGCCTCATATCCCGCAGCAGCAGTTCCCCGGCGTCGCGCTCGCCGCCGAACTTTACCTCGAGGGCGGCGTCCGCTCCGTCGAAATCGGCACGCTGATGTTCGCCGCCGCCGCGCAGATGGACCTCGTCCGCCTCGCTATCCCCCGCCGCGTCTACACGCAGAGCCACATCGACTACCTGGTCGAAGTCATTCTCGAAGTCTGGAAAAATCGCGACAAGATTCGCGGTATGCGCCTGACCCACGAAGCACCGTTTCTGCGGCACTTCACGGCACACCTCGAGCCGGTGGAGGCCGTGTTGCTATCCTCCAAATTGACACCCATTCTCGAATCCACCTGAACTCTCTGTCATCCTGAGCGAGCTTTCCGAATAATCAGCGCGCGTGCAGTTCGCGCGCTGAATCAATTTAGATGCGAGTCGAATGGACCTGCATTTCTCTCTGGCCGCCACCGCCGGATA
>CAZHTJ010000112.1:0-10752 GCA_964535525.1 uncultured Acidobacterium sp. | reverse complement strand
GTCAACTTCATCGATACTCCGGGCTTCCACATGTTCGTGCACGAAGCACGCTGCGCCATGGCCCCCGTCGAAGCCACTCTGGTCACAGTGAACGCCGTCACCGGTGTCGAGCCCATGACCGAGCGTGTCTGGAAATACGCCGAAGAATTCAACGTTCCCCGCGCCGTGGTCATCAATCAGATGGACCACCCCCGCGCCGCCGAGTCCGCCGGAGCCACGCTCAACGGGCTCTCCGAGCGCTTCGGCCGGCAGTGCATCCCCGTCCAGTTGCCCATCGCGGACGGCAAAGGTTTTGAAGGCATCGTCGACCTCGTCACCATGGAGGCGTTCTTCTACACGCCCGGCGGCGACGGCCACGGCAAAATCGGCGAAATCCCCGCATCTTTAAAAGAACCCGCGCAGCGCGCGCACGAGACCCTGGTCGAGCTGGTCGCCGAAGGCAAAGACGAATTAATGGAGGAGTACTTCCGCGAAGGCACCATCCCCGAGCAGCACCTCATCAGCGCGCTGCACGAAGCCATCCGCGAAGACCGCATCTTCCCCGTGCTGTATTCGAGCGGCCTCGCCAACGTCGCCACCGATCATCTCCTCGATTTCCTCAAGGTCTACGCACCCTCGCCCATCGAGCGCGAGCCCGTCGCCGCCCGCGCCGTCCTGCACACCGTCGCCGCCGCGGCTAGCGGACCCGGCAATGGTGCTGCCGCCACCACCGAAGGCCAGTCGCCGGAAATCGTTATGCGCAAGGTCGACGACAAGGAGCCGCTCTCCCTCTACATTTTCAAAACCATGATCGACCCGTTCGCCGGACGCATCAGCTTCTTCAAGGTCTTCTCCGGCGTCCTCAAAAACGACGGTACCGCGCAGAACTACTCCCGCCGCGCTCCGGAAAGGTTCGCTCATCTTTCTATCATGCAGGGCCGCAACGCCGTGGCCGTCACTGAGCTGCACGCCGGCGACCTGGGCGCGGTCGCCAAGCTGAAAGAATCCCTCACCGGTGACACACTCGGCGACAAGAGCCACGAGATTTTCTACGAGCCAGTCACTCTGCCCGAACCCGCCATGACCTGGGCCATTGAACCCAAATCGCGCGCCGACGAAGACAAGCTAGCCCCCGCCGTCCACAAGCTCATGGAAGAGGATCTGATGCTGCGCTTCTTCCGCGATTCGCAGACCAACGAATTCCTCATCGCCGCCTCGGGCCAGTCCCACATCGAGTCCCTGGTCAACAAGCTGCGCAAGCGCTACCACACCGAGGTCACGCTGAAGGCGCCGCGCGTGCCTTACCGCGAAACCATTCGCGGACGCGCCGACGCCCAGGGCCGGCACAAAAAGCAGACCGGAGGCCACGGCCAGTACGGCGATTGCAAAATCAAAATGGAGCCCCTGCCCCGCGGTGGAGGCTTCGAGTTCGTCAACGACGTCTTCGGCGGAGCCATCCCGCGCAACTTCATCCCCGCCGTCGAAAAAGGTATTCAGGAATCGGCCGCGCGCGGCTACCTTGCAGGCTATCCCGTGGTCGACTTCCGCGTCACCGTCTACGACGGCAGCTATCACGACGTCGACTCCAACGAGCTTTCCTTCAAAATGGCCGGCCGCATTGCCTTCCGCAAATGCATGGAGCAGGCCAAGCCCACGCTGCTCGAGCCAGTGATGAGCGTCGAAATCGAGGCCCCGCAGGAGTTCGCCGGAGCCTTGATGGGCGACCTCAACCAGCGTCGCGGCCGCGTCCAGGGCATGGACGGCCATGGTGCCAACACCATCATTCGTGCCGAAGTTCCCATGTCCGAAATGCTGACCTACGGCCAGACCCTCACCGCTACGACGCAGGGCCGAGGCAGTTTCCACATGGAGATGAATCACTACGACATCGTCCCGCAGCTCATCGCGGACAAGATCGTCGCCAACGCGAAGAAGCCAACCGGAGAAGAAGAGGAAGAGTAGCCCTCGATTTTCTTCGCAAACAAAAAGGCCCGCCATCCGGCGGGCCTCTTTCTCCTTCCCGTTACTGGATCGTAAGACCGGAAATCAGAATTGGTTGTTGCACAGAAGGAAATGGAGAACCCGGGATTGCCGTGAGATTTCCGGTGACAGGATCACGGTTGAACCCGTAAATCTGACTCGTTTCGTAAGCGGATGCATAAATGTGGGTCCCCGACGCATCGACGGTTAGAAAACCAGTCATGGATGCGGGACCGAAAGGCGATCCGGGAAGGCGACTTAACACGCCCGTATCTGGATCGACGGCAAAACCGTCGATGCCCCCCGCCATTGTATTCGAGACGTAAATAGTTTTACCGGTTGGGTCCGCACAAAGACCGGCTGTCGGGTATGAAGTTGTGGAGAAGGGAGAGCCCGGCACCGCGGTCAGCGCACCGGTCACGCTGTCGATGGAATATGCCGCGAGGTCATTTGTCTGCAGCTCCACAGTCGCCAGCTGCACGTCGAGGAAGTGAGAACTTCCTGACCCACTGATAACAAGCCCTCCCGGGGGAAGCGTGCTCGCCGGCGTCGGGAAAGGCGAGCCCGCAACCGCGGAGAGCGAGCCGTCTGTCGGGTTGATCTGATAGGCAAAGATGCGCCCGCCGCCGTAGTCGTTCGCGAAAAGAAACTTCCCCGAGGGATCGATCACCATCACCCTCATGTCGGCCATAACCGTGAGTCCAGGACCCTCTTGCAGTCCTCCGCCCCCGACGTTGAATTCCTGAATCGTCGCCGCCCCCTCGATCACATATAAATGCTGCCCACTCGGATCCAGGGTCATCGACTGCAATGCCTGCGTCATCGGAACACCCCCGAGGCCGGTCAGCAGGAGGCCGGGTCCGCCCAGTTGGAACGATTCAACTTCCTCAATTGTCCCCTGAAATGCATAGACGTATTTCTGGGAGGGAGCAACCAGAACGCTCGGATAACTACCCGGACTCCAAACCGGGCCACCGGCAACCGCCGGTGAACCAACTACGCCAGTGGTTGGATCGATCATCGCGTAGTCGAGGTTATGGTCCGCGCCGACTTGCAGCAGGTACTCTCCGCTCGTGGGGTTGATGCTGCCCGTGTCCCCGCCACCGCTTCCTCCGCCACCCGAGTTACCACCACTCGAGGCATCCGCCGCCCCGGAGCCTCCGCCGCATCCCATCAGGCTTGGCGCACATACAGCGAGTACCAGCCAGCAACTCCAGACTGCCCTCTTCACGGTAACGACCCCGAGTCAATGCACCACGAGCAACCTCTACCGACAACGATTGAGAATCCCCTGCCGCAGCCTCCTCTTTTCCATAACTTCAGCTGAATGCCGCCACCAGTCCCGTGATGCCGAGCATGAACAGCACCCACCAGCCGAAAATCGCGATCGCCGCCGAGCTCGTCTTCACTCGCCCCACAACTGCGCAGCCGATCACGCTAAACACCAGCGCCCAGATCCCGAAAATGTCGAAAAAAGTTCCCAGCGTGACAAGCCACAGCGGGGACCCTCCGCCCGCCAGATAATATCCGATGTTCGTGCCCACCGGATTGTTGAGGTTAAAGCTGTCCGGCGAGAGCCCGGCAAACACCGCGACCATCGCCAGCAGAAATCTCGCCCCATATGCGATCAGGTTCGAATACATAAAGACTGCAAAAATCTTCCCGTACTTCGCGGTCCCGCCAAAACCGAAATTGACAGTCGGCCAAACCAGCAGCGCAAAAATCGCGGTGAAAATCAATGAGAAAACCGGCGCTCCGTAAGCGGAATACGGCTGCCGGGCGATGCCTTTCTGCCTCGCAGCCACCTGCTGATCCGCTGGCAGGCTTTGAATCATCTCCTTCACTTTCGGAGTCTGGCTGATCTGGTTGTCGTAAACCGCGGCCCAGCCGATCTTCTTCCCCACCGTAAAGGAGAAAGCAATGCTGATAATGATCAAAACGATGAACGGTCCCCACCACGCCCCGCTCCGCACGATATCCTTCGCGGTTTTTGAAGGAGCAACGAACGTATCGACGATACGCTGTACCTCATTCAGCGGCTGCGTAGACGCTTCGGGTTGAGCAACTGCATCGGCCATGACTATCCTCCGGAAAATTAGCTCGCGCTTCTTACTTTCTTTTTGATTTTCAGGAATTGTACTCCCGCCTCGCCCAAATCGGCATGAAAACCCCGCCCAGCGAACCCCATGGACCAAGGCTTCAAGCGCTCAAATGTCTCCCGTGCTCACAGCTCCTAGCTCCAGGCTCCCAGCTCCAGGCTGCACCCCGGCCGCTACTTTCCTTCCGTTCGCGGGTCAGATAATCTGGGATTGCCCTTATCGACAACACCCCAGGTTGATATACGCCAGGTTCCGGAATGCGCGGTCGTCTCTCCCTCGTCGCAGCAGCCAGTTTCATCCTGGCTCTGCCCGTCCTTGCCTCCACCGTGAGCCCAGCCGCACCGGTCCATCGCCGTCATCAAGCTGTGGTCCGGGCCAACCCGTGCGGCAGGGTCGCAGGCCATTCCAGCCATACCGTCCTGGCCAACCCCGCTTCGGTTTCCTGCCACACGCCGCCAGCTCCCGCCACCCTTACCAGTGCGGCCCTCGCTACTGCGGCCCGTCCCGCTCCTCTCGCCCCACAGCCGGTCCGCACCCGCGCCGCCATTGCGACCGTCCCCCGCGTCCCAGCCCCCGTCGCTCGCATCCGCTTCGTGCCACCCCTGCGCGGATCGCTTGAGTCCCTCACGCGCCAGAACCAGCGCGATGAGGCCGAGGGCCTGGTCCGCATTGAAGACGACACTCAGCTCGAGCAGCTTGAAGTCTCACGGGACATCGTTCCTCTCCCCGCCAGCTACTCGCTGCGCGTCAACCCCGATCTGCCCGCCAACCGCCGTTACTGCCGGCCGTGGGCCGCGCGATTCCTGGCTGACGTCGCGCGCAGCCACTACGCCCGCTTCCACCGCGCTCTCCAGGTCAACTCCGCCGTCCGCACCGTCGAATTCCAGCGCTCCCTTATTGCCATTAACGGCAACGCCGCGCCCGCCGACGGCGACATCGCTTCCCCGCACCTCACCGGCGCCGCTGTCGACATCGGTAAGAAGGGCCTCTCCCTTTCAGAAATCTCCTGGATGCGCGCCTGGCTCCTCCCTCTGCAGACCGCCGGCAAGATCGACGTCGAGGAGGAGTTCTACCAGTCCTGCTTCCACGTCACTGTCTACCGCAGCTACACGCCGCTCACGCCCGCCCGCCCTGCGCCGCCGCGGATGATCGCTCACCACCGCCGCTCGACGACCACCCTGCTGGCCGCCGGTGTGCACTAAACTCGGACACTCACGTCACCCATCATTAGGCCGATTTGGTAAAATGAACTTGCTTCCGGAAGGTTGCGACCCTCCCGGAAGGTTTGTGCTACCGAAGTAGCAGTAGAAGCATTAGGACTACGACTGCCATCACAAACCGCCAATCGACGGCGATTGTGATCAACACTCTCATCCAGGATGATTTCTCATCCAAGGGCCTCACCTCCTTTCATTGGGAACGGCCCGCAGGTCGTTGTTGGCGGCCTGCGAGCCGTTTGGTCCATTCACTTCCGGACCAAATTCGGCGCGGTCGCTTTCGCACTCTGAAAGAAGGTAGTTTCAGACTAAGTTTGTTCGCTCAGCCGCGACAGATTACCGAAGAGCCCCTCCGGCCAGCAGCGGGAACAAGTCAGAACCATCCCGCGGATTCCCACATTTGACGCCCCGCTTTCCCTCGGCGAGGATAATTCCAGTCCCTTCCCGGAGGTGCACTCGTGGCAAACTCCCCATGTTCGGGCCAGAACGGTTCGGGCCAGAACGGTTCAGATCAAAAGGGTTCAGGTCAAAACCGCGAAGCCATGCTCAAAGCCGAGACCGCCGCCGTCGAGGTGTACCGGTTTGCCGCGCTGATGCTGGGGAATGAAGCGGAGGCTCTCAGCCTGGTCGAGAATACCGTCGCCTCCGTCGATATCGACCCCTGCAACGATCCCTCCGCTGCCACCGGTCTCGTTCGCGACCGCGTGCTCGACGGTGCCCTTGCCATCATGCATCGCCACGACCCCCGCTCCTTTGCGGATATCCCCCCGACCGATTCCCCAGGTTCCTGCATCGAGGATGACAGCACCGTTCCCCTCTCCGGCTCCGAGATCTCTGACCTGGTTGCAGGTGCTGGGCGTGGCCCCCTTCGCGAGTGGCTCGCTCGCCTCTCCGAAGTGCAGCGAGCCGTCTTTGTCCAGCGCGCCGTTCTCCGCATCAGCAACGCCGACACCGCCCGCGCCCTGAACCGGCATTCCAAACCCTCGATCTGGACAACGGAAGCCGTCAGCGCCCTCTTCCGCCAGGCGCTTTGCTCCCTCGCTTCCTCGCTGATCCACGCCGTGCCTGCCGTACAGGTTTAGTCGCGCAAACCCGGGCGCAGCGGCCGGCGGACCGGCCCCGGGAGTTGGATCACCAGCAGTGTTCCTCTCGCGCCGATTCTGCGAGACGCAACCCCGGCGTTTCGACTACTCTTGTCATAGAGATTCTTCTGAATTTTTTGCTCAACGTATCGCATCCAAAGCACATACCTTCGCCCGGGACCTGGTTCCTGGCGGTTCCATTTGAAAGAGTGCTCCTTGCCTGAGGCCGTAGCTACCAATTCAGGTTTCCTGCGACTGCGGCGGATCTCCGCCCCGTCGGCTCTCCTGTCAGGCCTGGCCATCGTGGCCCTGCTCGCCCAGCCGGCCATCGCCCAGGGCCCGCCCACTGGCGGATCCGTCTCCGTCCCCGCAGGTCCCATCCTGATCCCGCAGCCCCCCGTCGACACCTCCACTTACCAAAGCAGCATCAGCGACGGCAAAGTCGTTCCTGGCGTTCTGCCTCTTTCCCTCGACGACGCCATCCGCCGCGGCCTGCATTTCAATCTCGGCCTCATTCTCACCACGCAAAACACCCTGTCCGCCCGCGGAGCCCGCCTCGAGCAGCTCCAGTCCCTGTTGCCCACCGCCAGCGGCTCTATCAAGGAAGCCGTCAACGAGACCGACCTCCAGGCCCAGGGCCTCCGCATCCCCGGCTTCCCCGCCATCATCGGTCCCTACGGATACACCGACATTCGCGGATCGCTCAGCTGGTCGCTTGTGAATCTGTCGTCCCTGGAGAATTACATCGCCCAGCGCCACAACTTCACAGCCGCCACTCTCTCCGCTCAGGACGCCCGCGACCTCGTCGTGCTCACCGTCGGCAACGCCTACCTCACCGTCATCGCCGACGCCGCCCTCGTCCAGTCCGCGCAGGCCCAGGTCGATACCTCCAAAGTCTCCTTCGATCAGGCCCACGGCAATCACCAGGCCGGAACCGCCCCACTGCTCGATGAGCTGCGCGCACAGGTCGACTACCAGACCCAGCAGCAGACCCTCATCGCCGCCCAGAACGCCTGGCAAAAAGACAAGATCGCTCTCGCCCGCGCCATCGGCCTGCCTCTGGAACAGCAGTTCGAGCTCACCGACACCGAACCCTACACACCCTTCGACCATCTCGATCCCGACAAGGCCATCGAGCAGGCCCTCGCCACCCGCGCCGACCTCAAGGCTCTCGAAGAGCAGGTGGCCGCCGCCGACAGCGCCCGCAAGGCCGCTACCGACGAGCGTCTCCCCACCGTCACCTTCACCGGTGACTATGGCGACATCGGCATCAATGTCAATCACTCGCACGGCACCGGCGACGCCGTCGGCTCACTCGACGTCCCCCTCTTCGAGGAAGCCAAACTCCGCGGCGACGCCAGGCAGGCGCAGTCATCGCTCGAACAGGCCCGCGCCCGTCTCAGCGATATCCGCGGCCAGATCGGCGCCGACGTGCGCGACAGCATCCTCGACATCCAGGCCGCCGAGAAGCTTGTCGAAGTAGCGAAAAGCAACGTCGACCTCGCCGGCGAGGCCCTCAGCGAGTCGCAGCAGCGTTATAAGGCCGGCGTTTCGGATAATCTGGCTGTTTCCCAGGCGCAGCAGGCCGTCGCCCAGGCGAATCAGCAATACGTGGCCAGCCTCTATCGCCATAACGTCGCGAAATTGTCCCTGGCCCGGGCCCTCGGTGTAGCCCAGACCAATTACAAGGATTACGTGGGAGGAAAGTAAGTGGCGGAGCAAAATTCCGAGCAGTCCAGACCTACTGAGGAGCGGCCCGAGACTCCAGCGCCCCGCTCGCGCCGCCGTTTCATCATCATCGGACTTGTCGCAGTCCTCGTGGTCGGCGCCCTTCTGTTCTGGTGGCACTCGACCTACTACGAAGACACAGACGATGCCTCCGTCGACGGCCATCTTGTCCAGATCAGCTCCCGCATCAACGGCCACGTCGCCAAAGTCAGCGTGGACCAGAACCAGTATGTCGATGCCGGAGCCCTGCTCGTCGAGATCGACCCCAGCGACTATCAGACCGCGGCCAACCAGGCCCAGGCCACTCTCGAAGCCGCTGTCGCCAACTATGAGGCCTCCCACGTCAACGTCCCCGTCATCGGCATCAACGCCGGCGCCAATCTCAACAATGCCAATGCTGACGTGGCCGGCGCCAACGCCTCCGTAGCCCAGGCCGAGAAGCAGCTCCAGGCCGCCCAGGCCCGCGTCACCGAGGCTCAGGCCAACTCCACCAAAGCCAAACTCGACCTCGAGCGCTATACTCCGCTCGTCCAGAAGGACATCATCTCGAAGCAACAATTTGACGCCGCCGTCGCCGCCGCGTCCGCCGACGAAGCCGCCGTCGCAGAAGCCGAAGCCAACCTCGTCGCCGCCCAGGATGCTGTCCGCATCGCCGGCGATCGCGTCCTCCAGGCCCAGTCCTCTCAAAAATACGCGCAGACCGCGCCCCAGCAGGTCGCCATCCAGAAGGCCAAAGCCGATCAGGCCGCCGGCCAGGTCGACCAGGCCCGCGCCGCTCTCGCCCAGGCCAAACTCAACCTCACCTATTGCGAGATTCACGCCCCCGTCGCAGGCATCGTCACCACCAAAAGCGTCGAACCCGGCCAGAACATCGCCGTCGGCCAGGCCCTCATGACCCTCGTCTCCCTCGACGACGTCTGGATCACCGCCGACTTCAAGGAGACCCAGCTCCGCCACATGCAGCTCCACCAGCCCGTCACCATCCACGTGGACGCCTTCGGCCGCGACTACGACGGCGAAATCTTCCAGATCGGCGGCGCCACCGGATCCATGCTCAGCCTCTTCCCGCCAGAGAACGCGACCGGCAATTACGTCAAGGTCGTGCAGCGCATTCCGGTCCGCATCAACCTCACCAAGCCCGATCAGAACCGGGATCACATGCTGCGCCCAGGCATGTCCGTCGAACCCAAGGTCCGCGTCAAGTAGCCGGTGCCCCATTTCAAGCCCGCCGTTGGCTTGAGTGGGCCAGCGAAAAAACCAGGTGCCCCATTCAAGCCCGCCGTTGGCTTGAGTGGGCCTGCGAAAAAACCAGAGTGCCCCATTCAAGCCCGCCGTTGGCTTGAGTGGGCCTGCGAAGAAGCCACGTGCCCAGGCAAACCCGGGGTCCCCGACACGCCCGCTTTTGGCGTGGTGGGGTGGAAAACCCGCTGTTGGCTTGAGCTAATGACTAGTGTTCTGAGTCATTAATTCGTTAAGCGAATATTCCCTCGTCTTGTATCAGGGCACGACTTCAGTCGTGCCGCAAAAGGCGCAAAATCAAATGGGCTTCACCCCCTGAGGGCTGTTCTTCGAGCTACTTCGATTCGTCGATTGTTCGATGAACTTATGACTCAGGACACTAGCCCGTCTATCAGTACGAATCGACCCGGAGCCGGCCAAACCGACGCTCGGTGAGCGCTTCGCCCTGAACGCGCCAACGGAGATCGTCAAAGCAGGATGGCTCCATACCCGACCAGGCGACATCGGGGAGCCGAAGCTTTCTCATCGGTTCGGCATTTAAACAGGAGCGGGCGCGAGCCCAATATTGCTGTCTGTTTGGGACAGAATTACCTGGGCAGACCGCATCTCACTTGGGCGAGGAGTGCTGCATGTTTCGGCGGTATCTTTGCTTTCTTTGCTTATTTGCATTTGCATTCCAGGTCTTGCTTGTAACCGGGTGCGGCAGCAGCATGACAGGTGCTGCTGGCAGCAGCAGTGGCGGTTCGGGGAGTGGTGGCGGATCGGGCGGTGGTGGCGGGTCCGGAGACTCAAGCAGTCCGTTATGCAGCGGTTCGGGATTTGGATATGATGCCCAGGATACCGCGATAACCGGTGTTTGGATGCAAAGCCCCTCACCCGGTCAGAATCCAGGCAATGTCCAGGTGACTGCGACCGCATACGGCCCCGCAACCGTTACCCAGTGGGCGATTTGCGTCGACAGTCAAGCCGCATATCAGACCAATAACGCTGCGAGTTCCATCTCCCAGGCGATTAATATCCCCGCCGGCCAGCATCTTCTCTACGCCCGCGCGTGGGACGCGCAGGGCGATTCCAACAGATCGGAAATTGCGTTGATCACGGTGGGACCGCCACCGGCCAGCAGTACTATGCTGCCCACTCCGCCCGCAAACGCAACCGTGCTGAAGGAGATGCAGAACGACTCCGCCAACTGGGGCATCTGCAGCCTCTGCGCGGCGGGCACAAACACCACCAACAACTACTGGATGGCCTTTGACCAAAGCCAGCCCTCGCTGAGCGGCAGCAGCCTTGAGATGTATGCCGACGGGCCCTCATGGACCAACGTGCTGTTTATGGACCTGATGTTGGGCACCAGTTCCAATTCCCATTTCTTATGGGACTTCTGGGTCTACCACGACCCCGCTGCCGAAGCCCACTTCTGGTCCTCGG
>CAZHTJ010000111.1:0-10883 GCA_964535525.1 uncultured Acidobacterium sp. | reverse complement strand
TCGGAGCAGCCCTCCTCATCCGCACCTTCATCGCGCTCCGCCACGTCAATCCCGGCTTCGATCCCCGCAACGTCCTCACCATGGAAATGTCGCTCACCGGCGACCGCTTCCAGAAAACCGCCGCCGTCGCTCAGCTTGCCCTCGAAGGCCGCCAACGCGTCAACGCCATTCCCGGAGTCGAAGTATCCGCTTCCACCTGCTGCCTGCCTCTCGAAGGCGGATTCGGTCTGCCCTTCGACATCGTCGGCCGTCCCCACGGCAAAGATCCCAATACCGGTGGCGCCGGCTGGATGAACGCATCGCCCGGCTATTTCGCCGCCTTCCACATTCCCATCCGCGGCCGCGACTTCACCGATCAGGACACGGGCGCGGCTCCAGGCGTCGTCATCATCAACGAGACCATGGCGAAGAAATGGTGGCCTAAAGAAAACCCCATCGGTCAGCAGATCGTCATCGGTAAAGGCGTCGGACCCCAGTTTGACGAACCCGCCCGCCAGATCATCGGCATTGCCGGCGACATCCGCGACGGCGGCCTCAACCGCGACCCGCAAGAGCTTATGATCATTCCCCAGGCGCAGGTCAAGGACGATATCACCGCCCTCAACGCCGGCATCGCCCCCGTTGCGTGGATCGTCCGCACCCACGGCGACCCGCATCAATATATTTCCGCCATCAGCGAGCAGCTCCGCCAGGCCAGCGGCGGATTCCCCGTCGCCCGCGTGCGCCCCATGACTGAAGTGGTGAGCAACTCGACCGCCCGCGAGGACTTCAATATGCTCCTGCTCACCATCTTCGGAGCCTCCGCGCTCATTCTCGCGGCCATCGGCATCTACGGCCTCATGGCTTACACCGTGCAGCAGCGCACCCAGGAAATGGGCATCCGCATGGCCCTCGGCGCGGACCGCTCCCGCATCCGCTCGCTCGTCGTCTGGCATGGCATGCGCCTCGCCCTCGTTGGCGTCGTCATCGGCATCGGCGCTGCCTTCGGACTCACCCGCTTTATCTCGAGCTTCCTCTTCGGCGTCAAGACCTGGGACCCGACGGTATTTGTAACCGTGCCTGTTCTATTAAGCGGGGTCGCTCTGCTCGCCGTCTGGATGCCCGCCACCCGCGCCTCCCGCCTCGATCCGCAGAAGGCTCTGCGCATCGAGTGACAGGGCTTCACACAACTTCAACCGGTCGCATTGCATCCGGACGCTGAACGCTGTGCCCGGTGCCCCGATCTACTCCGCCCGCAGAGCCTCCACCGGATTCACTCGCGCCGCCCTTCGCGCCGGAATAAAACTCGCCAGCAGCGCAAAACCTCCCAGCACCGCCGCCACTCCCGCCAGCGTCGACGCATCCCACGCGCGCACTCCGAACAGCAGGCTCTTCATCAGCGCGCCCGCGCCCACCGCGCATCCCAGCCCTGCCGCGATCCCAATCCCCGCCAGCAATCCCGCCTCCCTGAGGATCAGCCGATGCACCGCGCTCCGCTGCGCGCCCAGCGCCATGCGCACCCCGATCTCCCGCGTCCGCTGGCTCACCGAATACGCCACCACACCGTAGAGCCCCACCACGCTCAGCACCAGCGCCATCGCCGCAAAGCCACCCACCAGCCAGGTCGAGAACCGGTGGATCATCGCCGTCGGCGAGCCGTCAATCTGATCCACCATCGTGATCTCTCCGTTCACGCCCAGATTCGGATTGATCCCCCGCACCGCCTTCACCAGTTCCGGCAGCAGCGCCTTCTCATCGCCCGCCGTCCGCACCGCCAGCGCAAAATAATTGTCCGGCCCGTGATAAATGGAGAAGTACTCCGCCGGCCACGGCTGATCGTCCAGCGCGTTCTCGCGCACATCCGCGATCACTCCCACCACCTGCCGCATCGACGTCGCATCCAGGTTCCCGTTCCCGATCATCTTCCCCAGCGGATCCTCACCCGGAAAATACTTCTTCGCCATCGTCTCGTTGATCACCGTCACCTGCGGATGCTTCATGTCGTCCGCGTCCGTAAACATTCGCCCCGCGATCAGCCTCGCCTTCAGCACCGCCGGCATATACTCCGGATTCACATCCCGCTCCAGCACCTCGTTGTGCTCTCCATGGAAAGGCTTGCCCGCAATGCGAATCCAGTCTGTGTCGCAGTTGCACTGCACCGGCAAATCGCTCGTTATTCCCACCGCCTCCACCCCCGGCAGGCTCAGCACCCTGCTCCTGATCGCTGGATACAGCTCGACCCAGTTCTCCGGCTTCGGATAAAAGGTGTCCGGCGCCATCACCTGAACGGTCGCCACGTGTGAAGGGTCGAAGCCCACATCCACATGCAGCAAACGGTACAGGCTCTTCGCCAGAAATCCCGCCCCCGCCAGCAGCACCACGGCGATCATCAGTTCCACCACCACCAGATTCGCGCCCATCCTCCGCCAGAAACGGCTCGCTGCTCCTCGGCCTCCGTCGCTCAGCGCGCCATGAACATCCGTGAGCGCCAGCCGCAGCACCGGGGTCACTGCCATCATCACCGCGGCCAGCACCGTCACTCCGCCCGCAAACAACACGGTATGCGCGTTCACCCCCACGTTGCGTACGAACGGCGCGCCCTGCTGCATCAGTTTCGGCATCAGCGCCTTCAGCACACCCATCATCCCCGCCGCGCTCAGGATTCCCGCCCAGCACCCCGCCCCCGCCAGCAATAATCCCTCCGTTACGAATTGCCGCACCAGCCGCACCGGAGTCGCGCCCAGCGCCCCGCGCACCGCGATCTCCCGCCTCCGGCTCTCGGACCGCACCAGCAGCAGGCTCGCCACATTCACGCTCGCAATCGCCAGCAGCAGTCCCGCCCCCGCCAGCAGCGTCAGCAAAATCGGCCGCACCTGCCCAACGATCAGCTCCGACAGCGGCTGCACGCTCGCGCCCTGATCCTGATTCGATCCCGGATACTGGATCGCCAGCTGTGCCGCAATCTGCCGCATGTCCGCCAGCGCCATCGCCACCGTCACGCCATCGCGCAGCCTCCCCACCGCAAACATATTGTGGCAGCTCCTGCGGCTCTCGCATCCGTTCTTGTCCCCCAGCGGCGTCCACAACTCCGCCGTGGCTTGCGGCTGAAATACAAAATTTTGCGGCAGCACTCCGACAATCGTGTACGGATCGCCGCTCAGGCCTACCGTCTCCCCAATCACCTCGCGCCGCCCGCCGAACCGCGTCATCCACGTCCCGTACGCCAGCATCGCAACCTTCGCGGCGCCCGGTTTGTCTTCTCCAGGACGAAAATCCCGCCCCAGCACCGGCTGCACACCCAATGTGTGGAAGAACCCATCGCTGACTCGCCCCGCTATAATCGGTTCCGACACCGACCCCACCCGCAACAAATATCCCTGTCCGGTATAAGCATCCAGCGAACTGAGTGTCTTGTTCATCCGCTGCCAGTCCTCAAAATCCGCGCGCGACAAATTCGACCGCGGAAACGCCTTCGCGCTCTCCGCCACGTCTACCAGCCGGCTCGGCTGTGCATACGGCAGCGGCGACAGCATCGCGGCATCCACAAACCCGAAAATCGCTGTGCTCGCGCCAATGCCCAGCGCCAGCATCAAAATCGCGGTCACCGCAAATCCAGGATTCTTCCTCAGCTGCCGCACCGCGAACCGCATATCCTGCGCCACCGTCTCCGCGCGGAACCCCACCACCTCATGACTCTGCTCGCGCATCCGCGTCGCGTTCCCAAACCGCCGCATCGTCGCAACCCGCGCCTGCTCCGGTGTCATGCCATCGGCCTCCAGCTCCTTCGCCATCTGCTCGCGATGGAACGCCATCTCTTCGTCCAGGTCTCCGGCAAACCTCTCGCGCCCGAACAGCAGCTTCACTTTCCTCCACCAACCCATGGCGGTCATCCAGCCTCCTCCGCGTCGCGCAACACGCGCCCGATCGCTTCCACCATCAGCTCGAACTTCGTCAGCTCAAAGCCCAGTTGTTTCTTTCCGGCCGCGGTCAGCGTGTAGAACCGCGCCCGCCGGTTCGTCTCCGTCGTCTTCCACTCCGCCTTCACCCATCCCTGCAGCAGCAGCCGCTGCAACGCCGGATACAGCGATCCCTCTTCCACCGTCAGCACGTCATCCGATTCGCGTTTGATCGACTGCGCGATCCCATAACCGTGCAGCGGCGCGCGCTTCAGCGTCCGCAGGATCAGCATGTCCAGCGTTCCAGGCATCAATTCGGGCTTACTCGCCATGATGCCAGAACCATAGACTATCTATGCATAGAAAATCAACGGCTTTGTGACGAACCAGCTGTCATCCTGAGCGAAGGCTGGCTCCTTGAGCCAGCCGCAGTCGAATGGACCTCCCGAGCGTCAGCAATTCCGGCGCGCTGACGCGTCGGAATTCGCGAGGGGAAACGCTGCCTTCAGTTGGTTCTCAGCGCCACCAGCGGATCGATCCGGGAAGCCCGCCGCGCAGGCAAATATCCCGCCACGAAAGCCACCGCGATCAGCAGCACCATCATCCCCGCGTAGGTCATCGGATCTGTCGGCTCGGTCCCAAACAGCAGCGACGCAATCAGTCGCGCCGCCGCATACGACGCCACCGATCCAGCCACGATGCCCACCAGCACCAACCACAGGGTTCGCCCCAGCACCGCGCGCTGCACCCGCCCCCGGCTCGCCCCCAGCGCCATCCGGATCCCGATCTCCTGCGTCTGCCGCGTGACGCCATACGCAATCACACCGTAAATTCCCAGCGACGCCAGCAGCAATCCCAGCCCCGCAAAGACGCCTACCAGCATCACGAAGAACCCCCGCGGCGAGTTGGCCCGCTCCACGATGGCTGCGATCGGACGAAACTCCGCCGCCGGCTGATTCGGATTCAGCTCCCGGAGCGCGCGCAGCACGCTGCCCGCCAGCGTCGACGGCGGCACACTGGTTCGGATCACCAGCTGCGCGTCGTCCGGTCCCTGCTGCGTGATCGGGTAATAAATCTGCCAGCCCGGATCGCCCTCCACGCTGTCGGCGTGAATGTCGTCGACCACTCCCACAACGCGCAATTCCGTTTTGCCCGACTCCAGAATCCTGCCCACAGCATCCTCGCCCGGCCAGTAGACGCGCGCCGCCGAGGCGTTGATCATCACTACGTTCTCGCTCGCCGGCCCATCGTCCCACGTGAAATCCCGCCCGTGCAGCCGCATGCCCATCGCGCGCATGTATCCCGGCGAAATCACGTACACCAGCGGGCCGGGTAATGCGCCCTCTGGATAGGTCTTCCCCTTCGGCACAGGCGTACCCCACGCCCGGTTCCGCCCCAGCGGCAGATAGTCCACAAACCCCGCCGCCTTCACGCCCGGCAACGCGCTCACCCGCGTCACGATCTGCTGGAAGATCGCACCCCGCTTCAGCGCGCTCGCCTCGGGAGTCGACGCTTTGTCGTCGTAATCCACCTCCATCGACGCGGCATGGTCCGGCTCAAAACCCAGATCGATATCGAGCACCTTCAGAAAACTCCGCAGCAGCAGCCCCGCGCCCACCAGCAGTACGCACGCCAGCGCCACTTCGCCGATCACCAGCGCCGACCGCACTCGCTCGTGTTTGCGCCCCGCACTCGACCCATGCCCGGAATCCTTCAGCGCCTCCTGCAGATTGCCGCTCGCCATCCGCAATCCGGGGAACAGCCCGAACAACAGCGCTGCGACCACAGCGATCAGCACCGTCCAGCCCAGTCCCTGACCGTCGATATGCAGCGTGCTCAGCAACGGCAACGCCAGCGATCCCTGATGCGCAAGCCACACCACCAGCGCCCACGCGAGGCCGAGTCCAAGCACCGCGCCCGCGGCCGACAGGATCAGGCTCTCCGTCATCAGCTGCCGCACCATCCGCGCACGGCTCGCGCCCAGCGCGCTGCGCATCGCGAACTCCTTGCCCCGCGCCGCCGCCCTCGCCAGCAACAGGTTCGAAAGATTCACGCACGCGATCAGCAGAATCATTCCCACCGCCGACCACAGCACGATCAGCGACCGCCGCAGTTTGCCGCTGACGTAATCCTTCAGCGTCCACACCTGCATCGACAGACCCGTCTTGTTCACATACTGCCCGCACGACCGCGGATACTTGATGTTCCAGCACAGGTTCGGCACCACCAGGCTCGCCTCCGCCTGCGCCTGGCCCACCGTCACGCCCGGCTTCAGCCGTCCAATGAACGTGACGATGTTGCCCCACATCCGTTCGTTGTCGAGAATGAGCGGCACAATCAGATCCACCTTCGCACCCGGAGAAAACACGGCGCCAAAGTCGAAGCTCTCCGGCAACACGCCCACCACGGTTGCGGGCCCCCCGTTCAGATCGATCTCCTTGCCCACAATCGCAGGATCGCCGGCAAACTGCCGTTTCCAGTACGCGTACTCCAGCAGCACCACCGGATGCGATCCCGCGTGCGTCTCCTCCGGCCGGAACAGCCGTCCCTTCATCGGCTGCACGCCGAGAACGTCGAAGAAATTTCCTATGACCTCCATCCCCGTCGCCGGCTGCGGCTCGCCGTGCCCCGTCAGCCGATAATTATCCGGGCTCGTGAAGGCCATGTACCCCGTCACGTCCTGATACGACTTCGTCTGCGCCTTGAACTCCTCATACGCATCGGCCGAATACGTCGCGCACGACAGCCCGCACTTCTCCGGCGGCGGCGCAATCCACACCAGCTGCTGCGACTCGGGAAACGGCAGCGGCCGCAGCAGTATCGTGTTCACCACGCTGAACACCGCGACATTCGCCCCGATCCCCAACGCCAGAATCAACACCGCGACCACCGTGAATGCCGCATCGCGCCCCAGCGTGCGCAGCGTGTAGCGCACATCCTGCCCCAGCACATCCAGAAACGGCAGACCTCGCGCCGCTCTCTGCTTCTCCCGCGCCTGCTGCACGCCACCGAAACGCGCCATCGCCTGCCTCCTCGCTTCTACTGCGTCCATGCCACGCTGCAAGTTTTCTTCGATCGCCATCTCCAGATGCGACGCCATCTCCGCATCCAGATCTGCATCCAGCGGCGCTTTATGAAAAAATGCCCGCACCCGATTCCAGCCCTGCCGCAGAAAATCGATCATCGACTACTACCTCTGTTCGTGGCCTGTGGCCTTGGCCTGCGCCCTGTTTTCGGTGCCCTGTGCCCTGTGCCCTGTGCCCTGTGCCCGGTGCCCTGTGCCCCGAACTAATCGCTGCTTCCAGCAGCAAGCACCCTGCCCATCACCGCCGCCAGTCTGTGCCAGTACGCGGCGTCCTCCGCCAGCTGTTTCCGGCCGCGCTTCGTGATCGAGTAGAACTTCGCCTTGCGGTTGTTGTCTGAGATGCCCCACTCCGCATCGATCCATCCCCGCTGCTGCAGCCGCACCAGCGACGCGTAGATCGTCCCCTGATTCAGCAGCACCGCATCCCCGCTCACCTGCTCGATGCGCCGCGCGATCCCGTATCCGTGCTGCTCGCCCATCGCGTCCAGCGTCTGCAGAACCATCAGGTCCAGCGTTCC
This sequence comes from uncultured Acidobacterium sp., assembly GCA_964535525.1. GTDB lineage: Bacteria > Acidobacteriota > Terriglobia > Terriglobales > Acidobacteriaceae > Palsa-343. Next base: position 3,405 of record CAZHTJ010000111.1, on the reverse strand, counting down.
CTGCAACAAATCCAGCTTCGAATCGCCCATCCCTTCCTCTCCCAGCCCGCTCCTGTGTTATCCCCACAGAAGTATCCCACGGGAACCTGTGGTATCGCCACAGGAGGCTTTACGCACCCCCGCTGCCGCCAGTTCCCAACTTTCGAGAATTATTCCGCGCCGCGACTTCAACGGAAATCGAAACGCCATCTGGCTCTGATCGTCAACGGCCGTCCGCTAACCGTTCCATCGCTAACCGCTTTTTAGCTAACCTTAGCTAACTGCTGTTCTTCAGCATCTCAACGTCTTCCGCTTCCTCCCCACCCGCCCCATCTTCTCCATCTTCGCGATGTACGCCGACGCCACCGGCACCTCGCACGCCGTCTCGCCCACGTCCACGGATACATTCCCGATCTTCTGCGCCGCCGCCTTCGCCTCGCCCAGCAAAGCCTTCACGCAGCCGCCCACCGAAATCACAAAAACATTCATCGTGTAGCGCTCGCGGTTCTTCGCCTTGTGTATCGACTGCACCACGCGCCCCAGCAGCTTCTTCAACTCCGCCAGATCCAGCTCTTCATCCGGCCGGGTCGCCACCAGACCCGACCACGTCGACCAACCCGCCGACGCCACATGCTCCTTCTTCGACTCGATCCACTGCAGCGCACACGCGCGCGCCTCGGCGTTCTCCACCGCCACCCACGGCACTGTGTACTCCGCGATCATCGGCATTCCCGCCGCGCCTTCCGCCCACGCATTCAGCTCCTTCCGCGTCATCTTTTTTCCATCGGCCACCATCCCCGCCAGATAGCGCGCTTCGAAAATCCCCGTCGCGTACAGCTCCATCGCCAGCGCCTGCTCCCCGCGCAGCTTCTTCGCAACCGCCTTCATGTCCGCCGTGCTCACCCCCAGCGTCTTCTCCGCCGTCATGCCATGCCGGATATAAATCGCCCGCGTCTTTTCCTTGCCCTTCGCCCGCAGTTCCTTCACCACACCCTCGACCGTCGCCATTTGCCCTCCTCACTTTCTCTTATGACAAGAAGCGTGCCACCCATTCTGCCCCAACTCTGTCTCCTGCTTCAGGGGCTCTGTACCCGTACCTGGAGCCCGCGCCCCGGTATGTACCCTGCAGCCCGCACCCTGTACCCTGTACTCATCCCCCTCTGAGGAATCACCCCGCATGTCCGCGTCTTCGTGGCCGCCAGCACTCTTGCGCCGCGCCGTGCTGCTGTCGTGCATGGCCGTGCCGCTGGCCGCCGCAACGCAAACCGCGATCATCGCCGTTCCGCCCAGCCAGTGCGTCTGGCATGCCGGCGACGACCTCCGTTGGGCCGCCCCGTATCTGGACGAATCCGGCTGGCTGCCCTATACCGCCTGGAAGCTCGACAGCCATCAACCGCGCATCTGGATCCGCTGCCGCGCCGATTTGTTCCCGCTCACCGGAGCGGTTCATCCCGCCATCCAGATCCGCCATGGACGAGCCTTTCAGGCCTTCCTCAACGGCGATCCCATCGGTGGGGAGGGCAGCCTCGCCAGCGGCTGGTATACGCAAAACGCCGCCCCCACGCTCCCCATTCCCGCGCCCGCAACCATCGTCCAGCCCGCCGCCATTGCGCTTCGCATCACTTACCGCAACTCGGAAGAAAGCACGCCCGTCGAGATCGTTGCCGGCGACCGGCCAATGCTCACCGGCCTCGAAGCCACTCAGGCCCTGCGTGGCGGCTATTATTTTCTCCCTGTCGAACTCTGTTTCATCATCATCGGCGTCGCCGGCTTCATGCTGCTCGGCATGTATCTTAACGACCGCAGCCGTCTCGAGTTCCTCCTGCTCGCCATCTACTGCTGGTGCCAGTCGATCAACCGCACTACCCAGTATTGCTCCAGCGCGCTCATCCCTATCCCCTGGGCCCTGGAAATGGCGCTCCTGGTCTTCGGACAGGCCCTGGCTCTCCCCATGTTCTGGTTTATCTTTCGCCTGGCGCGCAAGCCCGTCCCCTGGCTGTTTCGCGTGCTCATCGCGCTCTCTCTCGCGCGCTCCCTCGAGCTTCTGCTCGTCGCCCTCCCGCCACACCAGGTCAGCCTGCGCCTCTCCGCCGCTTTTGCGCCGTTCTTCGGCTACTCCGTGATGGCGATCGCTGTCACCAGCCTGGCCGCGCCCCTCGTCGCCTTCTGGCCGTTCACGCGAATCCCAAAAAGAATGCGCGCCCTCGCTCTCTGCTGCCTCCTGTGGGGCTTCATCGAGGGCCTCTGGCTGGCTGTTGTCCTCATCGGTTCCACCCTCTCGGCCGAAAACGCACCTGGAGCCCTGGTCAACCCCCTGCTGCTCGCGCGTGCCTTCACGACGCTGCTCGTCATCGTCGCCCTCATCGCCCTCCTCTTCCGCGACCAGCGCAGGACCGCCGAAGATCGCGCGCAACTCGCCGGCGAAATGCATGCCGCCCAGGCAATCCAGCAAATGCTGGTCCTCCCCAACATCAAAACCATCCCCGGCCTCCGCATCGACGTCGCCTTCCGCCCCATGAGCGAAGTCGGCGGCGACTTCTACATCTGCCGCATCCTGCCCGGCAATCGCCAGCGCGTCATCCTCGGCGACGTCAGCGGTAAAGGCGCGGCCGCCGCCATGACCGCATCGGTGCTCATCGGCGCTGCCGGCTGCCGCGACGACGACTCCCCCGCCGAGCTTCTGCGCCACATGAACCTCGTCCTCTGCGACACCCGCGTCGGCGGCTTCGCCACCTGCCTCTGCGCCGACTTTGCCCTCTCCGAAAAAAAAGCACGCACCATGACCATCGCCACTGCCGGCCACATTCCCCCCTGGCGCCGCGAAGAAGAAGTCCCGCTTGAGCCCGGACTGCCCCTCGGCGTTAATCTCGACGAGGAATATCGTGAATCCACCTTCGCCCTGATTCCCGGCGACATCGTCACCTTCGTCTCCGACGGCGTCGTGGAAGCGCGCGACCCCAGAGGCGTCCTCTTCGGCTTCGATCGCGCCGAGATGATCAGCGGCCAGTCCGCCCAGGCCATCGCCGACGCCGCCCAGCGCTTCGGCCAGGAAGACGACATCACCGTTCTCCAGCTCCGCCTCGCCATCACCGAGTTCCAGTTCTCATAGAAAACACGAGTGCCCCATGCAAGCCCGGTGTTGGCCTGAGTGGGCATGGCACGAATCCACAGGTGCCCCATTCAAGCCCTCTTTTGGCTTGCGTGGGCGGGCGAGTGCCGGGTGCCCCATTCAAGCCCTCTTTTGGCTTGCGTGGGCGGGCGAGTGCCGGGTGCCCCATTCAAGCCCTCTTTTGGCTTGAGTGGGCGGGCGAGTGCCCCATGCAAGCCCGGTGTTGGCTTGAGTGGGCAGGCGAGTGCGCCCCGGCCCCAGAAGTTTTCCGCAACCACCCGCGTTGCCTTCGCGATCCCGCCGTGCTAGCTTGAAAA
>CAZHTJ010000110.1:0-11092 GCA_964535525.1 uncultured Acidobacterium sp. | reverse complement strand
TCTACAAAAAAGCTGGAGCAAAGTACTTCTGCAGCATGGCTGTGCATCACGACGGGTTCGATCTGTGGGATTCGAAGTACCAGCCACGCTGGAATGCTGTTGCCACGGGACCGAAGAGAGACATCGTGGGCGCCTTCAGGAACGCGGCCCAAAAGCACGAGCTCCGCTTCGCAGTGAGTGAGCATCTGGCGCCGAGTTACCACTGGTTCTCGACGTCGCATATGAGCGACAAAACCGGTCCGCTCGCCGGAGTGCCGTACGATGGCGCCGACTCCCGCTATGCCGATCTTTACCACGAACTGCCGAAGTACTACCCCTACAGCTATCGGATCCTCAACGACCGCCAGGCGCCGGCTGGGTGGAAGCAGCACTACTTCAACCGGATCAAAGATCTCGTCGACAAATATCAGCCCGACCTGCTCTACACCGATGGCGACATTTTTTTCGAGGAGTACGGCCTGGCGCTTGTAGCGAACCTCTACAACGTGGACGCCAATCGCCATGGTGGCCGCTGCGAGGCGGTGTACACCAGCAAGTTGCCGAGCGACTGCGAAGTCGGGACGTGCGTTCAGGACTGGGAGCGCGGCGTAGCAACCGGCATTCCGGCTAACCCCTGGCAGACCGACAGCTGCATCGGCGAATGGCACTACAACCGGGAAGCCCAATACAAGTCGCCCAAGTATGTGATCGATCTGCTGGTCGACATCGTCAGCCGCAATGGGAACCTGATGCTGAATTTCCCGCTCCCCAACAGCGGCGAGCTCGATTACGAAGAGCTGGTGATTCTGGACGAAATTACAAAATGGATGGCGATCAACAGCGAGGGCATCTACGGGAGCCGGCCGTGGAAGACCTTCGGCGACGGCCCGGTGGCGACGGCGCCGCTGTCCGGCGAAGGCACGCGGTTCAACGAGTCAGGCCGCAAGGAGTTGACCGCCGACGAAGTGCGCTTCACGACCAACGGCGACACGCTCTACGCATTCATCATGGGCTGGCCAGAGAAGTTGGCGCTGATTAAGCCGCTGGCCACCTCGAGCCCACTGTTGCCGCCGAAGATCAGGAATGTGGAACTGCTGGGATACAAAGACAAGGTGATCTGGAGCCAGGATGAACAGGGCCTCACAGTCGTGATGCCGAACCAAAAGCCCTGTGACTATGCGATTACCTTAAAGATCGTCTGAATCCGGATGCGCGTAAGCGAGAGACCGGAATTCCGCAGCCGTGGGAACTCCAATCTCCGCTGCGATGAGCTTGCTGCGTTTCGGTCCTCAACGAGCGCATTTCGCCGATGGGCTCACCGAGGACTGACGCGGGGTTCGTGTGTCACTGGCGAGCCGGAATTTTGGGGCTGATGAAGCAAAAGAGCAACCGCGGGTCCTTCCGCTTCGCGATGCTCCGCTTCGGGATGACACCCATGTGGGGTTAGGTCATCACCGAAAAACTCGTGGCCGCTTCACTTTTCCGCGCCTGGGCGAGGAGGATTGCGGGGTAGTTGAGGATCGACGCGGTGTCACCGGCATATTCGGAACGTTTTAGCGTCTTGACTCGGCGGTGCGGGAGGCGGGGTGGCCCGCGTCGGGGATTTGTGCTGGGAAGATGAGCGTCACCTTGGTACCGCGGCCTGGGCGGCTGGTGACATCGAAGAGGGCGGCATCGCCGTAGAGGACTTCGAGGCGCTCGCGGACATTGCGCATGCCGATGCCGGTTCCCTGGAGGACGCCGCTGGAATGCGCGCGGCCGGGGGCGATGCCAACGCCGTCATCTTCGACTTCGATGATGAGCCTGTTCCGCTCGAGGCGGCTGCGGAGAGTGACGACGCCGCCGGCGATGCGGGGCTCGAGCCCGTGCTTGATGCTGTTTTCGACCAGCGGCTGCAGGAGCATGCTGGGGACGGCGATTTCGAGCGTCGCGGGATCGATTTCCTTGGCAACGGCGAGCTTTTCCGCGCCGAAGCGGGCGACTTCGATGGAGAGATAGTCGTCGGTGGTGGCTAGCTCGTCGCGGAAGGGAACGAAGGCGTCGTGCTCGCTGAGCATTTTGCGGAGAATGTTGGCGAGCTTGACGATGAGCTCGCGAGCCTGCTCGGGGCGGAAGCGGACGAGCGAGGCGATGGAGCTGAGGGTGTTGAAGAGGAAATGCGGGTTGATCTGGCGCTGGAGAGCATCGAGGCGGGCTTCGAGCAGGAGGCGCTTTTGTTCTTCGAGGGAGCGCTCGATGCGGATGGCGTTCCAGATTTTGAGAGGGATGCCGACGACCATGGCGGCGCAGGTCCAGATGGCGAGGCGGATCAGCCAGCTGTCGGAGACGAGGGCGAAGAGACGGCCATGCGACATGCGCTCGGTCCACTCGCGCAGCACTTCCATGGCAACGATGAGGATGAGCAGGAGGATCTGGCGATCGATGCGGGGGCGGAGGAGCGTGCGGCGGACCCAGCGATAGAGGCTGAGGTCGACGAAGGGGGAGAAGGACCAGACTTCTTCCTTGTCGACGAAGCGGCCGTAGATGCCGGCGGTGATGGCGACGGCCACCAGGAAGGGGAGGGCCAGGAATTCGCCGTGAAAGACAGCGGGCAGCGAGAGCACGGTGGCGCCGATGAGGGCGGCGCCGGGGCCAATGAGGATGCCGAGAATGATGGTGGTCTCGAAGGAGATGTCGGCGGCATAGAAGTTGGGGACGGCGACGCGAACCAGCACGCCGAGGCCGAGAGGCACACAGATGAATGCGACGAGGCCAAGGGTCTGGGCTACGGTGCGTTCGTCGCGGAAGAGGAGGTTCTGGAATTCGCGCGAGCGGCCGAGGGCCGAGGAGACAGCCGCGGCAACACCGAGCTTGATGAGCAGGGTGATGAGGATGATGCGCGAGTCGAGCACCCAATCAGCGTACAGCGGTCAGCGTTCAGCGTTCAGGAAAAACAGCCGGTAGCCTGTAGCCGGTAGCGAGCCGACAAATGAGCAGGGCCCGGAACGGGGGAGGGGCGCACCTATAATCGAGGTATGGCCATCGCTTCTGTACGCAAAGTCGCGGACGCGGATTTTCCCACGCGGTGGGGACACTTCCGCATTCTGGGCTTTGAGGGCGTGTATGCGGACGACGATCCGGCACGGTGCGGGCAGACGGCGGCGAAGGAAGAGGCGGTGGCTTTGGTGATGGGCGATGTGCACGCCGCGCCACCGCTGGTGCGGATTCACTCGCAGTGCCTGACCGGGGACGTGTTTCATTCGCTGCGCTGCGACTGCCGGTTGCAGCTGGAGCTGGCGCTGGGCAAGATTGCCGAGGCGGGAGCGGGGATCCTGATTTATGAGCAGCAGGAAGGACGCGGCATTGGGCTGATGGCCAAGCTACGCGCCTACGAGTTGCAGGATCAGGGGCTCGACACAGTGGAGGCGAATCTGAAGCTGGGCTTCGCGGCCGATTGCCGGGAGTTCGAACTGCCCGCGGAGATTCTGCGGCAGATGGGCGTGAAGGGAGTGCGGCTGATTACAAATAATCCCGATAAGGTGGCCGCACTGGAAGCGGCCGGGATTCACGTGGCCGAGCGCGTTTCGGCGGAAGTGCCCGCGCAGGATAGCTTCGAGCAATACCTGCGCGTGAAGCAGGAGAAGATGGGCCATATCTTCGAGTCAATGGACGAATCGATCCGTTAGCTGACTGCGGGCAATACCCGACACGCATCCACATGAGGGCTCCCGTTCGAACCTGCCGGATCACCGCCGGCAGCGCGGAATTTAGTTGCCTTTGATGGCAGCGGCGAGGGGGAGTGCGAACCCCAGGAACGCCACGATGAGTCCAGTACCAGCAAGAGCTACGATGATCAACATAATGCGACCTCCCTGTGAGCGACCGGTGTTGTGAGTGAGCGGTTGATCCGTTCGTGTAACTCGTAGATACCCTCAACTCCGACTTTGAGTGACTCGAAGCGGAGTTTTCCCCGAATGGTGAAGAGCTCTTCATTTGCCGGTCGACAAAAGAAGATCAGGTCACCAATCGGGAAACATGCGGGAGAACGGCAGCAGAAGCGCGGCAAGACAGCAGCGATACAAGGCAAGGAGACGGCGAAACTAGAAACTGTTGGTGATCATGTTGAACTCGTTCCCGATTTTGCCGGTCAGGGAAGCACCAGCGGCAAGAGCGCTGAGGGCGAGGACAGCGGCGATCAGAGCGTACTCGATGAGGTCCGCTCCGCATTCATCGTTCAGGAAATTCTTGAGAAGCTGCTTCGTACGGTTCATGTGGTTTCTCCTCTGTGATTCGCCGCACGGCCATTGCGATGGGGGGACGCGCTGCGTTGGCTTCAATGTTGTGATTCTGCGCTGTTGAAGCTCTGGCAACAATTCCATTTGCGTAATGAAAGGCCCATTAAATAGAAAGGGGCACGCTGTTACTGTATGTGCGTCGCGCATCCCCCATGCGTCAGGTTACTGAGGTTCGCGAGCGCAGCGGGGCGTCGGCTCGCAGAGGACTGCAGGCGCGGCGGTGGGGATCCTGCGATGCAATCAATGGGGATAGCGCGCGGTTGTGCGTCTCAATTCGAGACGACAAGGTTACTGCGGTGCGGGCTTATTCGTGCGGTTCCACCGTGACCATGCCGACGCCACGCGCAGGCACCTGTGCAGCGAAATGATCCATCCGGCGCCTGTTCGCCTTGCCGGACCCAGGATGGTGGACCGTGGGGCGGACTGCCGATCTTCGGCGAACGGGGGAATTGTCCATCCCGAGTGGAATGCGGGTTTTGCCGGCGAGCCGAGGAGGAGCCCTGGGGGAGGCTCTGGAGCGCGGACGGACAAGCGGAATCGCCGTTCCATCATGAACCGAAGGTTTTGGGGTGAGCTTTGACGGCGGCCTCAATTGCGGCGCCAGCCGGGCCACCGAGCTCCTGCGCGGTCATCGCGGGCTTGACGGTGAGAGTAGCGTTGAGGGCCAGGAACCATGGTTCGGCAATGGCGGGCAGTTGTGAGGAATCCTTCATGTCGAAGAAGATGTAACCGCTGCGGGAGCCGTTGGTTTCTGTAAAAAAAGCAGCTTCGGGTTTGAGGTCCGCGAGGGCTTTCTGAACAAAAGGGCCGAACTCACCGGCTCGAATTGCGGCGTTCGCGGTTTCGACCGGCATGACAACGTGGAGCATCATACGCATCGTGGGAGCCCCTCCCTGGGGCGTGGCGGGAATTATACGGAGGGCGGCGCAGGTGTCGCATCCCCCTCGCTTCGCATACACTGGGTAGCGATGACCAGGACAACACCGTATTGCACATTCTTATTGCTGGCAGCGGCTTTGCCGCTGGCGGCGCAAACAACGGCACCGAAGACATCAACCGCGCCTGGGCACACGGGGGCGGGCACGGCGGCGCATCATGCAGCGCCGGGCGGGTGCGTGACATTGCCGGAATTGTCGCCGAAGATTCCGGCGCTTCCGGCGACGGTGCCATGCGCGAAGACGCTTTACACGGTGACGCGTGTGCCGGCGATGAAGCTGGATTACGCATCACCGCTGGTGAGCGCGCCGGTTCGGGAAGAACTGAACGGCGGTCCGGCGACATTTTCGCTGAACTACATCGACACCAAGCTCGGGACCGGCGAGCCGGTGGTGCAGCACAAATGCATCAACGTGCAGTACACCGGATACCTGATGGACGGGACGAAGTTCGACTCGTCGCGAGACCGGCCTGGCGCGCAGCCTATCTCGTTTCTGTACGGCGGGCACCAGGTGATTCCGGGCTGGGACACCGGTTTTGAAGGGATGAAGATGGGCGGCGAGCGGCGCCTGTTCATCCCTTACGAGCTGGCCTACGGCGAGAACGGACGGGGTCCGATTCCGGCGAAGGCGGAGCTGATCTTCGACGTGGAGGCGGTAAGCCAGAGCGAACCGCGCGCGGGTGCGCCTCCGGGAGCGCAGTGCAGCAAGCCGCCGACTCCGCCGCAGCGGCCGCAGCCTCCAGCGGGCGCGGGGGCGAAGCCGGCTCCGCCGGCGGGGACGACTCCGCCAGCTTCGACCCCGCCTGCGAGCACAACTCCGCCGGCCGGGACTCCGCCAGCTGGGACGCCGCCGGCTTCGACACCGCCTGCGAGCACAACTCCGCCGGCCGGGACTCCGCCAGCTGGGACGCCGCCGGCTTCGACACCGCCGGCTTCAACGCCTCCGCCGAGCAAGCCGCAGCGGTAGGGCCTTCGGGTCATTTTGGGCCTTTGGGGAGGGAAACGGGTTTCCCTCCCCCCAAGATGCCTACGATAACGAGGGTTGTGAGCGAACAGGAGGCGCGGCTCTCTCGCGATTCGGGCGGCGTGATTGTGTTGACAAGGCCGGGCGGCGGACGGTAGTCTCGCGCCATTCCCCGGCCGATCCCCCGAAAACCTATTTCCCGAAGGAGCATTGCTTATGCAAAAGCATTTCTCTGTGACCGCTGTGGTGCTGTGCGCGCTGATGGCTATCGCTGGAACTGTTTCTGGGAGGGCGCAGGGTGGGTCCGACAAGGCTGCGATCGAGGCGCTCTACAAACAATTCAACGACGGGTTCAACAAGAAGGACGTGAGCGCGATTATGGCGGTGTATGCGCCGGATGTTTTTGTGTTCGACGTGATCCCGCCGCGGGAGTACGTGGGCTGGGACGCGTACAAGAAGAACTGGGAGGATCTGTTTGCGGGGAACCCTGGGCCGATCAGCAACACGGTCACCGACCTCGATATCACGGTGGTGGGTCCGGTGGCGTATACGCATTTCATCTCGACCGGCACGATAACAGACAAGGACGGGAAACCGACGCACGTTGCGGTGCGGACAACGGATGTGCTGCGCAAGGAGAAGGGGAAGTGGCTGATCGTGCAGGAGCACAATTCGCTCCCGGTGGATTTGGGGACTGGGCAGGCGGATATGTTGTCTAAGCCGTGAGGCGAGTGGGAAGGCGAGCGGAAGAGCGAGTAGAAAGGCGAGTAGAAAGGCGAGTGGAAAGGCGAGTGGAAGGGCGAGTGGGAAGCGAGTGGAAGAGCGAGTAGCGAGTAGAAAGGCGAGCGAGCGGTGAGCGATGAAACTGTCGGTATTTTGCGGGGTGAGTGTCGATGGGTTTCTGGCGCGGCCGAATGATGGACTGGATTTTCTGGACGCGGGCGGGCAGGCGCCGCACGGGTTCGAGGAGTTTTTCTCGAGCGTCGATGTAGTGGTGATCGGGCGTCGGACGTTCGAGGTGGTGCTGGGGTTCGGGGGGTGGCATTACGGGAAGAAGCCGGTGGTGGTGTTGAGCGGCCGGGCGCTGGACTTCTCGCCGATCAAAGGCGGGGTGGTGGAGCAGATGGCGGGCGAGCCGGGCGAGATTGCGAAGAAGCTTGTGGCGCGGGGATTCAAACATGCGTATATCGATGGGGGCGTGACGATACAGCGGTTTTTGACGGCGGGACTGATCGACCGGTTGGTGGTGACGCGGGTTCCGGTGCTGATCGGGGAGGGAATTCCTTTGTTTGGACGGGTGCCCAGGGATATTGTGCTGCGGCATGTGGAGACTCGGACTTATAAGGGTGGGCTGGTGCAGAGTGAGTACGAGATTGGGGCTGGGGGGTAATGCCAGGAGGAGCCGACGGGCACGAGCCTCCGTTGTGACAGATGGGCTATGATTGACAGAAGGAGTCTATTGTGTCCACTCAGGAAATCAGGCTGCGGTTGAGTGAAAATGGCAGAGTGGTGATCCCGGCACAAGTGCGGAAGGCTCTGGGGGTAGAGGCTGGGGACGAGATCATTCTCGAGCAGGAACAGAACGCTTTCCGCATTACGACGCAGCAGCAGCGGATTGCGGAGGCCCGGAAACGTATCCTGCGGTATATCAAGCCGGGCGCGCGGCTGGTGGATGAGCTGATTGCGGAACGGCGCGAGGCGGCGAAACATGAGTAGGTGCGTGCTGGACGCGTCGGCGATCCTCGCGGTGCTGCTGCAAGAACCCGGACACGAAAGGGTAACGGCGGCCATGCTCTCCGAGGCTGCTGCCAGCACGGTGAACATCGCGGAAGTGCAGACGAAGCTGGTACGGCGGGGCGGTGCGCCGGACGAGGCGTGGAGCGACGCGGTGTCAGTGATCCGGGAGTTGTTCGCGTTCGATCAGGAGCAGGCGCGGCGGGCTGGCAGTCTGGTGGCGCAGACTCAGTCTCTCGGGCTGTCGCTGGGGGATCGGGCGTGCCTGGCTCTTGGGGTGACGCTGCGGTCGCCGATTTACAGCGCGGATAAGAGCTGGAAGAAGGTCCATGTTGGGGTGCCGATCCACATTATTCGGTAGGTGAGGCGGCGGGTTCGGGGAGCCACGCTATCCCTGGTGTTGCTGGGCCAAGTTATCCATGGTACGCTTCACGCGTGTAACTTGATCTATATCCCTCTTCCCCGTACTAAGTTCGTCAGACCTTAACAATTTGATGGAGGACACCCCATGCGATATGCCTGGAGGCTGTTGGCCAGTTGCACGATCCTCCTTGCCGGGTGCTCGGTAGGGCCCACCAGGACAGCGGCACCACCGGTCACCGCGCCCGTCCCCGCGGCGAAGATGAGCCTCCAAGGGCGGGTGCATGGTGGGCAGCAGCCGATCAACGGAGCGAGCGTGTACTTGTTTGCCTTGGCGACCAGCGGTTATGGCAACGCGTCCAGTTCCTTGCTGCTGTCGACCGTCGGTACACCCCCGGATGCCAGTGGGCGCTATTTTGTAACGACGAACGCGACCGGGGGATTCACGATCACGGCGACGGACTACGCTTGCACGCCGGGTCAGCAGGTGTATCTATACTCGGTCGGCGGGGACGCAGGGTTTGGTACGAACACAGCAGCGGCGATGATGGCGGTGCTGGGTCAATGCGGCGCGGCCAACAGCTTTACGAATCTGCCGGCGGTTGTGCAGATGAATGAGGTGACCACGGTGGCGGCGGCGTATGCGCTGGCCGGATTCGCCGCCGATGCGACGGATATGTCGGGGTCAAGTACGCCGCTGGCGGCGACAGGGATGGCGAATGCTGCGCTGGGCGCGGCGAATCTGGTCAGCATTGCCACGGGTCAGGCACTGGCCTTGACGCCGGCGGGCAATGGCGAGGTGCCGGGGCCCATGATCAACACGCTGGCGGATATCCTGGCGGCGTGCGTGAATTCGAGCGGGTCAGGATCGGCAGGCTGTACAACGCTATTCCAGAACGCGACGAGCAACGGGACGCCGCCGATGGAGACGGCGACGGCAGCGATCAACATCGCGCATAACCCGGCGGGCAACGCCGCCCTATTCGATCTGGCGACACCAGACGCGCCGTTTCAGCCGATTTATACCCCTTACAAAGGTAGCGGACCGCCGAACGACTGGACGCTGACTATCGTTTACACCGGGGGTGGCCTGGATTATCCGGCCGCAATGCAAGTGGATGGTTCGGGCGACGTTTGGGTGAAAAATACCAACGGCAATAGCCTTACCGAGTTCAGCCCGACGGGCGTAGCGCTGTCTCCTCCCACCGGCTATACGGGAGGCGGTCTGGACGGTCCGGCAGGACTGGCCATCGATCAATCGGGGAATCTATGGACTGCTAATCAATCGGCGAGCCCTCCTACACTCAGCGAATTCACCTCCTCGGGTATGCCCGTGACGGGATCGCCATTTAGCGGGGGCGGGTTGAATGATCCGTATGCTGTCGCGGTTGATGGCCAAGGAAACGTGTGGGTAGTGAACTGGACCAACTCGCTGAGCGAATTTACGTCAGCTGGAGTGCCAATTACGGTAGACGGGGGATATAGCGGGGGCGGGCTCAACGAGTCCTGCTGCCTGGCCATCGACCCTTCCGGGAACGTGTGGGTTGCGAACGTGGGCGGGTCCAGCGTCAGCGCTTTCAGCTCCCTTGGTCAGGGCTACACCGAGCTTGGTTTTACGGGTGGCGGAATCGATATCCCGCAATCGATCGCCATCGATGGCGCCGGCAACGTTTGGGTGAGCGATGGAGGGGGAGTCGCGCTCAGCGAGTTCACTGGGCCTAATATTGAGTGCACTCCCGCCTGTACTGCGAGAGGCACGCCCCTTTCTCCGGACAGTGGTTATACCGGAGGGGGGCTCGTGCACTCGAATACGGTGGAGATTGACGGGGCGGGAAACGTCTGGGCGTTAAACGCCAATAATCCCGCAATCAGCGAGTTCGACTCGCAGGGCACACCGATAACGGGAAGTAGTGGCTATGTGGGGAGTTTTCAAGGTACGGTGACCCCGGGAATCATAGGGGGCGATCCGCAGGGCCTCGCGATTGATCTTTCCGGCAATGTTTGGGTGAGTGACCCGTGGCTTGACGGGCCTGGTGGTACGGATAACGTGGTGGAATTTGTCGGAGCTGGGACTCCGGTGGTCACGCCGATCTCTGTGGGGGTAACGACCAACCAGCTGGGGACGCGACCTTAGTTCGGGATCAGTGCTATTGACGCAACTTCCGTTGTGGGGGAGCGTTATTAGAAGCAGCGCGCCCTGGGTGGAGGGGGTTCCCCTGTTTGCCTGACCTCTGCGCTGCCCGGGATTGCGGAAACGCAGATCCCTCCCTTCCCCTTCACTCGCTTACGCGAGTTCCGGGCCGGATCGGGATGACAATCGCAAAGTGATGGAGCCCTCAATGAATAGCAATGCGTGGGATGAGTCGGTACATGGGCCTGTGGTAGAGGTGGCCTGTGAGCCGGGGATGCAGCGGGTGACGACGCCCGTTACGCGGCGCGCGTTTATGCGGGGCGGGGCGATGGCTGTGGTTGGGACGGCGGCGATTCCTACTTTTCTGACGAGAAGCGTCATGGCTCAGGCGACGGTTGCGCAGGCTCAGGGGAAGAAGCTGGTGGTGATCTTCCAGCGAGGCGCGGCGGATGGGCTGAACGTGGTGGTGCCGTATCGGGAGCCTTCTTACTATCAATACCGGCCGAATATTGCGATCCCGCAGGAGGCGGTTATCGACCTGGATGGGTTCTTTGGGCTGCATCCGGCGATGGGGCCGCTGAAGGCGCTGTGGGATCAGAAACACCTGGCTATCGTGCATGCTTCGGGATCGCCTGATCCTTCGCGGTCGCACTTTGACGCGCAGGATTTTATGGAGTCGGGCACGCCGGGGATGAAGGCCACGGTGGATGGGT
>CAZHTJ010000109.1:0-11351 GCA_964535525.1 uncultured Acidobacterium sp. | reverse complement strand
GGTCGAGCCAGTCGAGCGAGCAGTGTTCGCAGTCGGAGAGGATGACGTTGCCGGGGCCGGCGTAGAAGTGTGTGTCCATGGTCTGGCGGCAATGCGGGCAGTTGAGACGGCGGTTCAGCTCGCTGCGATCCGGCGCTTGCGGAGCAACTCCGCCCTCGTGCCCGTTTCTGAGGGTCTGGACGAGGTCGGCGAAGACCTCCATGTCGATGAGCATGCCGCGGCAGCGCGTGCAGTAGCGGATGCGGGCACCGGAGAAGGATGCATCGACGAGGCCGAGCGCGCAGACGGGGCACGGCTCATCGGTGGGCTGGCCGAGGACGCGCACGCCGTCGTCGTTCTTCTCGGGAAAGACGAGGCTGCCGCAGTAGTCGCAGGTCAGGCTCTCGGCGCCGGGGTCGAGGCGCATGGGCGCGCCGCAGGATGGACAGTTCATGGCGCGCCTCGCGTCCCTTCGCTGTGCCGGGACGGATAGGGGACGGTCATTGCTGCACGCCGCATTCGGGGCAGAACTTTGCGGAGCGCGCCATGGGCTTTCCGCAGGAGGTGCAGAATTTCTGCGTGGTGGCGGCTGCAGTGACGCCGCCGGAGCCGTTGATCTCACTGGGGGTCATCGATCCGGCGAGAGCGCGGCCGAGAGTGATGCCTGCGCCGATGCCGACGCCGGCTCCTGCCGCTCCACCGGGATTGGCGGCGGCTGTGCCGAGGGCCTGGGCGGCTTCGAACTGGGTGTAGGGGCCGAGGTTGCCTGCCATCTGCACGCCGATGCGCTGATCCATCACCTTCGTGAGCTCGTCGGGCAGGGAAATGTTCTCGACGGTGAACGCAGTGAGCTCGAGGCCGAGAGCGGCGAAGGAGGGCTGGACGGCGGCGGCGATCTTTTCCCCGAGGGCGGACTGGTTCCTGGCCATGTCGAGGAACGGAACATCGCTGGCCGCGAAGACATCGGTCATGCGCGCGATGATGGTCTCGCGGAGCTGGCCGTCGAGGTCCGCGACATAATATGCGTCGCGCGTTCCGCTCACTTCGGTAAAGAACCTGCGGGGGTCCCTGATGCGATACGAATAGATGCCGTAGCCGCGCAGCCGCACTGCGCCAAATTCTTTTTCGCGGATGGTGATCGGGGTGGCCGTGCCCCACTTCTGCGCCATCTGCAGCCGCGTGGAGAAGAAATAGACGTCGGACTTCAAGGGCGACTGGAAGCCCTTGTCCCAGTTCATCAGGTCGGTGAGCAGCGGGAGGTTGCGCGTGTCGAGCGTGTGGAGGCCGGGGCCGAAGACGTCGGCGATTTTGCCTTCATTCACGAAGGCCGCCAGCTGCGATTCGCGCACCGTCAGCTGCCCGCCGTTCTGAATCTCCGCGTCGTCCATGGGATAACGCCAGGCCAGAATCCCATCTTCCGGCTCACTCCACTGGATGACATCGATGAGTTGTTTGGTTAGAAATTCGCGCAGGAACACGTTCTCCTCCTGGTTTTCCGACTGCACTTTAGCACCGGGGAGTGGCGATGCCACTCCCACAAACGGAGCAGTGGATGGCCGGATACGGGACGCTGGAGGTTCTTCTGAACGAGGCGGATGCGGCTCGCTGCGGCGCCTGGCGCGATGGGCGGAATGGGTCGCGGCTTTAGGACGAATCGCTGACCGGGGAAAGGTGGGGGATCGCGCAGCGCGGCGCCCGGAGCAAAAATTAAGGCGCGGGAACGATCTTCCCGCGCCTCAGTTTGAGCTACCGGCTACAGCCTGCCGGCTCGTTCATGCCGTGTGCTGCAGCACTTCTTCGCGCACCTGCTCATCGTGGCGCTCCTCCGCCTGGGAGCTGGGCAGCGCTACCGCCAGGACGTCTTCGATGCGGCTGGCGTAGTGGATGTCGACGCCTTCGGTCTGGTCGGGCATCAGGTCTTCTTCCACATTCAGCCGGTTCTCTGTGGGAAGAATGATGGTCGTCACGCCTGCGCGTTTCGCGGCAAGGAATTTCTCCTTGATGCCGCCGACCGGCAGCACATTGCCGCTGAGGGTGATCTCGCCGGTCATAGCGGTCAGCGGACGCACCGGCCGATCCGTCAGCAGCGAAACCAGGGTGGTTGCCATGGTCACACCGGCCGAAGGACCGTCCTTGGGAATCGCGCCGGCGGGAACGTGGATGTGGAGATCTGTATCTTTGAGCAGATCCTCCTCCAGTCCCAGCTCACGTGCGTGCGAACGCACCCAGGTGAGCGCGGCCTGCATGGATTCCTGCATGACCTCGCCGATCTGGCCGGTCATGGTGAAGCCGCCCTTGCCTTTCATCCGGTTGGCTTCGATGAAGAGCACGTCGCCGCCAGCCGGTGTCCAGGCCAGTCCAACGGCCACGCCCGCGCGTTTGGTGCGCTCGGCGATTTCGGTATCGACACGGACCTTGATTCCGCCGAGGAATTCCGTGATGACTTCGCGCGTGATGATCAGTTTGTCGGTGTTGCCTTCGGCGATGCGCCGCGCCTGCTTGCGGCACAGCGTTCCGATCTGCTGCTCCAGCTTGCGGACGCCGGCCTCGCGCGTGTAGTGGCGCACGATGTAGCCGATGGATTCGTCGGGGAACTCGATGTTCTCCGGCGTGATCCCGTTCTCTTTGATCTGGCGCGGGATCAGGTAGCGGAAGGCGATGTGCTTCTTTTCTTCTTCCGTGTAGCCCTGCAGCTCGATGATCTCCATGCGATCGCGGAGAGGCTCGGGCACGGTGTCGAGCACGTTGGCGGTGCAGATGAAGAGCACCTTCGACAGATCGAAGGCCTGATCGAGGTAGTTATCGCGGAAGGTGTTGTTCTGCTCGGGATCGAGAATCTCGAGCAGGGCCGAGGCCGGATCGCCGCGAAAATCGCGGCCCAGCTTGTCGACTTCGTCCAGCATGAAGACCGGATCGTTGGCGCCGGCGCGGCGCAGGTTCTGGATGATCTGACCAGGGAGCGCGCCGATGTAAGTGCGGCGGTGCCCGCGCAACTCCGCTTCGTCGTGCATGCCGCCGAGAGAAATGCGGCGGAACTCCCGATTGAGAGCGCGCGCTACGCTGCGGCCCAGCGAGGTTTTGCCCACGCCCGGAGGTCCGACGAAGCAGAGGATCGGCCCCTTCATGTCGGCCTTGAGACGGCGGACGGACAGGTAGTCGAGGATGCGGTCCTTTACCTTTTTGAGGTCGTAGTGGTCCTCGTCGAGGATCTCACGCGCCTTCGAGATGTCGACCTGCGTGCCTGAGGACTTCGACCACGGCAGGACGGCGAGCCACTCAATATAGTTGCGCGTGAGCGAGTAGTCGGCGGCCATCGGAGACATGCGCGAGAGCCGGTTGAGCTCCTTGAGCGCTTCCTTCTTTGTCTCCTCCGGCATGCCGGCGGCTTCAATCTTCTGCTTCAGCTCTTCGATGTCCTTCTGGCCCTCGTCCATTTCGCCGAGTTCCTTTTGGATGGCCTTGAGCTGTTCGCGCAGGTAGTAGTCGCGCTGGGATTGCTGGACCTGATCCTGGACTTCGGTCTGAATCTTGTTGCGCAGCTGCTGGACTTCGAGTTCCTTCGCGAGATGTTTGTTGATGCGCTCGAGGCGTGCCGTGACATCGGCGGTCTCGAGAAGCTCCTGTTTGTCCGCGGTCGCGAGGAAGGGCAGGGAAGAGGCGATAAAGTCGACCAGCCTTCCGGGCTCATCGATATTCATCGCAATGGTCTGCAACTCGTCGGAGAGAGTGGGCGAGGCGGTGACGATCTGCTGGAACTGGGTGACCACATTGCGCTGCAGGGCTTCGGCGGAGGGGTTCTTCGCCGTCGGAACTTCGGGGACGGTTTCTACCGAGGCCACCATGTACGGCTCAATGCGGGAGAACTCGCCGAGGCGAACCCGCTCGGTGCCTTCAGTGAAAACGAAGAGGCTCTGGTTGGGCATCTTGACGACCTTATGGACGGTCGCCAGGGTGCCAAACGTGTGCAGGTCCTGGGGTTGGGGTGTGTCGACGCGCGCGTCGCGCTGCGCGACCACGACAATGCTCTTTTCCTCGCCCAGGGAGTTGATGAGCTGGATCGAGCTTTCCCGGCCGACGGTAAGCGGAAGGACGGCGTGGGGAAAGAGGACCGTATCCCGGACGGGCAGGATAGGGAGGCCTTTCTCGTTGCCGCCTTCCCGTTTGTTGGGGTCGCCGGGCTGGATCACGCTAATGAAATCGCTTGCCATGAGTGTCCTTATATCAAATAATTACTCATTGGATTCCGCAGATTTAAAAAAGTATCACGGGGAGAGCCGTGTTGTTTCAATCATCTCGCCCTCTTTTGCCCACCTGGAGATCTAAATCCCTCTTGATGATTAAGTTACGACGGCTTGCTCCTCCTCGGGGCCTGGAGCGCCCTCCCTCCAATGGCTTATCGGCAAAATCCTGTGGGCAATGAGATGCCTCCTTGCCAGCGGTTTTCCGCCGTTCTAACCCCCAAAATACAGGGATGCGGCCGCCGTCGCTGTGGTGCCTACACCCCGGCGGCGGCTCGATATCGTCCCAGTTCTCGCACCATGGAGCAGTGTTTTGCGAGCATTTCGAGGGCCACGTCGGCGGTGCTGGGCTCGCCGAGTTGGTAGTCGGTATAAAAGACGTACTCCCAGGGACGCCCGGGGACGGGCCTGGACTCGAGGCGAGTGACGTTCGTGCCGAGTCCTGCGAAGACCTGCAGGGCCTCGACCAGGCTTCCAGGCCGATTTTCGACGGTGAAGGCGAGGCTGACCTTATCGGGATGCGGATCCGGTCCAATCTCCGCACGCGTCTTCGCGGCCAGGAAGGTGCGGGTGCGGAGGAGAAAGAAGCGCGTGTAATTCTCCGCATTGTCTTCGATACCGGGCTGCAAAATTTGCCCGCCGTAGTGGGTGGCCGCCTGCGCGCTGGCGATGGCTGCGAGGCCTGGGTCGCGGAGTTCCATGAGCTGCTTCACGCTGCCGGCCGTGTCGTAATAGGCGACGGCCTCGATGGCGGGATGTTCCTGGAAGAATCGGCGGCACTGCGCCAGGGCCACTGGATGCGAGTATGCCTGGCGAACGCGATCGAGCGTTGCTCCGGGGACGCCGATCAGGTTGTGGCGAATGCGGAGCAGCCACTCGCTTTCGACGGCGACGTCGTGGGAGTGGAGCAAATCGTAGTGCTCGAGCACGGAGCCGGCCAGCGAGTTCTCGATCGGGATCATGGCCGCGTCGGCGGCGCCGGCGGAGAGTGCGGAGAAGACCTCGGCGGAAAGAGCGCAGGGCAGAAGGGTTGCCTCGGGGCACGCTTTCAATGCCGCTTCATGGCTGAACGAGCCGAGTTCGCCCTGGATGGCAATGCGCATCTGCATTCTTCCTTCGCTTCATTTGTATCGCAACGGCAACCCCTGGCGCTGGCGGGCCCTCTATGCATAGCGTTGGGGAGAGAAAGCCCAAACAGCAAGGAAAGGAGAAACGTTGGGATGCTCTGGACCTTATTCGTGATCCTGCTCATCGCCTGGCTCGTGGGGCTGATCGGATTTCACGTTGTTGCCTGGTACATTCACATTCTGCTGGTGGTGGCACTGGTCGTGCTGATCATCCAGCTCATCAGCGGGCGCAGGCCTGTTATCTAAGCGGGACTGAGCCAAAACCGACACAAAGGGGACCATTATGAACTCGGATCAGGTGAAAGGAAAAGCCAATCAGGTGGTGGGCAAGGTGAAGCAGGGCGCCGGGGAAATGACCGGCAATGATCGTCTGGCTAATAGCGGCGTAGTGGACCAGGTCAAGGGCGCCGCCCAGGAGACCTGGGGCAACGTGAAGGACGCCGCCCACGAGGCCGGGAAAACCCAGAAGGAAGAACGGCAACACAAATCCACCGAAATGCGCGACAATATTGCGAACAAGGTGGAAGAGACCAAAAACAGCGCGAACGAGAAGATCGACCAGTTCAAGGATCAGCAGCGCCAGCGCCGGTCAGCGTAGCCGGACAGTACGAGACGCAGCTGATTCCTAAAGACCCGGGGGTGCGGTGCCACACAGGCCTGATCGCCCCCAGGGTGCATCTACCTCACCGGGCTCGCAGGCAACTGCGAGCCCTCTTTTTTCGCCGCGTCACGCTGGGGCGAGCGCACCAAGACCGCTACGGAGGAGATTGCGGGAACCATCCGCAGCATTCAGGAAGAAACCCGCCAGACCCTCGAGGTCATGCAGAGCAGCCGGAGTGCCGTCGAATCCGGCATGAAAGAGACCGCCAAGGCCCGCAAGAGCCTGGAGGCAATCATCGGCTCGTCCAAACAGGTGGAGCACCAGATTCAGCTGATCGCCTCCGCGGCTACCGAGCAGGCGGCCGCTTCGGGCGAGATTTCCGAATCGGCCGGGCGCTGAGACTCCTTCTCGCCAACAGAATCGTGATCGCGGTCACATCGCCCCCAACCTCCGGGCGGCGATTATGTTGATCGCGGTCCACATTGAGGTCTATAGTGGTTCTCCGGATGGCCGCTTCACGAGTCCACGAAGTGGAGGATTCCGAATGCTCTCTCTGCGCAATCTTTCGATGCTCGCCGTTGCCGGGTTAGTTCTGGCCGGCTGCTCCAGCTCCGACAGCTCCGCCCCACCGGTCTCTGCTGCTACTCAACCGGCGGCCGCTCCTGAAATCATCACCGCCAAGACAGCATTCTGGGAGATGTATAAGACGGCCCATGCCTGGTCGTCTGACGCTGAGCCGATCCGGATCACGGCGAAGGACGTGCCGGGATACAAAAATGCCAACGGCAAAGCGGGAATGTGGGAGGCGGTCTTCGGCTCGCCCAGCAAGGGCAGCTACCGGACGTTCACGTACGCCATCGCCGATGCTCCGCCCAACATTTCGAAGGGTGTCGCTGCGGGTCTGGCACTGCCCTGGGGTGGTGCGACGCGCGACGCGATGCCGATCGACACGTCGATGTTCACGATCGATTCCGATGCTGCTTATACGGCTGCCGCAGCCGATGCGACGGCTGTGCTGAAGATGAAGCCGAACCTGCAGGTCACGGATTTCGAAATCGGCGATACTTACAAGTTCCAGACTCCGGTCTGGTACATTCTGTGGGGCACCAAATCAGCGGGCTATGCGGCGATCGTCGACGCGAGCACGGGCAAGGTGCTGAGCCACAAATAACTCAGGCTGCTTTCTTTTCGCGCTGGTGCGGCCGCGAAGGGAATGGCGCGTCCACGCGAAGCCAATGGCGGCCGCGCTCACAATGAGGCCCAGCACCAGAGTTGGGTTTTCGGGCGAATCGTCACACCCGGTGATCTGCGCGTGCGCCCGCAACGAGGTGGCCAGCAGGAGCAGGACGACGGGGACGATGGTTCCGAGTTTTTTCAATTGAACCTCCAAAATTTCCTGCTGCAGTTTCGTTGCGTTTTCGGCGCTTCGCGTTTCTACGGCGGGGTCCCCAATTCACTGTTCGCGACCCCCACGGCCAGCGGCGTCACCACCGGCGTAGCCGCACCCACAAACTCGGTCAGGGTGGTGCCGCTACCGCCCGCATTGCCCGTCCAGACATTGCCAGAGCCATCGATGGCGACGCCATAGGGCTCGAACAGACCAGCCTGGTAGCCCGTGGAGGGGGAAATCGCCACGCCGCCGGAGTTGAACTCGCTGAGGGAGTTGCC
Source organism: uncultured Acidobacterium sp. (assembly GCA_964535525.1). Classification (GTDB taxonomy): domain Bacteria; phylum Acidobacteriota; class Terriglobia; order Terriglobales; family Acidobacteriaceae; genus Palsa-343. Next base: position 3,738 of record CAZHTJ010000109.1, on the reverse strand, counting down.
GGCGTAATTCGAGGTCCAGACATTCCCGGCGCCGTCGATGGCGATGCCGATGGGCTGATTCAGTCCGCCGCCTGTGTAGGCAGTGGCGGAAACGGGCGAGCCGCTGGAGTTGAATTCGCTGATGGAACTGCCGGTGTCGTTCGCGACCCAGATATTGCCGGAGTTGTCGATGGCGAGGGCAATGGGGCCGTCCAGTCCGCCGCCGTTGTCGCCCTGGGGGTCGGGTGAGATGGGATTACCGCTCGAATCGAACTCGCTGATGCTGTTGTTGCCGCCATAATTGGCCGTCCAGACATTGCCGAGAGTGTCGATAGCGATGCCGTGAGGTGAACTGAGCCCGCCGCCACTATAAGGGCTTAGAAGGAAGCCGTTGCCAGAGGAAGTGAGCTCGCTGATGCTGGCGCCACTGGTGTTCGCGGCCCAGACGTTGCCGGAGGCATCGATGGCGATGGGGTAGGGGTTCGCTAATCCGCCGCCGGTATAGGGACCGGAGGGCGTGCCGCCGGGACTGAACTCGGTGACGCTGTTGCCGCTGTCATCGGTCACCCACGCATCGCCGGAGGCGTCGATGGCGAGGCCAAAGGGCTGAACGATTCCGCCGCCGGTATAGGGACTTAAGGAGAACGGCGCGCCCGAGGAATTGAACTCGCTCAGGCTGCTGTTGGAGTAGTTGGAGAGCCAGACATTGCCGGAGCCGTCGATTGCGACGGTGATAGGCAGATCGAGACCGCCGCCGGTGTAGGAGACGGCGATGGTCCAGTCGTTGGGCGCGCTGCCGAGGCTGGGCTGAAAGGGAGCGCTCGGTGAAGACAAGCCGAAGAGCGTGCCCACATTGGCGCCGGGGTGGTGCGCGATGTTGATGGCGGCTGTCGCTGTTTCGGCCGGCTTCTTTCCCGTGGGCGTGCCGTCGGCCGTTGCGTTGCCGAAGAGCGTCGTGCAGGCGCTTGAAGTCGACCCGCTGGTGTTGATACAGGAGGCAAGGATGTCGGCCAGGGTATTGATCTCACTTTGCGGCACGGTCCCGTTGCCCGCGGGGGTGGAGGTGAGCGCCTGACCTGTGCCGAGGTTAACCAGATTGGCCGCGCTCAGCGCCGCGTTGGCCATGCCGGTCGCGGCCAGCGCGGTAGTGGAGCCGGACATGTCGGCCGCATCGGTGGCGTAGCCGGCCAGGGCATACGCTGCCGCGACGGTTGTCACTTCATCCATTTGGATCGAGGACGGTAGTCCGGTGAAGGCGTTTGCGGTACATTGCCCCAGCACGGCCATCAGGCCCGCCGCGGAGTTCGGGTCAAAGCCGGCGTTGCCGCCCACCGCATAGAGATAGACCTGCTGTGGCGTGGGTTGTGCCACGGTGCCCCCACACGTGTACTCGTCGGAAGTGATGGTGAACCCACCCGTCGAGTTGGTCGTCACAAAACTGCGGCTGCTGCCATCCGTGTTGCCGGTATTGCTGAGCAGGGACTCGGACGGCACACCATAGCTCTGCGCCTTCAGGGCAAACATGTAGACGCTGGCTCCCTCGATGGGCTGTTGTCCGCCGTGGACCATTCCCTTGAGGGTTGTGCCGCTCAGGGCAGGGCCAGGATTGGGATTCGAAGCCGGCTCGCGCGTCGCGATCCGTGTGACGGAACAGCCGGTGAGAAGAATGATGGAACTGCCGAGCAGCTTCCACGCGTGGGGCATGAGAAGGGTCTCCGTTCAGTGCCTGAAGGAGGGGAGGACTTAGGGGCCGAAGGACAAACACTCAGGGGATGAAGCCGCTGGTACTCACGGGCGAGGAGGAGGAGAGTCAGGGGCCCGAGGACCAAAGAATAGCATGCAGCGTAGCATGGCTGGCCTGAATCCGGCAATTGGAAAACCAGAGCAGCTAGTTGTTTTCGAAGGGAATATCGGCGTTGCGGAGGCCGAGCTTTGCGCCGATCGAGTAGCCGATCATGGCCACAGCCGGCCAGGTCGCGATGAAGCGGCCCTGCCCGTCCAGCAGCCCGCTGTCGGCGTTCAGGCTGAGAAAGGTGAGCCACAGCTTGTCCGTTGCGCCGCAGTGATAACAGGCCAGAGGCCCGGTCGGCATATCGAGCACATGCAGACCCCACAGCATCCACCAGATCAGGCCCAGCATCCACGGCAGCGTCGCGCTCTCGGTGGGGCGCAGTTTGGTGAAGCCAAGGCCGGCGATCAGCGGCACGAAGAACGATACCAGCAGGGTGGCGAGCGGCGGCACATAGGAGGGGTGAAAGAGGGTGATCGCTCCCATGACAAGCGCCCAGACGGCCAGGCACAGCACCAGGTGGAACAGAAACCATATCGCCTGGTAAAGCACACGGGTTTCCTGGGGCCCCAGCGTCTCAACTGGTCGCGAATTCATGCCGATCTTCCGTTTCGCACCTGTTCCTCAGACTATCGCGCAATCGTGGTTGCCGCGCGTTTTTCCCGCTCCTCTCTGGTAACTCATTACAATCGTTCTATGCTTCTCGACGGTATCTTTCCGGCGATTACCACCCCGTTCTATCCGGACGGACGCATTTATTTGAAGAAGCTTGAGCACAACGTCGAGCGCTACTCGCGGACGCCCTGCGCGGGGATGGTCGTGCTTGGTTCCACGGGTGAAGCCATCATGCTGGGGGACGAGGAATCGCGCGATGTATTGCGCCACGCCGCCCGCGCTGCCGCTCCCGATAAGGTTCTGCTGGCCGGAGTTGGGCGCGAAAGCCTGATCGAGACGCTGCGCCTGGCCGAGTACGCCGCGGAGCAACAATACGACGCGGTACTGGTCCGCACGCCGCACTACTACGCGCCTTATTACGGGCTGACGCACGGCGCCGGCGGCCTGACGAATCCTGGGGGCGGCATGGTGACTTATTACCGCGCGCTCGCCGATCGGTCACCACTTCCCGTTGTGCTGTACAGCATCCCGAAATTCACACACTGCGAGCTGCCACTTGAGGTCGTCGGCGAGCTGGCGCAGCACCCGAACATCATCGCGGTCAAGGACTCGTCGGGCAGCCTCGAACGGCTTGCCGCTCTGGTGGCCGCCACGCGTTCTGCGCCGAAACGCACCGTGCTGGTCACGCCTGTTTTTACGGCTTTCACCAGCCGCATGATGCTCGCCGAATCGGAAGCAGCGATGATGCCGAACTTTGTCTCCGCCGACCTGCTGGCGGGCACCACGCCGATGGCGGCTCTGGAGCCGGTCATCAAAACCACCCGCAAAAAGGAAGTGGGGTTCCAGGTTCTAACCGGCTCGGCCGACAACCTGCTCCCTGCGCTCGAATCCGGCGTGAACGGAGCCATCCTCGCCTTTGCTGCGCCTGCGCCGCAGGCCTGCCAGGAGGTCTATACGGCGTGGAAGGAAAACGACCCCGTCATTGCGCGCGAGAAGCAGCAGCGGCTGGTCGACAGCGCCCGGGTGGTTACGGGCAAGTATGGCGTCCCTGGGCTGAAGCATGCGTGCGACCTGAATGGCTACTACGGTGGCGTGCCGCGGATTCCGCTCCTGCCGCTCACCGTCGAGGAGAAGGCCGAGGTTGCCGTGGCGATGGCGGACCTCCGCAACTGATTTTGGAGGTGAGCGAACCGAAGGGCTGCCGATGGCGGCGTTATGCGATAATCGCTCGATCTTGTGACAACTGTTTTGGTTTTGGGGGGCCTTCATGTCTCACGCCGGGACGGCGACGCCTGTCCTAACGATTGAGGTTGAGCACTGTCCCGACAAAGTCGCGGTGGTGCGTTGTCATGGCA
>CAZHTJ010000108.1:9376-11570 GCA_964535525.1 uncultured Acidobacterium sp. | reverse complement strand
GCCTCTTCCATCGCCGAATCGCCACCGCCAATCACCGCGATCTCCTTGCCCGAGAAGAAGAACCCGTCGCAGGTCGCGCACGAGCTCACGCCATGCCCGATCAGCGCCTGCTCCGACGGCAGCCCCAGCCAGCGCGCCGAAGCGCCGCTGGCGATGATCAGCGTCCTCGCGTGAACGGTCTCGTGGCCGAGATTCAGCGCGAACGGATGCTTCGTCAAATCCGCCGTCGCCAGATGTCCCAGCCGGAATTCGGCGCCGAATCGCGACGCCTGCTTGCGCATGTTCTCGATCAGCTCCGGCCCCTGAATGCCTTCCGGCCAGCCCGGAAAATTCTCGACCAGCGTCGTGATCGACAACTGTCCGCCTGGCTCGTGCCCCTCGAGCACCAGCGGCTTCAGATTCGCCCGAGCTGCGTAGATCGCTGCGGTCAGTCCGGCGCAGCCGGAACCAAGGATGACTGTATCGCGGATGTTTTCTGCCATTTGCCTGAACTTTCAAATTGTACCTGCGACCCGAACTCAAACAAGCCCAATCGCAGAGCGGGCCTCGTCGCCTCCCGAATTGGAACCGCTCAAGCCCGTCGTCCCGAACTGAGATGATGCCCGTGCCTTCAACTTCGATTCTTCTGTTCCGCGCGCCCTCCATGTGTCGAAATGAATTCGGAAGCAGCCTCCGCTCTCCTCTTCGCCGCTTCCGGAGGTCCCGCAATGTCTCGCCGCTCTGGATCGGAAGACTCCCAATCGACATCGGCAACTGTCTCGGACTTACTGATTCTTCTCTCCCTGATTCCGATCTTTGCCGGTCAAATGGCATACGCTGGCGGACCGCGCTGGGTCGCCGGTTCGAGCTACTTCAACTCCTCGGTCAAAGGCCAGCCCGTTGTCTGGGCCAACGGACAGGTCAGCTACTACACCGACCTCGGCGATCTAAGCGCACAGGTCAGCCAGACCCAGGCGAATGCGATGGTCGCAACCGCCGCCGCAGTGTGGAGCAACATCAGCACCGCAGCTGTTTCCATCCAGTCCGGCGGCAACCTTGCCGAAGACGTCAACGGTTCGAATGTCGAATCAGGAGCGAACGGCATCACGTTGCCGGCCGACATTGAGTCGACCGCCACGAACAAACCGGTCGCGGTGGTTTACGACGAGGACGGTTCCGTGATTGACGCCATCTACGGTCCCGGAGCCAGTTCGCCCCTGGTCTGCCAGAACAACGGCGTGATCGTCTCGGTGGATAACCTCGCTGTGACTGGCAACATCGCTCACGCGCTGGTTCTGGTCAATGGGCTCTGTGCAGCCACGGCGAATCAGATTGCGAATCTACAGTATCAGCTTGTCCGCGGCTTCGGCCGTGTCCTCGGTCTCGACTGGTCACAAACCAACGAGGAGATGTTTGACACCAACCAGTTCAGCACCGGTAGCCTCGCAGGCTGGCCGATCATGCACCCCATCGAAAGGCTCTGCAATGGAGGCAGCGGCCAATGCATCTCCGATCCGACCCAGCTGAGAACGGACGATGTAGCCGCTCTGAACCGTCTTTATCCCGTGACGGCTGCGAACCTGAGTAGCTTTCCCGGCAAGACGATCACCGCAACCGCGACGATTTCAGTGCAGGGAACCATTCAGTTCCCGAGCGGCGAGGGTATGCAGGGCGTCAACGTCGTCCTGCAGCCGCTCGTGAATGGCGCTCCTGATCTCAGTTACACGGCTACGGCAGTCAGCGGAGCGTATTTCCAGGGCAACGATGGTAATCCGGTCACAGGTTCAACCGACCCATCCGGCAATCCACTCAACCGCTTCGGCAGCGATGATCCCTCTCTGGAGGGATTCTTCGACCTCAGCGGCGTTCCCTTGCCTCCTGGCGCGACAGCATCGCTGTATCAGCTCACATTCGAGAGCGTGAATTCGCTATACACGGGGAACTCCTCGGTCGGACCCTACTCGACCGGCCAGGTGACTCCCTCCGGCACAATGCCGGTCGTTCAGCTCGGCACTCTGAGCGCCGGGTCCGCCACCAACCAGAATGTCGTCATCGATGATGCGGCGGATCAAAGTCAAACCGAAGCCGATGGAACAGAAGCTTCGCCGGCGACGGTTCCAGTCACCGGTGAATGGACAGCCCGCCTCACCGGGTACGGGCACACGGAGTGGTTTCAATGGTGGGCCCGCGGTGGGCGCGAATTCACGGTGGAAGC
>CAZHTJ010000108.1:0-9276 GCA_964535525.1 uncultured Acidobacterium sp. | reverse complement strand
GGGAATTGGATTCCGTCCCTCAGTAACTGTGTCAGTGAATGGCGTCGCGGCCCAGGTGATGAGTGTGACTCCCACGACCATCGTCGCGATGGCTCCTTCATCTGGCGGGGCAACGGGAACGGCTCTCGTGCAAATTCAGGATTTGCAGACCCTCAGTATCGCGGCCATTACCAGTGGAGTGAGCTACGATGCGGAGCCCGACGATGCCATTTCGCTTCTGGTTGCTCCAATGGGTACGGTCCCCATCGGAGTACCCCAGCCCATCACTGTGCGGGTCATCGATGTCGCGACCCAGACTCCGGCGCCGGCCGTCATGGTGAGCTTCGCTGTCACGGAAGGCGCAGCCCAGCTTGGCTGTGGGCAATCTTCATGCACCGTGATCACCGCCGGGGACGGCACAGCCACGTTGTTGGTTACTCCAGCCTCGACAGCACTGGCACAAATTACTGCGTCGCTGACCAATGCGAACAGCGTACTCGCCGAATTTAAGGGTGCAGCTCCGCCTTCCATCGTCGCTTTGACGCCGAATCTCTACCTCGTGATCGGAGCTACTGTGCAATGGCCGGTGCAGGCACTGGTGCTCAATCAGTCGGGCGTGGCAATGGCGGGACAAACCGTCACCTGGACGTCAGCAACCTCGGGCGTTAGCGTTGCGACCAGCCAAAACAGCAGCGATGCGAGCGGCCTCGTCATTAACCAGGTTTCTGCCGGGCCGTTCAGTTTGAGCGCCAACGCAGCCATGAATGCTTGTCTCGCAGGAACTACGAATTGCGCGACTCTCACTGTGACGCCGGTGCATTCGGAAACCGCCGTAATTACCCCATGGAGCGGCACATCGCAGTACATTTCCGCAAGCCAGACCTTTGTTCCGGTGGTATTGCACGTGAATGACGCGTTTGGGCACCCACTTGCCGGGGCGAATGTCACGTTTGCACAGACGCTCGACGGGTGGACGGAGCCATGCCCAAGTCAGGGAAGCTGTGCTCCTGCCCCGGTTCTGGAGCAGCAGACGCTCCTGGCGATATCGGGAATCGATGGTTCGGTCAGCTTTACACCGCTCTCGTCGAATGGGTTGGCCGCTCGACTTTTCGTGACTGCGGCGGCAGGCAGCACGACCCTGAACTTTGAAATCGACGCTCATCCATAATGCCTGCCCGGGATAACCCGGAGAGCACGGGAAAGCACCTGGTCGGAAGTTTGGACGCCGGTCGTGAGCTTACGGGGCGGGGGAAGCCCGATAATGTCAGGGACATCCTTCTTGTGAGGCGCTTCCATTTCGAACCGTCCGTTTGCTTATCCCGATGCACGAGGTGCGCTGGCTTGCGACGCTGTGAGCATGGAGCAGCTCGCACGCAAACATGGAACGCCGCTTTACGTTTACTCGGCGACGCATATTGCGCAGCGTGTTGAGCTCTTCCGGGAGGCGTTCAGCGCGGTCCCGCACACGTTGTGCTATGCCGTTAAAGCCAATTCAAACCTGGCGATCCTCCGGTTGCTCGCCAGGAAGGGATGCGGATTCGACGTTGTTTCCGGCGGCGAACTGGAGAGGGTTCTTAGTGTCGATCGCGCGGCGGCAGAGAGGATTGTCTTTTCAGGTGTCGGCAAGACCGCAGCCGAGATGGATCTTGCCCTGAGGTCGAATATCCTGCTGTTCAATGTCGAGAGCGAACAAGAGCTTGAACTTCTCTCCCAGCGCGCAGGAAGACTCTATAAGCGGGCGCGGTTTGCTCTGCGCGTTAACCCCGACGTCTTTGCCGAGACGCATCCTTACATATCGACGGGGATGCGAGAACACAAATTCGGTATTGACATTCGCCGGGCTGAAGCGGTGTACCGGAAACGTGGGAAGTATCTCGAAGCCTGCGGGGTGAGCGTCCATATCGGTTCGCAAATCCGGAGCGCGGATCCATTTGGCGCGGCAGCCGAGCGCGTGGTCAAGCTGATCGACAAGCTGAGGAAAGACGGACATGCGATCCAGTACATGGACATTGGTGGAGGGCTGGGAGTGGAGTACCACGTTGACCAGCCGTCCAATCCTGCGGAGAAGGTGCGCCAGTACGCGGCGGCGGTGATCCCGGCGATGCAGTCAGTGGACAGCCTCAAGCTGCTGCTGGAACCGGGGCGCTTTATCGTCGCGCAGGCGGGAGCACTGCTGGCACGCGTGCTGTATGTGAAAAAGAGCGGCAACAAGACCTTTGTGATAACCGATGCGGCGATGAGCGATCTTATCCGGCCAGCCTTGTACCAGGCGTATCACGAGATCGTTCCAGTGAGACGCCGCAGATCGTCGCGGAAGGTGGTTGCGGATGTCGTTGGTCCGGTTTGTGAGACGGGAGATTTTTTCGCGCGGGATCGGGAACTGCCGCCGCTGCGCCAGGGCGATCTGGTGGCGATCCTCGACGCGGGGGCTTACGGGATGTCGTTGGCTTCGAACTACAACTCGCGACCTCGCCCTGCTGAAGTGCTGGTGAAGGGTCGGAAGTCCAGTCTGATCCGGAGGCGAGAGACTGTGAATGACATGCTTGCGGCGGAGCGCGAGGTTGCTTCACTCTGATATTGTGGTTCGTTTCACGAGAGAACTTGCTGGAGTCAGGGGTGTGAGTGCGTTTTCCCGTTCGATTATCGTGCGGTGCAGCTTGCATGCTGAGCCTGATTTTGGGATTGACGGCCAGGGCCGACGATCAGCTGACGATCAAGACGGACAAGGGAAAGATCCGGGGCAAGATGGCCGACGACGGCCAGGTTCGCATCTTCCTGGGGATACCCTATGCGGCTCCGCCGATCGGGACACTCCGCTGGAAACCGCCGCAACCGGGGCTTAAGTGGAATGGTGTACGAGAGACGACAAATTTCGGCTCGCGCTGCATGCAGCCGGACATATACCACGACATGGAATTTCGTGACGGGGGCGGGAGCGAAGACTGCCTGAACCTGAATGTGTGGACACCGGCCAGAGACAAGAAAGCCAAACTGCCGGTGATGGTCTGGATCTATGGCGGCGGCTTTGTCGCCGGAGCGACTTCAGAGCCGCGACAGGATGGAGAGCACCTGGCGCACAAAGGCGTGGTGCTGGTGTCGATGAACTACCGGCTCGGGCTGTTCGGATTCTTCGCGCATCCCGACCTGGCGGCGGAGTCGCCCCAACACGCCGCAGGAAACTACGGGCTCATGGACCAGACAGCGGCGCTTCAATGGGTGCACCGGAATATCGGCGCATTCGGGGGCGATCCGAATAAAGTTACGGTTTTTGGGGAATCTGCGGGATCGTTCTCGGTGAGCGCGCAGATGGCTTCGCCGCTGGCGCGGGGGCTGTTTGTTCACGCGATCGGCGAGAGTGGCGCTGCCTTCAACAGCCGTGGAATTTCTTTTGCTCCGCTGGCGGAGAGGCTCACGAAAGACCCGGCGTACGCTCTGGCTGCATTTGGGACTTCGGACCTGGCGGCATTGCGAGCGATGAGCGCAGAGGACCTGATGCAGAAGATGGCGACACAGACGAATCCGGCGGGCGGAAACATCCGTCCCGATTTTGTGCCTGACGTCGACGGATATTTTCTGCCGGAGAGCGTTCCGCAGATCTACCGCGAAGGGAACCAGGCGCACGTTCCGCTGCTGGCAGGGTGGAACCGCGATGAGCCGAGCGCACTCGCGGTGAATTCTCCCGAGCCGCCGACGGCGCAGAGTTTTCAGCAGCAGGCTGAGAGAGACTTCGCCGAGCGGGCTCCGGAGTTCCTGAAGGTCTACTCGGCGCAGTCGGATGCGGACGCGGTGCGTTCAGCGATCGATTTTGCGGGGGACAAGTTTATCGCCTTCTCGACGTGGGAATGGCTCGAGGCGCAAGCGGCGGCAGGTGACGTACCGGTGTATCGCTATCACTTCGAGCGGCCATCACCGGCCGATAAGTACCATCCCGCAGGATCAGGTGCGTTTCACTCGGATGAGATCCAATACGTCTTCGGGACCCTGCACTCGCGGCCCGGGGCTGTGTGGCAGTCGGAAGATGAGAAGCTGAGCGACCTCATCGAGACCTACTGGACGAACTTCGCGCGGACGGGCAATCCTAATGGCGGCGACGCACCCCAATGGCCGCAGTATGACGGCAAGACTGGCTGGCAGCTAATGCATTTGGACGTGAACCCGCAGGCAGGCGCGGATCAGCATCGGGACCGGTATTTGTTCCTGCAGAGCGTGTGGGCAAAGAGGCAATAAGTCAGAGGCTGAGGTGACGGAGCAACTGGGCGCGATGGGTGGCGAGTACCTGCTGCAGCGGTCCGACAGCCGCAACGCGGCCGGAGTCAAGAAGGATCACGTCGGCAGGCATGCGCCAAATTTCCGCGAGATCGTGCGAGACGTAGAGCAAGCGGACACGAAGCGAGAGCAAGCTCGACAGAATATCCCGAGCTGAATCGTCATCCAGTCCGGCCAGGGGTTCATCGAGGAGAAGAAAATCAGGGGCCGGAGCCAGAGCGCGGGCCAATGCGACCCGTTTGCGCTCGCCGCCGGAAAGATGGTTTGCCGGCTGGTCGGCGAGGGGCTCGGCTCCGAAGAGACGAAGCATCTCGATGATGCGGTCTCGACGGCGATCGCGATCCAGATGACGGATACCAAATGCGACGTTGTCCCGGACGGTCAGGTGGGGAAACAGGGCAGGCTGCTGCGTGACGAGGCCAATGGAGCGGCGGCCGACAGGAACGTATATGCGGTTCACGGTATCGAGCAAGGTTCTGCCGCCAAGCTGAATGCGGCCGGAATCTGGTTGGATGAGACCGGCGACGATGCGCAACAGCGTGCTCTTGCCGGCGCCTGACGGGCCAAAGATGACAGTCCACTGATTCTGCGGTGAGAACTCGACGTCGAGAGAAAATCGCCCAAGGCGATGCTGGATGTTGATATCAGGCATGCGGATTTTCATTCCCCGAGCGCCGCATGTACAGAAGCACGAGTGCCAGAGCGGAAAAGCCGACCAACAAGAGCGAGGTCCGATTGGCGACGGCGTAGGAGAAGTCCTGGACCTGGTCGTAAATGGCGATCGAGAGTGTGCGCGTGGCGCCAGGAATATCACCGCCGATCATGAGAACGACTCCAAATTCGCCGATCGTATGCGTGAAGCACAGCGCGGCGGCCGCAACGATGGAATGTGCGGACAGAGGGAGCAACACCGACGTGAGCGTGCGGAGGGGGCTTGCTCCGAGGAGCCGAGCCTGCTCGATGAGCGCCGGATCGATGGCACGAAATCCGGCAGCCAGAGGCTGCACAGCGAAAGGAAGACTATAGATGACCGAGCCAACCACGAGTCCGGAAAAGGAGAAAACCAGCGGATGCCCGAGGATTCGCGCAGTGAAACGTCCAAAGCCGGTATGGGGACCAAGCAGGACGAGAAGATAAAAGCCGATCACGGTAGGAGGCAGAAGGATCGGAAGAGTGGTGATGGCTTCGATCAGAGGACGCCAGTGTGCGCGTGTCGAAGCTAGCCAGAAGGCCAGAGGGATTCCCAGCGCCAGGAGCAGGAACGTCGTTGTGGCGGCAAGACGCACGGTGAGCCAGAGCGCCTGCAGGTCCATTAACGAACGGGCTCGAGCCCTGCTGCGGCGAGCATCTGTTGTGTCTCGGGTTGCTCAAAGAATTCGAGGAAGCGATGAGCTGCGACCGCGCCCGCACTTCCTCGAATGACGATTGCGCCCTGGATGATCGGTGGGTAATTCTCGGCGGCCACGCGAATGAAGTGGCCATTTGCTTTTAGGCGTGGGGTCAGGGCGGAGGTGAGGGAGATGAAGCCAACCTGTGCGTTACCGGAATCGACATATTGCGCGGCTTGGGCGATATTTTCGGCGACGACGAGTTTGGGGCGGAGCATGTCGAAGAGATTGAGATGCTGGAGGCAGGCTTGGGCGGCTCGCCCATACGGGGCGTGCTCGGGATTGGCGATGGCGATGGTTTTGACGGAGGGATCGCGGAGAGCATCGAGGGCAAGGGTGGAGACGCCGGAGTCGTTGCGGGTCCAGAGCACGAGTGTACCGCGAGCGTACGGGATAGGCTTAGCTTCCTCGCCGCGGCCGGCATCGATGACGCGTTGCGGGAAGGAGAGGTCGGCGCCGAGGAATAAGTCAAAGGGTGCGCCATCGATGATCTGGGTCGCCAGGGTCGCCGAGGATTGAAAGGCTGCATCGGCGCGTATTCCCGATTGCTTTTCAAACTGAGACAGCAGCGGCGGCAAGAGCGGTTGGAGGTCGGCGGCGGCGGCGATGCGCAGAGTATTGGTCTGTTGCTGCGAACTCGCCGGTCGAATGAAGGCACTCGCAAAGACGAGGAACGGGAGAGACGCGTAAACGAAGCGGCGATCAAACACGGAGCACCATCACTTCGGTTGACTTGATAAGGGCAGCGACGGTTTCGCCTTTTTGCAATCGCATTTCGCGGGCGGCGTCAGCGGTAATGATCGAAGTTATGATCTGGCCGCCGATAGACAGGCGAACCTGCGCGAGCAGGCCCTCGATCTTCAAATCGACAATGCGACCGACAAGCTGGTTGCGTCCGCTCACGGTACGCATCATCTGACGCCTCGGGGTTTCGGGTCGCTTCGCTTTGAACAGCAGGGCGTCGAGTTCGGCCTCGGGTATGCGGTAGTGACCGCCGGGGGTTTTGATGGCTTTCAGCTTGCCGCGATAGATCCACTGTTTGATAGCGGCATAAGAGATGCCAAGCCTCGTGGCAGCTTCGCGAGGAGTGAGGAGAGGCGTCATTCGACGATTTTATACGATACTGAAGCCGCGATTGGATGAAAGTAAGCGATCCTGGGGCGACAAACTGCGGTGTTAGGCTGAGAACTACCGTCTCATCATGAGTGAAGGTTGCCAGTTGCGGTGTATCGGCTGCGCGCGGGAGATTCCTCCAGCTATGCTGCCTGGGGACTTTCGGTGTGAGGAGTGTGGCGATTTGTACGAAGTGGTCTATCCGGGCTGGACGGGCCTGAAACAGGCGCGTCCGAATCCGAGCGCGCTCCGGTGGTTGTGGAAGGAAAGACGATCGTCGCTCGAGACCGCCGATCGCAGCGGAGTATGGCGGTTTCGTGAGATGCTGCCGATTTTCGGCGCGGAAGGCAACATCGTTTCGCTCGAGGAGGGGAACACTCCTCTATACGATTTGCCGCAATCGGGAGAGCGATTGAACGTGAAGCAACTGCGCGCCAAGCACCAGGGGATGAATCCCACAGGGTCGTTCAAAGATACGGGCATGACAACCGCAATCTCGGTTGCGCGGGGGCTCGGCGCTGACTGGGTGGCATGTGCCTCTACTGGAAATACGTCAGCGGCGATGGCAGCGTACGCGGCGCGCGCAGGGATTCGGAGTCTGGTACTGCTTCCCGATGGTGAGATTGCCTGGGGAAAGCTGGCCCAGGCGCTGGATTATGGAGCGCTGACCCTTCAGCTGCGGACCGATTTCGACGGTTGCGTGCGCGTGCTTGCCGAGGTCGTCCGGCGGGCGCCCGTGTATCTGCTGAATTCGGTGAACCCTTACCGGCTTGAGGGACAGAAAACTGCGGCATTCGAGATTGCGGAGCGACTGGAGTGGGACGTACCGGATCATTTGATTGTTCCGGGAGGAAACCTCGCGAACAGTTCAGCGTTGGGCAAAGGTTTCCTGGAGATGAAGCAACTGGGTTTGACCACGATGGTGCCCAGAGTTTCCGTAATACAGGCGCACGGGGCGAACCCGTTGGTGCGGGCGATGAACGAATTCGGGGGAGAGAAGATCGAGCCGGTAGAGGCCCATACGCGGGCCACGGCCATTCGCATTGGAAATCCCGCTTCCTGGCGGAAGGCGGCGCGGGTGGTTCAGGAAACGGGTGGTTGGGTTGAGGAGGTTACGGAGGCGGAGATTGCCCTTGCGAAAGCGGAGATTGGAGCCGAGGGAATTGGGTGCGAACCAGCGTCGGCGGTGACTTTAGCCGGCTTGAAGAAGTTGTTGCAGCAGGGAAAGGTTGGCCATCAAGAATCGGTGGTCCTCGTGCTTACCGGTCACACGCTGAAGGACCCTGATTACACAATCCAATATCATCGCGGCGAAATCCCGGCTGAAACAGAAATGGCAGGGCTTGGATTGGAGATAGAAGGGACGCGCCATAAGGCGATTCGAATTGACGCATCCCCTGATCAGGTGTTGCGCGAGTTAGAGCGGGTTCACTGATGGGTGGCATTCGGTTGCGACTACCGGCGACCTCTGCGAATCTAGGGCCAGGATTTGATTCCATTGCTTTGGCGCTCAAGCTCTTTCTCTATGTGGATGCTTGCCCATCTGATCGCGTCACAGTGGAAGCGACCGGTCGCGGCGCGGAAATCTGCGGCGCTACGGAGAATAACCTACTCCTTGAAACGTATAGGATGGTCCTGGCTGATCATCAGCGATCGTTCATTCCGCTGAAGTATCAGGTTAACAACCAGATTCCATTGGGAATGGGGTGCGGCTCATCGGCTTCGGTTAGGCTGGCTGCGGTCGCATTGGCGTCGCATTTTGGCGGCCTCTCCTGGAGCCGTCGGCGGATATTAGCGGAAGCGTCGCGGCTGGAGGGTCATCCTGACAACGCTGCGGCTTGCTGGATGGGTGGATTCGTCGCCAGCACAATGGAAGGAGATGAGGTTCACGCCGTTTCGATTCGCCCACCTGGTGAATGGCGCGCCGTGATCGCCATACCCGACAAGCCCCTGCCAACGGCGGCCTCGCGAGACATGCTCCCGGCCACCTACATGCGACAGGACGTAGTAGCAAATCTGCAACGGGCAACGTTGCTGACAGCCGCTTTTGCTGCCGGGAACATCGACGTGATTGCTGCTGCCATGGTCGACCGCCTGCATCAGCCGTATCGGGTTGAAGCATGCCCGCTACTTCCCAGGTTGCTGCCACTTGCTGGCAAAGCGGGAATCATGGGCGTGGCACTCAGCGGCGCTGGTCCTGCTGTATTGCTGTTAACCGATTCAGAGAGAATGGTATCTGGGGCCATGAATCTGGCTGCTCGAGAGCTTGATGGCCTCGGCGAAATCGAGTTCTTGACCTGTGGGCTTGAACCCGATCCCGTTGCATTTGCGTGCGAGGCAGATCATCGATGATCTCGACCCGGACGATCCCTGAACACCGATCTTCAGTAACGTTTAGTTCGCGCTTCAGTAACAGTTTATCCCTATTACCAAAAATTACTGAAGATTGCTTTACACAAACCACCTGAAGCCCTATTTTCGCATCTGTGGGCAGTTCTGGGGGAGGGCTGCTCCGGCGTCCGTGATTCTT
>CAZHTJ010000107.1:0-11797 GCA_964535525.1 uncultured Acidobacterium sp. | reverse complement strand
GTCCAAATCGGATACTTCCCCCAGGACAACACCGGCGTCATCGAGCCCGGCACCACCGTCCTCGACTGGCTCCGTCAGTTCGACGCCAAAGCTACCACCGAAGACATCCGCGGCATCCTAGGCCAGATGCTCTTCCGCGGCGAAGAAGGCCTCAAGCCCACCGACGCCCTCTCCGGCGGCGAAGCCGCGCGCCTCATCTTCTGCAAGCTCATGCTCCTCAAACCCAACCTGCTCATCCTCGACGAGCCCACCAACCACCTCGACCTCGAAGCCATCAACGCGCTCAATATTGCGTTGCAGCGCTACGAAGGCACTGTCCTCCTCGTCACCCACGACCACGACCTCATCGACGAAGTCGCGACGCGCATCTGGCATTTTGAGCACGGCGTCATCGAGGACTTCAAAGGCCCCTACGAGGAATATCAACAAACCACAGCCGCCGCTCGCTGACCCGTGGCGGCGCGTGGCCCTCGGATCATCCTTCCGACGCCTTCTTCTGATAAAACGGTTCCGAAGCAGAAAGGGGCAAGCCACCTCCATGCTGCGGACCCTGGCCGTTCTTGCGACCGCACTCACAGCACAAAGTTTCGTTCAGCTACACGCCGCGGACTGTGCCGCGCTCAAACAACTCGCGCTGCAAAACACCACCATCACCCTGGCCGAACCGGTAACCTCAGGCACGCTGACCGTCCCCAATACCCCGCCCCTCGAGAAACTGCCCAGCTTCTGCCGTGTGGCCGGCGTGCTCCATCCCACCACCGACTCCATCATCCACTTCGAAGTCTGGCTGCCCGATCAGGATTGGAACGGCCGATTCCTCGGCACGGGCAATGGCGGATTCGCCGGGTCAATCTACTTTCGCCAGATGGGCGGCTACCTCATGCGCGGCTTTGCCGTCGCCGGCTCCGATGCCGGCCATCGCGCCGAAGCCGGCGACGCCAGCTGGGCCTTCGGTCATCCCGAAAAGGTAAAAGACTTCGGCTGGCGCGCCGTCCACCTCACCGCCGAAATTGCGAAGCAGATCATCCAGGCTTACTACGGCAAGCCTCAGTCCAAGGCCTATTTCGACGCCTGCTCCGATGGTGGCCGCGAAGCCCTGATGGAAGCGCAGCGTTTTCCAGACGACTACGATGGCATTCTCGCTGGAGCGCCTGCCAATAACTGGTCCCACCTGATCGGCGCGGCTGTCTCGGCCACGCAAAGCCTCACCGCCGATCCCCGATCGTACATCTCCGACCTCAAACTCCCCGCCATTCAAAAAGCCTCGCTCGCCGCCTGCGACGCCCTCGACGGCCTCAAGGACGGCATGATCGCCGACCCGTCCCAATGCCATTTCGATCCAAGCGTGCTGCTCTGCAAAGGCGACGATTCGCCCGATTGCCTCACCCAGCCACAGATCGATGCGCTCAAGAGCCTCTATGCCGGCGTCAAAGATCGCAACGGCGCGACCTTATTTCCCGGACTCACCATGGGCGACGAAACCGCCTGGAGCATTTGGGTCGTCGGCGAAGGCCCCGGAGCCTCGGCTGCCGCGCAATACGCACTCAACGATTTCCGCTACATCGTCACCGGCGATCCCAAATGGAATGTGCTCACCGCCGATCTCGACGCTTCCATCGAGCAGTCAACGTGGAAGACCGCCGCCGACCTCGACTCCACCGATCCCGACCTCAACCGCTTCGCCGCGCGCGGAGGCAAGCTTATCGTCTATCACGGCTGGAACGACCCCGCCATCTCGCCCCTCAACACGATCTCGTACTACCAGAGCGTGCGGCAAAAAATGGGCGCTGAAAAAGTCGACTCCTTCACTCGCCTCTACATGGCTCCCGGTGTCGAGCACTGCGTTGGCGGTCCCGGCCCCAGCGCCTTCGGACAACTCGGCGTCCCAACTGCCAAAGGCTCGAAGTTCGGCCTCTTCGATGCCCTCGAAGACTGGGTCGAGAAAGATTCTCCCCCAGGCGACATCGTCGCGACAAAATATTCTTCCCAGGAAACCGGCGGCACCAAGGCCGTCATGACCCGACCCCTCTGCCCATATCCCAAAGTGGCGAAGTACAACGGCTCGGGCGATCCCAACGATGCTGCCAGCTTCGCCTGCGTCGCTCCCTGAATGCGTCTGGCCGCGCCCCTTTTCGCTTTAGTCCTTGAGCCGGCCGCGTGACGGCCGAGCCGCTTGACCAGCCGACGCCTGTTTAGCTGCCGGCTACAGGCTACCGGCTGCATTAATATCCCGAACCTCCAGAATCTGTTTTGGATATCCCTGTGTCACGCACCGGATCATCGCCCGCCCCACATCCTCGAGCGTGCTCACATAATTCGGTATCACCACCCGCAGCACCGGATAAAGCCACCCCACCGCCTTGTAGGGCCCCGGAAGATGCCGCTGCCCCGGCATAGCCCGCATAAATCCCGGCCGAAAGTTATACGCGCCGCGAAACCTCACCCGCGTCAGAGCATTCTCCGTCCGCCCTTTCACCCGTGCCCACATCCTCCGCCCCTTCTCCGTCGAGTCCGTCCCCATGCCCGACACATACGTGAACACCATCCCCGGATTCACCCGCGCCACCGTCTCCGCAAAATGCAGCGTCATTTCGTACGTGATCCGCGTGTACTCCTCCTCACTCCTGCCCACGCTGCTCACGCCCGCGCAAAAAAAGCATGCATCGTACCCGCTCAACTCCCTCTCCACCCCGGCCAGCTGCATGAAATCCGGCACAATGCTTTCCTTCAACTTTGGAAGCGAAACCCCATAAGGCCGCCGGCTCACCGACAACACTTCCTCCATGTCCGGATGCTGCAGGCACTCCAGCATCACGCCCTCGCCCACCATGCCCGTCGTGCCCGTGACAATAACCTTCATTCGTAACCGTCTCCGTTGCTGATCCATCGGTCGGGAAGCCCTGGCTCCCGGCTCCTGGCTCCTGGCTCCCGGCTACCGGCTACCGGCTTCCAGCTTCCGGCTTCCAGCTTCCGGCTTCCTGCTGTCCTTCAGCAGTCCCAGCCGCACCAGACTCTCCGCCGTCGCTACGATCGCCTCGTCACTCGACCGTGGCTCCCAACCCAGCACCTTCCGCGCATGTTCGTTGGTCGCGTTCTTCCGCTTCCCCAACTCCGGCACAATTTGCTTCGCCGCCGCATCCCGCATCGCCACCAGCCGCACCACCCAGTTCGGCAGCTGCACCGTCGGCACGCGCTTCGCCCACACCCCCATGCGGCTCTTCAGCACTCGCGCCATCTCCCGCATCGACAGAAAATCTCCAGCCACCGCCAGAAAACGGTCCCCCTTCGCCTCCGGATGCGTCATCGCCCGAATATGCAAGTCCGCCACGTCCCGCACATCCACCACGCCAAACCACAGCTTCGGACATCCCGGCACCGCTCCATCCATCAACCGCTGCACCAGCATGATCGAAGTCGAGTAATCCGGCCCCAGCACCGGCCCAAACACACCTACAGGATTCACAACCGCCAGTTCCAGGCTGCCGCGTTCTCGCCCCATGAAGTTCCACGCCTCATGCTCAGCCACCGTCTTCGACTTCACGTAAGGCAGCACCCCTGCGCCTTTCAAATTCGTCCAGTTTTTCTCACTGAACGGCTCCTTCTGAGGCCGCTGCCCATACCCAATCGCCGCAAACGACGACGTCAGCACCACCCGCCTCGCGCCCGCATCGCGCGCCGCCCGCAACACCCGCACCGTCCCCTCAACGGCTGGCGCAATGATTTCGTTCTCGTCCTTCGGCACGCTCGCTGGAAACGGCGACGCCACGTGCAGCACATAGTCGCAGCCCTTCGCGGCCTCCGCCCACCCCTCGTCCTTCAGCAAATCCGCCGCAAAGAATTTCAGCCGCTCCCCCGGCTCCGCGCCGCCCACCTGCTCGGTGTCCCCTGTATGCCCGGGGTTGGCATGCTGGTGTGCGAGCATCGCCCGCACACCCGCTTCGCGATCGAGAGACCGCACTGTCGTCCGCACTGTATGCCCCGCCGCCAGCAGTTGCACAATGCAATGGCTCCCAATGAAACCCGAGCCCCCTGTTACCAAAACCGTGCTCATTCGTTCATACCGTCCCTGGATTCCCTTCGAGGATTATCTACCTGAGCCCCGCAAAACTGCGTAATTGCCCATCGTGAGCCGCATTTCATCACAAGGACCCTCACTCATGTCCATTTTCGTTGTAGCTTGAAGTCTTCATCCCCGGAAGGTCGGCACATCCATGAGCGACGTCCTCCACTCTCTCCGCATCATGCGCAAGGCCCCGCTGTTCACCTCCGCCGTCGTCCTCACCATCGCCCTCGCCATCGGCGCGAATATCGTCATCTTCAGCATCGTGAACGCCGTCCTCGTGCATCCCCTTCCCTTCAAAGATCCGTCCAACCTCGTCCAGGTCGCGGAGAAAAACGACAAGCTCCACCTCCCCAGCTTCGGATCCTCCATCCTCAACTTCATCGACTGGCGTGACCAGAACCGCTCCTTTGAACAACTCGGCGCCATCAGCTACGCCAACTACACCATCACTGGCTCCGGCGACCCCGAACAATTCACCGGCAATCCCATCAGTCCCGCGCTCACTCGCTTGCTCGGCCTCCATCCCCTCGCCGGCCGCGACTTCAACGATAGCGAGGAGAAACCCGGCGCGCCGCCCGTCGTCATGATCGGAGAAGGCCTCTGGAAGCGTCGCTTCGGCTCCGACCCCTCCATCATCGGCCGCACCATCACCCTCAACGGCCAGCCCACTGCCGTCGTCGGCATCGCACCCGCCGCGCTTAATCTGCTCAGCGGCGGGGACATTTATACGCCGCTCATCATCGATCCCGCCAACGAAAATCGCCTCAACCACGTCAACACTGTCTTCGGCCGTCTCAAGCCCGGCGTCTCCATCGCCCAGGCTCAGGCCGAGATGAATGCCATATCCGCCCACAACGGCCAGGTTCATCCCGAAATTCACGACTGGGGCATCCGCCTCATCTCCATGCTCGACACCTTCGTCAGCCCCGACCTCAAATCCGGTCTGATAATCCTCATGTCCGCCGTTCTGCTCGTCCTGCTCATCGCCTGCGCCAACATCGCCAATCTCCTGCTGGCCCGCGCTGCAGCCCGCCAGAGCGAAATGGCCATGCGCACCGCCATGGGCGCCAGCCGCCACCGACTCGTGCGTCAGCTCCTCATTGAAAGCGTCGTCCTCTGCTGCGGCGGCGGACTCGTCGGCTTCCTCGCCGCCATCGGCTCGCTCCGCGTACTCAATCGCGTCCTGCCGCCAGGCACCCTCCCCATCCCCGTCATCGCCATGGACGCCACCGTCGCCTGGTTCGCCGTCAGCCTCACCCTCTTCACCGGAGTGCTCTTCGGCATCGCGCCTGCCCTGCGCGGCTCCCGCGGCAACCTCAACGATGTCCTCCGTCAGGGTGGCCGCGGCCTCGCCGGCGCCACCGGTGCGCGCCTTCGCAATACGCTTGCCGCCGTTGAACTCGCCCTCGCCACCATCCTCCTCATCGGTGCCGGCCTCCTCATCCAAACCCTCGCCAACCTCGAGCACGTTCACATCGGCTTCCAACCCCACGGCCTGCTCACCTTCCAGCTCGACCCGCCCGTTGCGAAATATCCCCTCACCGGCGGTGGCGCAGCCCAACTCTATCGCGCTCTCCTCGACCGGCTCCACTCCATTCCCGGCGTGCGCGGCGCAGCCGTCTCCAGCGGCATCCCCTTCGGCGCCGGCAATTACACCACGCATCCTATGTTCGCCACCGGCCAGTCCATCCTCCCTCCCTCCACGCTCGTGCCCATCGACTGGCGCATCGTCAGCCCCGGCTACTTCGCAACCATGAGCATCCCTCTCCTCCGTGGCCGCGACTTCACCGACGCCGACAACTCCACCACCGCCGGTGTCACCATCGTCAGCCAGTCCACCGCAAAAAAATTCTGGGGCGATGCCGATCCCCTCGGCCGCGTCCTCCATCCCTCCGCCGCCCCCAAATTCGCATTCACCGTTATCGCTGTCGTTGGCGATGTCCGCGACACAGCCCTGAACCAGGAATCCCCACAGCTCTACTACCCCGTCGCCGCCCGCACCGCCGGCCTCATGGACGTCGTCGTCCGCACCGATCCACCGCCCGACTCCTTGCTCCCCTCCGTCCGTCAAAAAATCCGCGAGCTCGACCCCCAGCTTGCCCTCGCCAACATCCGCACCGAAGACGAGTGGCTCTCGAACAGCGCCTCGCAGCCGCGCCTCAACAGCGTTCTCCTCGGCGTCTTCGCTGCTGTCGCCCTGCTCATCGCCTCCCTCGGCATCTACGGCGTGCTCGCCTGGTCCGTCAGTCAGCGCACCGGCGAAATCGGCGTCCGCATGGCCCTCGGCGCAACCCGCCCCCATGTCCTGCGCCTCATCGTCGTTGAAGGCATCACAGTCGCCGCCATCGGCGTCGGCGTCGGACTCCTCGGCGCGCTAGCCCTCGGCCGCGTCCTCGCGAGCCTCGTCTTCGGCGTCCGCGTCCACGACCCGGCCACCTTCACCATCGCCGCCGTCACCCTCACCACTGTCGCCCTCGCCGCCTCCATCGTCCCCGCCATGCGCGCCTCCCGCGTCGACCCTATGGTAGCCCTCCGCCACGAATAGCTGCCTCAATCACGGCGAGTGTGGTGTCTCCGGAATTCGTCGAGCAGCTTTTCTTCGGTTTATATCGTGCCGCGACTGAATAGCTGCCGAAAAACCACCCCCAACCCCAAACCCGGAGAACGCCAGGTTCACCCCACTGCAAGAAGCGTGCTCCCCCGCAAGCCGACAGTCCATACCACTCGCCCCTCAATCCCTCCCGAAGGTACTCGCCTCAGTTCCATTTTGGGTTGACTCCATAAATGGCCAAAAAATCAAATGCCCTTGAAGCCCCCGACGGCTCTTCCTCAAACCACTTCCATCTGCCGAATCGATCACCGACCCGCAGAAGCCGCTCGCAAGTTACTTATTTGCAGGTCGAGAGCAGGCAACCACCTCCGCCACCCCAGCTCTCTATACGACCAGCTGTGAAGTTCCTTTGAAAAATCCCTGCATCTGCGCTCCGCTCGCCTGCCTGGTTCTCTCGGCCCTAATGTCCTGCGGCAGCACTCAGACCAGCACCACACCGCCGCAGACCACCTCCCCTACCATCTCCTCCGTCTCCCCCACCTGCAGCCCGTCCACCGTCGCGCCCGCCGCGACCTCACAATGCAGCGCCAACGTCCAGGGCACGGGCGCCTTCAGCTCCGCCGTCACCTGGTCCGTTTCGGGCGGAGGCACCATCTCCTCCACCGGACTTTTCACCGCGCCCTCATCCACGGCCACCGCCACGGTCACCGCCACAAGCACGCAGGACGCGACCAGATCCGGAACCGCCTCCATCGCCGTCCAGACCATTGCGCCCCCACCCCCGCAGGTTCCGCCAAGCCATCACGTCGTTCTCGTCATGGAAGAGAACCAAAGCTATTCCACCGTCATCGGCGCAACCACCGTCTGGCCCAATCTCAACACCCTCATCGCCCACGGCGCGCTCCCCACCAACTACTACGCCGACTCGCACCCCTCCATCGGCAATTACTTCATGCTGACCACCGGCCAGCTCCTCACCACCGACGACAACTCCACCACCGTCTTCAACGTCGACAACATCGCGCGCCGCATGCTCTCCACCGGCGCCTCCTTCCGTGTCTACGCCGAAGCCATTACACAGGGATACGCCGGCGGCAACACCGGCCTCTATCTCATCCGCCATAATCCCTTCGCCATGCTCTCCGACGTCGCCGGCAACCAGCAGGTCGCGAACGAAGTCATCTGGCCCTTCTCCCAGTTCGCCACCGACCTCGCCAACAATGCCCTCCCCGACTTCTCCTTCATCGTCCCCGACGTCAACGACGATGCCCACAACGGCACTCCGCAACAAGCCGACACTTGGCTTCAAACCAACATCGTCACCCCGCTCTCCGCCAACTCCGCATTCCAGTCCGGCGGCGACGGACTCCTCATTGTCGACTTCGACGAAGCTGCGGACACCGACACCACCTACGGCGGTGGCCACGTCTCCCCCGTCCTTTGGGGACCCATAGTCAAACCGGGCTACACGCAAGCCTCCTCCACCGTTTACCAGCACGAAAGCATGCTCCGCACCGTCATGGAAGCCCTCGGCCTCTCCAGTCCTCCCGCCGCAGCCGCCAACGCCCCCGCCATGACCGAGTTCTTCGTCCAGCAATAAAGCCGCGGCCCAAGAGGTCACAGCAATACGAGAATTCGTCACAGGAGACGCTCCCTCACCGGAGCGTCTTCGTGTTTCTCCGCGCCGGTGTTTAGAATTGTTGGCACTGTCCTTTCAGGAGCTTTTCGAATGTCGAAAGTGCGTGCCATTCTGTTCCCCTCGCTTGCTCTCGTCTGCCTCGCTCTTGGCCCCGTCTCGTTCTCCGCGCAAAGCCAGTCTTCCGATCCCGAAGACAAATACATCTGGCTCGAAGAGCCGACCGGTGCCCGTGCCATGGACTGGGTGAAGACGGAAAATGCCCGCACCGCCAAAGTCCTCGAAGCCGATCCGCGCTTCGCTACCTTCAACGACGAAGCCCTCAAAGTCAGCGAGGACCCGAACCGCCTGCCCGTCCCCGGCCTGCGCGGCGACCTCGTCTACAACTTCTGGAACGATGAGAAGAACGTTCGCGGCCTTCTCCGCAAAACGACTCTCTCCGACTACTCCAGCCCCACGCCTCACTGGCAGACCGTCCTCGATGTCGACGCCCTCGACAAACAGGAAAACACCAGCTGGGTCTTTCACGGCGCCAACTGCCTCTATCCCGGCGACGAATACTGCGTCTTCGATCTCTCCGTCGGCGGCGAAGACGCCTCCACCTCCCGCGAGTTCAACCTCAGGCAGAACAAATTCGTCGATGGCGGCTTCTCCTCGCCTCACAGCAAACAGGACATCTCCTGGGAAGACAAAGACACGCTCCTCATCGGCCGCGACTGGGGCCCTGGCAGCATGACCAAATCCGGCTACCAATACATCATTAAGGAGTGGCAGCGCGGCACACCGCTCGACACGGCAAAAGAGATCTTTCGCGGCGAACCCGACGACATCAGCGCACAGAGCGCTGTGCTGCACGACGCCCAGGGCGAACACGTTACCCTCTTCACGCGTGCGGTCTCCTTCTTCGAATCTCGCTGGTGGATCAAAACCCCCGACGGTCTGAGGGAACTCAACATCCCCCGCAAAGCGAACCCCGTCGGCCTGCTCGCCGGTCGCCTGCTTATCGACACCCACGAGGACTGGACCCCCGATCCCGCTGGTCCGAAGTTCACCCAGGGCTCGCTTCTCTCCGTCCGCCTCTCCGATATCCTGCGCGACCCCGCCCATCCAAAGCCCACCATCGTCTTCGCGCCCACGGCCGACGAGTTCCTCAATGGCTACGCCACTACGAAGTCACGTCTCCTCGTCGCGACCCTGAAGCACGTTCTCGGCCGCGCGTACGTCTTCACTCCAACCAGCAAAGACGCCTGGACCTCCAAACCCCTCGACGTCCCCGACAACAGCACCATCAGCATTGTCACCGCCAGCGATGCCAACGAGACCTTCTTCCTCAGCTCCCAGAGCTTTCTGACCCCGCCCTCCCTTCTCCAGGGCGACGCAGCCACCGGGCGCCTCACCCTCTCCCGCTCCCAGCCGCCGCTCTTCGACGCGTCCCAGGACACCACCGAACAGCTCTTCGCCACCTCGAAGGACGGCACCAAAGTCCCCTACTTCGTCGTTCATCGCAAGGACATGCAGCTGAACGCGCAGAACCCGACCCTGCTCAACGCCTACGGCGGCTTCGAAATCTCCGAAACGCCCCGCTACTCGGCGATCGCCGGCAAGCTCTGGCTCGAAAAAGGCGGCGTCTTCGTACTCGCCAACATCCGCGGCGGCGGCGAATTCGGCCCCGCCTGGCATGAGGCCGGCCTCAAGACCAACCGTCAGCGCATCTACGACGACTTTGCCGCGGTCGGCGAGGATCTCGTCGCGCGCAAAATTACTTCACCCGCCCACCTCGGCATCATCGGCGGCTCCAACGGCGGTCTGCTCATGGGTGTCGAAATGACCCAGCACCCCGACCTCTGGAACGCCATCGTCATTCAGGTCCCGCTCCTCGACATGCTCCGTTTCGAGAAGATCGCCGCCGGCGCCAGCTGGGTCGCCGAGTACGGCTCCGTCAGCGTGCCCGAAGAGCGCGCCTTCCTCGCCGGCATCTCGCCCTACAACCAGCTCAAACCCGACGTGAAATATCCCGAGCCGCTCATCTTCACCACCACGCGCGATGACCGCGTCGGCCCGCAACACGCGCGTAAGTTCGCCGCCAAAATGGAGGAATACCACGAGCCCTTCCTCTACGACGAAATCGTCGAAGGCGGCCATGGCGCCGGCGCCGACCTTAAACAAACAGCCCGCTCCTGGGCAGAAACCTACGTCTACCTCGCGGAAAAATTAATGCCGCCAGCCTCCTCGCAATAGCTATCAGGTACACCTCTCAACAGGGACTAAGTCAGAGAGCAGCGTTAGCGCAATCGAGCGCTGCTCCCGCCTCGCGCTTCCTGTCCCCTGCTCCCTGCTCCCCGCTCCCTGCTCCCAGCTCCCAGCTTCCCGCTTACCGCTTCCAGCTTCCTCCTTCCTCCTTCCTCGCACTTAAACGTTTTACCTTGACGACCATCCCCTCCGGCCATTAGCATTTTCCGGTTCGAGGTGACCATGCCGTTCTTTCCTCTCTCTGCCAGGCTCGTTCTGTGCTCTGCCTTCGTCGCCACACTTTCCATCTCTGCGCAAACCGCCCCCGTGCCCAGGCCCGACACCCGCCCCTGGATGAATAAGTCTCTTTCCCCCGACCAGCGCGCCGACCTCGTCATGAAGGAAATGACCCTCGACGAAAAAATGAACTTCGTCCACGGAACTGGCTGGAATGGCCTCCGCGCCGGCGCCATCGTCCCCAAAGGCTCCCTCGCCGGAGCCGGATATGTTCAGGGCGTCGAGCGTCTCGGCATTCCCGGCATCAACATGGCCGACTCAGCCGTTGGTATCCGCCTCGCCGCGGCGGGCAGCCACTACGCCACGCTGCTCCCCTCCGTCCTCGGTGCCGCGTGCAGCTGGGACAAAGACGCGCTCTTCCTCTTCGGATCCGTCATCGGCCGCGAGCTCCGCGACATGGGCTACAACATGTCCATCGGCGGTGGCGTCGACCTCGCCCGCGACCCCCGCAACGGCCGCAATTTCGAATACGCCGGCGAAGATCCCGTCCTTTCCGGAACCATGGTCGGCGAGCTCGCCCGCGGCGTTCAGGCCAACCAGGTCATGGGTGACATCAAGCACTACGCCTTCAACGACCAGGAAACCGGACGCAACACTGTCAACGTCACCCTCGATCAGCGCGCCGCCCGCGAGAGCGATCTCCTCGCCTTCCAGATCGCCATCGGCCTCGCCCACCCCGCCGGCGTCATGTGCTCCTACAATCGCGAAACCATCACGCCTCCCGGCAACACTGACTGGTCCTGCGAGAACGACTACCTCCTCAATCAGGTCCTCAAAAAAGACTTCGCCTTCAGAGGCTTCGTCCTCTCCGACTGGGATGGCACCCACTCCACCGTCCACGCCGCCCTCTCTGGCCTCGACCAGGAGCAGCCCAGTTCACGATTCTTCGGCGATCCACTCAAGGCTGCCGTCCAGAACAATCAAGTGCCAATGTCCCGTCTCGATGACGCGGTCCATCGCGTTCTCCGCAGCATGTTCGCCGTCGGTGTCATCGACAATCCGCCCGTCACCCAGGTCCCCG
>CAZHTJ010000106.1:0-12245 GCA_964535525.1 uncultured Acidobacterium sp. | reverse complement strand
TCACAGCATGGAGCAACAACAAACACCGCCGCGAATCCGCATGCCGAGCCACCGCTAGCAATGCCTGCTTCAGCTCCGCATCGCGCCGGAACCGCTCCGCCCCGCTCACCAGCCACAAATCCAGCTTGTCCTCGATCGCCCGCGCATCGCTCTGCAGTTCCGCGTGATACCCCTCCGGATCGTCCACCAGATATCCCGGATGCACCTTGAAAAACTTCGCCAGCACACCCCGCGACGTGTTCGTCAGGTGCGGCCGTGCTCCGCTTTCGATCTGCGACAGATAACTCTGGCTCAGCGCCGCGCCCGTCTCCGCCCTGAGCGCCCGCACCATCTCCTGCTGCGAAATCGCGCGCCCCAGTCCCCGAAGCTCTCCTTCGGTCTCCCGCAGATACTTCAGTTTTTCTCCAAGCTTCATGGCAATATTGCAGATCGCAATCAATCTATCGCAATCAGCAATAAAGTCAAGCAAAATCGGAAACGGCCTGAAAACAATGAGTTTTAAGCGTTTACGAGAGACTCGCTTCGACCACCACCGCCAGCTTCTTAGGAGCCACCTGCAAATAACTGGCCGTCACCAGATCCCGCACCTCATCCCAGCCCACCTTGCCGGGTGCCCCATTCAAGCCTTCTTTTGGCTTGAGTGGGCCTAACCGCAACCCCACCCATCCCCGCGGCCCAATGTACGCCGGCAAATAAAACTTCTTCGGATGCGCCTCAATCAGCTTCTTGTTCTCCCCCGGAAAAGCCCGAGCACACACCGACACAATTCCATCCCCATGATGGTCATTCAGAAAATAAGCAAACACCTTCTTCCGCACCGTGAACGAAGCATGCGACCCCATATCGGCACGCGCCGCCTCCGGCAGCGCCAAACAAATCGCCGCCACCCGCGTCAGCCGAGGCTCTTCCGTCGCCTTCATCGCGCTCCAGGCTCCCAGCTCCAGGCTCCCAGCTCCAGGCTCCCAGCTACAAGCTGATCTTCAACGCCGCAGCAAAATCCACCGCAGGCTTGTACCCCACCGGCAAAGTCACCCGCAAACCATCCGCCCCCTGCCGCCAGCGAACCTTCTCCCCCGTCCCCAACAACTCCACCCGCCCCACCTTCCCCGGCTCGGTCTTGCTCGCTGTCCCCAGCGAAGCCACAACAATCTCCGCCGCAGGCCAACCCAAAGCAATCGCGTAAACCGTCTTCCCATCCTTGCTCCGCGTGAACCGAATATCCTTCTCCCCCAGCTTGCTCACGCTGTCCCCCTGGAACGATCCCGCCTTAATCGAGTTCGGCCCCTCCCCATAGACCTTCCACGGCCGCGTCTCGTAAATCGCCTCGCCGTTCACGCTCATCCAGTCCGTGATCCGATCCACCACCGCCATCTCCTTGCTGTCGATCGTCCCGTCCGGCTTCCCCGGCACATTCAAAATGAACGTCCCGTTCTTGCTCACCGTGTCGATCAGCCAGTGGATCACGTCCCGCGGCTGCAAATAGCCCCCGTACTCGCCCGGCTTGTCGTAGAGCGCCCGATTGTAGTGCCAGTCCCCAATGCAGGTCTCCGACTGCCACGCGTACTCCATGATCTTGTCCGTCAGCCCCCGTTCGTAATCCGCCACCACCGACTTGGCCCACTTATCCGGCACCTCCTTGATGTTGATCACGCACTGCGCCGTGCCCCCGTGCGCCCGCATGCTCCGGTTGTAGTAGTACGCCCCGATATTCATCCCGCCCCAGCCCAGCGGAAACAGAGGATTGTCGAAGTACAGCAAATCCGGATCGTGCAGATCGATCAGATCCCGCGTCCGGTCATAAAAATTCTTCACGTACGATGCATCCGGCAACGCATCATAGGGATGCTTCGGCGCATACACCCTCTGCGGATCGTACCCCTCCCACCATTGCCCCTTGCCATCGGCCAGCGTCTTCACCCCGTCGTACGGAACCCCCGCCAGCGGCCCGCTCTTGTCCGCCCCGTGCGCCGTCTGGAACCACCACCAGTTCCGCGCCTGATGCACCGTCACCCCCAGCCGCAGCCCCTGATCCCGCGCCGCCTTCGCCCACGTACCCACCACATCCCGATGCGGCCCCACATTCACTGCGTTCCACGGATGATGGCGCGAGTTCCAGCAATCCATCCCGTCATGATGGTTCGCCAGTGCGATAAAAAACTTTGCCCCCGCCTTCTTGTAGCGCGCGATCAGCTCCTCCGGCTCCCAGTTCAGCAGCGTCCACTGCGCGCACAGATCCTTGAACCCGAACCGCGACGGCGGCCCATAATGCTCCAGCTGATATTTGCTCTGACGATGATCCTGGATGTACATCTGCCGCGCATACCAGTCGCCGGCCTCGGGCACGCATTGCGGACTCCAGTGCGCCCAGATGCCAAACTTCGCGTCGCGATACCACTCCGGAGTCTCATACCCCAGCAGCGACTCCCACGTCGGCTTGAACGGACCCTCGCCTGCCAGGTTTTCCGTGAGCGGCGAGTTCATCGGCACTCCGTCCCAGGACCCGCCAGGAACCGGAAGCTCCGGCGGCTGCCCCCAGTCCGTCGGCTTCCAGTCCGCCTCGTTGAGCTTTGACCGAACGATCTTGCCGCCCTCCAGCACGTAGAACACGCGCTCGCTCGCCGGCGTGTTGCAGAACTCCGCATAGCTCTGCGTCAGCTGTCCAAACCCCCCCGCCAGGTCTGCCGCCTGCGCGCCCCTCGGCGCACCAGCCCCCAATAACTCTGTGGCCTCTGTGCTCTCTGTGGTGGAAACCGCAGCCCGCGGACCTGCTTTTTCCGCGCTCGCTCCCACCGCTGTCGCCGCCGCCGCCGCCGCTACCAACTTGCAGAATTCTCTCCGCCGCATTCAAACCCTCCCTGGAAGACCCATCGCAGTATAAGCGGAGATGGGCGAGTGCGCAGCGAGTTGCACCTCGGTCCGGGACACCTCACAGGCGCCGCATCGGACAACCCTCCACGGATATGCGAAGCGTTGGATCGCAGCGCTGCCCTCGGAACCTTGATCGCTGACCGTATCTTTGAAATTTGCGGCCTCATGGATCTGGCGACCCGCGCATCACCGAACAACAGAACTGACCGCTGACTCGTATCCGTCTTTTCTATCCCTACTCCCTATTCCCTACTCCCTGCCTCTCAGATCCCCGAATACCACGCGTACCCGCCCTCGGCCGCCGCCGACCCCAACCCTCTCCCAATCCCCTTCATCGAATCCACAGCAGTCAGCCGCATGACGTACTTCACGCTCTTGTACCCCAGCTGCCGCGGCACCCGCATGCGCAGCGGCCCGCCAAATCCCACCGGCAGATCGCCGTCGTTCATCCCCCACGTCAGCAGCGTCTGCGGATGCAGCGCGTCCGCCATGTCCAGGCTGTCCCACCCATCCTTTTCCATCGCCGTGTACACGATGTAGCGCACCTGCGGCAGCGTCCCCGCCTCGCGCAGCACCGCCTCGACCGGCGTCCCAATCCACTCCGCCACGTACGACCACCCCTCCTCGCACACCACTTCCGTGATCTGGCTCCGCGTCCCGAGCGCCCGCACGTCCGCCAACGTCAGCGTCAGCGGATGCGCCACCATCCCATCGACGGTCAGCGTCCAGTCCCTGAAGCCCACCGCCTGATGCCGCTTGAACTCGTCGTTGTGCGGCGCCACTTCATTCATGAACGGCGTCTTCGAAATCATCCCGCGCGGAAACTCCCGCGCCAGCGCATGCTTGCCGAGCACGCGCTGTGCCGCATACGTCAGCGTCTCGCCAGGTCCATAAATTCCGCCGCCATCCGGTGGGATCAACCCAAACCGCCGCGCCATGCGATCCGCCGCTGCCAGTCCCGCCACCCCCGCCATCGTCACCGCGCCGCCCGTGATCAATTTCCGCCGCGAAATCGAATTCATGCGTTCTCCTCCGCCGTCACCTTCCGGATCTCTAAACCACCAGGATCAATCACTCTCTGCGTCCTCCGTGACCTCTGTGGTGGACGTAGCCGCGCGTCCCGTAATCATCTCCCACATCAGAGCCCAGAACCCATTCAGCGCGATCATCACCACGTGCACCACCAGAAACACCACCAGCAAATCCGATACGAAGAAATGCAGCGTCCGCGCCGACTGCCGTCCCCCCAGCACATCCACAAAAAACGGAAACGCCGCGTTGAACCCCGGTGACAAGGCCAG
Source organism: uncultured Acidobacterium sp. (assembly GCA_964535525.1). Classification (GTDB taxonomy): domain Bacteria; phylum Acidobacteriota; class Terriglobia; order Terriglobales; family Acidobacteriaceae; genus Palsa-343. Next base: position 8,076 of record CAZHTJ010000106.1, on the reverse strand, counting down.
CCCCGTCCAGATCACCGCCGGAAACAGCAGGAAGATCACCCCCAGATACACAGTCCGCTGCACCACGTTATAAGTCCGCACCCCATCACGATCCTTCACTCCTCGCAATGCCCGCCAGTACGCCGGCCAACTCCTCTCGCCTCGCACCGGCCACAAATCTTTCCGAAAATGCCCCGACCAGAACCCCGCAATCCCATACACCACGCCGGTGATCACCAGCAGCCACGCCGCCTCAAAGTGCAGATACCGGCTCCACCCATTCTCATCCGGCAGCACGTATCCATATCCCGTCGGAACCGTATCGCGCGAGGACGGCACATGGAACGAGAACAGCGGCTTCGTGTTCACGTTGCCTTGCTCGCCCCAGTAAAACCGCGGGTGCGACAGCACGATCAGGTAGCCCGTGATGGCCAGCGCCAGGAACGCAACCATCGTGAGCCAGTGCGTCACCCGCACCAGCGCACTATGCCGCGGAGTCGTCACTCTGGGTTCCGAAGCCGGTTGTGAAACGGCAGTGGCCATAATGGGCGGAGAATAGCACAAACCGCTCATCCCAGGGCTGGTTTCCTGTCACATTCCAGCGCCCCGGCTACTCCGCGTGCAGCGCCTCGGTAGGATTCACCGAAGCTGCTCGTCGCGCCGGAAGAAAACTTGCCAGCAACGCCGCCGCGGCCAGCGTCAGCGCAACGCCGGCCAGTGTTGAGAGATCCCAGGTCTGCACGCGGAACAGCAAAGAGCGCAGCAGCGTCGTTGCCGCCAGCGAGCACAGCAGACCCGCCCCGATCCCCATAGCAGTAAGCCATCCCGCTTCGCGCAGAATGAGCCGGTACACCGTGGAGCGCTGCGCCCCCAGGGCCATGCGCACGCCGATCTCCCGCGTGCGCCGGCTGACCGAATAGGCGATGACCCCGTAAAGGCCCACGACGCTGAGCAGCAACGCGAGTGCGGCGAAACCACCGACGATCCAGGCTGAAGAGCGATGCAGCCAGGCCGATGGGGAGTCATGGAGGCGGCGGCTCATGGTACTGGGCTGGTAGGTGGCGAGCCCGGGATCGATGCCGTGGATGGCGGTGGCGACGATGGGCAACAGGGATTCTTCGTCCTGCGCAGTGCGGAGGATCACGGCGAAGTCGTTGGGCGGCGTTTGGGTGAAGGGTACGTAGAGGGCGGAGCGCGGGGCAGCGTCGAGCTGGCCTTCCTGAATATCGTTGACGATGCCAACGATGCGGATACGCTCTTTCGAATCACCGTCGGAGGAGACCTGCTGACCGATGGGATCCTGATCGGGGAAGAACTGTTTGGCAAACTGCCGGTTGATGACCCCGATGCGGGCTTTCGTGGCGTCGTCGTCTTCGGTGAAGAGCCGGCCACGGATAAGCTGGGCCTGAAGGGTGGAGAAGTAGCTGGCGCTCACGTCGCGAAACACGCCCTCGCGGAGACCGTCGTGATGGGGCTGGCCAACGACGGAAAGGACTTTCGTGCCGTCGCCGTCGCCGAGAGGCAGGTCGCTGGTAAAGGCTACGGAGCGGACACCGGGCAGGGTGGCGAGGCGGGCGTCGATTTGGCGCTCGAGGGCGATCAGGGCAGGATCTTTCGCGTAGGCGGGGGATTCGGCAGCGACCTGGAGCGTCGCGAGGTGGTCGGGGATGAGGCCGGTATCGGTGTGGAGGAGGCGGTAGAAGCTTTTGCCGAGCAGGCCTGCACTGACGAGGAGCACGACGGCCATGGTGAGTTCGACAACCACGAGATTGGAGCCGAAGCGGCGCCATACGGTGCCCGCGAAACCGCGGCCGCCGGAAGAAAGGTCGGTATGGAGGTCGGCCAGGGAAACGCGGAGCGCGGGCATGATCGAAAAGAGCGCCGCGGAAGCGACGGAGACGATGATGGCGAAGAGGACGACGCGGAAGTTGAGCCCGAGTTCGGCGAGGTACGGCATGGTCGCGAGTTGGTCTTTGGGGATGAAGCCGGTGGCGTAGCGCATGGCGAGGAAGGCGAGCGCGGTCCCGAGGATTCCGGCGGAGGAGGCGAGCACGACGCCTTCGGCAATGAAGAGGAGGGTGAGGCGGGCGCGCGATGCGCCCACGGCTCCGCGAACGGCGAACTCGCGGCGGCGGCTTTCCGAGCGGACGAGGAGGAGACTGGCGACGTTGACGGTGGCGATGAGGAGCAGGAGCGCGGCACCGGCGAGGAGGACGAGGAGAATGGGGCGGACATCGCCAACGATGAGGTCGATGGCGGGCATCATGAAGACGCCGCGGCCGCGATTGGAGTCAGGATACTGACGCTCGAGTTGCGCGACCACGGTTCGCATATCGGCGAAGGCGGCGGAGATGGAAACGCCGGGCTTGAGGCGGGCGACCCCGAAGGAGTTGTGGCAGCCACGAATTTTTGCGCAGTCGCCGTCGGCGCGTTCGGTCGTAAAGAAGTCGGCGGGTTCGGCGGGGACGAAATGGAAATCGCGCGGGAGGACACCGATGATGGTGTTGGGCTGGCCGTCAAGGACGACGGTCTGCCCGATCACGTCCGCGCGGCCGCCGAAGCGACGCTGCCATGCGGAATAGCTGAGGATCGTGGGGCGGGGTTGGCCCGGCTGATCTTCGTTGGGGCGGAAATCACGGCCGAGCGCGGGGGCAACACCGAGGGTGCGGAAGAACCCCGCACTGACGCGGACTCCGTCGGCTTTCTGGGTGCCGGTCGGGGTCTGGAGCATGAAGCCATCGGGCGCGTAAGTGTCGAGGGAGGAGAACACGGTGTTCTGGTTCTTCCAGTCGATGTAGTCCTTGTAAGAGAGATGAAAGCGAGGACCAAGGGAGTTGCTTTCGAAGAGGATCAGGAGGCGCGAGGGGTTTTGATAAGGCAGCGGTTGGATGAGGGCCGCATCGACGAAACTGAAGATGGCGACGCTGGCCGCGATGCCCAGGGTGAGGATGAGAATTGCGGTGGTTGCGAAGCCGGGATTTTTGCGGAGCTGGCGGATGGCGAAGCGAAGATCCTGGAGCAGCGAATCGGCGGTGGATTCCCAGCCCGCCGACCACACCTTGTGACGGACTGTCTCCGCGCTGCCGGCCTCGACGCGAGCGGCGCGCACGGCCTGCTCGCGGGTCATGCCGCTCCCCATTTTTGCGTCGATGGAGGCCTCGATGAAGCTCTCGAGTTCATCGTTGATTTCGGCGTTGCGGCGATTGCGGTGAAAAAGAGCGCGAATGCCGCCGATAAGGTTTCCGAACATGGCGGGTCCTCCTCTCAGGCTTCGAGAATGCGGTTGATAGCCGCGATCTGCCGTCCCCACTGCTGGCGCTCGTCTTTCAGTGCTCTGCGGCCGAGTTCCGTGAGCTGGTAATAGCGTGCCCGGCGGTTATTCTCCGTGGCGCGCCAATCGGCTTTGATCCGGCCGGCCCGTTCCATGCGGCTCAGCGCGGGCAGCAGCGACCCAGGATTGACCCGGAACACCCCGTGGCTGATCTGCTCGATGCGCAGCGCTATGCCGTAACCATGCATCGGCTCCGGCGCAAGGGTTTTCAGGACCAGCATTTCGAGCGTTCCTGAAACCAAATCGGCGGATTTGTTCGTCACCCGGCGGCTCTCCTCTCGACAATCAAGAGGTACAGGAGTCTCCTCTCGATTGTCAAGTGGAGCAAGCGAAAACCAGTCCGTCGGCCTCCCTCCGCCACGTATCATCCTGGCAAGGTAGGTCGTAGCAGCCGATCCCATGTTCCGCTCACTCAGCAGCGACTGGAGTTACGCCCTCCGCCAGTTTCGCGGCTCGCCAGGCTTCGCCGCCACTGCGATCGGGCGCCGCACTCGCCTGGCTCCTGCTTCGAATCGCCTTACCCCTCATCCCCCAGGATATTCCGCGCCTCGCCGAAATCGGTCTCAGTGGGCGCGTCCTCTGCTTTGCAGCCGCCGTTTCGCTGCTGTGTGCTGTGTTCACCAGCCTCTCACCGGCATGGAAGCTGACGCGCGTAGCTCCCATCGCCGCGTTGCGCGAACGAAGCCAGCACGCAACGCCAGGGCGGCGTTCGCGATGGTTGCAGAACTTGCTCGTCGTGGTGCAAACCACACTGGGCGTGGCTCAAAACCAAACGGCCTCCACCCATGAAGGCCGTTCTTCTGCTCGCACAGATACGCCTCCGACATTGCGCAACGAATAAACGAACCCCCTCCCCCCCAGCCACAAACCCTACCCTGGCAAATCGATCCATAACCCCCTGGTTCCAAATGGGTACGCGCCAACCCAAAGTTGTATAGCCCTGCCCGATTTCACCATGGATGATGCTCGCATGACCCGCATCAGCGTCACGGCGATAAGGTCCGCCGCGATCCTGGGATTCCTGTTGGGCGCGTCCCAGTTCGCGACCGCGCTCGGCCACGGCTCCGTCTTGTCCGGACACAGCACGTTCTACCTGCAGGACGCCCCGGCACAGGCGCCAGTCCAGTCGCCAGGCGCCGCCGCTCCCGCCCCAGCCAATTCCGTTCCGGCGGAAACCCAACCCGCTGCCGCCCCCGCCGAAGCCACGCTCTCTCCGGCCCCCGTTACCCCGAAGGTGGCTGCCGCATCGCGACCCAGGACCCACTCTGCAGCCCATCCACCCGTCGTTGTCGCCCCGCCCCCGCAGCCAGCCCCCGCATTCGAGGCTCCCTCCACCTCCACCCCGCAGATCCAGGCCAAGCCTCCCGCCGACCTGACCGTCATCCACCACCAACCCACCTGGATGCCGCCCGCCACCGGCCTCCTGGCTGTTATGCTCGTCGCCCTCGCCGCGACCATCCTTACCATCCTCAGCCGCGTCAACTACCTCCGCGTCCGCGTCCGCGAGCAGGATGCCGCCCTCCAGAAAGCCGGCCAAACGGCCCAGGCCATCCGCGATCTCTCCAGCGCCATGCTCCAGGTTGCCGCCCAGCGCCCCTTCGATACGGAGGTTTCAGCGAGCGGCAGCGAAGAAGTGGCCGACCTCGTTCTTGGCTTCAACGCCATGCTCTCCGAACTGCAGCGCCGCGATCGTGCCCGCAGAGACGCCGAAGCCCGCCTTCAGCACACCGCGCTGATCGACGACCTCACTGGCCTGCCCAATCGCCGGCTGCTCGCCGATCGCCTCTCCCACAGCCTCGCCAAAGGACGCCGCGAAAACCGCAAAGTCGCCCTGCTCTACATCGACCTCGACGGTTTCAAACTGGTCAACGACAGCCTCGGCCACAGCGTCGGCGATGCTCTCCTCGGCCAGGTCGCTCAGCGCCTCAAAGCCCGCTTCCGGCAGTCCGATACCCTCGCCCGCATCGGCGGCGACGAGTTCACTCTGGTCCTCGACAACGTGCAATCCATGGCCGACGCCGACCGCGCCGCCCACAACGCCCTCGACGTCCTCAAGGCCCCCTTTGCCATCGAAGACCACACCGTCCGCGTCACCGCCAGCATCGGCATCAGCATGTTCCCCGATCACGGCACCGAGGGCGGCCAGCTTCTGCGCCACGCCGACTGCGCCATGTTTGCCGCCAAGCGCAACGGCAAAAACCGCGTCGTCCAGTTTGGCGACGGCCTCGGCAGCGCCGCGCGCGAACGCATGATGCTCGAGGGCGAGTTGCGCCGCGCCATCGAGAACGGCGAAATCCGCGTCCACTACCAACCCGAATTCGATCTCGCCACCAACACCATCGTCCGCTTCGAAGCCCTCGCGCGCTGGGCCCATCCTACCCTCGGCCCCATCCCGCCCATGCACTTCATCCCCATCGCGGAAGAGAGCGGCCTCATCGTTCCCCTCGGCGCTTTCGTGATGGAGCGCGCCTGCACCGACGCTGTCCTCTGGCAGCGCCGCGCCAGCACTCCCATTCAGGTCGCCGTCAACGTCTCCAGCGTGCAGTTTGCCCGCGACTCCTTCCTCGAAGAAGTCGAAGACACTCTCCGCCGCACCGGTCTCCGCCCCAGCCTCCTCCAGCTCGAGCTCACCGAGTCCGCCACCCTCACCGGTGTCGAGCGCGCCGCCGATCTCATCCGCCGCCTCACTGGCCGCGGCATCGGCGTCGCCATGGACGACTTCGGCACCGGCTACTCCTGCCTCAGCTATCTCCCCAAGCTCTTCCTCGACGCCCTCAAGCTCGATCGCTCCTTCGTCACCGAACTCGCCGTCCGCCCCGAGACCCGCGCCTTCGTCGAGTCCATTCTCTCCATGGCCCACAACCTCCACATGAAGGTCATCGTCGAAGGCATCGAAACCCGAGAGCAGCTCGAACTCATGCGCTCCCTCGGCACCAACGAAGCCCAGGGCTACTACCTCGGCCGCCCCACCCCCAATCCCATGGAACACCTCGGTTGGAACCCCGGCGCCTCTCGCCCGCGCGAGATCGAAGTCGAAGCCGTCTCCTGAGGAAACTCCGATGAACCCGCTGTCTTGAAGGAGCACGGCTTCACAGCCTGCGGAGAAACCTGGCCTCCGGAGCCCAGGAAGTGAAGGCCGAACAGCCTCCTGGAAACCCTCCCCTCCGGAACCGAAAAGTGAAGGGGTATGACTTTCAGTCATGCCGTTTAGGCCGACAATCGGGCGAGCTTTAGCTCCTGAGTACCTTGTCTGCTGCAAAGCCTGCAGCAAACCTTCCCTCCGGAACCGAAAAGTGAACGGCCATTAAGCCCCTGATCGCATGAACAGGTCAGGCATCGGAACCGTGAAACTATTGGTGAGGTGGCTCGTCTTCTTCCGCAGCGCAGGATGAACCGAGGGTTTGAAATCGGTTCCGCGTTGAGGTAAGTGTATGGCGCCTGCTGTGCGTAGTTCTTCTGCTTTGGGTGTTCCTGTTCGGTTCTCTGCCGGGCTTTATGCCGTGGTCGCTTCTCTTCTGATTGCTCTCCTTGTTGTTCCGCCTGTAGCTTCCGCGAAACCGAAGCCGTTGGATGCGGCGACCGTGCACGCACGGATCATGAAGCGAGGGATCGATAACCCTGTTGCTGTGGCCCTGAACAACGGTGTCGAACTGTGGGGCAGGATCATCGCGATCCATACTGACTCATTCACGCTGCGGTTGTTCAACGATCCGCAACCGGTCACCGTGAACTATGCCGACGTCGTCGACTTGCGCACCGGGCCGGCCCGCGGCTTCTGGATTTTTACCGGTGTCGCGATTGGCGTCGCTGCGGGGTTTGCCATCTGGGGCTTTGTGCACGTGCACAATCTGCAACAGCAGAATCAGCTGCCGAATGTTCCGGCTGCGCCGAACCCGGTGCCGTGAAGTGCCAGCGGCCAGCGGACAGCGTCGAGCCAATAGAGAACCCAGGGTTCGACCCCTTCGGCTTGCTCCTTCGCGCGACCTTGCTCAGGGCTTGTTCCCTGCCCGTGGCCTTCGGCTTGGCTATTCCAGTCTGATCGACCCGATCTTTGTTTATGCTGGAGCCGTGGGCGCGAGGCAGAAATTTGAGGGGACGCTGCGCCCCGATGGCACCGGGCTGCAGTGGACCGTGATCACGGTTCCGTTCGATCCCGCCAGGGTGTGGCCGAAGCGCCGGCGGCTGCGCGTGCGCGGCACGATCAACGGGTTCGCGTTTCGGACCTCGCTCTTCAGGACGCGCGACGGCAGCACGATTCTCCTGGTCAACAAACGCATGCAAAAGGGCGCAGAGGTGCGGAACGGGCACGTGGCGCAGGTCGTGCTCGAACCGGATCTGGAGGAGCGGCCGCGGACCACTCCCCCGGAGCTGGAGAAGTTATTGCGGCAGGATCGCGGGCTGAAGAAATGGTACGAGCAGCTGAGCGATTCGATGCGGAAGGCGATCGTCGACCAGATTGTGCAGCCGAACAGCGCCCAGGTTCGCGCCGGGCGAGCAGAATTGTGGGCGGAGCGGATGATGCTGGCCATGGAAGGGGAGCGCGTGACGCCGCCCATTCTGGAAGCGGCGTTTCAGCGGTATCCGAAAGCGCGCGATGGATGGAGGGCAATGACACCGCTGCAGCGGCGGGGTCAGTTGCTGGGCATCTTCTATTACCAGAGTCCTGAGTCCCGGCAGAAGCGGGCGCAGAAAGCAATCGACGAAGCGCTCCGGATCGCTGACAAAAAGGCGGCCCGCTAATACTACTGTGTTGTAAGTATGATTCC
>CAZHTJ010000105.1:0-12248 GCA_964535525.1 uncultured Acidobacterium sp. | reverse complement strand
GAGCGCGAGATCGGCAACGTCTGCCGCAAGGTCGCGCGGCGCGTGATCAAGCACGGAGCAAAGCACAAAGAAGCCATCACGCCGGAAAACATTTCGGAATTTCTGGGCGTACCGAAGTTCCGCGACTCGATGGTGCACGAGAAGAGCGAAATTGGCCTCGTGAACGGGCTGGCGTGGACTGAGGTCGGCGGCAGCATTCTGCAGACCGAAGTGCAGGTGCTGGACGGCAAGGGCAAGCTGACCACCACCGGGCAGCTGGGCGACGTGATGACGGAGTCAGCGCAGGCGGCGCTTTCTTATGTGCGCAGCCGGGCGCAGCATCTTGGTTTGCCTCGCGATTTTTATCGCAACGTCGATATTCATATTCACGTTCCTGAAGGCGCTATTCCGAAGGATGGACCATCGGCGGGCATCACGTTGGCGACTGCACTGGCCAGCGCGCTGGCGCGGATTCCGGTTCGTCGCGACCTGGCTATGACTGGCGAGGTGACGCTGCGCGGCAAGGTGCTGGCGATTGGCGGCCTTAAAGAGAAGCTGCTGGCCGCTCACCGCGCCGGCATCTTCGAGGCGATTCTGCCTGAGGACAATCGCAAGGATCTGCCGGACATTCCCGAGAATCTGCGCAATGCGATGAAGCTGAATTTCGTCGACACGATGGACGAGGTGCTGAAGATCGCACTCGAAGCCCCGCTGCCGGAGCTGAAGGAAGAGACGCCGGATGTTCTGGAGGCAGGCGTGCTCAACGTGCCGCCGCCGGAACAGCGGCCGCATCAGTAGGGCAGATCAGTAGGGCAGCTAAAGTCCGGTTAGCTAAGAGGCGGTTAGCGAAGAGCGGTTAGCTAAAAAGCGGTTAGCTAAGAGGCGGTTAGCGGTTCCAATCATGTGAGGGTTCTAGAGAGATATGGCCGGTGCGCACCCACAGGGTGGCGCCGGTTTCGTTTGTGGGCCAGTTCTTGAGGTCGAACTCCTTCCCGGTCGCGACGCTATCAAAGTCGATGGGGCCGAAGGTTAGCGGCTGGCCTGAGACGGAGACCTCGGGTTTGCTGGACGCTTCGAAGAAGTCGGCATTTCCTTTTCCGATGACCTTGGCGTGGCCGTCGGGATCGACTAAGACCGCGGTTCGCTCGTCGACGCCGATAGCGCGGATGTGGTCTGTTGCTCCCGACGCGAGAATGCGCGCCATGAAGACGAGCAGGCGGCCTTCGCGTTTGCGCGTGTCGAAGTGGGAGTCGGTGATGATGCCGTGAAGGATCGGAATGCCGAGCAGATCCGGCGCGATGACGACCTGGTGGTTGAAGGGATCGGCGAGGGCTGCGTCGGAGGTGAGGTCAGGGCCATCAGGCGGATCGTTTTGGGCGGAGTAGATGTACTGGCCCAGGACCGCGAGTCCGGCGCTGGTGCCTCCGAAAGGAATGCCGCGCTTGACCGCGTCGCGCAGAGCGGACTCCACGGGCGTTCCCGCCCAGAAGTTGATGTAGCGGGCCTGATCTCCGCCGGCGATGAAGATGGCCGATGCATTTGTAATGGCCATTGTTACGAATGGATCGGCAGAGGCAGCACGGTCGGGAATTATCAGCGTGGCGACGGAGTTGAGGTGGCAGAGGCCCTGAATATAGGGGTTGTAACCGTCGGTGCCGGCGGCGCGAAGTACCAGAAAATCGCCGCCATCCGCGTGGTTGCAGAGCCAGCGGAACGCTTCGTCGAGATCGGTTCCGCCACCCATCAGGGCATATCCGGCTTGCGGATGGGCGTGGACGTTGGCGCTCCCGCCGACGCGGAAATACCGATACGCAGGTTTCGGCGCAGGTTGGGTGATACTGCTGAGGGGCATGGCCAACAGCAGCACCAGGGCCAGCGGCTTCATATTGCGGCCAGCGCCTGATCGAGGTCGGCGAGGATGTCGGCGATGTCCTCGATCCCCACCGAGATGCGCACCAATCCTTCGGTGATGCCGATGCGCTCTCGCTCTTCCTCAGGGACGGCGGCGTGAGTGGTGGTAGCCGAGTGCGAGATGAGCGACTCGACGCCGCCCAGCGATTCGCCGTTGGTGATGACGCGGACGCTCTGTAGAAGCTTGTCGGCGTTAGCGCGCGAGCCGACTTCGAACGCGATCATCGAGCCGAAGCCGTGCATCTGGCGCTTCGCCAGCTCGTACTGCGGATGGGTTTCGAGGCCGGGGTACAGCACCTTGCTGACTTTCGGATGTTTCGTGAGAAAAGCCGCGACCTGGCGGCCGTTCTCGTCGTGCTGGCGCATGCGGACGGCGAGGGTCTTGACGCCGCGCAGGATGAGCCAGCTCTCAAACGGCGAAAGGATGCCGCCGGTGCATTTCTGCACGAAGCGAAACTGCTCGGCGAGCTCGGGTCGGGTGGTGACGAGGATGCCGCCGAGGCCGTCCGAGTGGCCGTTGAGAAACTTGGTCGTCGAGTGCATCACGATGTCCGCGCCCAGCTCGATGGGGCGCTGAAAGTAGGGCGACATGAAGGTGTTGTCGACGCTCATCGGAATCCCGTGCTCGTGGCAGATGTTGGCGACAGCGCGGATGTCGGTGAGAGTCATGAGTGGGTTGGTGGGCGTCTCGATGTGGACCAGCTTCGTGGAGGGACGGATGGCGCGGCAGACATTTTCCGGGTTCGACGTGTCGACGAAGCTGAACTCGATGCCGTGGTGCGGGATCACCTGCGTGAAGAGGCGCGTGGTGCCGCCGTAAACGTTGTCGCCGCAGATGACGTGATCGCCGACCTTGAGCATGGTGACGAGGGCGGCGATGGCGGCCATACCGCTGGCGAAGGCGTGCCCCGTGGCGCCGCCTTCGAGCGAGGCGAGGCAGGTTTCTACGGCGTCGCGGGTCGGGTTCGAGACTCGCGAGTATTCCCAGCCGCGGTGCTTTTCGATCCCTTCCAGCTGATAGGTCGAAGAGAGGTAGATCGGAACGTTGACGGCGCCGGTGCGCGGGTCGGGCGCCTGGCCGTCGTGAATGGCGCGGGTCGAAAAGCCAAATTGTCGATCGGACATATCATTTCCAGGGTACAGGCTTCAGACTCCACGGTCCAGCCGAGAGACACCGCGCTCGCCAGGCTCCGTACCGGGCCGCGTGACGGGTGACGTCTTACCCTTGTTTTTCCAAAGCCGCGAGGGCTTTCCGCGCATTCATTCCGCGGTCGGCCCTGTTTCCGGCGAAGGAGAGGGTTGAGGCGCAGCGCCTGTTCGGAGTCGATGCGTATATCCTTGACCGAATGCCGGCAGCTGAGGCTCATCAGGAACAACCGGAGAACGCGGACGCGAGGCTCGCGGGGCGGTGGAGGATTGCCGTTTTGCTGGGCATCGGGGTTCTGGTGAATTATTTCGATCGCGTGAACCTGTCGGTTTCGCACGATACGTTGATCGCCGGATTCGGGATTTCGGAATTCACTTTTGGGTTATTGGCGGGCGCTTACAACTGGACGTACGCGCTGTGCCAGCTGCCGTCGGGATATTTGCTGGACCGGTTCGGCGTGCGGCGGGTGGGGTCCATCAGCACATTCCTGTGGAGCGTGGCTTCGTTTGGCGCGGCCGCGACACCGGGCGTGGGTGGATTTTTTGCGGCGCGTTTCCTGCTGGGGGTGGGCGAGGCGCCGACCTTTCCCGCCAATGCAAAGGCGATCGGCTACTGGTTTCCTCGCCGGCAGCGGAGTTTAGCGACGAGCCTGTTCGATGCGGCGGCGAAGTTTGCGCCCGCGGTTGGGATTCCGCTGATCGGTTTGCTGCTGCTGCGCGTGGGATGGCGAATGAGCTTCGCCGCGACGGGGGTGGTGAGCTTTCTGTATTTCCTGCTGTTCCGGGGGGTGTATCGCGATCCTTCTTCGGCGCGGTTGAATGGGGGCGAGGCGGGCGCGCGTGACGCGGGAAGAGTACGGGTGCCGGTTACCTATTTGTTTCGGCAGAGGAAGGTGCTGGGGCTGGCGCTGGGGATGGGTTCGTATAACTACGTGTTTTATCTCCTGCTGACGTGGCTGCCGGTCTATTTGTCACAGACACTGCACGTTAATCTGACGCACTCATTTCTCTACACCGGAGTGCCGTGGCTATTTGCAACGGTAACTGATCTTTTTGTTGGCGGATGGCTCGTGGATGCGCTGATTCACCGCGGCTGGAGTGCAAGCGCGGTGCGGAGGACGGTTTTGGTTTGCGGGCTGACGCTGGGAATGGGGATTTTGGGAGGGGCGCACGCGCACACGCCGGCCCAGGCGCTGTTCTGGATCAGTGTGTCGATTAGCGGGCTGAGTGCGGCGTCGCCGGTGGGGTGGTCGGTGCCAGGACTGATCGCACCCGGCGACAGCGTGGGGTCGGTGGGCGGGATTATGAATCTTTCGAATCAGATTTCGGGGATTGCAGCCCCGGCGATTACGGGATATCTGGTGGGCGTGCGGCATTCGTTCGCTGCTGCGTTCGCTGTGGCGGCGGCGTATTTGGCCATCGGGATTGCGGGTTACGTTTTTCTGCTGGGCGAGATTCGTCCGATCACGATGCCGGAGCAGAGCCGGGGTTAACGCTGTTGCCGCGGGGTGACGATGGCGCGCATGGAGCCGATGGAGATGCCGCCGTCGACGAGCAATGTTTGGCCGGTGACGTAGCGGCTGGCTTCGGAGGCAAGAAAGACGACGGCGCCATCGAGATCGCGGGGCTGGCCTGGGCGCTTCACCGGAATGCGATCGACGAGGTAGTCGACCCACTCGGGATTTTCGTAGAGGACTTTGTTCTGGTCAGTGCGAAACCAGCCGGGCGCGAGGCAGTTGACGGTGACGCCGCGCGGCCCCCAGTCGTCGGCGAGGCTCATGGTGAGCTGGCGAATGCCGCCGCGGCTCGCGCCGTAGGGAGCGAGGCCTGCGTAGCCGGAGACGCTGGTGACAGAGCCGATGTTGATGATGCGGCCGTAGCCATGGTCGATCATACCGCGGGCGATGGCCTGGGCGACGAAGAAGCTGCCGCGCAAATTGGTGTCGAGGACGAGGTTCCAGTCATCCCAGGTGACGTCAAGGGCGGGCTTGCGAACGTTGCATCCTGCGTTGTTGACGAGGATGTGGATTTGTCCGCAGGCCGCGTGGGCCTCTTCCGCCATGCGGACGATGCTCGGGTAATCGCGGACGTCGAGTTCGAGAGAAACGGTGCGGCGGCCGAGGCCGCGGATTTCGGATTCGAATTCTCTGAGCGATTCGCGTTTGCGGCTGGTGAGGATGAGGTCGGCGCCGGCCCTGGCGAGCGCGCGGGCGAGATGCTGGCCGAGCCCGCGGCTGGTTCCGGTGACGAGAGCGACCTGGCCGGTGAGGTCGAAGAGCGCGTCGCTCATCGGGAGGCCTCGGCTATTGCGGAATCCGGTGCGTTGGGGGTGAGGACGATTTTCATCAGATTCGGCTCGCCGGCGTGCAGGCGCTCGAACCAGCGCGGGCCTTCTTCAAGCGATGCGACCGCGGTGATGAGCGGCTTGATCTGAATTTTGCCGCTGGTGACGAGGTCGATGGCCTCGGGATATTCGCCGGCGGAGGCGGCTGAGCCCTGCAGGCGCAGCTGGCGCGAGACGACTTTCTGCAGCGGCAGGGAAGCCTCCGGCGCGATGTTACCGATCAGGACCACGGTGCCGCCTTTGCGGACGCACTCGATGGCGGTGGCGACGGTTTCTTTGCGGCCGACGGCTTCGAAGACGACGCCCGCACCATGACCGCCGGTGAGGGCGCGGACTTCGGCGGCCAGCTCGTCGCCGGAGAGATGGAGGGCGGCATCGGCGCCGAGGTCGCGGGCGAGGCGGAGGCGTGTGGCATCGATGTCGGCGCTGATGACGCGCGGATATCCGGCTGCGCGGGCGGCCTGGAGGGTGAGCAGGCCGATCATGCCTGCGCCGATGACGAGGGCGGTGCGGTCGTCGGGGTTTCCACTGAGGCGGACAGCATGCAGGGCGACGGCGACGGCTTCGAGCATGGCGGCTTCAGAGAACTGCATGGCGTCGGGGAGGCGATAGACAATACGCTCAGGGACGGTTACGTATTCGGCGAAGGCGCCATGGCGGCGATAGTCTCCGCAGGAGACGCCGACGACTTCGCGGCGATCGCAGAGGTTGATTTCTCCGCGGCGGCAGTAGTCGCATGAGCCGCAGCAGACGGTGGAGTCGAAGGTGACGCGGTCGCCTGGCTTAAAGGCGGTGACACCCTGGCCGACGGCGGCGACAGTGCCAGAGGCTTCATGACCCATGACGATGGGAGGAATGCGGCGACCGGAGGATCCATCGTAGCCGTGCACGTCGCTGCCGCAGATACCGCAGGCTTCGACACGGACCAGGACTTCCTGCGGGCCGGCGTCGGGGCGGGGCAGGTCGGCGATTTCGAGGTGACTGTACTCACGCAGCAACAGGGATTTCATGGCGGGTTGCTCCTCTCGGTGTTCGCGGCTCTGTCCATGAGGGCGGGGCGGGCGGGGAGCCACAACCTTCGATTGTAGTGCGGCTGCCAGCGACCAGCGGTCGGATTCAGCGGGAGTGTTTATCGCGGAAGTTGATGCTAAGCATGATGCTGATGGCAGCGATGCCTGCGAAGAAGACGATGAGTGCAAGCAGGTTGTCGGAGGAGACTCTTCCAACGCGGAAAAGGAAGCAGCCGATGACGAGATTGAGGAGCGCCCAGAGGACGTTGACGGTGGGCGACGAGAGTCCTTTGCCGGGTGGTTTGGCGAAGGGCGTGGGGAAAGGGTCGCCGGAAACGCCGTTGACGAAGTGGGGGACAACGTTAGCGAGGAAGAGTCCGGCGAAGAACGCAGCGATGTAGTTGTACCAGGGCATGAGTTAAGGGTACAGGTTACAGGTTACAGAGCACAGAGCACAGAGCACAGAGCGCAGAGCACAGAGCACAGAGCGCAGAGCGCAGAGCACAGAGCACGGAGCACAGGGAGAGGCGTGCGGAACTATCGAGGCGCAGTTGGTTAGTTCTGGGCCGGGGACATCCTCTGGCCGATTTGCTGGAGCTTGTCGAAGTTGGCTTCGACGAAGGCGGCATTTTGAGGAGTGACGGAGTTGGGTGGATAGTCTTTGATCATGCCCTGTTTCTTCATGCCGACGAAGGTGACATCGTTGATGAAGGCGATGGTGGCGACCATGAACTCGCGGGTGGTGAGGCCGTGGGCGTGGATGATGGCCGCGACCTGAGGGAAGTTCGTGTCGATGTCTTTCGCCCGCTGATCGATGGGCTTGCTGCCGTTGTCGGCGTCCATTTTGCTCTTGAGGGCTGCGTCGGAGGCCGTCAATTTGTTGATGGCGTCCATGGCTGCCGCGAGCTTCTCAATTTTGTCCATGGTGAGCACGTACCTGCGGGCCTCGATGAGGTCGGGATTGTTGTCAGCGGCGGCGGGGCCCTGAGCGGCGGCGTGGAGAGCGGCGGTGAGGGTGAGAGCGGCGACGGCGGCGGTCAAGAGGGCGCGAAGCTTCATGGGCTGGTGGACCCCGGGGGTTTGGATTGCGCGATGATACGCGGGATGGAGGGTTGGAGGCCAGAGGAAAAGGGAGGCGAGACATCTGCGCCGAGAGGCGATGCGGATGGGGAGCAGGTTCCGGCACCCGTCGAGTACCTGAAACGGCGGCGCAGGGAGAGCCACATTAAAATCTTTCCATGGCCGACACTGCGGTTTCTTCGCTCGCTTCGCCGGACGTGCTGGAACGCGCGCGCCGGATCAAGTTGTTCCTGATGGATGTGGATGGGACTCTGACCGATGGCGGCGTGTGCCTGATCTCGACGGTTGCGGCTGACGGGTCCGGCGATCCGCTGGTATCGGAAATGAAGGTTTTCAATGCGCAGGACGGGCAGGGATTGTCTCTGGCGCACACCATGGGGATCCAGACCGGATTCATCACAGGCCGATCTTCGCCCGCGGTTGCGAGGCGCGCCGCGGAGCTGAAGGTCACGTTTGTTTATCTGGGACAGGCAAAGAAGACGCAGGCTTTCGAGGAGTGTGTGCAGAGGGCGGGAGTGAGTGCGGAGGAGGTCGCGTACATGGGCGACGATCTGCCCGACATTCCGCTGGCGCAGCGGGCGGGGCTGGCGGTTTGCGTGGCGGATGGTGCACCGGAACTGGCTGCGGTTTGCCACTTCGTCACTCGGCGGCATGCGGGCAAGGGCGCGGCGCGCGAGGTCATTGAACTGATCCTGAAGGCGCAGGGACGGTGGGAAGAGGCTGTGCCTTTGGCGCTGGCGTAAGCGGCCTTGACGCAGCATCAGACGCCGCCGGCGAAGATGTTTTTGGAGAGATAGCGCTCGGCGCTGTCGGGGATGAGCGTGGCTACTCGTTTGCCGGGGCCGAGGCGCTGAGCGATTTGGCAGGCGCAGTGGATCAGGGCACCGGAGCTGGAGCCGGCGAGGAGGCCTTCTTCGGCGGCGAGGCGTTTGACCATGGCGAAGGCTTCTGTATCCGTGACTGCGACAATTTCGTCGGCGACGGAGCGGTCGAAGGTGTTGGGGATGAAGTGGACGCCGATGCCTTCGACTTTGTGGGGTCCGGGAGGGCCTCCCTGCAGGACGGAGCCCTCGGTTTCGACGGCGACGGTGAGGATGCGCGGGTTTTGTTCCTTCAGGAAGCGGGCGACGCCGGAAAAGGTGCCGCCGGTGCCGACTCCGGCCACAAAGGCGTCGATGCGGGCTTCCATTTGCTCCCAGAGTTCGGCCGCGGTGGTGTCGTGGTGGAACTGCGGGTTGGCGGGGTTGTCGAACTGAAGGGCGGGCCAGACGTTGGGGTCGGATTTGGCGAGCGCGAGGGCCTGGCGGATCGCTCCCGCCATGCCGTCGGCTTCGGGAGTGCGATGGACTTCGGCGCCGAATCCGCGCATGAGAGCACATTTCTCTTCCGCGAAGCCCTCGGGGACGAAGAGGACGACGCGATAGCCGCGATTGACGCCGACCAGGGCGAGCCCGACGCCGGTGTTGCCCGCTGTGGCTTCGGTGATGATGGAATTTTTGTGGAGGAGGCCGCGGCGTTCGGCGTCGAGAATCATGCCGAGGGCGGCGCGGTCTTTGACGGAACCGCCGGGGTTGAGGAATTCGAGCTTGGCGAAGAGGCTGGCGGAATTGGGGGCGGGGAGGCGGCGGAGTTCGAGGACAGGCGTGTGGCCGATGAGGGCGGTGATGTCGGTGGCGATGTGCATGGGACCGTTCAGGGTACAGGGTACGGGGAGTGCGGACAAGGGACAGCGGGATATCGAGCTGATTAACCCCTGATGCGTGGTCCGTTTGCCCTTCATTTTCAATGGCTCTCGCCGGTTTGGAGTGACACCCCGCCCGCCCCTGGGGGTTAACTTCCGTCGCTGGTGCTGTGATTTCATCGGGTTGCGGGTTGGTGCCGAGGGCCTCGGGCCGCAGGTAATTGAAACGCTGGTAGATCGCCGAGGGCCTCGAGGGGCGCGGAATCGACTGCGTGGCCGCCGCGGCGGGCGAGTTCGGCGACACGATCTTTGATGTCGTGCCAGGCAGCTTGCTGGGTTTCGCGCTCGATCTGGCGGCGGCGGTCGGCGATGGCGGCAAAGATGCGGCCAGCGCTGCGGTGGCAGATGGCACGCTCGGCGAGGGCGTTGAGGAGGTCATCGATGAAGTCGGGGAGGGCCTCAGCGGTAGCGTCGGCGATTCGGTCGGGAAAAGCGCGCCAGTGGGCGCTGAGCTGAGCACGGGAGAGCTGGGGCGGGGCGACGCGGCGGCGGTCGGGCCGGAGGGGCGGGTGGTGCGGGTCATGATGGCGGCAAAAGCCAGAGTTCTGGAGGGCGGGGGCCTGGCATTGGCGTCCGTTGTCGAGAAGACAGATGCAGATAGCGACCATGAATGACCTCGCAAAAGGAAAGGCCTCGCGGGTAGCGAGGCCTGTCTGAATACACAGCTCTAACTATGTTTAGGGTAGCAAGGGGGGGTTGGTGGGGCAAGGGAAATCGGGGGGTGGGGCGGTACGGAGGTAATGGGTTCTTGGCTTGGGGGTGGGTTGTTTTGATTGCGTCCGAATATCGGGCGCGACCAGGCGCAAGGTTCGCTCGGTCCCTGCTTTGATGAGGAGGAGATGTTGGTGCAGTGGGCCGGAGCCTTAGTCAGTCAGACTACGTGGAAACAATTCTCAACGTGGAGTGCGAATTGACAATCCCACCTGCAACTAGTTTGGGAACTATCCCCTCAGAACTGGCAGAGGGTTCTGATCGTAATGAGGTGGCTAATTTCCTTCTGGCTTTCCATTTTGTTTGAGTTTGAAGTGAGCCTGCGGGTCCTTCTTGATCTTGGGATTGTTCTCATAAGTGAAGACGCCCTTTTCGACTAGCCGAACCAATATGTTCTTGGCTGCGTGCCACGTTTTGATGTTTGGAACGATCCGAAAGCAGTCGCTTACGTTAATCTTTCCCCGTTCTGCTGCATAATTCACAACGCGCCGCTCCGCAGGCGACAACAAGCGGGCTAGGTCTTCTCCAATGAGATTGGCTACATCCGCGTCGACCCACTCAATTCGTTGTTTAGCGGAGTTCCGAAGGGTAACGCGTACGGCTGTGAACCCAGAGTTGATCTCCTTTTGAGCAAATTCTGGAGCGGGAAGCTCCATCTTCGCCATCGCGTCACGAATACGTCGCGTTCCTTCGTTGTGGCACTTCACGAAATCCAGATAGAACAGGGCATCCATGAGCTTCGGATTTCGCGGATGATGTGCTGTGTAGATGTTCTCCGGTGTAACGAACGGCGGGAAACCACCTGGGCTTTCAACAACCAAGCGATCATCGAACATTCTTACCATGACGTTCATGTTGCGAAGGCCGTACGAGCGATGAGCGCAGGCATTAACGACGACTTCGTACCACGCCTCCTCCGGATATTCGGGCATAGTATAGAACTTCCCGTCCGTCCCGAAGTGCGAGAACTCGCGTAGTTGCTGGCGCAATATCGATGCGGTCCCGGCTATCACGTTAGGGACGGGACCCTCGATAGAGATGTCCTTTACGACGTTGTAATTCGCACCTGTCTCTTCGCGTTCTCCGTCGAAACGCAAGAATCTCACTTTACATCCGGGAAACTCCATCCCAGGGTCCCGTCCAAATGCGAGAAGGCAGGCCACATTGGGCACGAACTTGGTGCCATCAAATTTCCCCAACCTGCGGTGAAATAGGATTTCCTCGCGGGAGTGCTCAACGGTGGTCTGACGCAGTTTACGGACGCCTTCGCAAAATTGACGCAGAAGATCAGAATCGTAGTCTTCCGGGTAATGTGAGCGGGCGGGTTCTCGCTCTAGATCCACTTGGCCTTTGTCGTTTTCCAACTCGCGAATCTCCTCGTCAGATAACCGCCGTTTGGAGTCCCCGTCCCTTACGAATGCGTCGCCGCTGGAGGTTTTGATAACCTTGTCTTCGCGATAGAAGACGCGTATCGAAATGACAAAGTCCTGCTCACCTTCGTGGTTGATTACCTGAACACGCTTCGATTCGGAGCGGGCATCGGGAGCATATATCCGATTCGCCTGTTCCCTGTCGTTCAGCTCCCTGTCCCCGAGGCGGTTGCATCCCGAGATCGTGCCGTCATCCTCTACGCCTAAGAAGATCAGGCCCCCTTCGGGCGCGGTGTTCGCCCACATGGAAAAATACTCGCCCAGAACTCGAACGTGGGTTCCCGCTGGCTTGCGCTCAATACGCCGATCTTCTTTGAGAAGGTCAAGCAGATCACTGCCCAGCGATGAGTGGATGTCATCCGGGGACATGATCGGCAAAATCTTGTCGAATCTGAAGGTTAGCTGCACGGACATGTGGGTTTTAGCCTAGGCTCGAGTGAGCGCTCGAGTTCTACTCGAGCTTGGTATAACTTTAGGCTGGCGGAGTGAAAATGTCAGCCGATTCTTCGTCGCGACCGCCTCGGCCATCCCTCAACGGTCGCCGCCGCCGGAACGATGAGGTGGGCCTTGCGCCGGTATTTGGCCTGCTTCCTTTTTCGAGTTCGGCGGGCGCAACGATGCGGAAGGCTCGCTCAGGATGACGGAGTTTTTTGCTTTGGGCAGAGCTGCGGTGATGTTGGGCATGGGCGGGGGCTGAAGCCTTGGCCCTTTTTGGGCGGCATCTCGGCACGACCGAGGTCGTGCCCTTTGAAAGGCTGCCGGGCCTGAAGGCCCTTTTTTAGAGTGTCGTTTCACCGGCCTAAAGGCCGGTGCTTCTACCGTCGTGCCGCTTCGCGGCACCTGATGCAGAACCCCTGTGCCGCTTCGCGGCGCCTTGATGCAGAACCCCTGTGCCG
>CAZHTJ010000104.1:0-12353 GCA_964535525.1 uncultured Acidobacterium sp. | reverse complement strand
CGCTCGCTGTGACGCACCACGGACTCACTGCTCGTAAACCGCCGATACCGCCGAGCCTGCCCGGCATCAATCGGCCTGCGATACAACTTTGCCAGCAGAATATGCGCAATCGCCCGCAGCACCGGCTCCGGCGCGCCCTCCAGCAAATCGGATAGGCTCACGCGAATTCGCCCCTCACGCAGCCGGATCGTCGTGTTCAGCGACGTGAACCGGTAAAAGCGAACTTCCATCGGAGGAATCGGAGCCCGCGGCCGAATCGCGCGATACTCCTCGGCAAATAAATCGGAAAGTTGTGCACTCACTACGATCCCGAACATCGCATACCAAAGCCAGGAAATCAAGCAGCCGCCGCTCTTCCCTCCAGGCTCCAGGCTCCCAGCTCCAGGCTCCCAGCTCCCAGCTCCAGGCTCCCGGCATTTACGATGGAACCTGACCCCACCCTCGGAGTATCGCTTGCCCGCTGCCCTCACCGAACGCCTCATCCAGCCAGCCCGCAACATCCATGGCAGCCTCCGCCTGCCCGGCGACAAAAGTATCAGTCACCGTTACGCATTACTCGGCGGACTCGCCGAAGGCGCCACGCGCCTCACCAATTTCTCTACCGGAGCCGACTGCGCATCCTCCCTCGCCTGCGTCGCCGCCCTCGGTGCACAGGTGACGCGCAACGGCAGCTCCGTAGAAATCACCGGTGCCGCGGGCCACTTCCGCTCCCCGAGCCAACCCCTCGACTGCGGCAACTCCGGCTCCACCATCCGCATGCTCGCCGGCCTCCTCGCCCCCCAAATCACCGACCCGCCCGGAACCTTTACCCTCACCGGCGACGAATCTCTCAGCCGCCGCCCCATGGAGCGCGTCCGCAAGCCTCTGGCGCAAATGGGCGCACAACTCGAACTCACCGACGGCCACGCCCCCATCGTCATCCACGGCGCGCCGCTCGCCGCCATCGACTACACCACACCGATCCCCAGCGCCCAGGTCAAAACTGCAATCCTCTTTGCCGGACTCGAGGCCCGTGGCACCACCACCGTCCACGAATCCGTCCGCACCCGCGATCACGGCGAGCTCGCCCTTCGTGCCTTCGGCGCCACCGTCGACCGCACCAAAAACTCCGTCTCCATCGCCGGGGGCCAGCAACTCCACGCCATCGACGCGGCCGTCCCCGGCGACATCTCCTCCGCCGCCTTCTTCCTCTGCGCCGCCGCTCTCTTCCCCGGCTCCAACCTCATCTTCGACGACCTCGGCCTCAACCCCACCCGCGCCACGCTCCTCGACGTCCTCACCGCGCTCGGCGCCCACATCGGCGTCCTCAACCTCGAAACCAAAAATGACGAGCTCGTTGGCACCGTCCAGGTCAACGCGCCGCCCGACGGCCTCACCGGCACCGCCATCTCCGGCGCGCTCTCCGCGCAACTCATCGACGAGCTGCCCGTCCTCGCCGCCATCGGCCCCTTCACGCAAAACGGCATCCGCATTCGCGACGCGAAAGAACTGCGCGTCAAAGAATCCGACCGCATCGCGCTGGTCGCCGCCAACCTCCGCGCCATGGGCGCAGAAGTCGAGGAGTTCGACGACGGTCTCGACGTCCCCGGCGGCCAAGCCCTCCACGGAGCCACTATCGACTCCGGCGGCGATCATCGCATCGCCATGGCCTTTTCCATCGCGGCTCTCCGTGCCAACGGAGACACCCTCATCCGAGGAGCCGAATCCGCCGCCATCTCCTTCCCGGAATTCTTCGACCTGCTGGACCGAGTCGCTGAACGCTGAGATTTTTCATGGGTAGTACAGGTCGTTGACTCGATATTTTCTGTCCGGTCCTGTTCTCCTGCGCCGAAGACGCACCTCAGTGGAAGAAAACAGGTCGAAGTCACCCGGCCCTTGCCGCTTTCTCCCGCTCGAAGAACCGCTCCATAAACTTCGTATCGAACTCCCCGCGCTGGAATTCCTCGTCGCGGAAAATTCTCTGGTGCAGCGGAATCGTCGTGTGAATGCCCTCCACAACAAACATCTCCAGCGCACGCCGCATCCGCGCCATCGCCTCCTCGCGGTCGGCGCCGTGCGCAATCACCTTCGCGATCAGCGAATCGTAATACGGCGGCACCACTCCCTCTGCGTACTGCGCAGTGTCCACCCGAATCCCGTTGAACCCCGGCACATTGAACGCCGTAATCTTCCCCGCCGACGGCGTGAACTTTTCCGGATGCTCCGCATTCACCCGGCACTCAATCGCATGCCCGCGCATCCCGACCGGGTGCGGCACCACGCTCTCCAGCGTCTCGCCCATCGCGATCCGCAGCTGCGCCTTCACCAGATCGACGCCCGTCACCAGTTCCGTCACCGGATGCTCCACCTGAATCCGCGTGTTCATCTCGATGAAGTAGAGCTTCCCATCTTCATCCATCAGGAACTCAATGGTCCCTGCATTCTGATACCCAACTCCCTCGAGGCATCGCTTCAGCGTCTTCGCAATTTCCTCGCGCATCTTCGGCGTCACCTGCAGCGACGGCGCCTCCTCGATCAGCTTCTGGTGCCGCCTCTGGATCGAGCACTCGCGCTCGCCCAGCGACATCGCCGTCCCGTGCTCATCGGCCAGAATCTGAAACTCGATGTGCCGCGGCCGCTCAATGAATTTCTCCATGTACAGGTCGCCATTGCCGAACGCATTCGCCGCCTCGCTCTGCGCCGCCTGAAACAGCCCCGGCAGCTCCTCCGGCGTCCGGACCACGCGCATGCCGCGCCCGCCGCCGCCCGCCGAAGCTTTGAGAATTACCGGATAGCCAACCGTCTGCGCCCACTCGAGGCCCTCGCCCTCGCTCTGGATCACGCCATCGGACCCCGGCAGAATCGGCACCTTCGCGCGCTTCATCGCCTGGCGAGCCTTTTCCTTCTCCCCCATCAGCCGCGTCACTTCCGGCGGCGGCCCAATGAACTTGATGTTCGATGCGCGGCACACTTCGGCGAAGTTCGCGTTCTCGCTCAGCAGCCCATATCCAGGATGGATCGCGTCGACGTCCGCAATTTCCGCCGCGCTGATCACCGCGGGCACATTCAGGTAGCTCTCCGCCGAACGCGGCGGCCCAATGCAAATGGCCTCATCGGCAAACCGCGCATGCAGCGAGTGGCTGTCCGCCTCGCTGTAAATAGCAACGGTCCGCAGACCCATTTCCTTGCAGGCACAAATCACGCGCAGCGCGATTTCGCCGCGATTGGCGATCAGAACTTTACGCATGATTATCGGGGACGCACCGCGAACAATGCCTGGCCGTATTCCACCGGCTGGCCGCTCTGCACAAGCCGCTTCACAATCTCACCAGCGGCATCGCTCTCAATTTCGTTCATCAGCTTCATCGCTTCCACGATGCACAGCACCTGCCCGACTTCAACCTGATCGCCGATCTTCACGAACGCCGGCGATCCTGGAGACGGCGACTCATAGAACGTACCCACGATCGGCGACTTCACCACGTGCAGCGAAGCATCCTCGCCATTCCCGGCCGCCGGAGCTTCTGCGCCTGGCGCCGCAGCCGCGTGGCTCGTGGGAACCACTCCCGGCGCCATCGCCGGAACCGCAATCACCGGCTGTATGGCCGCGGATCCCAGCGCCTGAGCCAGCCCCGATCCGCCCTCCTGCGCGAACTTAATGCGAATCTTCAGCTCGCCGCGCTCAAGGTCGAACTCGCCAATCTTGTTTTCCTTCAGGAACTCAATCAGTTCCTTCAGCTCTCGCAATTCGTCTGCTTTCATCCGTCAGCGCAGCCTCTCCAACACTACAGCTCAATCCAGCCCTTCGTTACCGGCGTCAGAATCCAATGCCCCGTCTTCGTCACCGCAACCATGTCTTCGATGCGTATCCCGAACTTCCCCGGCAGATAAACGCCCGGTTCAATCGTCACCACCATCCCTGCTTCCAGCCGCATCTCCTGCCCGGTTGCGATGCGTGGCTGCTCATGAATCTCCAGCCCCACGCCGTGTCCGGTCGAATGCGTGAAGAACCTCCCTAACCCCGCCTTTTCCAGAACATCCCGCGCGGCCTTGTCCAGGTCGCCGCACGTCACTCCAGCCTTCACCGCACTCACTGCGGTTTCCTGGGCTGCGAGTACCGCATCGTAAGCCGCACGCTCTTCACAGCTCGCGCTGCCTACGTGCACAGTGCGCGTCATATCGGAGCAATAACCATTGAGGATAACACCGAAGTCCAGCGTCACGAATCCCCTGCTCGGCAGCTTCGCCTGTGTCGCGCGCCCGTGCGGAAGCGCCGATCGCGCGCCCGATGCAACGATGGTCTCAAACGACATCCCCTCCGCTCCGCGCTTTCTTGCCTCGAACTCCAGATCCGCCGCGAGCGCGACCTCCGTCATCCCGGCTTCGATACGCGGCAGCATCGCTTCAAAAAGCTCGCAGCCCAGCTTTGCCGCCTCGCTCATCAGCCCCAGCTCCGCCCTGTCCTTCACCATCCGCAGCGCCGAAACCAAAGGCTTTTGCAGGGGGACAAAGAACCCACGGCTCTTCTTCGCGCTCACTCCCGACCGCATCAGCGCCAGATTCGCAACGGTTGTGTGTTCCGGGTCGAACCACGCCTTCGACGCCGACTCTCCCAGCAGCGCGCAACACTCCTTCAGCGCGGACTTCTCCGCGATCGACACTCTCGCGCCGCGCGTCTCCTCCCGCGCCTGCGTCGTGTAACGCCCGTCGGTGAACAGCACAGCCTTCGTCGAGGTCACCGCCAGCGCCGCATTCGACCCCGTGAATCCGCACAGCCACCGCACATCCGGCAGATGCGTCACCAGCAGCGCTTCAATCTCCTGCACCGCCATCGTGAGCCGGACCGCACGCCACCGTCGCGACCATGGATTCCCCGCATCTCGCACAGGTTCGATACTAAATTCTCCTTACCCTTTCCCGTGCTCTCCGCGCGGCCACAAATGCGGAGGAATCGCCGCAGTTACCATGAGCCGCGCCGCTCAATCGCAAACCGTGCAGAATTGACCTCCGCGGCCATCTCCTTGAGCGTTATACTCACACCGCAACCCAGGAGATCCACGCAATGAATCCTCTCCATAGTCTTCGTCTTTCTTCGCTCGTTCTGGCCACCGTCGTCGTCATGCCGTTTGCAGCGCTCGCTCAATCCGGCGCCATCCTTCACGCCTCGGAAGCCCAGAAGCTTCTCCCCGACGCCGTTTACTATGCCGGCAAATCCGCCAACACCCAGCTACGCAATTCCGCCGGCATTCACTTTGCCGACCAGTCCTACGTCCTCGCTGTCCTCGTCGACACCTCCGGCTACTCCAGCACCGTCCAGGAAAAGTACCAGGGCTATCTCCTCACTGAGGTTCCCCTTGTCTTCGGCGACCACACGCTCGTCCCCGGTGCGTATGGCGTCGGCTTTGTCGGAGATCACTTCGGCGTCATGGACATTGGCAACCACGACCTGTTGCAGGCCCATGCAACCCGCGACGACAGGATGCCTCGCCCCATGCCGCTCGAGATTCTCGATGGCGCTTCGCCGGGCATGTATCGCCTTTGTTTCGGCCGCAACTGCGTCGACTTCCACCGCCAATAACCAACTCTGAGACTAATTCGCTCATAGACCATCTAAATATCAGGTGAACGAAACTACCTGCCGACTTCGCATATTCACAGGCAGCTTCGTTCCAGGAGAACTATGAGCAAATTCATCCAGCCACTCACGCTTGTTATAGCGGGCCTTCTCGCCTCCGCTCCATTGGCCTTCTGTCAGAACGAAAACCAGGGCCAGGGCCAGGCCGTCGTCACCGTCCTGCCCAAAAAGTCCGACGCCACCGCGCCCAGCGTCACCGAGCAGAGCATCCACATCGAGGTCAACGGCAAACAAAGCCAGATCACCAACTGGCAGCCCCTGCGCGGCTCCCAGGCCAATGTCGAACTCGTCCTCCTGATCGACGACGGAGCCCGCACCAGCCTCGGCAGCCAGTTCGAAGACGTCCGGCAATTCATTCAGAGCCTTCCGCCCAACGTCAAAGTCTCACTCGCCTACATGGAGAACGGCCGAGCCGTACTCTCCGGACCTCTCACCTCCAACCACGCTAAGGCGCTTCAGGAATTGCATCTCCCCATCGGCGCATCCGGACAGAGCGCCAGCCCCTATTTCTGCCTTTCCGATCTCGCCAAAAACTGGCCCTCCAGCGACCGCTCCGCCCGCCGTGAAGTCATCATGATCACCGACGGTGTCGACTACTACAATCTGCGCTACGATCCCGAGGACCCCTACGTCCAGGCCGCCATCCAGGATGCAGCCCACGCCAATCTCGTCGTCTACTCTATTTACTGGCGCAATACCGGACGTGTGGATCGCAGCGTCTACGAGAACAACGCGGGCCAGAATCTTCTCTCCCTGGTCACCGACGCCACCGGCGGCAACTCCTACTGGATCGGCTTCGGCAATCCTGTCTCGCTGCAGCCGTACTTTGAAGACGTCAGCCTCCGCCTCAACAATCAGTACGAGCTCGGCTTCACAGCTCCCCTCCGCGGTAAAGCCGAACTCGAAACCCTCAAGCTGAAAGTCAACGCGGACGACGTCAAAGTCACCGCTCCCAAACAAACCTGGGTCGCCCCCGCAGGCATCGCCAGCACCCAATAACGAATTTCGGCCGCTCAAAAACAAAAGGCGCATCTCGGGGATGCGCCTTTCTGTTTTCTGAACCCTGTACGCTAAACCCTATACCTGCCTTATCCCACCAGCTGATTCGCCGGCAAACTCTCCACATCGTCCGACTCAGTACCGTCGCTCAGCCCGCCATACCGCCGCTCGCGCCGCTGATAGTCCTCAATCGCCTCCAGCATGTGAATCCCGCGAAAGTCAGGCCACAACCGGTCCGTCACAAAAATCTCCGTGTACGCGATCTGCCACAGCAGAAAATTCGAAACCCGCATCTCCCCCGAAGTCCGGATCAGCAGGTCTGGATCCGGCATGTGCGCCGTATACAAATGCCGATGGATATCCACTTCGCTGATCTGCTCCGCCCGCAGCCCCTTCCGCTGCACATCTGCGGCCAGCTTCCGGAATGCATCCACCAGTTCCGACCGCGCGCCGTAATTCAATGCCAGCGTCAGCGTCGTTCCGGTATTGTGTTTCGTCGCGTCCGCCGCCCACTGCATCCGCTCCCGCACTTCGTCGGGCAGCTCTTCCGTCCGCCCCACATACCGGATGCGCACGTTGTTGTCATTCATCCGCTGCACGTTGTTGGTCAGGTAGCTCTTCAGCAGCCGCATCAGAAAACTCACTTCCGCCTTCGGCCGCTTCAGATTGTTTTCCAGCGAAAACGCATACAGCGTCAGCCACGGCAGCCCGATCCGCGACGCAGTCTCCACCACATACTGCACCGCCTCGGCTCCCTGCTGATGCCCGAAGAATCGCTTCAGGCTGCGCTTGCCCGCCCATCGGCCGTTGCCGTCCATGATGATCGCCACATGCTGCGGCATACGCTCCGCATCCAGACGGCGGTACACCATGGCCTCGTCGGCTGGCAGTTCATGAACTCTGCTGGAATCGAGTAACAACGCGTCCTTTCGAGTGGCTCCCGGGGAGGGACTTGCCTGGCACCGTCCTTACCGCAACGTGCCGGCGCGTTATGCTCGCGCCAGAGGCAGCGGAAGTTTGGGAGCGGCTCCCTCTCCGCCAAATTATACAGACCGCGGCAGTCTCGGGACGCAGCCAACCTGCGCCCCCACGAAGGCAAAGGATTCCGGCTTTCTCGCTTACGCCGAACGCCGCCGCCCGCCCGCCATCTCGCGCACCTGGCTGAGGAACATCGACCGCTGAAACGCATCCATCTGCGCGATCAGCGGCGCGATCTCCGCCAGAAACGGATCGGCCAGCACCGCTGCTGCTTCCCTTGCGCGCCTGCTGTTGCCGTCGTGCAGCAAATCGCAGATGCCCACCTCCAGAGCCGATGCCAGCCGCTGCAGCGACGACAACGTCGGCACCGCCTTGCCGTTCTCGATCTTCGAGATGTAAGTCCGCGGCACTTGCATGCGCCCGGCTAACTGCCTCTGGCTCAGGCAACGGTCATGCCGGACTTCGCGCACCGCTCGTGCCACATCGATACCCTCGGTTCCCTCTGCTCCCTGCCCCTGGTTCGGCACCAGTTGCGGAGACAGCGGTTCCGGATCATCGATCTCGAGGGGTTTGCGGCAACGCCTGCACAGTGAATTTGCTGTTCGAAACTGCACCAGGCTGCAGAAGTCGCAACGAAGTACCTCGCGGGCCTCAACAGTTGCTAACGTAGTTGCCATAGGTTGTACGGAACGCCAGAGCGTGCGATCCGGGTTGATTCTGCGAGCGAACTTGCGCACACGCCGAACCAACCTTTCAGATACATTGCCCGGCAGGTATCCTCTTTGTCAAGTTAAAACTGTGAATCGCACGGAAATTCTCCTGCAATTGCCAGGAAAAACCGAAAAGGAAAATCGATCCCATGCCCCCGTCTTCTTACTCCCGCGAACGCGCGTGGTCGCTGCTGAATGAGCACACGCAATCCCCCAGCCTCATCAAACACGCGCTCGCGGTCGAAGCCTGCGTCCGCTCTTACGCCGTGCGTCATGCGGATGCGTGTGGCCTCGTGGGCGACGATCATGACAGTCTTCTCGAAACCTGGTCCGCCACCGCGCTCCTCCACGACTTCGATTATGAGAAGCACCCATCCACGGACGAACATCCCTTCGTCGGCATCGCCATCCTCACCGAACAAGGCTGGCCCGAAGAAATTCGTACCGCCATCCTCGGCCACGCCGAATACTCCGGCGTCCCGCGCACCACACAGCTCGCCAAAGCGCTCTTCGCCTGCGATGAGCTCGCCGGCTTTCTAACCGCATGCTCGCTCGTCAAGCCGACAAAATCCATCCACGATGTCGAAGTTGCCGGCGTGAAGAAAAAAATGAAGGACAAAGCCTTCGCCCGCGGCGTCAATCGCGACGACATCGTCAAAGGCGCTGCCGAACTCGAAATCCCACTGGAAGACCACATCGCCAATTGCATCGCCGCCATGCAAGCCAATGCCGAAGCCCTCGGTCTTGAGGGAACTGCCCCTCAAATCTGATCCGAATCCAGGCGCACGCCGCACGTCCGAACGCCGAACGCGGATCGCCGAACGCTACACCCTGCACCCTGTCCCCTATACCCTGTGTTCATGCTCCTCTGGCTCCAGGGACTCCTCTTCAGCATCCTCGTCCCCGGCGTTGTCGCCTTCTACGTCCCGCAGACGCTGCGCAACGGCCACGCTGCGGCCGGAGGCTGGTGGTCCCTCGGCTGGATCCTCTTCGCCCTCGGCGCTCTAATCTACCTCCGCTGTCTCTTCAATTTCCTCGCAGCCGGCGGCACTCCAGCCATTTTCTTCACGCGTCCTATCCGCGCCGTCCTCGGCGAAGAACCCAAAGAAGTCGTCAGCGCAGGTCTCTACCGCTACTCCCGCAATCCGATGTACCTCGGCGTCTTCACCGCCATCGCCGGTCAGGCCCTCGTCTACCGCTCGCTGCCCATCACTGTCTATCTCGCCATCGCCATCGTCTTCTTCCACTGCGTGGTCGTCTTCCTCGAAGAACCGCACCTTGCCCGCGCACGCGGCCCCGCCTACGACGAATACCGCCGCCGCGTTCCACGCTGGCTTGGTTTGCCCCGAGACTGACTTCCGATTTTCTAGTTATAAGGTGGCGGCGCAGCAGGCTGCATGGACAGCAGCTTTTCCGGACACAGGTGGTTGGCGACCGTCTTCACCCTCTGCGCATCGCTTCTCATTGCGCCCAGGTTGTGAAAACAATGAACACAATAAGCGTCGACGCTCAGCCTCGGCGCACCACTCCCCTTATGAGAACCTTGGACCAGATGCTTATGAATTGGCATGGGGGACCCTCGACAATCGGTTGAGTGCAGCAGCAGGTGAGATCCCTGACATGAGGCGGTCGATTCCTGCCTGATTCGGCAGTGAAGCCCGCGAAGAAATTCCGTCGCAGATTGGGGTTCAGCCCTCGTCCCCTGCACCTGCCCTCCAGCCCAGTGCCGGCAGCCCCGGGGACAACAGGCCAATCAATAATTAAGTAGTAGTCCGAACCTCGATGAATAGATGTGACGACGGTCACATCCACCCGCCCCTCGATCCAACCATCAGCTTTACTTGCGCCGCCGTCCCACCTCGGATACATTGGTCCGCGCGTGCTTCAGCTCCAAACGCTCAACGATATCTTCTTCACCATCGCGGACAGCCACCGCGACCGCGCCATGTTGTTTCAGGATTCCGGCGGCAACTGGCAGCCCCTCTCCTCCTCGCAGGTCTATCAGCGCGTCCGCGCCGTCGCCGCTGCGCTCCGCTCCTGGGGCATCGGCAAAGGCCATCGTGTCGCCATCCTCGCCGAGAATCGCTGGGAGTGGGCCATCGCCGACTTCGCCTGCCTCGCCATCGGCGCCGCCGACGTCCCCATCTACCCCAACCTCCTCGCCGGCCAGATCGTTCCGCTCCTCGCCGACTCCGGCTCCCGCGTCCTCTTCGTCTCCACCCGCGCCCAGTACGACAAGATCGCCTCGCACCGCGCCGCCACCGCGCTCGAGCACATCGTCGTCATGGACGACGACCCGCTCCCCAATTCCGAACAATTCGCCAAGCTGATCGCCAACGCCGACGCACAAGGCGACCACCGCGACGCCGCCTTCGACGAAGCCGCCCGCCTGATCCAACCCGCCGACCTCGCCACCCTCATCTACACCTCCGGCACTACCGGCGAGCCCAAAGGCGTTCTCCTCACCCACGGCAACATCGCCTGCAACGTCAACTACTCTCTGGACGAGTTCGGCCTCAACATCACCGACTCCTGCATCTCCTTCCTGCCCCTCTCCCACATCACAGCGCGCCATCTGGACTACGCCCTCTACGCGAAACACGTGGCCGTCGCCTACTGCAACAGCTTCGAAAAGCTCCCGCAGACGCTTCTTGCTATCCAGCCCACCATCCTCGTTGCCGTCCCCCGCGTCTTCGAAAAAGTCCGTCAGGTCGCCGAACAGAAGGCCGCATCGGCATTCAAGACGAAGCTTTTCACCTGGGCGCTCCGCACCGGGGCAAAGCATCGCGAAGAAATCGCCGCCGGCCTCACGCCGTCATCCCTTTCCTGGAAACTCGCCGACACCCTGGTCTACAAAAAAATCCGCGCCGGATTCGGCGGCCACGTCCGCTACTATATTGCGGGAGGCGCGCCCCTCGGCCTCGATACTGCGCACTGGTTCGCGAGCGCGGGCATCCGCATCCTCGAAGGCTACGGACTCACCGAGACATCGCCCGTCATCGCGCTCAACACACCGAACGCCAATCGCATGGGCTCCGTCGGCAAGCCGCTCCCCAACGTCGAATGCCGCATCGCGGAAGACGGCGAGCTCCTCGTCCGCGGCCCCAGCATCTTCCATGGCTACTGGAAACACGCAACGTACTCTTCCACCGATAGCGAAGGCTGGTTCGCCACCGGCGACATCGGCCACATCGATCCCGACGGCTTCCTCTACATCACCGACCGCAAAAAAGAACTCCTCAAAACCTCCGGCGGTAAACTCATCGCGCCCCAGCCCATCGAAAACAAACTCAAAGCGAACTACCTGGTCGGCAATTGCGCGGTTGTCGGCGACCGCCACAAATTCGCTTCCGCCCTCATCGCACCCAACTTCCCCGCGCTCGAAGCCTGGGCCGCCGAACGCGGGATCCCTGTCGCGGCGCGCTCAGAACTCGTCAGCCACGACCAGGTCCGCGCCGAATTCCAATCCATCGTCGACAAGGTCAATGCCACCCTCGCCAACTTCGAAACCATCAAGCGTTTCCGTCTTGTCGCCGATGAGTGGACCCTCGATACCGGCGAGCTAACCCCCAGCATGAAACTCCGCCGCCGCGTTATCCACGAGAAATATTCCCGCGAAATCGCAGAACTCTACGCCGACGAAAACATCTCGACTCGCTGATTACCGATCACCGATCCCTGCCTCCTGTCTCCGGCCTCCTCGCTCCCCGGTAAAATCGGAGCATCGTCCCACGGAGAAACCCCTTGCCCGATACACCCCCATTCCCCCTCACCCTCGACGGCGCCAGCCTCCTCCATCAAATGTTCCGCTTCGACTGGCCCGCCTGGCGCCGCGCCGACCCAACCACCCACAAGCGCGCCCTCGCCGAAGCGTCCAGCCTCCTCACGCCCCTCGAAACCCACTCCTCCGAAGGCCGCCCCAACCAGTCCGCCCTCTTCGCCCAGCTTGGACACAAGGGCGACCTCATGCTCATCCATTTCCGCGACTCCATCGAGCAGCTCGCACAGGTCCAGCGCAACATCGCCCGCACCGAACTCGGCAGCTTCCTTCA
>CAZHTJ010000103.1:0-12550 GCA_964535525.1 uncultured Acidobacterium sp. | reverse complement strand
CTGGGCGGGTGGCTGACGGACACGTACAGCTGGCGGTACGCGTTCTATATCAATATTCCGGTGGGCGCGCTGGCAGTGTTTATGATCGGCCGGTACGTGAAGGACCCGGAGTACATCACGAAGGGGCACGCGAGCAAGTTCGACGGGCTGGGGTTTGGGCTACTGGCGGTGTGGACGGGGTGTCTGCAGGTGATTCTGGACAAGGGGCAGGAGGACGACTGGTTTGGGGCGGCGTGGATCCGGTGGGCGGCGTTTTTCCTGGTGGTGTCTTTCACGTGGTTTGTGGTCCATTCGTGGCGGAGCAAGACGCCGTTGGTGAACCTGAAGACGCTGAAGGACTGGAATTTTGGGTTGGGGTGCGCGCTGATATTGATGTTCGGGCTGTGTATCTATTCGATGGTGACGGTGCTGCCGCTGTTCTATCAGGAATTGCTGGGGTATACAGCGTTTACGGCGGGGCTGGTGGTGGGGCCGCGCGGGATCGGGTCGATTCTGGGGATGCCCATCATTGGATATCTGGGGAACAAGGTGGACCCCAGGTATCTGCTGACGTTTGGGTTTATCGGGTTCGGGGTGATGAGCCTGGCGCTGGGGAATCTGACTTTGGGGATCAGCCCATGGACGCTGCTGGTGCCGATCGTGTCGACGGGGTTCGCGCTGAGTTTTATCTTTGTGCCGATCACGACCCAGGCGTACAGCACGCTGAGGAACGATCAGATCGGGAACGCGAGCGGGATCTTCAATCTGCTGCGGAACGTGGGTGGGTCAATCGGGATATCGATTGCGCAGACGTTGTTGGTGCGGCGGAGCGCAGTGCATCAGACGCAGATTGGCGGATCGGTGTCGACGACGCAGTATTGGTTTGAGCAGCAACTGAGCGCACTGACGGGATATTTGACGAGGCACACAGCGGCGCCGAACGCGCAACATGCGGCGGAGGGTGTGCTGTATCAACAGGTGGGACAGCAGTCTTTGCTATGGGCATTTGTGGATGTGTTCCGGTGGATGAGCCTGATCTGTTTCGCTTGCGTGATTCTGGTTTGGTTCTTTAAGAAGGCGAAGTCCGGCGCCAAACCCCCGGTTGGCGCGCACTGAGGCAGGTGCGGCGCCGCTTACGGCAACTGACCTGCATGCCTTTCGGCCATCTCCTCAAGGAGCATGAAGCGGCGTTCCTCCTGGTCCCACGCGTCGATGGCTCCGGTGAGGATGTCGTAGTACCAGCCGTGCACCTGGAGCTCATTATGGGCGACGGCTCGGGCTACTTCAGAGTGGGTTTTCAGATTCTCGAGCTGGGCGACGACGTTGGCGCGGATGAGCGCGGTGTGGAGCGTCGGGATGTCCGCGTGGGAGATGCCAGGCGGAAGGTAATTCCAGGCGGGCTCGACGTAGCCGAGCCATTTGGCGGTCAGCGGGAGGCGGGACAGGTCGCGGCGGACGCGGGGGTCGTTAGGGTCGGGCGGAAGGACAGCTTTGATGGCGCCGCAGTCGGAGTGGCCGCAAACGACAATGTGACGGACGTGGAGGACTTCGACGGCGTACTCGATGGTGGCGGAGATGCCGCCGGGCATGGCGCCGTGGGGCGGGACGATGTTGCCAATGACGCGGCTGAGGAACATGTCGCCGGGCTCGGTCTGGAAGATGAGGTCGGGCACGACGCGGGAGTCGGCGCAGGTGACGAACAGAATGTCAGGGTGCTGGCTGTCGGCGAGGAGATGGAAGCGGTCTTTGTGGGCGGGGAAGGCATGGGTGCGGAATTTTCTATAGCCGGCGAGGAGACGCTGCATTTTGTCAGCGTACAGCTTACAGCGGATGGCGGATAGAGAATCGGCATCCTGAAGATCCGCGAAGATTGTCATGGTTACGATTGCGTGGATTTGGCGCGGGCTCCTCGCCAGTAGAGGATGAGTCCGAGTGCGATGGCTGCGACGGTAGTGAGGACGACTTTGAATTCGAACAGGGTTTTGCTCGACGTGTCCCCGGGCGGGATAACGGAGAAGAAGATGGCGATGAGGACGACGAAGAAGCCGAGGGCGCCGCAGATCCAGAGGCCGGGCTGGCCTCCGGGGACGAGGATAGCGTGCGGGTTTGAAGCGCGGTCAGGACGGCGGCCGAGACGAATCACGGCCGCGAACATATAGAGGAACGGGATGAAGTAGAGGATGATGGCCACATCGACGAGGGATTGGTAAGCGCCTCGGGTGGTGTCGTTGATCTGGCTGAGGAGTAGAAAAAGGCCGGAGGCTCCGCCCTGGACGAGGATCGAGACCCACGGAGTGCGCCACCGAGGGTGAATTTTTCCGAAGGCGGCGGGGAGATAGCGGTCGATGCCGACGACGAAGGGGACCCGCGCGATCCCGGCAACGGTAGAGCCGACTCCGCCGGCGTTGCCGACTGTGACGAGGATGGCGGCGAGGACGCCGAGGAATCCGATCTTGAGGGCGGCGGAGCCAATGGCGATGGCGTGGAAGACGCCGCTTTGCGGGTCAAGATCGGCGGCGGGGACGAGGGTGAGGACGGCGAAGGTTCCGGCGATGTAGATGAAGGCGATCAGGGCTCCGGCGGCGAATACAGCACGGGGCAGGGTGCCGCGCGGGTCGCGTACCTCTTCGCTCATGGCGGAGACGAGTTCAAGGCCGGTGAAGGCGAAGGCGATCTGGGACCAGAAATTGACTGTATCCCAGTTGAGGGTGGGCAGCATGTTGCGCGGCGTGAAATGCGTGACGGAGCCGTGCTGCACGACCACGATGGCCGCGACGATGACGAGGATGAGCAGAGGAACATAGGTGCCGACGCCGCCCGCATTCTGCAGCCACTTGCCGATGTTGAGGCCGACGATGTTGAGGCCGACGGCGATGAGCAGGAGCGCAATGGAGACCCAGAGCTGAAAGGCGCGGTCGCCGGCGAGCCCGGAGCCATGGGGGCCGAGGATGTAGGCGGCCATGGAGGCCGAGGCGAGCAGGAGGCCGG
Source organism: uncultured Acidobacterium sp. (assembly GCA_964535525.1). Taxonomy (GTDB): domain Bacteria; phylum Acidobacteriota; class Terriglobia; order Terriglobales; family Acidobacteriaceae; genus Palsa-343. The sequence continues at coordinate 9,583 of CAZHTJ010000103.1, read as the reverse complement.
GGAAATAGAAGACGGTATAGATCCAGTAGGTCCATCCGGCGATGAAGCCGTGGAAAGGACCGAAGGCTTCTTTGGCCCAGACGTAGAGGCCGCCTTCTTCGGGGAAGCGGGAGGAGAGCTCGTTGATGACGAGGGCGCCGGGGACGAAGAAGAAGATGGCGGCGAGGGCCCAGAGGCTGATCGAAGAAGTGCCGTTGTGGCCGGCGGCGGCGATCCAGCGGGGCCCAAGGACTGTAGCGATGTTGAAGAGGAGGACGTCCCAGAAACCCATGGTTTTGCGAAGCTGAGATTTGGGTGTGGTGGCTGGAGTGGTGCTCATCGGGAACTCCCGATGATAGCGCGTGGGGAGCGTTGAGTGATCTGGAGCCTGGAGCCTGGAGACAGCGTCGTCGCGAGCACGATGCCAGCCTGGCACGCGCAATCAAGCCGCGCGCCAGAATGGGCACCGGGATTTTCGGTTAGCGGTGGTGGCCTCCGCCTCCACCGTGGCTGCTGGAGTGGCCGCCACCGCCGCCGGAGCTGTGGCCGCCGCCACCGAAGCTATGGACGCCGCTGCCGCCACCGAAGCTGGAGTGATTGCTTCCGCCGAAGCTTGATCGGCCTCCGCCGCTGAAGCTGGAGTTGCCGCGGGAGGAGAATCCGCCGCCGCTGAAGGCGTGCGAGGTTGGGGCACGTTCAAATCCCGAGGAGTTGCCAAACGCGCGATAGGTGGGCGTGGGGCGGAATGTCGATTGTGGCTGGCGGAAGGTGGATTGCGGCTGGCGGAAGCTGTTGCCGAAGCTGCCGGGAGCGGAGGGGCGGGCGTAGCTCTGGGCGGGGCTGCGGAAGGATTCAGAGCCGCGGTAGTTCTGGAAACTTTGCGGCGCGCGGGACTGTAAGCCAGAACCGTAGTTCGGTGTCAAGCGGTTGTAGGCTCCGGAATTGCCGTAGCCGGGGCGCGCGTTGAAGGCAGGCATGTGGTTGTAAGCCTGCTGCGGAGCGCGGCCGTAGTTGTTGGAGTAGCCGGGGCGATTGGCGAATCCGCTGCGGGGATCGCTGAAGCCACGGTTTTCTCCGTTGCCGCGGTTCTCGATGCCGCGATTCTGGTCGAAGCTGCGATTGCCGTAGTTGCCGGCGCGGTTGTCGAAGCCGCCGCGTCCGTAACCAGCGCTGCGGGCAGAATCAAAACCGGCGGCTCCGCGATTGAAGCCGCGGTCATAGCCGCGATTCAGGCCGCGGTCGTAAGCGCGGGCGTAGGCGAAGGAGCGGTTCCAGCCGTAGCGCGGGCCTCCGTTGCGCAGGCCCCAGTCGCGCAGGCCCGGGCCGTGGGGAAAGTAGCCGCCGTGATTGAAGAAGAGGCAATTGCCGAGCCAGCTGAGTCCCCAGCCGAAGAAGCCCCAGGGCAGGCCGGTGAAAGCGGTCATGACGAAACCGGGGCCGAAGCGGACCCCGTAATAGCCGAGTCCGCCGAGGAAGGCGAATCCAGGCCAGGGCGCGACGGGCGATCCGTAGACGACCCACGGATCATAAGTGGGGACATAGACGACTTGAGGGTTGGCGGGGGCGATGTCGATGTAGCCCTGGTCGTTCGTGACGGTTTCCTGAGGCGTGTTCTGTAGATTGCCGGCGGCCTGTGCGCGCTGGCGCATGGCCTGGATTGCGTTGAAGACATCCTGCGGCTGGTTGTAATAGGCATTGCCGAGTTCGGTGGTCCAGGAGAGGTTCTGGTCGAGTTCCGAGAGGACCTGGGGGAAGGCGGTGAGGGCTTTGACGCTGGGGTCCCAGGGCTGAGCGTTGGCTCCGGCGGCGATGTCTTGAGGCGAGACGTAGCCCTGGTTCTGGGCCAGGGACTGGCGCCAGTGGTCGGCGGAGGCGATTTGCTCAGGGAAGGTAGAGGCCGCGAGGATCTGGGCGATCAGCGAGTCAGGGTAGAGCGCGATGGGAGCGATCAGCTGGTCGATTTGCTCGGGAGCGAGGGCCGGCTGCGTTTGCTGCGGGGCCGCGTAGGGTTGCTGGGGCGGCTGGTTGTAGGACTGGTCCGGGTAGCCGGGCTGCTGGTTCTGATCCTGAGGGTAGGGCTGCTGGTATTGGGGCGGGGCCTGCTGCTGATATTGGAGCGGGGCCTGATCCTGATACTGTGGCGGCTGCGCGTATTGCGGCGGTTGCGTGGCGTCAGGGGGTGGGGGAGGGTAATCCTGCTGGGGCTGCTGGTCGCTTTGGGGCGGCGGGTAGCTTTGCGGGGCCTGAGCGAAGAGGTCGAGTTGGGCGCTGGGCAAAAGAAGGACGGCGAGGCCGAGGGCGAGGACTCGGCGGCCGAGGCTGGCATAGTTGGGGCTGGAGTGCCGTGAGTTGCGTGGCAAGGAGAGAAACGGCCTGGTGGTCATAGCTTCCTCTTGGCCCCACAGGTACTTGAAATACCTGTGTTTTCTTACGATTGCAGGAGACCGGAACTCCTGTCCGCGGTCACGTTACTCTCCACTCTGACGAGTGGAGGTCTCGTTACCGTCGTGCCACTTGATTCAAACCCAGGATGGGGTGAATGGTTCCGCGGAAAAAGATGGTGGATAGCGGACAGGAGAGAGAGTGCGCGGATGGTTCGAGGCGGACTTAGGCCCGCGGATACCGGACCCGTTGCCAGGCCCAGGCGCTTTCGATGATGGTGTCGAGGGTGGTGTGCTGGGGTTTCCACCCGAGTTCGCGAGTGATCTTTTCGGAACTGGCAATGAGGACGGCGGGATCGCCGGGGCGGCGGGGAACGACCGCGACGGGGATGGGGTGGCCGGTGACATGGCGGGCCGAGTCGATGATCTCGCGAACGGAGAATCCGGTGCCATTGCCGAGGTTGTAGATGAGCTGTTCTCGGGTAGCAAGTGCTTCGAAGACAAGGAGATGGGCCCGGGCCAGGTCCTCGACGTGGATGTAGTCGCGGACGCAGGTGCCGTCCGGGGTGGGGTAGTCGTCGCCATAGATTTTGATTTTGTCGCGGCGGCCGAGGGCGACGTCTAAGACCAATGGAATGAGGTGGGATTCGGGTTCGTGGGCTTCTCCGCGGCCGCCCATGGCGCCAGCGACGTTGAAGTAACGCAGACTGGCGTAACGCAGACCGTGTACTCGGTACATCCAGTTGAGCATTTTTTCCACCAGGAGCTTGGACTCGCCGTAGGGATTGGTGGGGCGGAGGGTGGCGCTTTCGGGGATGGGGGTTACGTCCGGTTCTCCGTAGACGGCAGCTGTGGAAGAAAAGACGAGCCTGTGGACGCCTGTGGAAATCATCGCCTCGAGAAGGGTGAGCGACGAAGCGCTGTTGTTGCGGAAATAAAGCTCGGGTTTTTGCATGCTTTCGCCAGCCTCAATGAGCGCGGCGAAATGCATGACACCGTCAAAGCCCGTGGCCAGTACTTTTTCGAGCGCGGGGCGGTCGGCAAGCTCGCCGTAAACGAAGTCAGCACCAGCGGGAAGCAGCGCGCGCGTGGCATGGCAGAGGTTGTCGTATACCACCACCGCATGGCCCTGTCGTGCCAGTGTTAGAGCCACCATCCCCCCAATGTACCCAGCGCCACCAGTGACCAGAATTCGCAAGATTCTCTTCCTCCAATCCTTTATGCTATTCGAGTCTCTGCTGCGTCTGACTCTTTATAGTCCAACGGGACAAGTCCCACGACAGCGGTAAGCGTCGCTGGTGGCAAATGACTCCCGGATTCATCCGAGGAATTGCTCGACGGCGAACGGTAAGGCTTGCGGATGCACGCTGCAGGAGAGTGGAGAGAGTGAACGCAGAAGGTCGCGCGCGCGTCGTTCACATACTGGCAAGACCCAAAATGGGCACGTTTCTGCCTCGTTCGTGTGACTCTAGATAGTAATCCACAGATGTACTCTCAAGTCACCTCTTGTGCGATCAGAAGTACCTGTAGGAAGATCAAAATGGTAACCCCACTTTGCAGGGCGGGTTTTCTAGGGGAAGAGGGGTCCCCGCCGCTTCGCAGAAAAGATGTTTGGGAATGGGCCACTCGGATTGGTTTCACTGGTCATCAAAGTGCATGACAGAACGGATGCACTGAAGAAGAACACAAAGAGAGTCGCAACTTCTTTTCGCGGGTGATGTTGGAGATACAGGGCAATGGCGACAGATAATTCTTTGAAGCGCGGAACGTTTGGACTGCTCCCCGAGCCTGAGGGCCGGATGGGCTCCTTTGGCATGAGCATGGTCATCAACGTGACCATAGCGGCTTTGATGCTGCTGTTGACGATTGCGCAGGTGCATCAGGTTGCGGAACACCGATACCAGACCACTCAGCTGATCTTTCCGGTGGAGCAGCCGAAGCCGTACACGCCGCCTGTGCCGAAGGTGAGGATTATTCCGCCGCCACCGGTGGTAAAGCTGGATCAGCCGAAGATCGAGATGCCGAAGCCGCTGCCGCCTCCTCCGAAGGTGGCGGAGATCAAACTGCCGACGCCGGTGATGCCGAAGATGGAAGCGGCGCCACCGAAGAGGTTCACGCCACCGCCGCAACCGAAGCTGGGGCTGTTCAAGACGGAGGCGCCTACGCAGGTAGCAAACAATATGGCCGCACCGACGCCGAAGACGGGTGGATTTGGCGATCCGGTGGGGGTGAAGCCGAATCCGAATGCAACGCGGACGGCGACGATAGCCGCAGTGGGCGCATTTAACGCGGCGCCGGGAGTGGGCGCTGTGGGTGCGGGAGCCGCGCGGCAGGGATCGGTGAAGGGTGTGGACTTTGGGTCCGGCGTAGCCAATGGCGTGCCGGGCGGCAAGGATCGCAACGCCACGGTGGCCTCGGCCGGATTCGCCAACGGTGTGCTGGGTGGAACGGGACAGCCGGGAAGCAAGGGCACGGTCGCGAAGGGAAGTTTTGGCGACAATCTGTATGGGCCGAGCTCGGCACCGCCTGCGCGCCAGCAGGCCCCGACGGAAACGCCTATCGTAGTACTGGCGAAGCCTCTTCCGGCGTACACCGCGGAAGCGCGGCAGCTGAAGATCGAAGGCGATGTGACGCTGCAGGTCCGCTTCCTGGCGACGGGACAGGTGGAAGTGCTGCGAGTGATAACAGGACTAGGGCACGGGCTGGACGAGCAGGCGAAGCTGGCGGCGGCGCGGATTCAGTTCAAGCCGGCGACGAAGGACGGGCACGCGGTCGATCAGGTGAGCATCATTCACGTGACCTTCCAGATGGCATAAGGCAGAGGGGCTGCAACGAGGCGCACGATGCAGCGCTTCGCGCAAGCAGGGAAAAATCTTCAGGCACGGAGTCAGGAGTCATATGTATCGCAAGATTTTGATGCTGGGCATGACATTGTTGCTGGGCGTTCCGGCGTCCCAGGCGAAGGAACCTCGTGCGGCGGCGCCAATCCCGCTCACACCGCAGCAGCAGCGGCTGGTGCAGCAGGCGATCGGGCGCGAGAAGGTGATCATCAAGCAGATACAGAAGAGCACCCCGGTCGTGCAGTCGTACATCCAGGATCTGCGTCCGGACGTGAAGCTGTATCAGGTTCCGGTGTCGGACCAGTACATGCTCGGGCGCGTGGATTTCGGCAAAGCGTTTTCGGCCGATGAGTACGCCCAGGTGGACCGGAGCGGGAAAAAGCACGGATGGTTCGCCGGATCGTTTGGCTTTATGGCGGACCTGACGAAGGCCTTTCATCTGGAGAACTCGCCAACGGGCTTCATGGCGATGATGTTCATCGATCCGAATGGGTTCGACCAGCAGCACTATCAGTTCGCGTTTGTGCGGCGCGAATTTTTGGGCACGGTGCGGACGTGGGTGTTCGATGTCCAGCCGAAGGAGAAGGGCTCGGGGCGGTTCTTCGGGCGTATCTGGGTTGAGGACGAAGACGGGAACGTGGTTCGCTTCAACGGGACCTATATCTCTAACCCGAATGACGAAGCGACGCACTACTTCCACTTCGACAGCTGGCGGATGAATGTGCAACCCGGAGTTTGGGCGCCGGCGTCGGTGTACATCGAGGACACGCTGAAGAACCAGGTTGCGCACGCGACCAGCTTCAAGGGACAGACGACGTACTGGGGCTACTCGCTGAAACTGCCGACGAAGGAGTCGGACGCGGAATCGATGGAGATCGAGAACGCGCAGGATCAGAGCGACAACTCGACAGATGTGAGCCCGCTGCAGGCCGAGCGGGAATGGATTTCACAGGCTGAGGAGAATGTTCTGGACCGGCTGACGCAGGCCGGACTGGTGGCGCCGCCCAGCGATTTCGACAAGCAGCTGGAGCAGGTGACGAACAATATCATTATCGGAAATAACCTGCAGCTGCCCAGCGACATTCACTGCCGCGTGATCCTGACCACACCGCTGGAATCGCTGGCGGTGGGCAACACGATCCTGCTGAGCAAGGGCCTGGTGGACGTACTGCCGACGGAGGAGGATCTGGCGGCGGTGATCAGCTTCCAGCTCGCGCACATCGTGACGGGGCACCACATCGACACGCGGTATGCGTTCAACGACCGGCTGCTGTTCCCGGATACGGCGACGTTCAAGCGGATCACGATGAACCACTCGACGCCCGATAACGATGAAGCGGCGAAGAAGGCTGTGGAGCTGTACAACCACTCGATCTATCACGACAAGGCGGCCAGCGTAGGGTTGTTCTTCCAGCAACTGCAGGTGAGGGAGAAGGATCTGCCTTCGCTGTTTGCGCCGCGGCTGGGCGACTCTCTGGTGCGTGCCGACGGGCAGCCGTGGCTGGCCGGGCTGACTCAGGGCGCGCCGAAGCTGGACATGGATAATCTCACGCAGGTTGCGGCTCTGCCGCTGAACAGCCGTCTGAAGATCGATCCGTGGGACGACAAGGTGTTCACGCTGAACGTGAAGCCTGCGCCGCTGCTGAACGCGCGGGACAAGATGCCGCTGGAGCTGACGCCGGTGTACTTCCGGTTGCAGCGTTATTCGGACGCATCGCCTGCAGCGCCGGCGCCGGCGAACGCAACGCCCGCGGCGAGCGCACCCGTGCCTCCGTCAGCGGATGCCGGAACGCAGCAGCCGTCGGCCAGCGCGCAGGCTCAGCCACAGCCACAGAACGTGCCGCAGTAATCGGCTTCGCATCAATCGGGAACCGCCTTGCGGCTGAGAAAAAGAGCCGCGGGGCGCAACACCTGGGGTCAGGAACGGGTTCCAAATAATTACGCTGGATGTCGCAGAGGGCCAGGAAGCTTGAAGTTCGGAGACAGAACGTGGTCAAGAAGATTGCATTCATCGCTCTTTTATTCCTTCCTGCGGCGTTAGTCGCGCAGAACCCGGAGTCCGCCACCGGTGGCGAAGCTTCGATGACGGCGGGAGCGGAGTTTTCGTCGTATAACCCGGACTGGGGATGCGCGAACATCAACCCCTTCGGCTGCCCGGCGCAGCTGTACGGTCCTACGGCGCTCTTCGATGCCGACTGGCACAACCGGTACGGTGTGGAAGGGGAAGCTCGCTATCTGCGTTTCCATGGTCTCGGCGGAGAAGTCGAATCGAATTACCTGGTGGGTCCACGCTACCGGATGTTTCGGGTCAAGCGTTTCGATGGCTGGTTCAAAGTGCTGCTGGGCGGCGGCTGGATCACGACCCCCAATTACCCCGCTGCGGGCAGCCTGAAAGGGAGCTACTTCGTCTATGCTCCGGGCGGAGCCTTCGACTACCGGCTCTCCCGGCATCTCTACGCGCGCGCCGACTATGAGTACCAGATCTGGCCTTCGTTCGCCGGACCACCTGCTTATGATTCGACAACCGGCAAAGTGGTACAGAACAACAGCGGACTGACGCCGAACGGGCTTAGCTTCGGCGTGGCGTATAGATTTCTCGGATACTAGCAGGAAAACGGAGAAAGGCAAACGGGCTGGGCAAATTTGCCCAGCCCGTTCTGCGTCTGGAGACTGCCGTGAATCAGAAGTGGTACGCGATGCCGATGACGGGATCGTAGATGTTGTAGTAGACGTTTGTGTTGAGGTCGTGGCTCGAATAGTTGAAGCTGGGAGTCTTCATGAGGAGGCCGCGATATTCGGCGCGAATATCGAAGCTGGGACTGATCTCGTAAGCAATGCCGGCGCCGTAGAGGCCGCCTATATCGGTAACCCGGCTGAGCCCGAAGGTGTTGGTCTTGGCGTCGTCGATGGGCGAGAACATAAACCCGGCCACGCCCGCTTCGATGAACGGGTTCCAGTTCTTGAAATTGAAGCTGTAAACGTAGGCTCCGGAGAACTCCTGAAAGCGGTCATGAATGTGGTAGGAACCGAACGAGCAGCAGAAGTGCTGGATGTTCTGGTTGTACTGGTAGTTGAGCTCCAGACCGCCGTGGGGTGTGAGCAGATAGCGATAGCTCACGAGGGTCCCCGCGTATCCGACGGTGGCGTGGAGCTGGACAGCGTTTCCTGAAGCAAAGGGCGGAATGATGGCGGTACCGCTGACGCTGACGTCCTGGCGGCTTTCCTGGGCGAAGACGGGAACGGCCAGCAGGGGCAACAAAAACAGGAACAACGATTTCTTCATTCTTCGGTCAACCTCTTTACAACGCCCTTCGGGATTTTCCGGCGTCAGCCGCAGACTGACGCCTCAGAAGCGCGGGCTCCTTGAATTAGCAAACATCGGGGGGATGTCCACCTGGTCATTGTACCTGCCGCGGCGTGTTTCGACAGCTTGCCGCGGGAGTTAATGCTTGGACGAACGAGAAGGACGGATGGAAGGTTGCTCGGTGCGAAATGCGAAGGGATGGCCCTGCGAGGAGGCCAGAGCGCGGACGATAACGAGGAAAGCCAGGCCGGCGTGCGAGAAGGTAGCGCGAGTGCGATGGACAAGCCAGAGGCGTCGGGCGATTTTGAGTTCGGGAACGGCGACTTGGACCAGCTCGCCGCGGGTGATCTCCGGCTGAACGGTCAGACCCGGGACCAGAGCAACGCCGTTGCCGAGAGCGACGAAGCGCTTAATGGCTTCGAGACTGGGAAGTTCGATGGCCATGTTGAGCGGGGTTTGATGGCGCGCGAAGGTCTCAATCACGCGCTGGCGCAAGGGTGAGGCGACGGTGTGGGCGATGAAGTTCTGCGCGCCAAGTTCGCGGATGGAGACCTGCTTCCGCTTAGCGAAGGGGTGTTTGGGATCGACGACGAAGGCGACAGAATCGGTATAAACAGCGATGGCGTGGAGGCGCGGGTCCTCGGGACGGAAGGAGAGAATGCCGAATTCGACGGCGCGATCGAGGAGCTGGTCCGGGATCTGGGATGCAAGCGAGCGCTGGACGGTGACACCGATGTGAGGGTAATCGCGGCCGAAGGCGTCGAGGACCGGGAGGAGCCAGAGGCAGGTGTATTCGTTGGCGGCGAGGCTGAGGCGGCCACGCTCGAGGGATCGCAGTTCTTCGAGGGCGGTGACGGTTTCGCTGCGCAGGCGAAGAAGCCGCTCGGCATAGCCGCGCAGGAGTTTGCCGGAGGCCGTCAGCGTGCCGTCGCGGGAGGAGCGCTCGAAGAGAGGCTCGCCGATTTCGTCTTCGAGTTTGCGAATGGCGTGGCTGATGGCGGGCTGGGTGCGATGCATGCGGACGGCGGCGCGGGAAAAGCCCTTTTCTTCGACGACGGCGAGGAAGGTCTCAAGCTGGT
>CAZHTJ010000102.1:0-12553 GCA_964535525.1 uncultured Acidobacterium sp. | reverse complement strand
GCAGCGCCTGGTCCGCCGTCTCCGGCCGCTCCTGGATCACCTTCGTCAGATCGGTAATCGCCACCCGGTTCATCCGGTCGATCTCGTCATCCATGTCGCGCACCGACTCGGCCACCAGCGCGTCGCCATCGAGCAGCGACTGCAGCGCCGTCCGAATCATCCGCCCGGCAAAGTCGCCCATCCCGGCAATGTCCACCGGTAGATCGATCGGATCCTGCTCCAGCAGGTCCAGCGTGCGGATGGCGATGCTCACCGCCATGTCCCCAATCCGCTCCAGGTCGCCATTGATCTTGATTACTGAGAGGATGAACCGCAGATCGATCGCCATCGGTTGTTCCCGCGAGAGCAGTTCGTACGCCATCTCGTCCACTTCGCGCTGCGCGGTGTTGATCGCCGTCTCGTTCTCGCGCACGTACTGGCACAGTCTCTCGTCGCGTTGCAGCCACGCGTCCACCGCCGACTCCACCGCCTGCTGCGACAGCGCCGCCATTGCCAGGAGCTTGTCCTTCAGCTCCGCCAGTTGTTGATGAAAATGAATCCGCGGCAATGTTCCTCCTGCGCTCGCTCGTCGCGGTCCCCTACAGCCGGGCCTGCGAACAAGACCAATCTATGTATTGTGCATCTACGCAGATAAATTCTCTGCAAAATACTCTGCAAATTTCGCAAGCTCCCCATTACTCAGGTGAGCCGCCGCTGCGTCGCTTCTTCAGACGCGCATAGTGCCACAACGTAACGAAGCGCGCCGCCGCATGTGAATCCCACCTCCGCAGCATCTGCCGAACTGAAGCGTTAGGCCGCTCGCCTGGCTGTTCCGCTCGCTTTTCGCTGCTTCATCCGAGCCGCTTCTCCGCCTCCTGCGCGGCCTCGTAAATCTGGTCGAACGACTCCACCGCGTACAGCACCTTCTGCTCTTCCGACACCAGGAACCGCTGCTCCATCACTTGGTCGAGATTGAAATCGCGAATCTCCGGGCGGCCCTCGATCACGTGCGTACCCTCTCCGTGAGAGGAGATCAGCCCGCTCCCGTAGAGCTTCACCTTCCCCTTCTGCCGGATCACCCCAAACTCCACCGTGAACCAGAACAGGCGGCCCATCTTTTCGAGCTTCTCCTTGTCGTGCATCAGCGCCGCGCTCACCCGTCCGTAGTGCTGCAGGAAATCCGCGAACACCGGGTGCGCGTGCATTGGCACATGCCCGAACACATCGTGAAAAATGTCCGGTTCCGGCGTGTACTCCATCGACTCGCGGCTCCGGATGTACGTCGTCGTCGGAAACTGCCGGCTCCCGAGCATCTCGAAGAACGCATCCGGCGGCAGAAACCCGCTCACCGGCGTCGCATTCCATCCCGTCCGGGGCTCCAGCCTCCGATTCACATCGGCCAGGTTCGGAATCGCGTCCTCCTTCAGCCCGATCTGTTCAAACCCGTTCAGATATTCTTCAGCCGCGTGGTCCCTGAGCTGTGGCATCCGTCGCCGCACCAGTTCCGCCCACACTGCGTGCTGCTCCCCGTCGTACGCATCCCAATCCTGTTGGATCAGGAACGGCTCGGCCACCGTCCACGGCCCACCCGGCTTCCGCGTCTCCGAACGCTTCTGTGTCTCCGTGTCAGCCACCCCTGGAGGATTCATCGTCACCACCCCCGGCAAAACGTTAGAGAATTTCACTCTCTCATCAGAGATGTCAAATAGAAACTGACAGGCGATGCCGCCGCTTCGGTGTCGAAGGCTTCGCGGCGTCCTCGGCATAGTTGCGGCGAAAAATCCCCTCGCCGCATTCGTCCAGGGTCGCGCACTGGCAGTTCTCCATCATCCTTCGCATCAGGCCCTGCATGGTCTTGATGCCGTCCATCAGATCGTCGAGTTCCGCCAGCTTTTTCCGTGACAGCTGCTCCCACCTCTCCGAAGCCCGCGTCGAGCCGCGGAATCCAAAGAACAACCGCCGTATTTCCTCCAGCGTGAACCCGCTCTGCCGCGCCCGTTGGATCACCGCGAGCCTGTACAGCACCGTGGTGTCGTAACGCCGTTGCCCGCTCACTCGCTCCGCGGCGGGCAACAACCCGATTTGCTCGTAATAGCGAATCGCCGACGCCTGCACTCCAATCCGTCGCGCGACTTCAGAAATCGCCAGCTGAGGCACGGTACATCCAGACTACGGCATTCCGTTGCCGCACCCGTCTGGCAAATTCGCACCAAAATAACCGCTTGCCTTAAAGTCCACTTGAAGTTGTAGCGTCTTCCTGAATGCCACTAACTTCCACTCACGGACAACGCCGATGAAACCATCAAAATGGATATTGCCCTGCGTCTGTTGCCTGGCCGTCACCTGCCTCGCGCAGGCCCAAACGCCCGCACCGAGTTCCATACTCCAAGCCAATCCCGCAGACATCGACGGCACCCTTTCCGCGCAAAAAGAAAAACGCGCACTGCAGATTCTCCTCAAGTCCCTCCAAAATCACGTCGTTTCTCTGGCCGATGCCATGCCCGCCGACAAGTATGGATTCGCCCCCACCGACGGCGAATTCAAAGGCGTCCGCACCTTTGGCCAGCAGGTCAAGCATCTTGCTGCGACCAACCACATCCTTGCCGCTGCTGCCCTGGGAGAAGACCCGCCCCCCGACGCCGGTGACGAAACCGGACCCGAAACCGTCCGGACGAAAGCTGAAATCCTCGACTACCTCACCAGCTCCTTCGCACACCTGAGCAAAGCCGCAGACGCAATCGGCGATACGACCATCCCCGTGCGCCCCTCTCCGATCTCGCCGCTCTCAGCAACCTCAGTCACACGAATGGCGCTGATCATCGAGTCGTTGGTTCACACCTACGACCACTACGGTCAGATGGTCGAATACCTCCGCATGAACGGCGTAGTCCCCCCGGCGAGCCGGCCTTAACGCCACCGCCGGCAAGACTACAGCTGTCTCGACGCACCCCAACGCGAGATTTCAGTATCTCATCAGCTTCCTTTCGCCTATGCTAGGGAAACCCACCGAGCTGGGTTCCTGTGTCCGCCAGACTCGAAGGCTTCCATCGCTGAGCAGCCCATGCCCGCTCTGCGAACGGCGGCCGAGTTGCCTTCCCGTGAGGGCGCGACTTAAAACCGCGGTTGCCGTTAAATCCCCAAGAGGGCCACGAATCAATGAACGTCTCGTCTCCTTGCGCACGCCTGTTTCTTCTGGCGGTTCTCTGCATCTCCAGTGTCATCGCAGCCGCCCAGAGCAAACCAAAAGCCGCAACGTCTACGAAATCCACTTCTTCGTCTTCGTCAGGCGGAAGCAGCGCGGGCGGCCACAGCGCCGGGGGAGGCGGCGCCGCGGGAGGCAGCGCCGCGGGAGGCACTGCCGCGGACACTTCCATCGGCCCGTTCTCCATCGAGACTGAGATGTTTACTTATAAAGCGGTGCAGGAGAACAGCGAGGTCATCGCCTGCGACATCGCCCGCTACCTTTTCCAGGGGGAAGTGGTGGAAGCACCGGTCGGATCGCATGCCCCCTGCGCGATCAGCAACGCGGCCCAGTCAACCCCGGGCATTCTGATCGTTTCCTCCGACAGCTCTCTGATGTCCGACTTTCAGCTTTGGCGCGCCGACATGGCCACCATGAGCGCTCTGGAAGCAAGAGCCACGAATGTATGCGTTGCCGAAGCGAAAAATGAAAATGGGGAACCCGCTCCCGCGCAGCCGCCGCACATGAAGTCGAGGGGTCTGGGAGGCGCGGTAGCCGGACTGGCGCAAATCACTCCTCAGGGCCAGGCGATAGGAGCCGCCCTGGCGCTTTTCAGCAGCAGCCAGACGGTCAACTCCGTTGTCGGCACCGTCGAAAATCCGGCACTGATCAATGAGGTCGCCCGCGAGCTCCGTTCTCTCAACGTCCAGGTCCTGGTCCCCGAACTGTATAATCCCGGGTCTCTTGGGCCCGCGGACTATTCGGACTCACCCTACCTGCAGAATCTCGAAAACTTCAACACCGCCTATGAAAAGTGCGCGAAGGTCAAGGCCGGATACGCCGAAAATGCCCCCGAAGCTGCGAGCATCGACAGTCTGATTGGCAGCATGGATGGGTTCCTGAAAGGGGTCATGGCCGGACCGGCACCGGCTGCTTCCGCCGACGATCAAGCGGACGCGACCAACGCTTCCTCCCACTTCGCGGCGATCTTTACAGCGGATGAAGTCGCCAAACAGATGGGCTTCACCGGCAATGGAGCGAGCGGAGCCAGCCCAACCTGGCAGCATGTGCTGTGGCTCAAGGCGCTCGAGTCAGGCGGCTCCGTCGATCGCCAAAGCAATCTTTTCGGAACGAAGGTCACTTTCGGTGGCGGCGCGGTCGATACCTACTCTGTCTTCCGCCTGAACGGACGGCTCGTGTGCTCCGGCAACGTCTACAACTTCCAAAGCCCTGTCCGAACCAAAGATCTCCAGAAGACCTTCCGCGCGATGCCAATCGACAATCCGGCGCACCCCTCCATCCTGCGCAGTACCTGCGCGCTTCTTCCTTCCTCTTGAGGAAACGGCGCGTGCTGTGTGCGGCCCACCCAGCGCTCCGAGCCGCAGCTCCTGTGCTCCATCTGTCTCCCGTCTCCTACTCCCTATTGCCTGTCCTGGTCTTCTTCTTCGCCACCATCTCCGGCGGCTTGCGCGGCGGAGGCGCACTCACGGGCGGCAAATCGTAAATCTCAATCGCTCCGTTGCGCAGGATGGCAAACCGCGTCCCGTCGGGCGACAACGCCACATTCTGACCCGCCGTCAGCACCGGGGAGGCATCCCGCACCAGCACCAGCTTTCCGCTTTCGGTGTCATACACGCCTGCGATCTGCGCCTGAATATCCTCCGGATACAGCGCGTCAAACGTCGAAATCGGCCGGCTCACCTGGACTGACTCATACACGAACCGGCTGCCGTTCTCCGCGGAATCGAACCATCCCCACACAAAGCGGTTTTGCCAGCGATCCCGCCACAGCTCCCCATCGCCGGCGGTCGAGACGGCAATGACCTCGCGTTCGTCGCTGTCTCCGTAACACCCCACCATCAGCGCAACATTCGCGCTCAGCGGCCGCGCCGAGGGCTGGCATTGGGACTTCACCTGCGCCACGATCCTCGGATCGCCATGGAAGGGCACGTCGCGCATCACCCAGAAACTCTGCCCCTTTCCCTCCAGCAAATCCAGAAGCCCATCGCCCATCAGCGGCAGCAGCGTCGGACTCTGGCCATCGGTCTCAAGGATCGGCGTCTTCTCGCCCATGGGGAAGATCATCACCTTCACCGGTTCACCGGTGCCCAAACGCCGTGGCTCGACAGGCTCCGTCTTCAGCTTCTCCGGCTCGTTGGTCTCCACCACCATCAGCTTGCGGTCGGACGAAATCTGGATCGCCCGGATGCCTGCGCCGAACGTCATGAACGGATCCAGCTCCAGCGACGGATCCGTCGCGAACAGCGAATCCCGCCGCCGCACCAGGAATTTCCCATCTTTAAACGGCCACAGATACTGCGAGCGGTCGTGCATCCGCCATTCCGTCTTGCGTACGACCTCGCCTGTCTTCAGATCCAGCAACAACGCCCGAATCTGCTGGTCGTCATCCTCTGCCGGATCGTTCGGCTCCCGTTGCAGCAGCCCACCCACTCGAAACGTAAACAGCAAATGCTCATTATCGAAGAACCCCATCGCTGAGGACGACAACTTGTAGGTCAGATAAAACGTTCCCGGGGGCTTGTATCCGAGCGGGGCCACGTCAATGCTCACCGCCGGCTTTGGTTCGGCCGGAGGAGTCGGCGCAGGTTTCTTCTCCGCCAGCGATGCCAGTGCGAACAGCGCCGCCATCCCCGTCCAACCCGCCCACTTCGTGATTCCCAGCTGCGCCATCCAGTCCTGTCCCATTCTTCGCGCCTTGCGCCGCGGAATCAAATCGGGCCCCAATCGAGCGGCAAAAGGCAGCGCTCGGCGCAGATCATTTGACGCCGCACCGCAATGTGCGTATAAAACGGTGTCTACAGATTGCTGGATGACGCCGCGTGACCCGGCTGCGTCTCCGAGGCAGATCGATTATGGCCCGAATGCAGGAAGCACGCGGAATACCCACACCTCGCCGCTCTCCGCGCTTACCCGTCGCCAAACCCGGCGCGCCGTCGAGTGAGAATAAACAAATGCTCCAGGATTATCAAAACGCCATGCAGTTCATGCAGCAGGGCAAGTTCGAGAAGGCCCGCGTACTCTTCGAAAAGCTCTCCCGCGATGGTTCTCCCGAGATTCTGGAGCGCTGCCGCGTCTACCTGGTCGTCTGCGAGCGCAACTCGCGGGAATCGTCCCTCAGCTTCAACACCCCCGAAGAACAGTACGACTACGCGGTCTCCCTGCTCAACGCCGGCTCGTATGAGGAGGCCCGCGATCAGTTCGAGTCCATCCTCATCGCTGTCCCGGAGGCCGACTTTGCCCACTACGGCATGGCTCTGCTCAGCAGCATGACCGGCCAGGCCGAGGAGGCGCTCGAGCATCTCACCAAAGCCATCGGGATCAATCCCTCGAATCGCATTCAGGCGCGCAGCGATCCCGACTTCATCGACATGGCCGACGATCCTCGCTTCACCGAGCTCCTGTACCCGGAATCCAGCTAGCCGCAAGCCTGGAGCTGGGAGAGCCTGGAGCTGGGAGCCTGGAGCTGGGAGCCTGGAACTCGGAGCCAGGAACCCTCGCAGAATTGATCAGGATCGCGCAGAAGAAAACTGCAGCTACGACCCAAACCGTCTTCCAACTTGCCGCTTCTACTACCTCACTCCCAGCTCCAGGCTCCCAGCTCCACGCTCCGAGCTCCAGCTTCACGCTTCCTGCTAGACTCATACCTGTAAGTCCCTGATCTCTCAGTGACTCAAGCTGCGAACTCCATCGTTCCCGCAGGCCTGCGCGTCGTCGCCATTGGCGGAGGAACCGGCCTCTCCACCCTGCTGCGCGGCCTCAAGCTCCGCGTTCCGCACCCCACTCGCCCGCTCGCCCCCGGCGCCCCCGAGCCACTCATCGCCGACCTCACTGCGGTCGTCACCGTCACCGACGATGGCGGCTCGAGCGGCCGCCTCCGCCGCGAGTTCAAAATGCTTCCCCCCGGGGACCTCCGCAACTGCATGGTCGCCCTCTCGGAAGACGAGCGTCTCCTGTCGCGCCTCTTCAAGCACCGCTTCCGCAACGCGGGCGTGCTGGGCGGCCATAACTTCGGCAATCTCTTCATCGCCGCGCTCACCGAAATGACCGGCGACTTCGCCCAGGCCATCCGCCTGTCCGCAGAAATCCTCGCCACCCGCGGCCACATCTTCCCTGCCACCGCCGCCAACGTCACCGTGACAGCGCGGATGGAAGACGGCTCCATCGTGCGCGGCGAAACCAACATCACCGCGAGCCGCCAGCGCATCGTCGAGCTCATGCTCGACCCGCCCGACCCGCCGCCGCCCCCCGAGACCCTTGAGGCCATCGCCGCCGCCGACCTCATCACCATCGGCCCCGGCTCGCTCTACACCAGCATCGTGACCAATCTGCTCGTCCACGGCATTCCCGAGGCCCTCGCCGCCGCCCAGGCCACGCGCGTCTTCATCTGCAACCTCATGACCCAGGCCAACGAAAGCCTCCACCTGACTGCTTCCCAGCACATCGAGCGCATCTACGAGCACGCCGGGCGCTCCATCTTCGACTACGCCCTCGTCAACACCGCGCCCGTCTCGCGTGAACTCCGCGACCGCTACGCCGCCGAAGGAGCTGAAATCACCATCGCCGATGTCGATCGCATCGAAGCCCTCGGCATCCAGTGCATCACGGGCAATTTTTCGGCCGAAGGAGATGTGTTGCGCCACGCCGCCGACCGCGTCACCGACGCGCTCCTGTCCCTGCCGATCCGAACCGCCGCCGTCGCCGCGCACTGATGCCGACCGATTGGAGAGAGTCCTCTTCAGGGAAGTGGCATTGAGTTATCTGCGCGGCGGGCGTTGCGGCGCTCGGCGAGGGACTCCGTGGGGTTGCCGGCTGGTTGGGCCTCGGGTCGTGGGTGGGCGTCGATCGGGATGGAGTTGTTGAAGGCTGAGGCCGCCGCGCCTCGTCGCGCTAGGGAGAGGTTTCTGTGGGCGTGATGGTGACGTCGTCCAGGCCGTAGGTAAACAGGAGGGTCCACTGGCTGGCGGTGGACTGGCCGCCTCGCTGTGCAGGCGCGAACTTCCATTGCCTCGCGGCCGCGAGGGCCTTGTTGGCGAAATACTGGCTGGGCCCTGGCGAGTCAATGGTTGCGGCGGAAACATGGCCGCTGGCGTCGACCTCGAGAGCGATACGGACGTGGATGTGCCCCTTAATGTCGTCGCGGATATCCTGGGGCACGTTGGGGGCTGCGCGGTACGTGACTGCACCCTTTACGACGGGACCCTGAGGGGCTTCAGTGGCCGGGGCCGAGCTTTGCGGCGGCGGCGCAGGCGATGGCTGTTGGTGAGAAGCGACAACCAAAGCAGCGAGGATCGCACCGACAACGACGAGCGCGACTGTGACGATGAGTTTTACGCCGAGTTGTACCCAGATTTTTGCCCCTGCCGGTTGGGATTTGGAACGCGGGGCTACGGTTCGAGAACGCGGGGCCGGGCGGATCTTGCGGGACGGTTGCGCGGACGGCAGAGCGTCTAAAGAAGCTCGGATACTGCTGAGCGTGCAGCGGCGGGCCGGGTCCATTTGCAGACATTGTTGCGCAATGCCGTAGAAGGGCGCGGGAATGGATTCCGGTACGACGGGTTCTCTGTGGCTCGGGTCGCTCCAGAGCGGCGGCCTTTGGGTGAGTGCCTGGACGAGGACGACGCCAAGCGACCAGACGTCCGTTGCCGGGGAGGACGAGACGTCAGGCGCGTCCCATGGGCCGGTGGATGAGGAGATCGTGTGCGGCTCACTTGCGACATGGAGGCGGTCGGTGGAGAGCTTGAGGTGGTTCTCGACCACCATGATGTTCGAGGGCTGGAGATGACCATGCACGAGATTCCGGTTGTGGAGACAGGAAAGGGCGTCCAGAACCGGATTGAGCATCTCCCTGGTTTCCGCGGGCGTCAGAGGGCGCTCGCGAAGAATGTCGGAGAGAATCTCTTCGGCGTATTCGGTCACGACATAAAGCAGGTCGGCGCCGTCCAGCTCGCAGCGTCCGGTACCGAAGAGACGCATCAGGTGGGGATGGGACAAGGTGCTGGCTGCGGCCCATTGAGCGATGCGGGTTTCGGCATCCGGCGCATCGGTGGGAATCAGCTTGATGACGGCTTTCTGCGCGGGATGGCCCGGGAGTTCTGTCAGGAAAACGCTGTTCTGGCCGGTTCCACCCAACCACTGGTGAAGAGTGAATCTCTCGTCGATGGTGCGTCCGACATAATCCGTGGCGAGCACTGCCGAGGTGACGGCCATATGCATTGTATTGACCCGGTCTGGCCACGAAGCAATGCAACCTGCGAGGCATGACCTCAGGGAGGAGTGACTTCAGTCAAGCCTTGCATTTGGCACAGGATTGTGGGCTCGGAAGCGGCAGCCAAAAGTCCTCTTTCGTTGCTTGAATCAGCCCAGACTTGTTGGTGGCGAGGGTGTCCCCTAATTAAGGGGGTAGAAAGTATGACATAATAGGGGAGGAGATGACGTATGGCATCCATGTCTTCTAATCGGGCCAAACTCTCGACAACCATCGCGCCCGAGAACTTCCAGTACCTGGAGTCGCTCGTGCGGTCGGGGAAGGCCCGGAACCTGGCCGAAGCGCTGGACATGACCCTGCACCGCTCCCGGAAACTCGATAACCGTCGCCGGTTGGAGAGTGCAACGGCAGCGTATTTTGACGGACTCTTGCCTGAGGCGCAGGCCGAGGAGGAGGAACTGGCGCGGACGCTCGGCGGATCGGCCTCGGGAATCGATTTTGACCGTGAATAGAGGGCCCGGAGGAAAGCCGAGGCGCGGCGAAATCTGGCGAGCCGACCTGGGGGACGGCAAGAAGCACGCCGTGGTGATTGTTTCGCTGGACGGCAGGAATATGAGTGAGCGGGCCTCATCCGTGCTGGTGGTTCCGTTTGGGAGCTATGGCGCCGAGGGGCCGACTGTATTGAGGATGGAGCCCGGGGAAACGGGATTGCCGGAGCCATCATTTCTGAAAGCCCACTTCATTCAGGTGCTGGGGAAGGCTCAACTGATCGACAAAATGCCGCGCATGGTGTCAGGGGCGCGCATGAGAGATCTGGTGCTGATGATCCGGCGGGCAGTGGATCCCGATGCGCCATACGGGCAGGGACGGTAGGCGCTGATATGACCAAGGGCATCGAAATCAAAGATCTGATCGTTGGAACTGGAGAAGAGGCGACAAAAGATCGCGTTGTCGTTGCGAACATAAGGGAGTTCCTGCGTCGCGGCGATGAAGTAAGCCCCTCGCCATTGTTCGGCGCAAGGCACATCATCGATCTGGGCCGACGTGAGTGCATCGCGGGATTGCGCCACGGGATTGCGGGGATGCGTGTGGGCGGGAAGAGGGAAGTAATTATCAGCCCGCACCTCGCGTACGGAGAAAAAGGTGTGCCAGGGCTGATTCCGGCAAATGCGTTGCTGCGGTGTGAAGTGGAGCTCCTGGAAATCCGCGAGCACAGCGCGTTGCTTCCTCAGGACTACCTGCCTGGGAAAGTCCTCTTACTGCATCGAAACGATGCCGACGAATCAGGGATCGCGTGGGGATTCAGTCTGCACGAGAACGGAAACAGCCGCCTGACAGTGAGGCAAACCACTCATGACGAGCAAAATAGGAAACAGTCCTCCTGGCGTCAGGTTCCAATTGCTTTGGGGTCAACGGAAGCGGGGACGTTGGTTGGAGAGGCCATCGAGTTGCCGAAACAGATACCCGAAAATTGTGTTGATTGGAATTCCGGGTTCATCGATCAGCAAAAGGGCGGTTCTGTGATTCTGGACCGTCGCAATGGGGCGCGCTGCTTGTATATGGTGGTGAGCGAGGATGGAAGGCCGTTGCTGACGATGGGCGTGCATGAAGATAGCCCGAAGTTTTGCGATTCCGGATTTTACAGGACCATCGAACAATTGATTCGACCGCATCTGGACCAAATCCAGGGCGGCGGACTTTCCGGGTAGGGTTCGCCGAGCAGAATTGGCGACTTCGGTTCCGGCGCGAAATGAGGACGATCCGTTCTCGCTCCGCTCCTCGGGATCCGCGGCGGACTATCACTCTGGTGCGCTCACGCCCGCAAAGCGGCTCAACTTTGACGCCTGCGCGAACTGTGCTATTCTCAAAAAGCTGTCTGTCAATGGCCTTTTCGTCTGTGTGAAGTGGGGCGGAGGAGCGGGGCAGCGCGGACGTGGGAGCCGGAAACGGCGGAAGGATTCACGGACGCTGGATCGCAGTTTGATCGCATTGGGCCTGCGCGACACTTGCCAACCCTGGCAAGCTATGCGGGGCCGGAACTTCGAAACGGAATCGGCTGTATCCGGACGCTCCGCAGCAATGCGGGGCTGATGGCACGCTCGGTCACCGTCGCAGGTTCTCGTCTGAAGCAGGGGAGTGGAAGCGGACGCGAGGCAGATCGGGCTTCGTGCGTGAGGTCTGGGGCGAACCTGGGCAAAACACGCAGACGAAGCGGCTGATTTTGCGCGCGTGTGAGTTGGAGCGGTAGCGGAAGTTTGAAGGAGATTGGTTTGCCGACATTCAATCAGCTGGTGAGAAAAGGGCGGACGGCGCCACGGTACAAGACGGCGTCGCCGGCACTGCAGGGATCGCCGCAGCGGCGCGGAGTTTGCACGCGCGTGTATACGCAGACGCCGAAGAAGCCGAACTCCGCACTGCGGAAAGTGGCTCGCGTGCGCCTGACGAATGGGATTGAAGTGACGACCTATATTCCCGGAATCGGGCACAACCTGCAGGAGCACTCGATTGTGCTGATCCGCGGGGGACGTGTGAAGGATCTGCCGGGCGTTCGATATCACGTGGTGCGCGGGACGCTGGATTCGGTGGGCGTGGCCGGACGGAACCAGGGGCGTTCGAAGTACGGGACGAAGAGAGCTAAGGGCGGAGCCGCCAAGAAGTAAGCGTTCAGCGTTCGGCGGACAGCGTTCAGAAATGCGCTGCCGGGGACGGATGAGCGGCAGAGATTGAAGGATTAGAGAGCATGCCGAGAAAAGGACATATCGCGAAGCGGGAAGTGGCGGCGGATCCGGTTTATAACTCGTCGCTGGTGACTAAGTTCATCAACTCGATGATGTATGAGGGGAAGAAGTCGACGGCGCAGGGGATTTTCTATACGTCGATGAAGAACCTTGAGGCGAAGGGCGGTGGGACCGATGCCCTGACGCTGTTCAAGAAGGCGGTGGAGAACTGCAAGCCGCTGCTCGAGGTGAAGACGCGGCGCGTGGGTGGCGCGAACTATCAGGTGCCGGTCGAAGTGAATGCGGACCGGCGCACGTCGCTGGCGATAAGGTGGCTGGTGAGCTACGGCCGGGCGCGCGGCGAGAAGGGCATGATCGACAAACTGTCGAACGAACTGCTGGATGCGGCCAACGGGCGCGGCGCGGCGATGAAGAAGAAGGAAGACGTGC
>CAZHTJ010000101.1:0-12557 GCA_964535525.1 uncultured Acidobacterium sp. | reverse complement strand
GCCAACATCGAAATCCGCGAAGAAGTCGGTACCGAGAACTTCTTCCTCTTCGGTCTCACCACCGCCGAAGTCCAGCAGCGAAAGCAACGAGGGTACACCCCCCGCGCCATTTACGACGCGAACGCAGACCTGCGCGAAGCCCTCGACGCACTCACCAGCGGCGAACTCTCGCGCGGCGACAAAATGCTCTTTGAGCCCCTCGCAACCTCACTGCTGACCAAAGACGAGTACCTGCTCCTCGCCGACTACCAGTCCTACATCGACTGTCAGGATCAGGTCAGCGCCGCCTACAGCGATCCGGAGCACTGGACGCGCATGTCGATCCTCAACGTCGCCCGCATCGGCAAGTTCTCCTCCGACCGCGCCATCCGCGATTACTGCGCGGACATCTGGAAGACCTGGCCGGTGAAGATTCACCTGTAGCTATTCGCACTCGTCCGGCTCGGCCAGCACATCGGCGAGCCGGTCCAGCCGCCGCTCCCACTCCGTGCGATGATCGCGGATCCACCGCTCAAGCCGGTCGAATCCCGCGTGATGGATGCTGCACGTGCGCACACGCCCCAGCTTCTCCGTGCGCACCAGCTCGCACTTCTCGAGAATTTGCAGATGCTGCCCCACCGCCGTCGGCGTAATCTTCAGCGCGTCGGCCAGCCGCGTCACCGTTGCGGGCGCCGTGCTCAACCGGTCCAGCATCGCCCGCCGCGTCGGATCGCCCAGCGCGTGAAAGATGCGATCGATGGCTGGATCCGCCTTCTTCAAGCTGTCCGCCGCTCCTCGGACTGCTGCAGCTCCTTCTCCAGGTGTCCGAACAGCGTGCGCCATCCGACCTCGCGCATCTGTGGCCCGTCGGAGCCTTCGAAGAATGCGCCCTGATGCGTGCAGCGCAGTTCGGTTCCGCCGGAAACCGGCAGCAGCTCAATGGTCAGCAGCGATGACGACATGCGATGGTCGCCAATGCTCATCGTGTAGGCCGACACGATCCGCTTGTTGGGCACGATGTCCTGATACACCGTGTCGTTGGTCAGGATCACGCCCGGAAACGGCGTGTCCGCTCCCATCCGAAACAGAAGATGCTCCGCGCCGCCCACGCGGAAATCCATGGTGAACTGCTCGACGGACTGCGTGCCTCTGTCCGCATACCAGCGGCGCTTCTTCTTCGGATCCGAAAATGCGGCGAATATCCGCTCCGCGGGGTAGGGGTACGTCTGCTCAATGACGAAGGTGGAATGGGTAACGTTGGGCTCCATGGTGCTTCCTTCTGATGCTGAAGTGTAGGCTTCAGTATTGAAGTGTGCGCCCCGCTCCGTTAATTGTCAAGCAGATACTTCAGTATTTCCCTGGCCCTTCTAGTGGAAGATCGTCAGGTCGATCGACGCCCCCACCTTCTCGTACCCCGCGTCGCCAGGATGTAAGTGGTCGCCGGAATCAACATCGGCAGCAAAAACAGTCGGGTTGGCAGGATCGCGCGTCACCTGATCGAAATCGATCACCCCATCGAAAACGCCGCTGGTCCGGATCCACTCGTTCACCGCCTCACGCATCTGCTCGCCAGCAGGCGAAGCGTAGCCGGCGCCGACGTATGGCGTCAGCGTGGCCCCGAAAACCTTGATGCCGTGCGAGTGCGCGCGCGTCACCATTTGCCCAAGCGCGCGAATTTCATCCTGTGCCGTTATCGGATCGCCGGGATCGCGAGGCTCAGCGGTGCGGCCGATATCGTTGATCCCTTCGAGAATAATCAGGTACTTTACGCCGCTCCGCTCCAGCACATCGCGATCGAAGCGCGCCAGCGCATTGGGTCCCGCGCCGTCGTGCACCAAACGATTGCCGCTGATGCCCTCATTCAGAACCGACAGCCGCGCTGTCTTCGGGTCCGCCTGCAGCCGTCGCGCGAGCACATCGGGCCAGCGCCGGTTCGTGTCGCGCGTCGAGCGTGCTCCGTCGGTGATCGAATCGCCCAGCGTCACGATCGCCGCAGCATCCTTCGCGTGCGTACTCACGTCGATGCCCTCAACGAAACACCAGGAGTAAATCGCCCGCGCATCGGTCATCGTCTCCGCAGCCGTGTTGTCGCCCTCCGTGATGAGCGTCGTCGACCGGGCATCCTGATGGCACGTCGCGTCGTCGATGGGCTGATCGGCTAAATAGACACTCACCGTCAGATCCGAAAGCGGCGCAACCTGCATCGCCACGGGATCGCTGAAAACGGGCGCGCCCGCCGGAATCGTCACCGACGGCTGACCATTGAACGTCAGAACGTGGTCGGTGGCGGGCTTAAACGCGCCCAACCCCACGCTCAAGGCGACGTGAGCGGCGCCGATGGTCAGCGGCCGCGATCCAAATTCGTTCGTCAGCTCAACCCGCAGCGAGTCGCCGCCGGAGCTGATGTGCACCACATTGCGATACGTCGAGTTGGCCGGCGACGGCTGTCCGAAACCAACGTGGCTGTCCATGGGCGAAGCAGCCCAGGTCCCGACCCAGCGAGCCAGGGGTTCCTGCGCAGTGGCTGCCGTCGCAGCGCTCAGCAAAAAGAGCAGGGAAGTACCCACAAAAAAAGGTCTCATGCTTTCTCCGAAACACGCAGCGTCCCTTCTACACCATTTCGGCCCAGGCGTCTCAGTCCCGCGCAAAAAAGAAAAACCCCGGCGCGAAACCGGGGCTCTTCACAACAAAATCATCCTTACACGTGCGAGAATTCCGCTTCCTGCTCCTCGTCGAGTCCATGCCGTCGCAGCAGCGTTGGCAGGTTCTGTGAAAACGCCGAGCGCGGCATCACGATATCGCATCCGGCTTCGACGGCTTTGGCCTTCAGGTCTCCCTGCAGGTGCGAAAGAAACCCAATCACCGACGTCCCCTTCTTCAGCTTCGACTTGATCTTCGGGATCAGCGTCATGGGCTTGGCTGCGGCGTTGTTCAGGTCGAACACGATCAGCGACGGCCGCTCTTCCTCAGGTCCGTCGGTGATCTTCGCCACCGTCTCCGGGTCATTCTTCACGAAAGCAACCTTGATGCCAAGCTTGCGCGCCGTCTCGTTGATCTTTGCGAAGAAGAACAGATCCTCGATGAAGAAGAAGATGCGCGTCGGCGCGTCTTCCTTGATCGGCGGTGGCGGGGCTTCCCACGGCGCCGTGTTCTCGTAATGGCCATTCCCGCCGACGTTGCCGTTCCGGAACTCGATCGTCGACGGTGGCGAGTCTGCCACGTTCCCGTTGACCGCGCGGT
Organism: uncultured Acidobacterium sp.; assembly: GCA_964535525.1. Classification (GTDB taxonomy): domain Bacteria; phylum Acidobacteriota; class Terriglobia; order Terriglobales; family Acidobacteriaceae; genus Palsa-343. The sequence goes on along the minus strand of CAZHTJ010000101.1, from coordinate 9,338 downwards.
AGCTGTGGTCCATGGGACCAACAAAGACGCGCTCCCGGCGCTGCTTGTTGCGGCGCCGGCCGCCAACGCCTCCCTGGTGCTGGCCATTCCCGTTGCTGCTCTTGAAGAAACGGGTCTGGCTGGAGGCTTGCGGCTTTGGCGGCTTGGGCTTGAACGCCTGGGGCTGCGGCTGCTGGCTCTGTGGCTGGGCCTGACTCTGCCCCTGGCCGTTCGCCTGTGCCTGGCCGCCCTTGTTGCGCTTGCGGCGCCTGCGGCGGCGACGACCGCCGCCTTCCCCATGGATTTGCCCTTGATTCGTCGCCTGAGCCGGGACCGGATTCTCCGGGGGCTGAGGCTGGTTCTGCTCTGTTGTCATGCCTGCACTTCCTGGTGCGATGCACTCTCTGTTGCTGTTTCCCGCTTCCGTTCTGAGTCTGGGCTCGCGTCCACTGCGATCCGGGGAACCGCAGCGCGATACCTGACTCACCGGGAGCCAGCAACAGTGGATTGTTTAGCTCCGGCCTGATACTTGCAGCGACTTCGTAACGGATGCGGCCGGAAAGTTCATACTACGACGCGACACCATTGGACTGGGTCCTGGGCCCCAACGGCTACCTCCCGGCTACCCGGGGAGTGAGACGGGGGAACACAACCAACTGCCACGCCGATCAACGGAACGTACTGGAGTTGCCGTCTGATTCTGATTCAACCTTCGCATCCGGGCTGTTTCTCCTCTGAGGCACAAGCAACGGCGGAGAAAAACTCCCGGGGGTGATTCCTGACTCTAAAGAATCGTGGCGAGCCTCGCGGATATCAGGCGTGGCATCAGCCGCTCGATAGGCAAAACCAATACTACTCCTTGAGCCAGGGCCTGACAAGTCCTTTGTTGCAGCGATCCGGAGAGGGGGGCGCTGTGGTAACCAGGAACGTCGCTCCGGCTATCCCTCAGAAAACAACAAAGCCACCCGTGTCCGGATGGCTCTGTAGTGTGACAGCCAGTCACTGGCCTCCCTGAAGTCGCCCTTCATCCTTTAACGTATGGATTAGGACATTTTGCATCCCGGCCGGGGCAGAATCTCGAAGGATGATGCTCTCTTCGGCCGGAATCTCTTGTTCGCACCAGCCCTCTTCCCGAGGACCTATGCGTCGCTGGCGTCAAGAGAAACTGCAATCGGAGGGCCGTTCCCTTCGCACTGTGGAATCAATTGCTTAACTCAAGTGGGTAGGGCCAATCCATTCAGATTCCCGTAGAACCCCAGACCGCAAAGTCCCGAAATCCATAACACCGGAGTGGGACTACTTTGGTCCACAAGCCTCTGGTCCGCGGTTCGCTGGCCTAGGTTTGGCATCGCGGACAAAAATGCGTCCCTCGCCCGCCCACAACGATGCGCCGAATCGGCGTGCCGCAGACCCGGCACGGCTGGCCTTCCCGTCCATAAACCCGGTGCTGAATCTGGAAGAACCCCTCCACTCCATCGGCATCCACATAATCTGAAACCGACGACCCCCCAGCCCGGATCGCCGCCTGCAGCACCGTCTTCAGCCCACGGTGCAGTTTCGCCAGACGCTCCCGCGTCAACCGCCCGGCCTGGCGGGTCGGCCGAATCCCCGCCCGGAAAAGGCTCTCGTCGGCATAGATGTTTCCCACCCCATGCAGCAGCGACTGGTTGAGCAGTGCAGCCTTGATCGCCAGCTTCCGACCACGAAACAGCCCCGCAAACTCCGCCGGAGAAATGGTCAGCGGTTCATGGCCCGGCCCGGTAAACCCGCCGGCAGAGTAAAGCTCCAGCCGACCAAAACGGCGCGCGTCGACAAAACGCAGCTCGCGCCCGGAAGCCAAATGCACAACCGCATGGGTATGCGTCGGCAGCGGAACATCGGCCGCTGAAACCAGCAGGCGCCCCGTCATCCCAAGGTGGACGATCCACTGCGCCGTCACTTTGCGCCCCGATTTCGCCGTCAGGTCGACGACGATATGTTTCCCAACCCGGTAAACGCGGCCAATCCGCAGCCCCGCCAGCGCCGCAGCCATCTCGGCTGGTGGGGTCTTGAACGGCTCCTTATATTTGCTGAACCAAACCGAAACGATGCTGTCGCCGCGCACCCGCCGGTCGACGCCGTTCGCAATGGTTTCCACTTCAGGCAGTTCAGGCATGGGCTGGGCCGGCGGTTCAGATACTACCAAGCCTGGGCGACAACGACTGCGGATGCCACGCTTTCACCGTAGTGTAGCGGGCGAAATCACGATCATTGAACGTCAGGATCCGCTGGATTCCGTGGACGTGCATGGCGGCCACCAGCCGTGCATCGTGAACCTGAACTCCAGACACTCTGCTGGCAACGATCAGTTTTCGCCATTCCCGATGCACGGCGAGGCTGTCGGCGAGAAGGTTCAGGGAATCCTCGATCACCGCGGCCCGGCCATCCGCATCTTCGACACTCAGTCCGTACCCGTTTCGTTCGGTCGGCCTGGTGCATGTGTTCCAGAACTCGGCGAGGTTTTGCGAGGTGTAGCAGAGTGAGCTGCCCCGGCGAATCAGACCCTCAATCAGACCGTTGAGAAGCGGATAATCGCAGTCGTCCGGTTTGACCCATCGGATGAAAATATTGCTGTCGGCAAGGAACGCGCCGTCCGGCATTCAGCCGCGGCCCTCGTAAAAGCTCGCCCGCGTGAAGCTCTCTGTCGGCAGCGCGGGCAGCCCCTCGGAGCCTCGAGCGAGCACATCCAGCATGGCATGAAATTTCTCGACCGTGAGATTGCCGCACAAACTCGCCGGTGAGTCGAGAATTTCCTGGAGGAGCCTCCCGGCATACTTCTCCATAGCCATCCCCCGCGCCTGTGCCTCAGCCACGAGCCGCGCCTCGCTTTCGGGGCTGAGTTCGATCTGAATCGTCATGGGGAGATGCCTCTCTGTCCATTATCCGACGGCTCGCGAGCAAAGTCGATTCGCCTTCCACGACCCGGGTACGCGACCCGACGGACGCCCATCAACACCCGTAGCTGCGCGATTCCTCCGTCTGCTGCCAGGGATATTTCTGGACCGGCACAAAAGTCCGCTGGAAAAACGCATCGTCGACAACGTACGTCTCGCCGTCTTCGCCGCGAACAATCCACTCGCCCCGCTGCACGTTGACGAATCCAAGGTCCGTCGCGATGGTGGAAGGCTCCGCAGCCCGGGTGGCGTCGACCAACAGGGGCCGGCAGGTTCGAAAGGCGCTCATATTTCCTCCGCCGAACAACCTGGTTCGGCACGTGTCTATTCGATTGCCCAGCCCATAAAGTCGCGCCAGGGAAGACATAAAGGATTTGTGAGCGAATGATGCTTCTCGAACCCGCCCTTACCTTGAGGCGACCCGCGCGCTGCCCTGTTCTTTTCTCGAAATTAGCGGGTTGGTTGGCTCTGAGAGCGTTCCCAGGGTTGGAGTATGCGGACCGATTGCATGCCGGCTGCGGTGGCGGCCTGGATGCCCATTTCTGTGTCTTCGAAGACGAGGCAGGACGCGGGCGCGAACTTGAGTTTTTTCGCGGCGAGGAGGAAGGGCTCGGGGTCGGGCTTGGCGCGGGTGTAGTCGCCGGCGCAGACCAGGACCTGGAACTTGTCGCGGAGGCCGAGGACATCGAGGGATCTGGTGACAGACTCGCGGGTGGATCCGGAAACGACAGCGAAGGGGATGCGGGTGTGCGCTTCTTCGATTTGCTCGAGGACCTCGGGGACGGCGGTGAGTTTGGGGAGCAGTTCGTAGTAGAGGCTCTCTTTGCGATGGGCTACTTCTTCGATGGGCATCGAGAGCGAATAGCGCTGGTTGAGCGTGGAGATGATTTCCCGGACGGGCATGCCTCCCCAGGAGTAGAAGAGTGGCTCAGGGAAGTCGGTGCAGCCGTATTCGGCGAGGGCTTGCTTCCAGGCGATGTAGTGCAGCGGCATGGAGTCGGCGATGGTGCCATCCATGTCGAAGAGGTACGCGCGGAAGGGGCCGGGGGGGATGTTTAGCTTCATAAGGACAGAGTAAATCGCGTTCGGCGTTTCGCGTTCGGGAAGGCTGCATGAGCGAGAGCCACCGATTGAGTTTTTGTTCGGCCGCTGCGCGACCGATTCCCCTTCGCGACGAGATTGTGGGCGAAACAACGTCGTTCTGCTTCGGGGGGTCCATTCGACTTCGCGCCGCTTAAGTGTCTGCACCGCTGGAGAGATTTTTCCCGGCGCTCCGCTCAGGATGACATCTGCAAAGAAAATCGTTCTTACGGCTGGAGGGTGGCGGTGCGCAGGAAGTCGAAGGTGCCGCTGGGATTGAGGTGGATGTTCTGGAGCCTGCGGTTGTGGACGATGACGGCGTTCAGGTACCAGAGGTCGAGCGAGGGCAGATCGTGCGCGAGGATTTGCTGGATGCGGACGTAGTCGGCGCGCTGGCGGTCGCGGTCGGAGGTTGCGATGGCGTCGGCGAGGAGGCGGTCGATGTCGGGATTCGAATAGAAGCCGCGGTTGGCGCCGTGGGGCGGAAAGGCGGCGGTGGAGTCGGCGTAGCGGAAGATGTCGGGGTTCTCGTTGCCACCGACCCAGCGCGACGGGGCGAGCTGGAAGGCTCCGCGGACGACGTCGGCGTAGAAGGTGGCGAATTCGTAGGAGCGCAGGTCGAGGGCGACGCCGATGTGGGCGAGCTGGTCCTGCATGGCGACGGACATGAGGCGGACGGTTTCGTCGTTGGAGGTCTTCATGCCGATGTGGAAGCGGACGCCGTGGGCGTCTCGGGCGTAGCCTGCCTGATCGAGGAGAGCGTTGGCTGCGGCGGGATCGTAGTTGTGGTGGTCGAGATCAGAGGTAAAGGCCCAGTGCTCGGGCGGGAGAAGGCTTTCGGCGAGGCGGGCCTGGCCGCGGTAGAGCGCCTGAATGATCAGCGGGCGATTGATGGCGAGCGCGATGGCGGTGCGGACGCGCGGATCGCGCAGGATGGGGTCGCGCATGTTGAAGGTGAGGTAATTAAGGATGGTGCCCGGGCCGTATTCGACAGCAAGGTGCGGATTGCGGCTGAGGGCGTTGACGATGTCGAAGTTGGAGGGATTGCTTTCGACGTCGGCGGAGCCCTTTTCGAGCTCGAGGGCCTGAGTGGTGATGTCGGGGACGACGATGAAACGGACGCGCGCAATGTTGGGGAGTGTGTCCCAATAAGTTGGGGCGCGCGCGATGACGACATCGCGGTCGAGCTGCTGGCTGACGAAGGTGAAGGGGCCGCTGCCGATGGGGTGATGGGCGAAGTCGCGGCCGCTGCCGTACGGGACGATCCCGATGGCGCCGTCGCAGAGGTTGAAGGGGAGCGCGGGGTCGGCTTTCTTAAGGTGGAAGACGACGGTGGCGGGATCGGGTGCGTCGATGTGGTCGAGGGTGGTGAAGGAGCCGGCCTTCACGCTGATGACCGTTCCATCCAGAATCGAATCGATGGTGAACTTGACGTCGCGCGCGGTGAGGGGGCGGCCGTCGTGAAAGCGCGCATCGGTTCGGAGATGAAAAACCCAAGTCACGGGGTCGGGGTTTTCCCACGACGTGGCGAGGAAGGGCTGAAGGCCGAAGTGCTCGTCGCGGCGGACGAGGGCGTCGAAGAGGAGGGAGTCGATGTGCTCGGATTGGGCGTCGGTGCCGATGCGGGGGTCGAGGTTGGCGGGGCTCGACTCGATGATCATGGTGACGGTGTCGCTTGCGGGCCTGCTCGCGCAGCCGGAGAGCAGGAAGCAGGCAATAGGGACTAGGGAGTAGAAACCAGCGAGCGAACCTCGAGCGACGGTGTCAGGCATACGTGATCTGACCGAGGATGGCGGGGCGGGTGGCTCCGGTGGCGGAGGGGATGTTGCCGGGGCGGTGGCGCCAGGTTTGCCAGGCGAGGAGGGCGAAGGCGGCGGCTTCTTTAGCCTGGGCGGGGATGCCTTGTTTGTCGATGGTGGTCAGGACCGCGTTGCCGGGGAGGCGGTCGCGCAGTTGAGCGAGGAGGGTCGCGTTGCGGGCTCCTCCGCCGGAGACGATGTAGTCGATGGGGCGATTGGGGTTGGTGAGGGGGAGAACCCAGCGTTCGACTGCGTCGGCGATGGTTGCGACGGTGAAGGCTGTGGCTGTTGCGATAGCGTCTTCTGACTTCTTGCTGTGGCGGCGGCAGGCTTCGAGGAAGCGCGCGGCGTAGGTGGCGCCGAATTGTTCTCGGCCTGCGGACTTGGGCGGTGGTTGGCGGAAGAATTTATCTTTGAGTGCAGCGTCGAGGACGGGTGTGAGAATTTTTCCGGTTGCGGCGATGCGGCCGCTGCGGTCGTAGGGCTTATCGAACAGCTGCTGCATTAGAACGTCGATGATCATGTTGCCGGGGCCGGTGTCGAAGGCGATGATTTCGTTTTGGGGCGCGGCAGCGGGAATGACAGTGAGATTGCCGATGCCGCCAATGTTTTGCAGGACGCGAGTGCGAGTGCGGTGCGCAAAGAGGACAGAATCGAGGAGAGGGACGAGGGGCGCGCCCTGGCCACCGGCGGCCATGTCGGCGGGGCGGAAGTTAGAGACCACGGGGAGGCCGGTGGCGGCCGCGATGAGTGCGGGTTCGCCGAGCTGCCAGGTGGAGGCGAAGCGGCGGCCAGCATACTGGGCGGGGACGCCCTGGTGGTAGACAGTTTGGCCGTGGCATCCGATGAGGGCGGGTTTGATTTTAGTCGCGGCGATGGTGGCGCGGACGGCTTCAGCGTAGGCGAGGCCGAGACGCCAGTTGAGGCGGGCAAGTTCGGCGGTGGAAGTTGGGGAGTCGGATTGTCCGGCCATGGCGGCGAGGATGGCGTTGCGGACAGGGCGCGGATAGGGGAAGGCTCGATGGGCGAGTAGCTGAAGTTTCGGGGCGTTCTTTTTTTGCGAAGTGATTTTGACGATGGCAACGTCGATGCCGTCGGCGGAGGTGCCGCTCATGATGCCGGCTACGATCATCGATGGGTCGGTGGGCATCAGGTGCGATTTTAGACGAAAGCCGTCAGCGCCCAGAGGTCAGTGTGGAGGAGCGCTGAGGCTCACAGATCCGGTGCCCAGTCCTCGCGACCGGCGAGTCCGGCCACGTGCCGGAATGCGGCGTCGTGGGTGACGAGGACGGCTCCGAGGGCGAGGGCGTGGGCGGCGATTTGCATGTCGTAGGGGCCGAGGGATTTTCCCCGCGCTTCCTGACGAACGCGCAGGCGAGCATAGGCCTCGGCCGCTGACTGATCCCACGGATAGATGGCGATGGTAGCGAAGAACAGGTCGAGTGCTTTTCGACGTTGCGGGCTGGCTCCGACCTTCTCCAGCCCGTAGAGAATTTCCCCCACCGTGATAGTCGAGATGCCTGCCTCCTGGTCTTTGTGATAGCGGACGCGCTCAAGCCGGGCACGAACAGCGGGAGATTTACCTCTCACGATGTAGCTGACCATGTTCGTGTCGAGCAGATAGAGGGTCACAGAGGCTCACGGTCTTCGGGTGTTCCCTGCTCGCGTTCTGTCATGAAGTCATCGGGGAAACCGGCGGCGTCGAGAGCGGCAAATACGTCCTTCCAGCTCTTGGGCGCCGGCGAGAGGATCAGATCGCCGCTGCGGGGGTCACGACGGACGTAGACCTCGTTTGAGGTAAAGCGAAATTCAGCGGGAATGGTGACGTGCTGGCTACGGCCACTCATGAAGACGCGGGTTTTTGCGGGCTTGGGCATACCGTTCTGCTATATAGCATAGCTATATAGCAGAGGGGTTGCAAGCGCCCTCGGATAGAAGCTTAGAGTTTAGGCGGGGTCTGGAGCGCTGACACTCGTGTCTCACCAACCTTGAGATTTGTGTGAGGCCCATTCAAGCCAAACCCGGGCTTGAATGGGGCACTCGGCGGGTTGGTTATTGGAGACCTTTCCAGCGTTCAGGATCAGGGGCTGAGGTGGCTGGGGTTTCGCCGACCTGGGCGGCGAATTTTCTTACTTCTTCACAGAGACGATCGAAGCGAGTGGTGGAAAGGTTCTGCCGGCGGGTGGGCTTGAGCCACTTTTTCTTGGAGCGATAGATTTTGCGCCAGGCGCTGGCGACGACTTCTCGAAAAGCCGGAGAGCGCTCGGCTTCTTTGAGGATGGCTTCCCAGGCGCGCTGGATGAGCGAGGGATCGCGGCAGATTTCGATCATCTGAATGCCGGCGAGGAGGGCCTGGAGGGTGGCTTCCTCGATGGACATCTGCGAAAGGATGCCGCCCATTTCCATATCGTCGGAGAGAATGATGCCGCGGAAACGAATCTGGCGGCGGAGGACGTTGGTGACCCAGAAACGGGAGATGGTGGCGGGAACGGAGTCGCGACCGGGCCAGGGGTAGGAGGCGTGGGCGACCATAGCAAAGGGCAAACGGTCGGCGAGGGCGAGCCAGGGAGCGAGGTCGGTGCGCCACATGAGGCGCGTCTGGCGATGGATGACGGGCATGGACTGATGCGAGTCGACCTGGCCGCCGCCGAGGCCGGGGAAGTGCTTGCCGCAGGCGAGGATATTTTCCATCGTCAGGCCGGAGAGGAAGTGGCGGGCGTAGTCGATGACGCGGCCGGGCTCGGGGGAGACGGCGCGGGTGCGGAGGATGGAGGCGGATTCGGGGAGGGCGAGATCGAGGACGGGCGCGAAGACGGTGTTGAAGCCGAGGGCGCGGGCTTCGCGGGCGATGAGCCATCCGTGCTGGCGGTAGAGGGTGCGCTTGCCGGTGGCGAAGACGGCGGCAGGGGAGGGCATGGGGCTGATGAGGTCGCGCAGACGATCGACGAGGCCTCCTTCGAGGTCGATGCAGCGAAAGAGCGGTGTGGTGCCGACGTGGTCGGCATCGCGGAGGAGCGAGGCGACCTGAGCGGGCTGCTCGATATTGCGGCGGAAGAGGATGATGCCGCCGGGGCGGATGCGCCGGAACCACGCGCGCTCTTCGGCGTCGAGCGATGTGCCGGAAACGCCCGCGATCAGTATCTGGCCGGCCTCTTCGGCGAGCTGCACATTGCGGCGGCGCGGCATGAAGACGCGGGATTGGCGGCGACCGTTGGTGCTCGGATTTTTTGTGGCGGTGGTGGGGTCTGGTTTGCGCCGTTGGGTCATGGGTTCCCTAATCAACTTGCGCTGAGTTTTTTGTCCCCGATTTCGGCCTTCAGTTCTTCCAGAAGGTTGAGCGCCTGAAGCGGCGTAAGAGTGTCGATGTCGGTCTCCGCCAGACGATCGAGGATGCGCTGCGAGAGGGGAGTGAACATGGTCAGTTGCAGCGAGGGTTCAATTTCCACGGCAACATTATGCCGCTCGGAACGCTCGTGCAGTTTGAGCACCTGACGGGCCCGCAGAATAACTTCCGGAGGCAGACCGGCCAGGCGCGCGACGTCGATCC
>CAZHTJ010000100.1:0-12574 GCA_964535525.1 uncultured Acidobacterium sp. | reverse complement strand
TGGACGAGATCAGCGGGCTGCTGGGGCAGCGGATTGTGACGCGGGTGGCGACGCTTTCGCAGATCACGGATCTGCTGAAGAAGACGGAGCAGAGCCAGCGCGTGCTGGACGAGGCGTCGGAGGGGTTGACGTTCGACGTGCTCACGTCGAGCGAGGACTCCGATGAGAACATCTCGATCGAGAAGCTGACGTCGGAGGAGGACATCAGCCCGATTATCCGGCTGGTGGACACGACGATTTTTACGGCGCTGGAACGGCGGGCGTCGGATATTCACATCGAGACGTTCGACGATTCGGTGCTGGTGAAGTACCGCATCGACGGCGTGCTGCAGCCGGCGATGGCGCCGATTGCGCGCGAGCACCACACTACGATTTTGTCGCGCATCAAGATCATGAGCGAGCTGGATATCGCGGAGCGGAGGGTGCCGCAGGACGGGCGGTTCCGGGTTCGCTACAAAGGGCGGTTGATCGATTTTCGTGTGTCGATTATGCCGACGGTGCATGGCGAGAATGCTGTGTTGCGCGTGCTCGATAAGGAATCGATGAGCGAGAAGTTTCGCAAGCTGACGCTGGATGTGGTTGGGTTTGCGGACGACGATCTGTTGCGCTTCCGGCGGTACATACGCGAGCCGTACGGGATGGTGCTGGTGACGGGACCGACGGGATCGGGCAAGACGACAACGTTGTATGCGGCGTTGAACGAAATCAAAAGCGACGAAGACAAGATCATCACGATTGAGGATCCGGTCGAGTATCAGATTCGCGGGATCACGCAGATTCCGGTGAATGAGAAGAAGGGGCTGACGTTTGCGCGCGGCCTGCGGTCGATTCTGCGGCACGATCCGGACAAGATTCTGGTGGGAGAAATCCGCGACCAGGAGACGGCGCAGATCGCGATCAACTCGGCGCTGACGGGGCACCTGGTGTTCACGACGGTGCACGCGAACAACGTGGTCGACGTGCTGGGGCGCTTTCTGAACATGGGCGTGGAAGCGTACAACTTTGTGTCGGCGCTGAACTGCATTTTGGCGCAGCGGCTGGTGCGCACGATCTGCGAGCACTGCGTGCAGGAAGTGCGGTACGACGACAAGATGCTGTGGGAAAGCGGGCTGGATGTTGCGGAGTGGAGAAGCTTTCCATTTCGCGAAGGCCGCGGGTGCATTGAGTGCGCGGGGACGGGGTATCGCGGGCGCACAGCAATTCACGAGCTGCTGGATTTGACGGACCCGATTCGTGAAATCATTCTGGAGAAGAAGCCGAGCTCCGAAGTGCGTAAACTGGCGCAGCAGGAGGGCATGCACTTCCTGCGCGAGTCGGCGCTGGACCGCGTACGGCGCGGGCTGACGACGCTGAAAGAGATTAACAAGGTGACATTCATCGAGGCTTCCAGATAGTGGCACTGGAAAACATGTTTAGGCCCGTGGCGGGGGCGCGTCCTAAGGTGGCGTGCGAGATCCGGCCGGAGGGCGTGGTGGCGGCGCGCGGCGCGAAGCACGGCGAGCTGGCGGTGGCGTTTTCGGCGCTGCACGAAGGCGCGCTGGCTCCGGGTCTGAAGGCGCCGAATCTGCTGGACTCGCATGCAGTGCGGGAAGCGCTCGAGTCGGCGCTCGCAGACATCAACGTGAAGACGGGCGCGGTGACGCTGGTGGTTCCGGATGCGGCGGCGCGCGTTCTGTTGCTGGATTTCGACACGCTGCCGGCCAAGCGGCAGGAGGCTCTTTCCGTGGTGCGGTTCCGGCTGCGGAAGATGGTGCCGTTCGACGTGGAAAATGCGGCGGTGAGCTATCAGGTGATGGCGGAAAAGGACGGGCAGCTGAACCTGCTGGTGACGGTGATGCCCGGCGACGTTCTGGAAGAATACGAGAGCGCGGTGCGCGAGGCCGGATTTGAGCCGGGTGCGGTGCTGCCGAGCACGCTGGCTGCGGCGGCCGCTGTGGAGGGCGACGCGGCGACGCTGATGGTGAATCATGCAGCGGCTTCTGTAACCACGGCTGTTACACAAGGGCAGGAGATGCTGCTGCACCGGTCGATGGACCTGCCGGCGGAGCCGATGGCGCGGGAAGAAGAGATGGCGCAGGCGGTGATCACGGCGCTGGCGTGGTATGAGGACACGCTGAAGAGATTGCCGTCGACGATGTACTACGCCGGACCGGGAGGCGCGAGCGCGGCGGCGCAGTCGCGATGGGCTTCTCTGGTTGAGCCTGCGCCGAGGCTTGCCGATCTTGGGCCGGTGGAGACCGTTTCGGCGATGACGAGCTTGCCGGTGGGCGTGATGGCGGGCGTGACGGGGGCTTTGGCGAGCTGATGAAGATTGCAGTCAATCTCGCGAGCCATCCGTATGTCGATCTGCGGTCGATTTACAGCCGGCTGCGCACATGGATTCTGATCCTCGCGCTGCTGGGTGGCGCGCTGTGGTACCTGTATCGCAACGAGCGCGGGCAGGCGCAGACGGCGCAGGCTGACGTGGCCAACGTTGAGAATAAAGTGCGGGATCTCCAGGATCAGCAGCAGAAGTATCGGCAGATGATGCAGCAGCCGAAGGACGCGGCGATTCTGCTACAGTCGGATTTTCTGAACGGGCTGTTCGAGCGCAAAGCGTTTTCGTGGACGGCGACGATGACCGATCTGGAGACGGTGCTGCCGACCGGAGTGCAGGTGCTGAGCATCGATCCCATCGTGGCGCCGGATGGGCACGTGATTATTCGACTGCGCGTGACGGGCGAGCGCGAGCGGGCGCTGGAGCTGGTGCGGAATCTGGAGAAGTCGAGACATTTTGCGTCGCCGCGGCTGGCGTCGGAATCGCTGGCGACGGCGCAGGGCAATCAGGCGGGCGTGCAGACGGTGGCCGCGGGCGCGGTGAACTTTGACATTCTGGCCGATTATCGGCCGTTGCCGCTCCAGATGGAGGATCAGGATACAGCGGCCAAAGATGCGGTGGAGAAAACGAAGGGCGATGAGGATGGAGGAGCGACTCCATGAATCGCGGCGTTTTCACGAAGCTGAATTTCTATCTGTTTGTGCTGGCCATCGTGGTGGCGGCGGATATTTTCATCGGCGTGCGCTTTGCTCTGGCGTGGCGGGCGATTCGGTCGACTCAGTCCGCTGAGTTTGTGCAGGAGGAAGCGCGGCTGGGGCAGCTGGAGTCGCAGATGCAGCACCTGAACGAGCTTCCGAAGAAAGTTGAAGCGGCGGACAAGGATGCGGACAAGTTTTATGACGCGCGCATTTCTCCGAACTGGTCGACGATTCTGGCGCAACTGGGCGGGGTGGCGGCGAAGAATCAGGTGAAGCTGTCGCGGGCGGCGTATGCGTATAATGCGGCGCCGGCGGGCGGGCTGACGGAACTGCACATCGATGCGGGGCTGAGCGGGTCGTACGCGGACCTGATGCGCTTTATCAACGGAATCGAGCGCGACAAGGATCACGTTTTTTTCATCATCGAAGGGGTGACGCTGAACGGGCAGACGGGCGGGCTGGTGAATCTGCGGCTGCGGATGCGGGCGTATATTCGCGCGGGTGCGACGGATTTGCCGCAGACGATCACGGATACGAATCTCGAAGCGGTGCCGAACGGGCCGCAGCAGCAGCCTGCGGGAAGCGAGGCGCCACAATGAAGAGCGGCCTTGAGAACAAGCGGAACGTGGCGATCCTGGCGGTGCTGGCGGTTGTGATGATTGGGGCGGTGGTGTATTTCGTGAGGAACACGTTTGGGGGAAGTTCCGCGCCTGCGCCTGCACAGCAACAAGCAGCGGCGCCGGCGACGGAGCGCGCGGGGCCTGGGAACGGGCAGGGCAACGAGGGCGGGCGCGAGGCGAAGAAGCTGCCGCCGCTGGAAAAGCTGGATCCTACACTGCATCCGGAACTGATGGCGGGTGCGGAGGCGCTGGAGTACAGCGGGGCGGGGCGGAATATTTTTTCTTTGGTGAGTGCGCCGGTAGTGATTCCGAAGCCGATCGGGCCGGTGCGGCAGGTGGCTAATGTGCCGCCCCCGCCGCCTCCTGGGCCACCACCTCCTCCGCCGATCGATTTGAAGTTTTTTGGGTACTCCGCGAATAACGGAGCGAGGAAGGCATTTTTGCTGCACGGGGACGATGTGTTCATCGCGGTGGAGGGTGATGTGGTGGATCATCACTACAAGGTGGTGAAGATCACGCCGGTTTCGATTCAGGTGACGGATCTGCTGTACAACAACACGCAAACGCTGCCGTTGACGGCGAGCTGAAGAAAGCTGGGAGCTGGGAGCCTGGAGCTGGGAGCAGGATTTGGTGATGAATGAGCATCGAGAATCGGACAGCGAAGCGGGATACGTCCTGCTGGCGGTGATTTTTCTTACGCTGATTCTGCTGATCAGTCTGGCGGTGGCTGCGCCGAAGATTGCGATGTCGATCCAGCGGGACAAGGAGCTGGAGACGATTCATCGCGGGCAGCAGTATAAGCGGGCGATCAAGCTCTACTATCAGAAATTCGGCTCGTATCCGACGTCGATCGATCAGCTGGTGGAGACGAACCAGATGCGGTTTCTGCGCAAGAAGTACACCGATCCGCTGACGGGCAAGGCTGACTGGAAGCCGGTGTTGTTTGGGCAGGCGCATGTGCGGCCGCTGGGATTTTTTGGGCAGCCGCTGATGACCACGGGCATGCCGGGGGCGGGCGGCTCGATGTACGCGGCCGCGGCTTCGACTACGACGGACGCGAATGGGGTTCCAATTGCGAGCCCGGATCAATCGAATGCGGGGGGGGTCTCGGGGGCATCGAGCTCGGGGTTTGGATCGGGCTCGGGGTTTGGATCGAGTTCGGGATTTGGATCAGGCTCTGGTTCCGGGTCGGGGTTTGGGTCGTCGAGTCCTGGATCTTCAGGGTCGGGCTTTGGATCGGGATCGGGTTTTGGATCGGGGAGTTCGGGATTTGGATCGCAGGGCTCGTCGGGGTTCGGATCATCATCGCCGACGTCGGGTTTCGGATCCTCGACGGGAACGAGTGGGAGCGGAACGTCGGCGACTACATTTGGTGGGGGCGGGCCGATTGTGGGCTTCACGCTGACCCTGGATAAGCCGTCGCTGATCGATTACAAGCTGCAGACTCGGTACAACAAGTGGGAATTCAATTACGACCCGATGGAAGACCAGGCGCAGGCTTTGTCGGGCTTGTCCGGGGGCGCTGGCACGGGAACCGGTACCGGAATTGGGACCGGAATCGGGACGGGGATTGGAACTGGAACTGGTACGGGAACTGGAACGGGGACCGGCACGGGTACGACGCCGGGAAGCGGGACGGGCTCTTCGCCGCAACAATGAAAAAGGCCCGCTTAATGGCGGGCCTTTTCTACTTCTCTGAACTGAAAACCTAAATCTGAAACTTAGACCTGGAACGATGAGCCGCAGCCGCAGGTGCTCTTGACGGTGGGGTTCTCGAACTTGAAGCCGGCGGCTTCGATGGTCTCGACATAGTCGACGACGCAGCCGTTGAGGTACATCAGCGAGGTCGCGTCCAGGAAAACCTTGAGGCCATTGAAGTCGTAGACCTTGTCCATCATGCCGGACTGGTTCTCGAAAGACATGGAGTACTGGAAGCCGGAGCAGCCGCCGCCGACCACGCCAATGCGCAGACCAGCGGGGAGCGGGTCCTGCGTCGCCATGATTTCGCGGACCTTGCTGACCGCGCTGTCGGTGAGGCGGACAGGGGTGGACTTCGGCTCGGGCATCGCTTCGGGAGTGGGCGTGGTGGTAGTGGTGGTAACTGTGCTGGTAGCCATGAAATTGGATCTCCTGGGGAAGACTCTGCCATTCAGTGTATCGCACGCGGCGGGCAGAATTCACCCTGAAATTTAGATGCGGGTGTTGCGGTGGGGTCGCAAGACTGGGCCCGGGAGGTTGGTTTTGTTGGATTTATGGGGTGCGGAACCGTCTGCAGAGTTGAGAGGGTGCGTTTCCCGGAATGGCAAGAGGCATTACTTTGGGGGTGAACCGGAACGATTCGCGTTGACGTTCGTGGTGGAGGCAGATGATGCTGCTTGCTGTGGGGTGAACCTGGCCTTCGCTGGGTTGGGGGTTGGTTTTTCCGCTCCCTTTTTTGCAGGCGTTTCCCGGAATGGCAAGAGGCATAACTTTGGGGGTGAACCGGAGCCGATTTGCATTGACGTTCGCGGTGGCGGCGGATGACGCTGCTTGCTGTGGGGTGAACCTGGCATTCGCTGGGTTGGGGTTGGTTTTGTCGCAGAGCTTAGCGGGCTGAAAGCTGGGCATTCGCTGGGTTGGGGTTGATTTTTCCGCTCCTTTTTTTGCAGGCGTTTCCCAAAATGGCAAAGAGGCATTACTTTGGGGGTGAACCGGAGCCGATTTGCATTGACGTTCGCGGTGGCGGCGGATGATGCTGCTTGCTGTGGGGTGAACCTGGCCTTCGCTGGGTTGGGTTGATTTTTTCGCAGAGCTTGCGGAGTGAAAGCTGGGCCTTCGCTGGGTTGGGTTGGTTTTTTCGCTTCTTTTTTTGCAGGCTGTGAACTGTGCGCGTTCCGCTTAGCGGCGAATGCTCCGGGAGGATACGGGCGGTGGACCGGAACGAACCTGCCCGCAGTCTCCTGCGGCGAATGCTCCGGAGGATACGGGCGGTGGACTGGAACGAACCTGCCCGCAGTCTCCTTAGCGGCGGATGCCGCGGAGGATGCGGGCTGTGGACTCGAGGACGCGCTCCGGGGTGACGCCCTCGGGCTGGGCGATGCCCATCTTCGCGGTCATTTGCTGGGCGAGGCGTTCGGCGAGGGCGCGGCGGCGGGCAATGTCGATGTCGATGGCGCGGGCGAAGAAGTGGTCGATGACGTTGAGGTCGTCGGCGGTGAGGCGGGCGACGGCATCGGCAGGAAGATCGACGGCGTTGGGATCGACGACGGGAGTGGGCGGAACGATGGGCGTGAAGGCTCCCGCAGTGATGGTGCGTGAGGCGGAGCCGCCCCAGAGCGCGGGCTCGGGCGCGCGTTCGTGGATGACCAGGGTGCCGGCGGCGAAGTCACCGAGGCGTTTGTTGCGGCGATTGCACAGCATAGTAACGATGCCGATGGCATAGAAGCTGGGGAAGGCGTCGATGACGCGGATGAGATTGCGGGTGAGGGATTCGAAGAAGGTGATCTGGCGGCCGGAGTCGCGGATGACGCGGAGTTTGCAGAGCCGCTTGCCCGGGGTTTGGCCGTTCCAGAAAGCTTCGAAGAGCGTGAAGTAGCCCCAGTACACGAGGAATACGGCGAAGACGATGAGGGCGATGAGCCACTTGTCGCCAAGATGGCTGACGAAGAAGTCGCCGGCGCGGGAGGCGGCGCTGAGGACGAGCACGACAAGCAGGACGAGCGCGGCGTAGGCGATGATCTGGATGATGGTGTCGGCGAGGATGGCGAGGAAGCGGCTGCCGATGCCTGCGATGGGGAAGCGGACGGCGACCTGCTCCGGAGTGTCGATGGTAAGCTGATCGGGAGTTTCGGCCATGGCGGAGTTCATCGGGGGGCGGAATTCGTCGGTGTTTGCGGGCGTGCGGGCATGATTTCGAACCGCTGGATCGAACAACGGCAGGGATTGTGGCAGCGCCTGGATATGCTGCTGGTCCGGGCGGAATCGTCGGGACTGAAGTCACTTTCCGGCGACGAGTTGCGCGAACTGGGACTGCTCTACCGGCAGGTTGCCCAGGATCTTTCCGCGGTGCGTGCGGATCGCGGGTCGCGCACGCAGGAAGAATACCTCAACCTTTTGCTGGCACGAGCCCATAATCGCGTGTACTCCGGCAGAAAGCTGGAGGCGCGGCAGATTGTCCGGTTTTTCACGGTGGAATATCCGCGAATTTTTCGACGGCTGTTTCCTTATGTGGCGGCGGCGTTGATTGTCTTTCTGGCGGGGGCGGCACTGGGGGCGCTGCTGAGTTTTGCGCGGCCGGCGTTTGAGCGGATGATTCTGGGACCGGTGCTGGTGGCGTCGATTGAGAAGCACGAGATGTGGACGAAGGACCTGCTGAGCGCGGGTCCGCAGGCGTCGAGCGCCATCATGACCAACAACATCAGCGTGGCGTTTTCGACGTTTGCGGGCGGAATTACGGCGGGGCTGTGGACGCTGTACGAGCTTTTCTATAACGGGCTTAGCCTCGGCGTGACGGCGACGGCGTGCGCGCAGGCGCGGATGGCGCGGGATCTGTGGAGCTTTGTGGCGGCGCATGGAGCGCTGGAGCTGCCGAGCATTTTCATCGCTGGCGGCGCGGGTTTACGGATCGCGACGGGGATGCTGTTTCCGGGAATCTATCAGCGGCGGGATTCGCTGACGAGGGCCACGGTGGATGCGGTGCGGCTGGTATCGGGGACGGTGCCGCTGCTGGTGATTGCGGGGACGCTGGAGGCTTTTCTTTCGCCTTCGGGGGTGCCGGTGGCGGTGAAGTTTTTGACCGGGGCGGTGCTGCTTTTGGGGCTGGGACTTTGGCTGAGTTCGGGACAGGGCTCTGGGGACAGGGTGCAGAGCTCAGTCGTGCCGGGCCTAAAGGCCCAAATCTAGCTGCGATTGCGACGCCGGGTTGAAACCCGGCTCTTCTACCGTCGTGCCGCTGCCCGGCACCTTTAGGTGCGATGGTGGCCTCGAAGTTGTCTTCTTCGTCCTGAGAAGGAAACACCGTGGACGAACGCAATCCTTCAGAGGCTGAAGCCCTGGTCGTTTTTTGGACTTCTGCGGCACGACCAAGGTCGTGCCCTGATACAAAGGCGGGATCTTTTTAGGACAGCAAGGCCGGACCGATGCGGGTTCATCGGATGCGAATCCCGTGCCGGCTCTAAAGCAGTCCGCGGGCCTTTACTTCCAGATACTCATTGATGGCATCGGTGCGGAGCGCGCCGGGAGTGGTCTCGACGACGAGGACGCCTTTGGAGCGGAGGCCGGCGAGGATTTGACGGCGGCGCTCGATGACTTCCTGGGCAGCGGCTGACTCGAACATCTGCGTCGCGGTTTGGGGTTCGCGTGCTGCTGTGGCGCGCATCTCGGGATGGTTGAGGACGACAAGAAGAACCAGGTGACGGCGGGCGAGATCGACGGCGGCGTCGGCAACGTCGGGGCGGCGGGCGCTGTCGGCCATTTCGGTGATCCAGAGAACGAGCGAGCGGCGGCGCTGCAGTTGGCCGAGGCGGGCGGCGGCGCGAAGGTGATCGGCTTCAGAGCCTTCGACGCGCGCGGTGGAGAGGGCGTCGATCATCGTGCGCAGCGCGCCTGAGCCGGTGGCGGGGAGCATTTGCTGCTGGACGGCGCGGCCGTAGACCATGAGTCCGGCCTTGTCGCCGGCTTGCATGACGGTTTGGGCAAGGGCGATGCCCGCGCTGCAGGCCTGGTCGAGTTGCGTGAGGCTGAGGAGGAAGGACTCGTCGGAGGCGGCGTCGCTGAAGGTGAGCGCGGGCCCGGCACTTGCGCTGGAAGAGCGGCTGGCGGACGGAATTTTGCGGCGCATTTCGAAGATAGTGCCGGAGAGGCGGCCGGCGTCGAGGACGATCCAGACCTGTTGGCTGCGCTCGGTGGTGAATTCGCGGGTGACGACTTTGGCGCGGCGCGCGGTGGCGGGCCAGGAGATGTTGCGCATCTCGTCGCCGGCACGGTAATCACGGAGGTGATCGAACTCGCGGCCGGCTCCGGTGAGGCGAAGACGGCGTCGCTGCAGCTCGATCTGGCGAATACGTAACAGATACAGTGCCGTATCGTCTGCGGAGCGCTCCATGGTGGGGTAAACGCGAATCTTCTGCGCGGGATCCGAGAGGGCGCGGCGTTCGGCGAGGCGAAGGCGGCCGGACCAGCGCAGCCAGATGGGGCCGAGCAGAAAATCGCCGCGGCGATTGGGCGTCACGGTGAAGACGATATGGGCCGGATCGCGGGGAAAAACGCTGAGCGTGCCGGAAGGTGGAAGCTGAGCGAGCGCGGGGTGCAGATCGTCGGCGATGTGGACCTGCAGGATGGCGTTGGTCGCATGCTCGACGGCAAGCTGGATGCGAGTTTCGCGGCCGAGGACGGGCGAATCAATAAAGGTGCGGGTGGCGCGGAGAAAATGTGCCGGTGGCAGTGACAATATATCGGTGGCGAGGAGGAGGAGGACGGCGGCGTCCCAGGCCAGCATGAGCGCGAGCCAGGGCAGGCCGAAGAAACCGGGGATGGCGCAGAGGAGTCCGGCGAGGAACAGGAGGAGCGTGCGCGCGGTGAGAGTGGTGCTGAGCAATTTGCCAAAGCGGCCTTTGTAGCGGGCTTCCGCTGAAACAGGGGCCGGGATGAGGGTCTGGATCATTTCGGGAGCGGCGTGGCGGCGAGCACGTCGGTGAGGATGCGGTCGGGGTCGAAGCCTTCGAGTTCGGCTTCGGCTTTGAGGATGATGCGATGGCGGAGGCAGGGGAGCGCGGCCTGCTTGACGTCGTCGGGGATGAGGAAGTCGCGGCCCTCTTTCGCGGCAAAGGCTTTGGCGACGATGAGGAGGTTGGCGGCGGCGCGAGGACTGGCGCCGAGGGTGATGGCGGGCCACTCGCGGGTGCGGCGGATCACAGCAAGAAGGTAATCGAAGAGGGCGGGCTCGACGCGGACGGCGCGGAGTTCGCGGCGCGCTGTGGTGAGTTCCTGCGGAGTGACGGTGGCGATTTCGAGAGATTCGAATTGAGGCGAGTCGGCTTTGGCGTGGTGGCGTTCGAGGATGGTGCGCTCTTCGGCGGCGCTGGGGTAGTTGACGCGAATCTTGACGAGGAAGCGGTCGAGTTGCGCTTCAGGGAGCGGGTAGGTGCCTTCGAACTCGAAGGATTCTGCGTGGCGAAGACGGTGAAGAAGTCATCGAGGGTGTGAGTGATGCCGTCGATGGTGACCTGGCGTTCTTCCATGCTTTCGAGGAGCGCGGCCTGGGTGCGCGGGGGCATGCGGTTGATTTCATCGGCGAGGAGGAACTGCGTGAAGACGGGGCCGCGATGGAAGGTGAACTCGCTGGTCTTGAGGGAGAAGACGCTGGTGCCGAGGATGTCGGCGGGCATCATGTCGGGCGTGCCCTGGATGCGGCGGAAGTCGAGGGCGAGGAAGCGGGCCAGGGTTTTCACGGTCATCGTTTTCGCGACGCCGGGTACGCCTTCGACGAGCGCGTGACCGCCGCAGAGGAAGGTGAGGATCGCCTGCTCGATGAGCTCGGTTTGGCCGGCGATGATTTTGCCGAGCTCGGCCTTTCCTTTTTCAAAGATAGAGAGGACGGCGCGGACTTCGCTGTTGTTTTCTGCGATCTCGATCATGCAACTCCCTGGGTGGGTTGTGGGTTGATGGTTGGCGTCATCGATTTCGGTTGCAGCGACCATGCCCGAGCAGCTAAGGCGCACTTTACGCTCGTTTCGGGACGGCTGAAAGCCCAGACAGGTTGAAATTCCAGGTTCGGGAGGGGCAGAACGCAGAAGGCTCCTGCGGACGAGTTCCGGCGATGATTCTCGTCCGGAAGGCGCCGCGGGAGCCTGTCTTTGCTCGCGAAAACCCGGGCTACGCCTGGCTCGCGAAAAACCGGCCTACGCCGGGCTGGCGAAAAACCGGCCTACGCCGGGACGCGCTCGGTGTTGGTGTTGGCGTTCGCTGTCTGCTTCGCTTCGCCCGCCTTTTCGTTGGAGCCGGGCTTGCGGATGTCGATGCCGCCCTTGAAAAACGCGCCGTCCTCGATGGAGATGCGCTGGGCGGTGACATCGCCGGTGAGCGAACCTTCGCTCCGAATGTCGACCCGATCGCTGGCGGTGACGTTGCCGCGGACTTTGCCGAGGACGACGATTTCGCGCGCGGTGATGTTGGCGGCGACCTGACCGTTGCGGCCGACGGTGACGCGATTGCCGGAGAGGTTGATGGAGCCTTCGACCTTGCCGTCGATGTAGAGGGATTCGGAACCGCTGACTTCGCCTTTAATGACGAGGGATTTGCCGATGGTGGCCTGCTCGCCGCTGGCGGCGGTGGGGGCAGGGGTGGACGCGAGGCGCTGGCTAACGTCGAAACTGGGGGCTGCAGGGGTAGCGGGACGCGCAGGTTCGGGACTCTGGGGTCCGCTGCCGGTGCCGGGCTGATTGGGTTTCCACATAAAAGCGATACCTTCCTTCTGGAGATGGTAGTGATTGGGCGCCCTGCAACCGGCCTGCCGGATGAATCGCGTGGGCCCATGCAGAACTGAGCAGCGCCGACCCTCTTGCCTCTGGAGAAACGTGCTCCCTCCGCGCTATCGTCGCCGTTACCTGCATCTTAAACAGGTTCGCGGGAAATTGGCATCCCCCTGGAGTGCCGGTTGTTGTGGAATGGGGTACATGGGGGGAGGCTGGGCGGATCGCCGAGGTGTTGGGCGCGTCAGTTCAGAGAGCGCAGGGAATCGCAATCAAGGAGGATCACGATGGAGAAGTTCGCGTTGTACGGAATGCTGAAGGCGAAGAAGGGGAAAGAGGCCGAAGTGGAGGCTTTTCTGAAGCAGGGCGCGGAGCTGGCGCGCAAGGAGCCGGGCACGGTGACGTGGTACGCGATCAAAGAGGATGACGGCGGGTATGGGATCTTCGACACGTTTAACGATGAGGCGGGACGCGAGGCGCATCTGAACGGGG
>CAZHTJ010000099.1:0-12671 GCA_964535525.1 uncultured Acidobacterium sp. | reverse complement strand
TGCTCCTTAAACCCGTCCACCCCAATCAGCTTCTCGACCGCCTCCGCGTGCCGCAATAACGAGCGGGCAGGAGCCGGAAGCTGGAAGCACGAAGCTGGAAGCACGAAGCTGGAAGCTTGTAGCCGCTCGCCTCTTGCTGGCCCCCACCTTGCTTCTTGCTATTGGCTTCCAGCCAGCAGCTATCGGCTCCAGTCACCTGTCACCTGTAACCGGCTCCCAGCTCCCGGCTCCAAGCTCCCAGCTCCCAGCTACCAGCTCCCAGCTCCCAGTTCAATCCTGGTCCACAGCTCCCCCATCCCCGCCCCCGTCTTCGACGAGACCAGCAGCAGCCGCTCCGCCCCAAACGCCTCCCGCAAAGCCTTGAGAGCTTTCGCGCGGCCATTCCCCGACAGCCGGTCCGACTTCGTCCCCACCACCAGATACTCCCGCCCCGCGCTCTTCAGAAACTCGATCAGCTGCCCATCGCTCGCTCTCGCCGGAATCGTCGCGTCTACCAAACACACGCACAGAGCCAGCGTCGCCCGCTCCTTCACGTACGGATCGATAAACTTCGGCCACTCCGCGCTCACTGACTTCGCAATCTTCGCGTACCCATACCCCGGCAAATCCGCAAACACCAGCTCCGCCCGCTGTCCCGGCTTTTCCTCCCACGGAGCTCCGGCAAGCTCAAAAAAGTTGATCGCCCGCGTCCGCCCCGGCGTCGACGACACATGCGCCTGCTTCTCGCCCAGCAGCGCGTTAATCAAACTCGACTTCCCCACATTCGACCGACCCAGAAACGCGATCTCCGGCGCACCGAGAGCAGGGAACTGCGCCTCCGCCACCGCCGACTTCAGGAATTTCGAATAGAGCTTCTTCATTGGTAGAGCGTCACAGCTCCTGCCCGACAGGTGGCAGGTTCAGCCACAAGCGATCCTCATCCGTAAGCGGCGCCTCGGGATCGCATTTCGCTAACAACTCATCCAGGGTGTACCGCGGCTTACTTTCAAAATGAGTCGTCGCGCTTTCCACTCGAGTCTCCCCGCCTTCAACATAGTATCCTTCGATACCGGATGACATCCCGATGACTCGACCCCTCCGCCGCTGTCTCGCTCCCCTCGCCCTCTTCGCTTTGCTCCTCGCCCCCGCTCTCCGAGCCCAGACCCCCGACGTAGCCATCCGCCAGGTCCTCACCGACCAGCAGGCCGCCTGGAACCAGGGCGACATCGCCACCTTCATGCACGGCTACGACGACTCGCCGCAGACCACCTTCATCGGCAAGTCCATCGAGCACGGCTATCAGATGATCCTCGCCCGCTACCAGCGCAACTACGCCTCACGCGACGCCATGGGCCAGCTCGATTTCAACGGCATCGACGTCCGCCTCCTCGGCCCCAAAGACGATCCGACGCACGCCGTTGTCACCGGCCACTTCCACCTCACCCGCTCCCAGGCCGCCGGCGGCGAAGCCTCCGGCATCTTCTCCCTCATCTTTGAAAAAGAGCCCTCAGGCTGGAAGATCATCCTCGACCACACCAGCTCCCAATAGCCCGGCTTCCAGCCTCCAGCTGCCAGCCGCCAGCTCCCAGCTCCAGGCTCCCAGCTACGCGTAAACAGCCGGAATAAAGTTCTGCTCATGCATCGGAGGCCGCGTGTATTTCTTCCGGTCCAGCTCCGGCAGCTCCAGCTTCTCCGGCGCCAGCTCCCGGTATTCAATCCGGCTCAGCAAATGGTGGATCACATTCAGTCGTGCCCGCTTCTTGTCCTCCGCGTTCACCACGAACCACGCCGCCTGCCGCGTGTCCGTCATCGCGAACATCTCGTCCTTCGCCCGCGAATAATCCGCCCAGTGCCGCCGCGACTCCAGATCCATCGCGCTCAGCTTCCATCGCTTGGTGGGCGTCTCGATCCGCTCCCGGAACCGCCGCTCCTGCTCCTCATCGCTCACTGAAAACCAGTACTTGATCAGGATGATCCCCGACCGGATCAGCATCCGCTCGAACTCCGGACAGCTGTGCATGAACTCCCCATACTCAGCCTCCGTGCAGAAGCCCATCACCCGCTCCACCCCCGCGCGGTTGTACCAACTCCGGTCGAAAAGCACCATCTCGCCTGCCGCCGGCAGATGCGCCACGTATCGCTGGAAATACCACTGCGTCTTTTCCCGCTCCGTCGGCGTGCCGAGCGCCACCACCCGGCAAATCCGCGGATTCAGTGTCTCGGTAATGCGCTTGATCGCCCCTCCCTTGCCCGCCGCGTCGCGGCCTTCGAACAGCACCACCACCCGCAGCCGCTCGTGCCGGATCCATTCCTGCAGCTTCACCAGCTCAATTTGTAACCGCCGCAGTTCCTTTTCGTAGCGGTACTCGCGGTGCGCCCTCTTCGCCGCGTCCCATTCCCGCTTCCCATGCTTTCCAACTGCCTTCTTCCCGTCCTTCGCCACAGCATCCCCCTGCCGGACCGGCCCCAACCGCGTGACGCCCCGCCCAAATCGCGGCTGTCTTCCTTATCGGCAAAATTTCTACTGTGAAACGGCTCAGTCCGGTAAGAACTTCACGTTCGCGGCAAATAGTTGCTTATTGGTTACCAAGGTTTTCTGGAAAACCTCATCGTTCTTCAAAAAATCGCTTGATTTCACTTTTCATGCATGTACTATGCGGTCAGTAATTAACTTGACCCCTCTGACCGGCCGTAAATAGTTACAGTCGTAACCGTTTACGCCTCGCGGTTTTCTGCCAAAAGTCCCGGCAAAACTGCTCAGTGAGCCTCTGCGCGATCGAGGCTCCCGGCCGCACGTGGCTCAGCGCCAGGTGTCAGTTGCAAGCCGGTAAGACCAAAATTCACCTCGCTCAGGTGCCGCGCCTCCATGAAAATCTGTAAGTTTGCGCTTCTTTCCCTTTCCCTCCCGCTCCTCGCCGCCACGGCTTTTGCTAACCCTACAGTCGCCAGCCCCGCCAACGGCTCGACCGTCACTTCGCCCTTCACTCTTGCGGCCAGCACCTCCTCGTGCTCGTCGGAGCCCATCGCGTCCATGGGCTACTCGCTCGACAACAGCCCGACGACAACCATCATCAACGGCAGCTCCGTGGACGCCAGCGTCACCGCATCCACCGGCGCACACACCCTGCACGTCAAATCGTGGGGAACGGGCGGCGCCTCCTGCGTCACCGACGTCGCCATCACTGTCGTCGCCGCTGTCGCCGCGCCCACGCCAACACCTGCGCTTTCACCGTCAATCACCGTCAGCAGCCCTTACAGCGGCGCCAGCGTCACTTCGCCCTTCGCCCTGTACGCCAGCGCGCCCACCTGCTCCGGACAATCCACCAGCGCCATGGGCTACTCCTTCGATAACAGCTCCTCCACCACCATCGTCAACGCGAACTACATCGAAACCGCGATCGGGGCCCCCGACGGCACCCACACGCTGCACGTCAAGGCCTGGGGAAGCGGCGGCGGCGCCTGCGACACCGACATCGCCATCGAAGTCACCGGTCCCGCGACCGGCGCGGTCGTTCCCCGTTCCGCCATCGAAGTCGCCAACATCGATAACCTCTCCGGCTGGGCCGACGTCAACGACACCGCCGCCCAGGGCGGTTCCAGCGGCTCAACCAGCCTCGTTGCCTCGCCCTCCCTCACCGGATCCGCCCGCGCTTTCGCCGCCAGCTACACCAACAGCGGCAACGAGCGCTTCTGGGTCTCCTTCGGTGATGACGATGTCTCCTCCAATTTCCTTTACGACACCTGGGTCTACATCCAAAGCCCCTCCACCACCCTGGCCAATCTGGAAATGGACCTCAACCAGACCATGCCCAACGGCCAAACCGCCATCTTCGGATTCCAGTGCGACGGCTGGAACAACACCTGGGACTACACCGCCAACAAAGGCACTCCTCAGAACCCCGTCGACACCTGGGTTAAATCCAGTCAGTACTGCAATCCCCGCCAGTGGAGCACCAATACCTGGCATCACGTGCAGGTCAGCTACTCCCGCGACAGCTCCGGCAACATCGACTACCGCTCGGTCTGGCTCGATGACGTCCAGCAGAACATTAACGCTAAGGTCAACTCCGCCTTCGCTCTTGGCTGGGCCCCGGTGCTGCTCACGAACTTTCAGATCGATGGCATGGGCAACGGCCAGACCACCGTCTACATGGATAACCTCACCGTCTATCGCTGGTAAGTCGCCCGCTCAATGCCGGCAAGAGCCGGTAACTGCCGTTAAGATAGGATCGGACGCGCCCCTCGTCCGGTCCTTATGCCCTCCGACCAGGATCTCTTTCACCAGCTCTCGTTCTACACGCTGGGCCATCCCGACCGCTCCTTTCTCCACCAGAACAGCGTCGACGCCTTTACCGCGCAGCACGCGGACGCAACCACCAAACCGATCGCCATCGTCTTCGCCCTCGTTGGCCTCTACCTGCATCTGGAGAAAAACTTCACCGGCCATCAGGTGCAGCACGCCCACATGCGCATGGCCAGGCGCCGCAAAACCTGGCCGCGCCTCCCAACTCCCGTCCAACCGGCTTCCATCGGCGTTGCCGATGTCCTCGCCGCCATTCCCGGCCCAGAGCGCGACGCGATGATCCGCTCCTGGTGCGCCTCGGTCTGGGACACCTGGCAGCACTCCCGCCCCTCAATCGCCCACATCGCCAAATTCGAACTCAACATCGACTAAGAGGCGCCGATAAGAAGAGTGCGCCTGCGGCGGGCGGCCATCGACCGGATGCGCCGCGCCGGTGCAGGCGTGAGTGGTTGGCTGTCGCGAATGGTGTCAGCCGGCCTGATCTTAAGTTGTATAGCGGAGACCCGGCCTCATCGCCGATCATTTCTTCGACACGGCGTGACCGCCGGAATCGAGGACCCGGCGCGGTTGCTGGTGACTGCGGTGACCGTGTCCAGCCTGAAGGCCTGATCGGCTGATCCGGCTTGAGGACAGCACATGAGGGGGGTGCGTCAGCCTGACTGACGTTAGGTCTATGCTCGCTGGATTCGTACGGCCCGACGATCGCTCTCGCCGGACCCAACAGGTTCGCGTGTCGCCGCCCTCTTCCGGATTCCCTCCGGCAAGCCTGCGTCGTGGTTTGCCCGCTCTCGTCAGGCTCAGGACGACCTCACTCCCCAGCCTCCTGGTGTTGGGCTCCGTTTTCGGTGTTCTCGCGCTGGCCTGTTCTGCCGTCGATACTGCCCACGCCCAGGCGCGAACCACTCGTCCTCGCCCGGTGATTCAGCAAGTGCATTTCAATGAGGCTCCGCTCTCCTTCGATCAGGATGTGACTGCCGGTCCCGGCAGCGGCAATCTCGAAATTCAATTTACGGCTCCGGAATCGGCCGCGCCCGATCGCGCGCACCTTCGCTACCGGCTCCTCGGTCTCGATCTGGACTGGACCGACGCCGGCAAAGAGCGCCAGGCCATCTACAACAAGCTGCCGCCGGGCCACTACGTGTTCGAGCTCGAAGAACTGGATGCCGGCAATACCTCGGGCCCAGGGGTCGCCAGCCTCCGCATCGAGGTCATCCCGCAATACTGGCAAACTGTACCGTTCCGCACAATGTGTGGGATCCTCCTCGCGCTCTTCGGTTTGACCGCCTGGAAGCTGCGCGTTCACAATCTCATTCAGCGTGCCAAAAACCTCGAACTGCAGGTGAGCCAGGCCAAGGGTGAACTGCAGCTCGCCAAAAAGGTTGCCGACGACGCGCAGCGCGCTCTGAAAGAACAGGCTCTCACCGACAGCCTCACCGAGTTCTGGAACCGCAGAGCGATCTTCGCCATGCTGGACAGAGAGATTTGCCGAGCCCAGCGCGATCATCTGCCCATCACCCTCGTCATGATCGATCTGGACCACTTCAAGGCCGTCAACGACACCCACGGCCATCTCGCTGGCGATGCCGTCCTCCAGGAATCGGCTCAGCGCATCTCTCAGCTCATGCGCCCTTATGATTTTGCCGGACGCTATGGCGGTGAGGAGTTCCTGATTGTCCTCTCGGGTTGCTCACCGACCAATGGCCTCCAGCGCGCGGAGGACTTCCGCCGCGCCATCGCGGATACGGCGTTTCCGACGCCTTCCGGCCCGCTCACCGTCACCTGCAGCCTGGGCGTGGCCTCGCATGACGGTACCATGCCGATTGAAGATCTGATTCACCTGGCCGACCAGGCCATGTACCGCGCCAAACGGCTCGGCCGTAACCGCGTCCACGCCGCCGACCTGAAGGCCGATGCCGATAATCCTTGCCAGGATGATCGGACGACGGTTCCCGCCGCCTTCTGAAACTCGTCCTGAAGCTCGCCCGCAGCCCCCTCCATCGAGCGAGTCATCTGCCCGCGTAACACTCGAAGCGGTCACTGCGGAGTGCCCGCTGGCCAGTCTTGCGACATCGCACAAAATTTTTTGCTGCGGCCCGGAAAAACCGGATAGAGTACTGCATGCTGCGACTGCGTTGACTTCCTGAGATCGATTTTCAAACTCAGCCAGAACCGGTTCGCTGACCATTGCAGCACTGGGGTGCAAAGACAGAGGAGGCCCGATGGCCACCACCGCTGTAGCCCCCGTCTGTCCGCAGGGACATGGTGCCGGGACGCCGGGGTCGCGATTCTGTAAATTTTGCGGAGCGCCGCTTGTGGTCCTCTCCGCGCCGGGACAGCCTGCGCCCGCAGCCACTACGCAACCGCCCGCAGCCTCCGTGCCGCTGCCTGCTCCCTTCACGCCCCCACCCGCCAGTTCCATCAACGGGCCTGGGCCCTTTGTCCCACCGCCTGCCGCATCCATGCCGCTGCCACCTGCGCCTCAGCCGGCCCCGGTCTGCAAAGTATGCGGCGGCTTTGGGGCGAACCTCAGCACCGCCGACGTCATGTGCCCAGGATGCGGATGGCTCCGTCCTCTGGTTCCCGGCTATCAGCTCGATCGCTCCGTGTTCCTGTGGGCGCAGGACGGCCAGGCGATGGCCAGGCTACAGAAGATCACCGCGCTCCACTCCGCCCTTCGCGCGGCCTCCGACAAAGTGGGCCGCCCCTGGATCGAATCCACCTTCAACGGCATTCGCCTCGGCCCCCGGCAGTTACCCGACGTCTGGAAACAGGCGGTTCTCGCTGCGCGCATTCTTGGCTTATCCGCCATGCCCGACGTCTACGTCTCCGGCGATCAACAGTGGAACACCTACACCTTCGGCTCCGATAACAGCGCGTTCATCGTCCTCGGCACGGCCATCCTCAATAACTTCCGGAACGAGGAACTGCTCTTCGTGCTGGCCCGTGAGATGGGACACTGCAGCGCCGGCCATGCTCTCTGGAAAACCGCAACCCGTTTCCTCACCGGCGGCGACGGCACGCACACGGGTCCGCTTTCGCAGGGAATCATGGGCGCCCTCAGTCCGACCAAGCTGGTGGAGGGCGCCATCGATATGCCCCTGATGGCCTGGGCTCGCCAATCCGAAATCACCGCCGACCGCGCCGGCCTGGTCGCCGTCGGGGATGAGGCCCTCGCCCGCCGCGTGCTTCTGGCCTGGGCCATCAAATCTGCCCGGCTCCTCAAACAGGTGAACATCGACGAATGGATGAAGCAGGAGGACGCCAGCAACGACACCATGACGCGCCTCTCCGAAATGACCACCTCTTCCTCCATGTACACCACGCGCCGCCTCCGGTTGCTGGGCCAGGCCGGTCGCGAGGAGAACCTCATGCAATGGAGCCAGCACATCCAGGGCGTTCGCAAGGTTGCCGCGCCTCCGCCACTCGCGCCCAAACCCACAGTCAGCTCCGCAGCCAGGCCCGCGCCGCAAGCTGGTCCTCGCCCAGCCGTGCCTGCCCCTCCTCCCGCCGATTCGATCCGCGTCGTATGCAACAAGTGTCAGGCCGCCATGAGAGTTCCCCTCGCGGTCCTGCGCGGCAAGTCTTCTTTGAACGTCCGCTGTCCGCAATGCCAGAACATTCTTACCCTGCGCCCAAAGCCGGCTGCTGCTCCCTCCCCGGCGCCTGCGGGCGCGCCAACAAAATCAGTAGCCCCGACCCCGGCGCCTGCCGCCGCACAAAAGTGATCGGGGCGACCACCCATCAGCGAGGTTGAGCCATGCCAGACGACAGCACCAATGTGATCGAAGTCATCGTCCCCGAGGACACCACCACCATGACGGCCTCCGGCGACGCAACCAGTTCCTCCGGCTCCGTGACTGAAGAGGTCATCGACGTCATCCTCGATCCGATCGGCAGTGACGGCACTGCCACCGGATCCACCGCAACCGCCGAAGGTGTGGTGGAAGAGGTAGTCATCGTGGAACCCGGAGATTCCACCGCAACCAACGGCACAGGCGCCGCCACCGGCGACCCCACCGGCTCTTCCAATGGAACCGCAACCGCGGGAGGCACTGACGAGCCGGTAGGCTTTGTCGACCCGGGTGCCACCACCAGCGGCGACGGAACCGGCACCGGCTACGGAGACGGAACCGGCTCCGGGTCCGATGGCCCGGTAGGCTTTGCGGATCCATCCTCCGGCGCCGACGGCACAGGCTCTGGCGACGGAACAGCAACAGCAACCGGCACCGATGACCCGACAGGGTACGCAGACCCCGGCACCGACCCGACAACCGGCGAGGTAGGCGCCGCCGACCCCACCGACACCGGCACCATTTCGTCAACAGACACCAGCTCCACCGATCCCGGCGATGGGACTGGAAACGATTCCACGACCGCAGTCGGCAGCGCCGATCCGGACTCCACCACCGACACCACTGACCCCGACACCGCCGCCGCGACCGCTGCCGCCACCTCCGACCAACAGGCGGCCACTGCGGCCGTCTCTTCCGGCGACTACGCCACCGCCGCGCAGGATGAGCAGCAGGCGGAGACCGAAGCCGGGCAGGCTGGGGACAACAGCATGCTCACCGGCGCCGACTCCACGCAGCTGAGCGCCGCCGCGGACGACCAGGCAACCGCCCAGCAGGACCAACAGGCCGAAGGGCAAGCCGCAGCCTCCGGCGATTACGCAACTGCAGAGAACGATGCCACGCAGGCGTACCAAACCGATCAGGGCGCCGATGAGAATGCCGGCGGCAGCACCTCCGGCACCGCTTACGACGAAATGCAGAACGAGAGCTGGGCCAACTGGGATCAGCAAACCGCCGATCAGGACTCAACGACGGCCCAGAGCTACGCCGACTCCGGAGATTCGAACGCGGCGGGGGTCTACTCCGCAGCCGCCGACAACGAGCAGGCCAATGCCGACAATTACGGAGAAGCGGGCGAATACGGCGACCCATTGGCCGAAACCGATCCCTCCTCCGCTGTCACCGATGAGGCCCCCGTGGATGACACCGCAGCCGAAGCGGCTCCGGTGGATGACGCTCCGGCAGAGGAGGCGCCGGCGGACGACGCAACGGTCGACGACGACTCCTCCGCAACCTGACCACACAGGCGATCGACGTGAAAGCGGACGGACCTGGTCTCGAAGGCGCATTGCAAAAGCCGCATTTGGAGACTGGGTCCCGTCCGCCTTTTCTGTCGCTTGACATCCCGCCGCCGCCGCCCCGACCCTCGCTCCAGAGGCTCCATCCATGACCGCGCAAGCCCAGCCCTCGCCTGCCCCCCTCTTCCTCGCCTTTTCACGCGACAAGCTCCTCCACCAGTACTGGCCCCGCCTTCGCAAATGCGTCGAGCCTCTCACCGAAGAGCAGATCTGGTGGCGTCCCAACCCCTCGTCGAATTCCGTCGGGAATCTCGTCCTGCATCTCAACGGCAACGTCCGCCAGTGGCTCGTCGACTCCTTCAACCAGCACGAAGACCACCGCGACCGCCCCGCCGAATTCGCGGCCGCCGGCAATCTTTCAGCTGCTGCCATCCTCGAGAAGCTCAGCGCGACCCTCGCCGAAGCCGGTCTCGTCCTCGACCGCCTCACCGAGGCCGATCTCGTCGCTCCTTACGAAATCCAGGGCTATCACGTCCACGGTCTCGACGCCGTCTACCAGGCCGTCGAACACTTCGGCCTCCACTACGGGCAGATCGCGTACATCACCAAAATGCTCACCGGCCAGGACCTCGGCTTCTATCGCGAACTCACGAAAACCGGCCGGGCGTCCTCCGTTAAGGGGTGATGGAGAACAGGGTGCCGCAGCCTGTGCCTTCACCGCAGGTGAGGTCGCCCCCCTCGGAGGTTGTTCCGTAGAGGGCGAGCTTCTTCAAGTCGAGGTGGAGTCCGCCGAAGGGGTAGGCGCCATCGGCTCCGCCGGTGAAGGTGTGGAGGGTGATGAAGTCTCCGACGACGGTTTGGACGAAGACTGTTCCGTAGCCGTTGCCGCCATCAGGAGTCGTGCCGTAGAGGTCGCCGAAGGGGTCGAGAACGAGACCGGCGTAGGGCAGTTTGCCGTCGGCTCCGCCGGTGAAGGAATGGAGGATGGTTTCCTGGGTGCCGGTCGAGTCGAGCTCAAAGAGCACACCGCAACCCACAGGGTCGCCTTCGTCGAAACAGTCATTGGTGTTGGCTCCGCCGAACTGCGTGGTTCCGTAGAAGACGCGGCGGTGCGGATCCCAGCTGAGACCGGCGTAGGGGTGGGCGCCGTTGGCGCCGTTGAAGGTGAAGGTGACGGTTTCGGTCCAGCCGGTGGAGCTTTTGGTGAGCTTGAAGACGGTGCCGCAGCCTTCGAGCAGGCAGGAGTTTTCCCCGCCGGAGAAGGTTGTGCCCCAGAGGTTGCCGGAGGAGTCCATGACCAGCGGGCCGTAGGGAGCGAAGCCATCGCCGTCGCCAGGAAAGGTGTGCAGGATGGTTTCTTTGCCCGAGGGCGTGAGCTCGAACGCGGTGCCGGCCTGGTTCAAGCCATTGAATCCGATGTAGGTGGTGCCGTAGAGATTGCCTTTGCTGTCGGCGATGAGGCCGGCGAAGGGATTGGCTCCATC
The DNA here is from genome assembly GCA_964535525.1 of uncultured Acidobacterium sp. Taxonomy (GTDB): domain Bacteria; phylum Acidobacteriota; class Terriglobia; order Terriglobales; family Acidobacteriaceae; genus Palsa-343. The sequence continues at coordinate 1,816 of CAZHTJ010000099.1, read as the reverse complement.
GACGGTGGGTAAGCTTCCAAGGAAGGCGTGGACGATACTTTCTTTGCCAGCCGAGTTGATTTTGTAGACGGTGCCGCAGGAGATGGGGCTGGAGCCGGACGTGTCGCAGAAATCGCCGCCGAGGACGGTGGTGCCGTAGAGATCGCCCTTGCTGTCGAGGAGCAGGGGCGAGGCGGGTAACAAGCCGTCGGTGGAGGTTGCGCCGAAGCCGTGCAGGACGGTGAACTTGCCTTGGGGAGTGAGCCTGTAAGCGGTGCCCCAGTTGTACGCGCCACCATTTTCCGCAGTGCCGTAGAGGTTGCCGGCCCTATCCTCGATGACAGACGCCTGGGGATTGGAGCCGCCGGCAGATTCGAAGGTATGGAGAACGGTGAAGGTTTGTGCCTGAGTGAACGGTAGAAAGAGGAAGGCAGCAGCAACCAGGGGCAAAACCCCCCGTAAGTTCAGCATGGTGATCTCCTGGGGGAGCGAACGGGCTACAGCATAGCGCGGTTAGTGTGAGAGATGTGTGGAAATGGGTTGGTGTTGCTGGTTCAATTACTAAATAAGTGGGAGTCGATACCGATGGGTGAACGAGGGAGCCATTACCGCTAGCCTTTTGCTCGGAACTCGGAACTCGGAACTCGGAACTGGGAACTGGGAACTGGGAACTGGGAGCTGGGAGCCGGGAGCTAGTAACTGGGAACTGGGAACTGGGAACTGGATCTGGGAGCTGAGCTTGCTCAGGACGAAACGGCTTCGGTGGGGGATTCGGCCGCGGCAAGATCGGCTTCGACGCCGCTGGAGGGGAAGAAGACGCTGAAGACGGTTCCGGTGTGGCCGGTGGCGCGGCTGCGGACCCGCACCGAGCCGTGGTGCTTGCGGATGATCTGCTCGCTGACCCAGAGGCCGAGGCCGGTACCGGTAGCTTCTTTGGTGGTGAAGAAGGGCTCGAAGATGTGGCGTCGCGCGTCCTGGGTGATGCCGCAGCCGGTGTCGGCTACGGAGATGCGGATGCCGACGACCCCGTTCAGCATGGAGCGGTGGGCGCGGACGACGAGGCGGCCGCCGTCTGGGGTCATGGCGTCGAGGGCGTTCCCAATGAAGTTGGCGAAGAGCTGGCGCAGCTCCCCGGCGAAACAGAAAAGATGAAGGTCGCGCGCGTAGTCGCGCTGGAGGTCGACCTGGAGGGTCTGAAGGCGGCCGAGGTGGAGGGTGATGACGGAGTCGAGGAGCTCCCCGACGTTGGTGTGAGCCGGGAGCGTCGACTGGCGATAGAAGCGGAGGGTCTGCTGGGTGATTTCCGAAACGCGTGTAACTTCCTGCTGGGCGAGGTCGGCGAAGCGGGCCACATCGGGGGCCAGGTGTTCCTGGCGGATGAGGTACAGCAGGTTGGTGATGGCCTCGAGGGGGTTGTTGATCTCGTGGGCGATGGACGCAGCGAGGCGGCCGGTGGCGGCGAGCTTCTCCGTGCGGCGCAGGGTTTCTTCGCCGCGCTTCTGCTCGGTGATGTCGACGAGGATCGCGCCGACCCAGCGGGTGGCGTCCGTTTCAGTGCGGACGGGGTAGAGGTGGGCGAGCCAGCTGCGGGGTCGGCGCGGCTCGGGCTCCCAGGTGAGCTCGAGATTGCGGACGGGCTGGCTGGTCTGGAAGACGGTCTCGATGGAGCGCTCGAGGCGGGCGGCGGTGGCGGGCGGAAGAATGCCGCCAACGCCGCGGCCCAGATGCAGGGCGAAGGCGTAACCGTTCATGTCGGCGAGGAACTGATTGACGCGGACGAATCGGTATTTGCGGTCGAAGAAGGCGAAGCCGATGGGGGCGTTGGCGAGCATGGAGT
>CAZHTJ010000098.1:0-12748 GCA_964535525.1 uncultured Acidobacterium sp. | reverse complement strand
GCTTGGGTAAACTTCCGGTATTTCGACCTCTGACTCATCTGCAGTTCCCCTTCCCCTGCAAACTGTCAATTGTCGGAGTGTCTCACTTTTGGGGGTCAGTCCATTTTCCACAATTGGCGGTTTTTGGTCGCGCTGCCCAAAAGACGGCCTGCGGCCGCAAGGAGGCGCCTGGCGGCGCGTCTTTTTCGGCACGACTGAAGTCGTGCCCCGACGCGGTGCTTCGTTGGGAGGGGAAGGCTCCGGGCCTGAAGGCCGGAGTCTGATGCGTGGGTTGTCCCCGGCCTGAAGGCCGGGGCTTCTACCGTCGTGCCGCTTCGCGGCACCTCGTGCGGATCCGCGCAGAGTTGGCGAGAGGAGTTAGCTCGGTAAGGTTGCGCTGCCCCATCGCGCCGCCTGCGGAGCGATGGGAGTCCCCAAAGACGGCCTGCGGCAGCATGGAAGCGCCTGCGGCGCGGCTTTTCGGCACGGCTGAAAGCCGTGCCCCTTCACTTTTTCTCGCCGAAGGCGAGTTTTTCAGCAGACTGTGAAGTCGTGTCCTGACACTTTTTCGTCACGGAGGTGAGGTTGCGGACCGGGATGGGAAAGGCCGGGCTAAATAGCCGGAGTCTCGTGGGGCTTTTCGACGTTCGAAGTGCACCCCGCCAAGGACCCCATCGCTCTGAAGCGCGATGGGAGTCCCCAGGAACGGCCTGCGGCAGCAAGGAAGCGCCTTGCGGCGCGTCTTTTACGGCACGGCTGAAGGCCGTGCCCTGATACAAATGCGGCACGTTCGTGACGGGGGGAGGATTCTTCACGGGTGCCGGGAGGCTCCGGGCCTGAAGGCCGGAGTCTGATGCGTGGGTTGTCCCCGGCCTGAAGGCCGGGGCTTCTACCGTCGTGCCGCTTCGCGGCACCTCGTGCGGATCCGCGCAGAGTTGGCGAGAGGAGTTAGCTCGGTAAGGTTGCGCTGCCCCATCGCGCCGCCTGCGGAGCGATGGGAGTCCCCAAAGACGGCCTGCGGCAGCATGGAAGCGCCTGCGGCGCGGCTTTTCGGCACGGCTGAAAGCCGTGCCCCTTCACTTTTTCTCGCCGAAGGCGAGTTTTTCAGCAGACTGTGAAGTCGTGTCCTGACACTTTTTCGTCACGGAGGTGAGGTTGCGGACCGGGATGGGAAAGGCCGGGCTAAATAGCCGGAGTCTCGTGGGGCTTTTCGACGTTCGAAGTGCACCCCGCCAAGGACCCCATCGCTCTGAAGCGCGATGGGAGTCCCCAGGAACGGCCTGCGGCAGCAAGGAAGCGCCTTGCGGCGCGTCTTTTACGGCACGGCTGAAGGCCGTGCCCTGATACAAATGCGGCGCGTTCGTGACGGGAGGAGGATTCTTCACGGGTGCCGGGAGGCTCCGGGCCTGAAGGCCGGAGTCTGTTGCGCGGGTTGTCCCCGGCCTGAAGGCCGGGGCTTCTACCGTCGTGCCGCTCTGCGGCACATGATGCGGATGTGCACAGAGGTGGAGGGGCGCTGGATTCGCTTTATCAGGACGCGGATTTGTCTTAAAGTACGGGCAAGATATGATCAGCGGCTGGCCTTTGGCTCTCGGGTAAACGTTGCTAGTCATCTGGCTGGCGTTGTTGGTTTGGGCCACGCGAAGAGCGCTCCGAAACCACGCGGGCGGATTCGGGCGGAGTTTGCTGACGGTTGCTGGAATGGGTTGTGCGTCTCTGGCAGTGACATCGTTGCTGGGACTACACCTTATGTGGATTTCCGCAGACATCTCGCAAAGACTGGGGACCGGACCGGTTCGTGTTCTCGCTGCAATTCTGTTCTGGTCGACTCTGGGCGGCCTCGTGATCAATCTGGCCGGATCGGAGAAGATACGATTCGCCGGTGTGGCAACTTGTCTGGCAACAGGATTCTGGTAGTTTGTTCTGGCCGTGGATGCCGGAATCTCGATGGGAACACCGACTACTCGTCATCCCACGCACTATTTGATACCGGCGGGATACGAAGGGTGGGTGGAGATTGAATATGGAGCGGAAGGGCCTTCCCTTCCCTATCGAAACGGTATCTATATCTGTCGCATTCCAGCGGACGGGGTACTTGTTACCTCTTCAGTCCTTGAAGACGGGTGGGCGCAGGACGAGTACTTCTATTACGGGTCGAACGGTTCTCTGAAGTCTCTGCCAGCAACGGATTGGGGCAAGGGCGGAATGATCTGGGCGGGCGAGACCGGCTTTGATCAGGAGTCGGGAGTCGCCACGCCGCATCGGCTAAACGAGAAGTTTTTCGTGGGGACAGAGAGCCAGTATCGAGGACAGAGGTGAGTGATAGAAGGCTCAGAGGTGGGGTTGCAAGCGTTACAGTTCCCAGGCGCACGGGGCCGGGTTAAGTTACAAGCTGGCCCACTCAAGCCAAAAGAGGGCTTGAATGGGGCACCGTGAATTTTCGGGCTCGAATGAGGTACCTTGTCAGGCGCTCACTTCGGCGAGGAGCCTCTTCCAGGTTTTTTGGTTGCGGCGGTAGCTTTTGCGTAGGTCTTCTAAGATTCTTTCGAAGTCGGCGTGTTCTTTCAGGCGGTTCCAGGCTGGGTTCTTGGAGAACCAGGGGTAGTTTTCGTTGCCTAAGTAGATGGCTCGACGGAGCCAGTGGAGGGCTTCGCTTTCGTCTCCGTCGACGGCGAAGTAGGTGGCGAGGCGGTAGGACATCTCGCTGTCGGCTTCGGCGGCGGCGATGGTTTCTTCGGCGATGAGGGAGGCTGCGCGCTCGCGGTTGCCCATCTGGACGTAACACATCGCTAACGTCGGGACGGCGAGGCGCATGGAGGCGTCGTCGCGGATGACCTGCTCGAGCATGTCGATGGCCTGGTGGAGGTCGCCCTGGCGCATGCGCTGGTAGGCCAAAGAAGTTCTGAGCAAGGGGTAGCGGGGCTCGAGGGTAAGTCCTTTTTGTAACTCCTCTTCGGCTAGTTCTAACTGGTTTTGGTACTGGTAGACGCGCGCGCGGTGGTTATAGATCACGGCGGCGTTCGATGGATTGAGCATGAGGGAGCGGTGGAACTGGGCGAGGGCCTCGTCGTACATGCCATCGATGCGGAGGGTGATACCGGCGACTAGGTGGACGTTCCAGTCGTTGGCGGCGGTGCGGAGGAGGTGCTCGATGCCGTGGCGGGCGGATTCTTTTTCGCCGCGGGACAGCAACATGTAGACGCGGTAGAGATTGGCTTCGACGGAGCCGGGGTCGAGTTCGAGGGCGCGGTCGAGGGCTTTGCGGGCGGCCATGACGTGGAGGTGGCCGCCGAATCCGTAGCGGATGTACTGCAGCTGGGCGATGCCGAGGCCGGTGAAGGCGGGGGCGAAGGTGGGGTCGCGCTCGGTGACGGCTTCGAAGAGCTGGCGGGCGCGGTCGAGGTCGGAGCGGGAGCCGGTGCGCTGCATGAATCCGGAGAGGAGGGCCTGGGCCTGGAGGTATTCCTCAGAGAGCTCTTCGCCGAGGAGAGTGGGGCGGGCGTTGGTGGGCTGGGTAGTTCCCTGCTGGAGTTGGCCGAGACCCTGGAGGGAAGCAAAGACTTCGTTGCAGATTTCGGTCTGGACCGCGATCAAGTCGAAGGACGCGACGCTGATGGAGCCGCCGCCGCGGACGGATTGGCTGGAGACTTCGAGGAGTTGCCAGTTGAGGTCGAAGCCCTGGGCGGAGCGGATGAAGTTGCCGGTGAGGACCCAGTCGACGATGAGTTTTTGGCCGATTTCGAGGGGGTCCATTTGCGCGATGGGGAGATGCATGAGCGCGGAGGAGGGGCGGACGACGAGCGAGGACATGCGGGCGATGCGGGCGGCGATGGCGTCGGCGAGGGCGTAGCCGTAGAGGGGCGCGACTTCCGTGACGCCGAGGTTCTGGAAGGGGAGGACGAGGATGGTGTTGTGCTCGGCCTTTTCGCTGGAGGAGTCGCGGAAGCGCTCGGCGAGCATGGAGAGGATGCCGGTGGTGCGTTTTTCCTGGTCGGCGGGAGTGGAGGGCGGGAGGACGGCGGCAGCGTCGCCGGGGATGATGCCGGATTCGAACTGCAGGGTCTTCATGATGGTCTTGAGGGCTTCGCGGACTTCGGCGGCGGAGGCGTAGCGCTCGGCGGGAGTTTTTTCGAGACAGCAGAAGATGACGGAGGAGAGCTCGGGAGGGATGTCGTTCAGCGGGGGCGGGTCGGCGAACTGGATGGCGCGGATGGACTGGAACTCGTCGCCGTCGGGGCGGGCGAAGGGATGGCGGCCGCTGGCGAGCTCGTAGAGGATAACGCCGAGAGCCCAGAGGTCGGACTGGACGGAGCTTTGTCCTGTGACGAACTGCTCGGGGGCCATGTAGGCGATGGTGCCGCCGCGCGCGGTGTAGGTGGCGATGGGCGGGGTTCCGGGTTTGCGGCGCGAAGACTTGGAGGGGTCGAACCCGGCTTCTTCGGGAGGGAGGCGGCGGGCGAGGCCGAAGTCGAGAATTTTGGCGAGGCCGCCGTCGGTGAGCATGACGTTGGCGGGCTTGAGGTCGCGATGGAAGATGCCGAGGGAGTGGGCGGCGGAGAGGCCGTCGGCGATCTGGATGCCGACGGAGAGGATGAGCTGGAGGGTGGCGGGGCCTTTGGCGATGAGCTTGTCGAGAGATGCCCCTGGGACGTACTGCATGACGATGAAGGCTTCCTCGCCTTCTTCGCCGACTTCGTAGATGGCGCAGACGTTGGGGTGCTCGATGGCGGAGGCCATGCGGGCTTCGCGGAGGACGGTGGAGCGCATTTGTTCGAGGGAGAGGGCGCCGCGCTTGAGGATTTTGAGGACGACGGGGCGCATGAGCTGGGTGTCGTTGGCGAGGTAGACGACGCCGGAGCCGCCGGTGCCGAGCTTGCGGGCCAGCTCATAGTGGGTGATGGTGCGCTTCATGGGATGAGATCAGTTTAGCGGCTGTGGCCCGCTGGATCTCGTGAAGGTTTTCCTCCGATGATTGCGCGTCGGTTGCCGATAATCGACGAAGAGCGCAGACAGGCGGGTTGCGATGAGATACGTGGCCAGGATTGGCAAGGATGGACGCATCACCATTCCGAAGGCACTGCGAGACAAGCTCGGAATCAAGCCGGGGGATCGCGTGGAGTTCGTGTTTCAGGACGGCGAGTTGATCATGCGCCGCGCAGGCTAATCTTTAGTCGTTGCCGGCGATGACTTTGCGGATGTGTGTGCCTTGTTTGTTGAGTTCTTCGACGAAGTCTTCGATGCGGACGAGGAAATCCTGACTGGCGCGGACCATGCGAGGCATAGCGTTCCAGGCATCGCGGACGATTTCGGGGTTTTCGAGGAGGGCGACGGCAGCGCCTGCAGCGGAGACGGCGAGGGCGGATTTGCGGCGGCCGGTGAGGAGCAGGAGAGCGCCGACGACGAAGGAGCCTGCGGCGACGGTGCGGGTCCAGGGGATTTCGGAGAGGCTGGTTTCGAGTTGCCGGGTGATTTTCACGATTTCTGTTCCGCCATTCATAGTACCTGAGATGCGGGGGCGAGCGGTCTTCGCGATTGCCGTGGTCTGTTCCTGAAATGCCGGGGTCTCTTTTTTAATAGTACCGCCATTGACGCCTGGGGGTGACGACAGGAAGAGCGGGGGCTCGCAGGCCCGCTGCATGCGGAAGAGCCATTCCTGCCCGCTCATCGTATGGTGTGTCGCGTTCACGTTCATTCCTAGTCGAGATCGAATTCGCGCAGGGGTTTGCCGGTGTCGGGGGTCTCTTTGGCTTTTTTGAGGGCTTCGGCGAAGCGCTTGTTGAAGACGTCTTCGCGGTTCTTTTCTGCTTCGACGGACTGGCGGAAGATGCTCTCCTTGCGCTCTTCGGCTTCGCGGAGAGCGCGCGTGGCCTGGTCGAAGTCCTCGAAGGTGCGTTTGCGGGGCGCGGGGGTGTGGGCGATGACGATGTGCGAGACGGCGTCGACTTTGAGCATGGCGCCGCAGTCGGGGCAGGCGATTTCGAAGATCGAATTGGGCGGGTTGGAATGGGATTTGGACATGACTGCTGGTTCCAGAGGGTGAGTTTATCGCAGGAGAGGGGGCCGGGTACAGCCGGGAACTGGGAGCCGGGAGCTGGGAGCGTAGTGCGAGGGAAAGGCGAGGGAAAGGCGAGCGAAGGGCGAGGGAAAGGCGAGCAGACTGCACGCGTCCGCTCGCGTTTGAGGTTCAGAAAGTGAGTTTGAGGGCTAACTGCACCAGGCGTGGATTGTTGACGGTGGAATTGACGGCGCCGAATCCTGGCGCGTTGATGTCGTTGATGGGCATGCCGTACTCGGGATGGTTGAAGAGGTTGAAGAACTCGGCGCGGAAGTTGAGGCCTGCTTCATGCCATGGCAGAGCGAAATCCTTGATCGCGGAGAAGTCGGAGTTCACAAAATCGGGTCCACTGACAGGAACGCGCGGGGCATCGCCGAGCTCGCCATAGGTCACGCCGTTTATCGTTTTGGTTTGTGCAGCGGGGAAGCACGTCGGATTGATCCACTGGTATTTGCTGTGGTCGGCGGCGGAGGCGTCGCAACCGGAGACGCGGTCGGGCCGGTTGAAGTTGTAGGCGTCGCCGCCGGTATTGAAGGCGACGCCGGAGGTGTTATCGCTATCGATGAGTGGAACCGGAAATCCGGAAGCGATTCTTTCGATCAGCGTGACCCGCCAGTTGCCGAGAAATGTGTTGGCCGCAGGGTTCCAGCCGCTGCCGAACTGCCTTCCATGGCCGAAGGGCAGGTCATACAGGATGCTGGCGGTGAAGCTATGATTGAGATTGATCTGCGAGAGGGACCAGTCGAGATTCTGCCAGTTAGGCAGGGGGAAGTAAGGAGCGCTTAACTCGGAGCCGAGCCCGTCGGAGAGACCGTTGTCGTAGGTGTGGGAGTAAGTGTAGGCCAAAAGCGCGTACAGTCCATACTTTGAACTTTTGGTCTCGGCTTTGACCTGCAGCGAGTTATAGTGCGTCGTACCCACGTCCCCGTAGAGCAGGATGGCGTTGAAGTTCGGAGGATTATAGGGATAGCTGTAGGGAGCGCCGCCGGGCAGGCAGCCGAGCGTATACCCAGGGATGTTGCCGCAACCCGATGGGCTGCTGGTATTGAGGTCGTTGCCGATGACCAGGATATGGCCGCCGGTCGAACCGGCATAGCCGGCGGTGAGGACAATGCTGCCGGGCAGCTGGCGCTCGACGTTGACGTTATATTGGTGAACCCGGCCCGGCTGGAAGTTCCGCGGCTCATAAACGAACGTGCCTGGGTAGGTAGGCACCGTTTGCGGAGTGGGAAGAAGCGGAAAGCCAGTGGAGAGGGTAAATCCGTCTAACTCGGGCGTTTGTCCGAGTGTTTGGTGGCAGTACGAGGTCGAAAAGGCGCAGCCGGTTGAAAACGTAGCGGGGAATTGGTCGGACTCGCCGAGGTCGGGCGGATTTTGCCACAGGCCCTGCGCGCCCTGGTTCCAGGACGAATCGTGATAGATGCCAAAGCCGAGGCGAAGGACAGTTTTGTCGCTGCCGAGGACCTTCCAGGTGAGGCCGACGCGAGGCTCCCAGGCGCCCCAGTACATATTGATTCCTGCCGAATCGCTCACTCCGTTCTGGCCGGCGATGAGAAGTTGTCCGGTTTGGGGGATGTAGTCGGACATGCGGTTATGGATTTCGGTGATGGGAGTGGTCATATCCCAGGCCAGGCCGAGGTCGAAGGTGAGCGACGGGGTAGCGCGCCAGTTATCCTCGACGAAGGGCCTGTAGATCTTCCAGCGGCGGCCGGTGGTGGGCCCGTAGTAGGTCTGATCGTGGATGCCGAGTCCAGTCATACCCATGAGCAGATCGGCCTCAGAATTGCCGTTTACGACGCCGGCGCCGGTGAAATCTCCAAAAAGCCCGACAATCCAGAAACCGTCCGAGAATTCTTCTGTGCCGACGTTCATCTGATTCGCGCGGAGGTCGATGCCGGTGCGGATTTCATGGTGTCCGCGGATCAGGTCGAGTACATCCTTGAAGGAGAAGATATCGGTTCCACCCTGGAAGGGTGAGTAGCCGCGGTCGCCGAGGGACCAGTAGCCGCCGGTGACTTCAGTGGACGGAACACCCTGACTGTAGGAGCCAGCGGGGAGGGAGGAACCGGTGGGGGAGCAGCCGAGATCGGCGCCGGGAATTCCCAACTTCGTCGAGCCGCAGGTGAAGTTCCCCAGGGAATCGATGTAGTCGAAGATGCGGTCGTAGCCCAGGGAGGCAGTGTTGAGTGTGGTGGGCGAGAAGACGTGGCTCCAGCCGAGGCCGATGTTCCGCGCGTGATTGATGAGGTTCTCATCGCTGCCGAAAGCGTTCGACTCGGCTAATGTGGGCACGCCGCCGACGATTGACGTTGGCGCGCCGCCGGGAACGAAGGAGAAGGCCTGGTCGTAGCTGAAGCGCTCAAAGGCGTTGTCTTTGGAGGTGATGTTCTGGTCCAGACGGATGTCGAATTTGGTTTCGTTGAGCTGACGCACGGGCTCGTTGACGTAGTTGTATCCGAGAGCCGTGTTGCTGGCGTTGGGCGTGGGGTAGAGATCGATCATGCGCTTGCCGACGCTGTCGAAGAGGTTGGAGGGGATCTTGTTGCAGTCGGTTCCCTTCGCCTGGCTACCATCCGGGTTGGCAGGAATCGGATTGCCTGCAGCGTTGCACTGGAAGTAAGGATCCGCGGCGCCGACCATATTGGGGTTGGCGATGACCAGGCCGCTTGCGGGATTACCGAAGGGGTCGGCGGAGAAGTCGCCGTTGCGCATGGCGAGGGAGGGAATGAGGCCGGTGAAGGTAATTCCCTCGCGCTGATCCTTCTGCTCGCCATCGACGAAGAAGAACAGCTTGTTGTGGCGCAGTGGACCTCCGAATGAGCCGCCAAACTGATTGAGATTGAATTTTGGGGTGGTGGTGTCGAAGTCGGCTTTGGCGTCGAGGTCGGTGTTGCGGACAAACTCGAAGAGGGAGCCGTGGTAGTTATTGGCGCCCGATTTCGTGGTGATCAGAACTGTAGGTCCGGCGCGCGTGCCGAACTCGGCCGAGTAAGTGTAAGTAAGAACTTTGAATTCCTGAATGTCGTCGATGGAGGAGAAGGTGCCGATGCCGCCGGCGGTGAGTTCATTGTTATCGACGCCGTCCAGCAGCCAGTCGGTGCTGTTGGGGCGCGAGCCCCCGACCGAGAGCGAGAAGGAACCGCGCGCGGCTACTTCGCTGTCGCTGCCGGAGGTAAAGAAGCTGTTGGGGTTGGTCTCCGAAGTAGCGCCGGCGGTAAGGGTGGCGAGCTGCACGAAGTCACGTCCGTTGAGAGGCAGTTGCGACACTTCCTGCGCAGTGATGACCTGACCGAGGGAGGGACTGGCGGTATCGACCGCGACGGCGTTGCCGGCGACGGCGACGGTGGTGACGACGGTGGCAGGAACGAGCGTGAAGTCGAGCTCACGGGCTTCGTCGACCTGGAGATGCAGGTCTCTGGACTCGGTGCTTTGGAAGCCCGAAGCGTCGACGCGCACGGTGTAGGTGGCGACGGGGAGCAGAGGAATCAAATAGTGTCCGGCGGTGTCGGTCTTGACGTCGCGGGAGAGGCCTGTGGCCTGGGAGGAGGCGACGACGGTGGCGCCGGGGACGGCGGATCCGGTTTTATCGACGACATTGCCTGAAAAGCTGCCGTTGGCCTGGGCGTGGAGGGAGGGAGAGAGGCTGAACGCGAGAATGCAGATCAGGAGGAGAAGAAAGACTGTGCGGGATTCTGTATGGGCCGAGGCTTCGAACGAATAAGGACACTTCACGCCAACCATCGTGCATTGCATCGTTAAACCCCTTTCGACTGGTTTGGTCCCAGGGTGGATACTGCATCGACTGCGCTGTGCTTGATTAGGAGAGACTACTGTAGGAATTTGCCGGGCGAAAGTCAAACCGGGTTTTTGGCGGGTTCACGAGGGGGCGGGGTGGTGAGACGCAGGCGCAGGGCAAGCCCGCTCAATTTGGGCGCTGTGTGGAGTGCCGGACGCGAGACATGCACTCAGTCTCGCTTCCGGCACTCCGCACGACTACCCGCAGGTGTGGGTGGAGCAGTATGTCTTCGCCGCGTCGACGAATTGCGTGTAGTCCTTCGCGATGGCCTTCTGCGCTGTGGATTGGTCCATCGCGCCGGCTTTGACCTGGTCGGCGAGATAGAACTCGACCTGATCTTTTTGCTTGAAGTAGCGCTCGTTGAGGGTCACGTTGTCGGGCCCGCACTGCGGCCAGATGTTATCCATAGAATCGCCGCCGCCGAGCTCGAGAGGAACGAGATGGTCGAGTTCGCAGGTTTGCGATTCGCCTTGGTTGTTGGAGGGGACAGGCAGTCCGTACCACTGATAGGCGATGTGCTTGGCAGCTTCCGATTCCACTTTGTCGCGAATGCAGCAGGTGCGGAAGTTGGCGTTCTTGAGCACGTCGACGGTGACGGTGGGGTTGACTGCGCCGGGGGTGCAGGTGGGGTCGGGCATGGGGAAGCCGTTCTTCGTGCCGATTTTGCAGGAGCCGTCGGTTGGGGTTTTGTGCGCGGCCAGAGTTCGGTGATTTTTCGCGGCGAAACCTGTGATGACGCAACTGACGGTGCATTTTTCGGTGGCGGTGGCGGCGGCCGGGATCAGGAGCGTGAGGGTGAGCAGAAGCGGCAGGGTGGGTTTCATGGGTTTCCTCCGGACAGGCGTTAGGTCCGCAGAGACGAGGGGATGCAGCAAAGGTTGCAGGGCGGAGGAGTGGGAACTCGGCGGACGATCGCAGTTTGCCTTGTGTGGGTACGAGAACATTGGGGCGGGTTGGGTGTCAAGTTATGCGGGGTAAGGCCCTACTCCGGCCCACTCAAGCCAACACCGGGCTTGAATGGGGCACCCCGGCAAAGGTAGCTCAGCGGGGAGACTCGGATTCTTCGAGACGGGAGAGATAGTCCGCGGGCGAAAGCACGGTGACGCCGTTGCGGGCGGCGCGGGGGAAGTGCTTCAGGTTGCCGGTGACGAGCCAGGCTCCGGAGGTTTTGGCGAGGGCGAGGAAGGGTGCGTCTCTTGGGTCGGGGAGGGGATGCGGCCACGCGGGAGGGTCGGGGAGCTGGAGGCTGTCAGCGATCATGGCCTCGAGCCATTCGGGAGGAAAGCGGTGGCGGCGGAATTTCTCCCGCCACACGACCACCCGATACTCAAGAAGGATGCGCGGGCGGGTGACAATCTGGACTCGCCGCTCGAGCACCCAGTCGTCGATCAGGGCCCCCGGGGGGCCGTCCGGCTTGATGCCAGCAGAGACGACAACGTTGGTGTCGAGGACTGCGAGCCTCATTGCTTCTTGCGGCGAGCGAAGGATTTGCGGGCTTCGGCAATTTCGGCGTCGATCTCCTCGTCGGTCATCTTGTCGAGGCCGTGCTCTTTGGCGAGCTGCCAGTCTCTTCGGAGGCTGGCTTTGGCGATCGCGCGGCGCAATTCCCGGTCCTGGAAGGCGAGGTCTCCGAGGACGGGGACGAGGAAGTATTCGGGGCCGTTGCGGCCGGCGAGGAGGATGGTTTCGCCGCGTTCGGTGGCGGATTTGATAGCTTTGGATCCGCGGATGCGGAACTCACGCAGGGAAACCTGGCGCATGGATGCCTCCTGAGAGGATTGTAGCCGTTTTGGCTACGGGGAGCGGCTTTCGACGTCACAGCCACAGAGCTTTGTGGCCGGGGCAGTCCTGGGCGGCTTGGTCTACTAAGGTGGCTAGTAACTCCGACCCGTAGCGGGCTAAGTAGGCTATGCCGCCGATGGTGCGTTCCTGGGGATGGCGGTCGGGGAAGAGGTTGAAGCTGAGGGTGTCGACGTGGCGGCGGATGCTGGCGTCGCGCTGGAGCTGGTCGTTGGCGGCGAGGCGGCGGAGGCGGTTCATCTGATAGCGCATTTTTGAGGCGGAGACCTGGGCGGCACGGGCGAGCGCGGGGGAGAGGGATTCGGTCCAGGCGAGGAGGGCGTCGAGCTCGTCGTCGAGGGCGTTGCCGGCGGTGGAGAGGCGGCGCTTGCCTTCGATGGGGAGAGAGCGTGCGCCGAGGCGATGGGCCAGCTCATCGGGATGGGTGGTGAGGATGTCTTCGAGGGTGAGCTGGTACTGGTCGAGAATTTTTGCGATGGCGGGCTCGATGAGGGTGGCGGTGAGGCGCGGGAGGACGGGGGTGGTGCGGCCGAGGATGGCCTGGTAGAGGACCTGGTTCTGGGCATAGTAGGCGATCTCGGCGGGGCCACCGATGATGGCCTGGGTGGGGAGCAGGAAATCCTGAAAGACGGGGCGGAGGAGGGCGTTGGGGCTGAGGCGCTCTGGCGCTCCTTCGAGAATGGCGAGGAGGTCGGCGGTGGAGTAGACAGTTTTGGCTTGCCCACTCAAGCCAAAAGAAGGCTTGAATGGGGCACCCGGGGATTGACGTGGCTCTTGCCCACTCAAGCCAGCGACTGGCTTCCACCCCACCACGCCAACCCCGGGCGTGTCGGGGACCCCGGGCTTGAATGGGGCACCCGGCGTTTTTCCGGCCAGCCAGTTGCCATTTTTGCGGCGGAGAGGCAGGCGGGCTCCTGTGGCTTCGTCGATGAGGAAGAGCAGGCTGGAGCCGGGGGCGACAAGGACCTGGGAGTGGTAGCCGCGTTCGGCGAGGAGTTGGTCGCGCTGGTGGAGCAGGGACTCGAGGGCTGCAGCGTCGGTGATGGCCTGGCGGAGGACGGGTGCGCCGAGGGCGTGGAAGGCGCGCGTGGAGGCGTCGATGACGACGAGGCCGTAGT
>CAZHTJ010000097.1:0-13281 GCA_964535525.1 uncultured Acidobacterium sp. | reverse complement strand
ACGAATCCGTCGCCGACATGACCCGCCGCCACTTCGGCCAGGAAACCGTCGACCGGCTCGTCTCGCCCCTGCTCTCCGGCGTTTACGGCGGCGACGCCTCGCAGCTCAGCGTCCGCGCCGTTCTCCCCCGCATGGTCGCCATGGAACAGTCCCATCGCAGCCTCACCCGCGCAATGCTCGCCGCGCGCAAAACCGCCGCCCCGCCGTCACCCTCCGGCAGAAAGCCCGGCTCTCCCCGCTCCCTCTTCACTACCCTCCGCGGCGGCATGAAGCTCATGGTCGACGGCATCGCTGCGCAGCTCGCCCCAGGCTCCGTCCACCTCAGCACGTCCGTCCAGGCCCTTCACCACAACAGCGACGACTGCCCCGACCCCAAACCTCCCGACTGCCGCTTCACCTGCGGCTGGTGCCTCGAAACCTCCCTCGGCACGGAAAGATTCGACGGCGTCATCCTCGCCCTCCCCGCCTGGGCCGCGGCCGGCTTGTTGCGCCGCGTCGACCGCCTCCTCAGCAGTCTGCTTTCCGAGATCGCCTACAGTTCCTCCATCACCGTCACCCTGGGCTATAACAGCGATGATCTCCGCAGTCTCCCTCCCGGTTTCGGGTACCTCGTCCCGCCCACCGAACGCCGCAGCATGCTCGCCTGCACTTTCGTCCACGCCAAATTCGCCGGCCGCACGCCGCCGGCCAGGGGGGTTCTCCGCTGCTTCCTCGGCGGTGCCGGCAACGACCATCTCCTCGACGAAACCGATCAGCGCCTGACGGACATCGTCCTGAACGATCTCTCGGACATTCTCGGACTCACTGCGAAGCCCACCTTCGTCCGAATCGCGCGTTGGCGCCATGCTATGGCCCAGTACGGTGTCGGCCATATCGAGCGCATCCAGGCCATTCGCGACAACGTTGCCGCGCTCCCCGGCTTCGCGCTCGCAGGCAATGCCTATGAAGGCATCGGCGTCCCCGACTGCATCCGCACCGGCCAGCAAGCCGCCGAAGCCGTCCTTCACTCCCTCAAACAACAGCAACTGCCCGCTGTGGCGACTGGCTAAGCTTCCACCTCAATAGACATATCAACCGCCGATAACTGGGAGCAGAGAGCCTGACATTAGCGCCTAACTCGATTATCTGTCCTGTGGAAAACAATGAAGATTCGGCGTCTATGTGCGCTTGACAAACCTTGTAAACGCGAGTAAGTTAGCGGCATTCCCCATTTGTCCTACGCGGGCCCGTTGATGCAGGCCTTCCGCTGATAGCAGCAAACATCCAGACGCATCCCAGGCGCGCGCAGTTCATAACGTGTTGCGGTGTCAAAAGAAACGCGGCGGAGTGCCGCAGTAGCCCCTCGTCGTCATGGATGTGTAAGTCTGTTGAACAGGACTGAGGGGATCTTGTTAGGCCGCGGCGGCAATGTCTTCTCAAAAATGACCTGTTGGAAGAGTGCGGGCTGTTCGACGCTTCCCTTTAAGGGAGAATAACTGTCATGGCGACCATCGACGACGTTGATCGAGCGAAAAGTTTCCTTATCGACCTCACGCAGTCTTTCTCTCGACGCCTGTTCAGATCCACCCTGCTCACGGTTTGCTTCGGCGCTGCCGTGACAGTCACCAATTTTGCGTACGCCGGCTCACCGCCGCTGGTCAAATGGCCAGGCTGCCCACCCGGTCCGCAGGCGGCGCCTTATTGCTTTCAAGGCAATACTTCCGGGCCCTGCGGCACCGCCGGTCCTCTGGATCTATGGCCTGCGCACTTTCAGACTTCCCCGGTTGCCGGTCCCAGCGGCGGGAACTGCTCTCTGGATGTCGTCTCCGGCCAGGTCGTTTCCATAGCCAACAGCGCCGGCGGCTTTGCCTTCAATACACTCGGAGAGGTTGCCGGAGCTGCCTATACCATATCGTTCGATATGCAGTGGGTCAGCGGGAAGAGTCCATGGTCATTCGCAAATGAAGAGGGGAATGGCATTCTGAACAGTCTTAGCTTCTTCGTGCCCTATCCGGGCGACGATTGCTGGCATCACTACGAACACACCGCCGCTGTGGGTCCGAACGGGCCCAAGACGGTGATGTTTGTTTACGTGGCATCCCCCGGACCGCAGGAGATGCGCATCGCGAACGTGATCCTGGCCGAGGCAGCGCCAGGCGCCGCCATAGGCTTAGTGACAGGTAGAGCCGAAGGTGATTGCTGCAAGACGAGGGTTCGCTAGTCTTTTCCAAATGAACCTGGCCTGGCACGCTGGGGGGACGCGCCAGCAAATCAGTGATCCGGTGGTCGCTACTCGCCTGGATGCACCTTCGGCGCCTCCGTCATCGGCTTCAGAATGTCATCCAGCCGATCCGGCGTTCCTTCCACCCGCTCCAGATGCGGGTACCGCAGCCCCTCGTGATAATCGAGCGCCAGCACCCGGAACGTCCCCGTGTTCGCCACGATCAGCGAAATCGGATTCGTATTCCCCTTCGCATCGCGAATCGCATCGCTCAGCAGTTGCCCGCTGAACTGCCGCCCGTTCACCGCGACAATCTGCATCCCCGGCCCCAGCTTTGCCTGATCCGCCGCCGATCCCAGCAGCACATCCTCAATCCGCCCGTCGCTGGTCACGTTGATCCCGATCGACCACCACTCCTGCGTGGTGGACATCGCCGTCATCGTCGCCTGCGTAACCTCGTTCGGCTGATCCGTAAACGTCAGCTTGTACCCGCCGCCTTCAATCCCGCCCAACGGAGCATGAGGCGACTTCCTCGTCAGCCGCTCCCGCAGAAATCCCGCCCAGTCGTACGCCACCACACCATTCAGCGCCTTCACCACGTCCTCAAAGGTGTACGAAACCACCTTCGGCGGAGTATTCCCGCCTACCCCCTCAAACGCCGCCAGAAAATCGTTCAAACTTTTCTTGTCCGAAGTCAGTTTGCGGATCGTCGTATCGACATCGAGCCACACCAGATCGCCTTCTGCGTAATAGTCCGTGTTCCGCCGCCAGTTATCCCACGGCGAAGACTCCCCATACAGATAGAGAATCTGCGCCGCAGTCGCGGTGTCCTGCAGATCCCGCCATGTCCGTCCTGGCCGATAATCCAGCATCGCCGCGGTCGCCGCCAGATAATCGCGATACTGCGCCGCTGTCTCGATCCTGCTGCGCGCCGCCAGCACGTTGCCCAGATAATTCGTCAGCCCCTCGTAGACCCACAGCAAATTCCCCTTCATTGGGTCTTCGTAATTCCCCGTCGCCAGCCCCGCCGGCCGCCGATACTTCCCGTTCCACGAGTGCGTGAACTCATGCGGCAATAAATCCGCCGACAGCAACAGCAAATTGTCATCGATAAATGTCCGCTCCGGCACCCGATCGTCGCTCGACTGGTGATGCTCCAGCCCAAAGTGCGCTACCTGATCGCTCGCCGTTACCAGAAAGTGATAGCTCTCGTAGTGCCGCGACTGATACAGCGCGCCCGTCTCCCGCACCAGATTGCTGTACCCCTGGATCGTCTCCGGCGACAGCTTCAGATCCTCAGGCCCATCCGCCGCAATATCCAGAAAATGCTTCGGCGTCACCTCCGGCGCTAACGGAATCTCCACAAAATAACGCCCCGTCAGCAGCGGCGAATCGATCAGCTGTTCCAGCGACACCGTGCCGAAGTCGATATGCGAAGAGTCTCCGCCGGTCTTCGTTAAAGCCGTCCCATACTGCCACCCCTGCGGCAAAATCACCGACGGCTGCACATAAATGTCAGCGTCATTCTGATGTCCCGCCGGATACAGCACCAGCTCATTCCAGCTCAGCATCGCCAGGTTCGCGCTCGTCGAAGCCCCCGCCGAAAACCCCGTTGCCCCCGCCGTCGCCAGAAAATCGTCCTTCACCTCCAGCTGCGTCACACCCTCCGGCACCGTCACGCGGATCGCATACATATTTACGTCATCGCGCGTCCACTGAAGCTGCTGCCCATTCGCAGTGATGAACAACCCCGCCAGGTTGTCGATCGGCCCATCCGGCATGTGCTCGCCCGGAATCCACTTCGCATACAGCAGGGTCAGCGGCCCCGCCGTCACCGGAATCGTCATCTGCGCGTGGATCAGCTTGCGCGGCGCATCCGTCAGGTCTGCGGTAATTTTGATCGGCGCATTCCTGATGGAATTGTCATCTTTTGTGGACGCAATCTGAGCATGAACGGAAAGTGCGGCAGCAAACATCAACCCCAGCATCGGGCGCGGGCAAAATTGCATTCATCCTCCTGATGAAGCGCGGGTAATCAAAGTGCAAACCCTTAGTGTAACCACCCTGCCGCCATCCACCAACGAACCGCTTGCCATCTTGTACCGCCGGAGTACACTACCCCGTCCGGAGGTGTGCGCAATGCTCCACGACTCGTTCCATGGCTCGCTCTATGCCTCGCTGTATGCCTCGTTCCATGCGCAGTTCTGTTGGAACTTCGGCCTCGCGTGGATCGCCTTTGCCGTGGCTGTCGCGCTGCACGTTGCCGACGAGGCCCGCCATGACTTCCTCGCCACTTATAACCCGAACGCCCAGGCCATTCGCCGCCGCCTCCACATCCCCTTTCCGCCCGTCTTCACCTTCCGCGCCTGGCTCGGCGGACTCATCGCCGGCGTCTGCCTGTTGCTGTTGCTCTCGCCCTTCGCCTTCCACGGGGCACACTGGATCCGCATCGTCGCCCTGCCCCTCGCCATCCTCATCGGTATCGCTAACGGCCTCGGCCACATCGGCGGCTCGCTCTACTACCGCCGCTGGATGGCCGGGATCCTCAGTTCGCCTGTGTTGCTGATCGCCGGAACCTGGTTGTTGTGGAGCTGCTACCGATAGCGCGGAAGAAACATTTCCCGGTCCGTCCAATCCAGATCGCCGAAATCGCGAAAGAGAGACGCGAGAGCCCGCACCAGGCCTCCAATGTCGTCCGGTGCAATGGTCTTCTCGTCGACGAAAATAACACCGCCGTGATGGCGCCTCTGTTCCGTCCATTTCATCAGCAGGTCCGGAATTGTTCTGCAGTCGTAGGTGACGAGCGTAAGCCTCTGCACCGCGGCCTTCGCCAGCAGCTCCTGGTCAGGGCGCCCCCGGAACGTCCCGCCTTCCCATTGGCTGATTGCATGAACTTCGATCAACGGGTCCATACGCCGCAGCCCGAAGCCGATGGTCGGGGAAAGATGCTCATCGAGCAATAATCGGAGCATCTCTACTCTCCTTTTGCTCGAAAGCAAAACTCAGACTTTCGCCTCGACTTTCCTTTTCCCTCTTAACGGCTGATACTCCTGAAGGTTGGGTAGCTTCTTCTTCAGAGCGTCGAAATCCATAGCATCGTTCTCAGCCAGCGCCTCGTTGATCTCCTGTGGAAACGCCTCCGCATAATGCACAGCGGCCTTCACTCTAAATTCCGGCCATTCCAGATGATCCGCCGCCTTCTTCGCATCCCCTTTGTACGCGCGGACGATCATCATCACTTCCCATACCGCCAGCGTGCTTCCCTGGATGTAAGCCTGGCGGCCCACAGGACTGTCCCGAAAATCGATCAGCGCAAACTCCGACCGCCGCAGTCCTTCCTCCACCAGCCGCGCACTCAGATCGCTCGCAGTCCATCCATGCCGGCGCGCCATGCGCTTCAGCCGCACCCCGCTCGCCACCGGCAATCGCATACTCACCACCATCGAACGCTTTGCTCGCATCGTTTCCCTCGTGTCACGTATGTAAGCATTGTAACTCCATCGCGATCCGATTCCCGAAACCCTTACCTCGGGAACCTACGCGAAGCGCGCCCGCCTGGACGGCCTGAACCCTGTACCCTGCACCCTAAACCCTATACCCTTGCCCTCATGGGCTTCTTCCTCACCTTCGAAGGCCTCGACGGCTCCGGCAAATCCACCCAGCTCCGCAAGCTCGACGCCCACCTCAAAGCCCAGGGCCTCGACGTTACCGTCACCCGCCAGCCCGGTGGCACCCACATCGGCGACCGCGTCCGCCGCCTGCTCCTCGATTCAAAAACCGAGCACCTCGACGCCACAACCGAACTCGGCCTGATGTTCTCCGACCGCGCCCAGTGCATCGCAGAAGTCATCGCCCCCGCGCTCCACGGCGGCAACGTCGTCCTCTGCGATCGCTTCACCGACTCCACGGAAGCCTACCAGGGCGGCGGCCGCCAACTCGGCAGCGAAGTCGTCCTCCGCATGCACAAGCTCATGTGTGGCGGCCTCAATCCCGACCTCACCATCCTCCTCCTCGCCGATTTCGACAAATCCCTCCACCGCGCTCGCCGCCGCAACGACCGCACCGCCACCGCCGGCGAGGACGAAGGCCGCTTCGAGCGTGAGGACCAGGAATTCCATCGCCGCGTCTACGACAAATATCGTGAGATCGCCGCCCGCGAGCCCAACCGCGTCGTCCTCATCGACGGCGACCGCCCCATCGACACCATCCATCGCGAAATCACCGCCCTCGTCGACCAAAAGCTGCGCGCCGCAGGCCTGCTTCCCCTCGTTCCCGCCCAAACTGTCCGTTAATGGACACTAAGATCCGCAATCGACCACTTCCCCCTCTCCGGCCGTCCGCCGATTCCACCCCAAATCAAACACAAAGCAGCGCTTAGCCCCAGCCCACGAATGGTGCGGCACATGCAATTACCCTTCAGCAATGGACATCTCTCGGCCCGATATTAAAAAGAAGAAGCTCCGCCGGCAGATTATTGTGCTGGCTATTGTTGCACTCGGCGTGACTGCGGCCGCCTGGGCTGTTATGCGTCTCAAGCCTGCCGTTCCCACCGTAGACGCCAGCACCGTCTGGCCCGACACCGTCAAGCGCAGCGACATGATTCGCAACGTCCGCGGCCTCGGCACCCTGGTTCCCCGCGAAGAAAGCATCGAACTCATCCCCGCGCAAACCGACGCTACCGTCGTCCGCATCCTCGTGCTGCCAGGCACACTCGTCAAGCCCGACACCGTCCTCATGGAGCTCTCCGACCCCCAGCTCCAGCAGCAACTCGTCAGCCAGAAGCTGGCTCTCGATGGAGCCCTCGCCGACTACAAGAGCCTCCAGGCCCAGCTCAATTCCGCCATCATGGACAAGAAATCCACCGCCGCCCAGGTCAACGCTCAGTTCAGCCAGGCCGAGTTGCAGGCCAACATCGACAAGCAGCGTTACGCCCTCGGCGAAATCAGCGGCATCCAGTATGAGCAGTCCAAAAACAACGCCGACCAGCTTACCTCGCAGCACCAGATCAGCGTCGAGCAGCTCGACGTGAACCAAAAGGCCATCGAAGTTCAGCTCCAGTCCGCACAAACCAAGGTCGACTCTGCTCGCGCCCTCCTCGACCTCTATCAGAAGCAGGAGTCTGATCTGCACGTGAAGGCAGGCATCTCGGGCGTCGTCGCTTCCCTGCCCGTTCCTATGGCAGTCGGCATGCACGTCGTCGCCGGAACCTCCGTCGCCGAGGTCATCGATCCCTCCCAGCTCAAGGCAGCCCTCCAGATCGCTGAGACTCAGGCCCACGACATCCTCATCGGGCAGAAGGCCGAAATCGACACCCACAACGGCATTGTTCCCGGACACGTTACACGAATTGATCCCTCCGTGTTGAACGGAACGCGTACCGTTGACGTAACACTCGATGGGGCGCTTCCGGCCGGAGCTGTCCCCCAGCTCAGTGTCGATGGCACCATCGAACTCGCGCATCTCCACGACGTCCTTCATGTGGGGCGGCCCGCGTTCGGCAACGAGAACAGCACCATCAGCCTCTTCCGCTACGACCCCAACGGCAAAACCGCCACCCGGGTTCAGGTGCAGGTGGGCAAGGCCTCGACCACTGAGATTCAGATCATCAATGGCCTGAACGAAGGCGATCGCGTGATCCTTTCGGACATGTCGCGCTACGACAACACGGACAAAGTACGGCTGGAGTAAGCACTCCCCTAATACGCTGGACCACTAAATTCTGAATGGAGCAGGAGAGCAGGATGGAAACCACGCAGGCGTTGATCGAAATCGAAGGCCTCACCAAGGTCTTCTACACCGACGAGATTGAAACCCACGCGCTGTCCGGCGTCCACATGACGATCGATAAGGGCGAGTACGTCGCCATCTCCGGCCCCTCCGGATGCGGCAAGTCGACCCTGCTTTCCATCATTGGCCTGCTCGACACCCCCACCGGCGGCAGCTACACCCTCAACAGCCACTCTGTCGAGAACCTCAACTTCTCCCAGCGCTCGCGCATTCGCAACCAGGAAATCGGATTCATCTTCCAGAGCTTTAACCTCATCGGCGATCTCACCGTGTACGAAAACGTCGAGCTCCCGCTGACCTACCGCTCCGGAATGTCTTCGGCCGAGCGCAAGCGCCGCGTGCAGGAGTCGCTCGAGCGCGTCAGCATGGCGCACCGCATCCGCCACTATCCATCGCAGCTCTCCGGCGGTCAGCAGCAGCGTGTTGCTGTGGCCCGCGCCCTCGCCGGTTCGCCCTCCATCCTCCTCGCCGACGAGCCCACCGGAAACCTCGACTCGCGCAACGCCGAAGCCGTCA
This sequence comes from uncultured Acidobacterium sp., assembly GCA_964535525.1. Classification (GTDB taxonomy): domain Bacteria; phylum Acidobacteriota; class Terriglobia; order Terriglobales; family Acidobacteriaceae; genus Palsa-343. The sequence goes on along the minus strand of CAZHTJ010000097.1, from coordinate 4,778 downwards.
TGGAGCTCCTCCAGAATCTCCATCGCGAAGGCGCGACCATCTGCATGGTGACCCACGATCCTCGCTTCGCCCGCCATGCCGATCGCCAGATCCATCTCTTCGACGGAAAGGTCGTCGCCGAAGGTGAGTCGCTGGAACCGGTCCTCGAAGTCAGGTAACCAGCCGGTAGCCGGTGGCCGGTAGCCTGTCGCCAGGCAGACGCGCTCGTGTGCGATTGCGGTGATTAGCTACCGGCTACAGGCTACAGGCCACAGGCTAGGTCTATGATTCAGCTAAAAAATATCGAACGCAGTTACAAAACCGGCGCCGGCCAAACCTGGGTCCTGCGTCGCGTCAATCTCGAAATCAAAGAGGGCGAGTTCCTCACCATCATGGGCCCTTCCGGAGCGGGAAAATCCTCGCTCCTCAACGTCCTCGCCCTCCTCGACGATCAATGGCTCGGCGAATACTGGTTCAAGGAAGAAGCCGCGCATCGCATGAACCGCCGCCAGCGCGCCGACCTGGCCAAACGCAACATCGGCATGGTCTTTCAGAGCTACCACCTGCTCGATGACCTCACCGTCCAGGAGAACATCGACCTCCCGCTCTCCTATAAGGATATGCCGCGCGCCCAGCGCCAGGGTCTCGTCGCCGACACCCTCGACCGCTTCTCGATCGTAGGCAAGAAAGACCTCTTCCCTTCCCAGCTTTCCGGCGGCCAGCAGCAGCTGGTCGGCGTCGCGCGCGCCGTCATCCACAAACCCGCGCTGCTGCTCGCCGACGAGCCCACCGGCAATCTCCACTCCAGCCAGGCAAAAGAAATCATGGAGTTGTTCAAAGAGCTGAACCAGCAGGGCACCACCATCGTTCAGGTCACCCACTCTGAAGTCAACGCAGGCTACGGCTCCCGCGTCATCGAGCTCCGCGACGGCTGGATGACCGCCGACTCCGCCAACCCCAACCTCGGCGTGGAGGTCACCGCATCGTGACCGGCTTTTCCTGTTCCCCAACACAGGCTTGTCATCCTGAGCGAAGCGGCACAGCCGCGAAGTCGAAGGACCTGCTTTTCTCCGCCCAGCGAGCTCCTGAAATTCCCCCGGATCTCGCTGGAAGAGATAAATTTGTCATCCTGAGCGAAGCCTCCAAATTCGTTGCGCCCGCACTTGGGCGCAACAAACATTCAGAACGCGAGTCGAAGGACCTGCTTTTCTCTGCCGAGCGAGCTCCCGAAATCCCCTCTGATCTCGCTGGAAGAGATAAATTTGTCATCCTGAGCGAAGCCGCCAAATTCGTTGCGCCCGCATTTGGGCGCAACAAACAATCAGAACGCGAGTCGAAGGACCTGCTTTTCTCCCCCTGGATGCGCGCCAGCTTCCTGTCCACCATCGCTCTGATCTCGACTGGCGCCTTCGCGCAAACGCAGCCGCAGACCGCACCAGAAGCCCCGGCTCCCAACACCGTTCCCGCAGCTCCGCCCGCCGCGGCCCCCACCATCGCCCAACAGGCGCAACAACTGCAGCTGCAGTCCATCGGTCCGCAGCAGCCCTTTCAGGTCGTGATGCCGCGTTCCCGCAATCCACTGGCGGCGTATCGCCCCAGCGGTGTGCCGGCCCTGAATCTCTTCAACTCTCCGCGCCTCCAGAACCTCATCCGCGAAGGCAAACTCTACATCTCGATGCAGGATGCCATCGCTCTTGCGCTGGAAAACAATCTCGACCTCGCCTACTTCCGCTATAACTTCCCCATCGCTCAGACCGACATCCTGCGTACCGCGGCAGGCAGTCCCGCCAACGGCGTCAACGCCAGCGTTGTCCAGTCAACCCAGGGCGGCTTCGGCGGATCCAGCGGCGGTGGCGGTGGCTCTTCGGGTGGCAGCTCTGCCGCTGCGGGCGCCGGCGGAATCGTTACCTCGACTCTCGGCGAAGGTGCCTCCGTTCCCTCATTCGACCCCTATCTCACCTTTAAGGGCTACGTCGATCACACCGTCGTCCAGGAAGCAAATCAGTTCCTCGTCGGTACGCCAACCCTCAGAACCAACACCATTCAGGGTCAGGCCAGTTTCAGCGAATCCTTTCCGATGGGCACCAACATTGCCGCTCAGTACCTGGGACAGCGCATCACCAGTAACTCCCCCTATAACGCCATCAATCCTGAGCTCTATTCCAACTTCGCCGTCCAGATCACGCAGCCCTTCCTCGCCGGATTCGGCCTCTCCTCCAACGAGCGCTACATCCGTATCGCCAGGCGCAACGCGCAGATTACGGACCTCGTCTTCAGGCAGCAGGTCATCACCACCGTCACCCAGGTCGAAAACATCTACTGGGATCTCGTCAACGCTTATCAGGACGAACAGATCAAGGAACGCTCCCTCGGCTTCGCCAATCAGACTCTGACCGACGACCAGAAACAGCTCGAGCTCAAGGCCATCCCCGCCATGCAGGTCATGACCGACCAGTCGGCTGTTGCCACCGCCGAGGGCAATCTCACTGTCGCCCGCGCCAGTCTCCGGCTCAACGAACTGCTCATCAAAAACGCCCTCACCAAAACCGATGATCCCACCATCGACGAAATGCCCGTCATTCCCCTCGATCTCCGGGGCGCGCCCGATCCCAACGCCGGCAAGTCCATCGACGACCTCATCGCCAGCGCGGAAAAAAATCGCCCCGAAGTTGCCATTTACCAGATGCAGGCGGACGTACAAAAGCAGGCGCTCAAAGATATCAACAGTGAGCTCCTGCCCACCCTTAATATGTACGGCTACTACGCCGGCGCCGGTACCGCTGGCCCCGCTAACCCCTATTGCAATCTCGGTGTCGAGTGCGCTACCACCCTGCCCACCGGCTTCCCCCAAATGTTCGAGAACATCTTCAACTATTCGTCGCCCGAGTACCAGGTCGGCATGACGCTGTCCATCAACCTGCGCAACCGCCAAAACAAAGCCGACCAGTTTCGCGCCGTGCTCGCCTACCGCCAGAGCCAGATCACCTACGAACAGCAGACCAAAGGCATCCGCTTCGACGTCCGCAACTCGCAGTTCGCTCTCGAACAGGCTCAGGCCCGCGTCGATGCCTCTCAAAAAGCCCGCGACCTCGCCCAGCGCACCTTCGACATCACCAAACAGGAACAGCAGCTCGGCGCCAAATCCAGCTCCGACACTCTGGCCGCCTCCAGTGCCCTGGCCATTGCCGAATCCGCGCTCGACGCCGCCCAGACCAATTACGAAAAAGCCAAAGTCGACATCGATCGCGCCACCGGCGACACCCTGGTACGCACCAACGTCTCCATCGACGACGCCAGAACCGGCATCGTCACCCACGGCCCATAATCAGGCCCATAAGCGAATAAGCTGTCAGCGAAAAAACTGTCAGCTAAGAAACGGTTAGCTAAGAAGCGGTCGGCAAGAGAGGAGCAAGAAGGAATAATGAACACGAGCCATAATAAGGAGATGCTTTTCCTCACGGCTTTTCTGTAGCCGTTTCTCGCTAACAGATTCTCGCGAGTCGTTTTTCGCTGGTAGGTTTTCGCTAACAGTTCTCGCTAACCGCCTCTTGGCTAACCGCTTCTTAGCTGCCCGGCCTTTAGCTAACCGTCCCATCGCTGGCCCATGTCCACAACAGCCCAACCCGTACCCACCGAAACCACCAGCGCCAGGCTCGCGCCCCTGGTCCTCATCGCCGACGATCAGCCCCACATCCTCGACGCCCTCGAGCTCCTCCTCGAGCCAGAAGGCTACCGCATCGAAAAAGCAACCTCACCGTACATGGTTCTCGATGCCCTCAAGTGCGGCTCTTTCGATGCCCTGCTTCTCGACCTGAACTACACCCGCGACACCACCTCCGGCCGCGAAGGCCTCGACCTGCTCTCGCAAATCCGCTCCCACGAGTCGCAGCTCCCCGTCATCATCATGACCGCCTGGGCCAACGTCGACCTCGCCGTGGAAGCCATGCGCCGCGGCGCCTCCGACTTCATCCAGAAGCCCTGGGACAACGCCCGTCTCCTCACCATCCTCCGCACCCAGATCGACCTCTCCAACGCCGTCCGCCGCGCCCAGCGCCTCGAAGCCGAAAACCGCCTCCTCCGCGCCGCCAATCTCCCCGAGATGATCGCCACCGCCGCCATCATGCAGCCGGTCCTCACCACCATCACCCGCATCGGCCCCTCCGACGCCAGCGTGCTCATCACCGGCGAACACGGGACGGGAAAAGAGGTTGTGGCCCAGACCCTCCACGCGCTTTCCTCGCGCGCCTCGCGCTCCATGGTCGCCGTCAACACCGGCGCGCTTCCCGAAGGCACCTTCGAGTCCGAGCTCTTCGGCCACGTCAAAGGCGCATTCACTGACGCGCGCACCGAGCGCATCGGCCGCTTCGAACTCGCCGAAGGCGGTACCCTCTTCCTCGACGAAATCGCCAACGTCCCCATGCGCCAGCAGTCCAAGCTCCTCCGCGTTCTCGAGACCGGCGAAATGGAGCGCGTCGGCTCCAGCAAAACCCGCCGCGTCAACGTCCGCATTATCTCCGCCACCAACGCCGACATCCGCGCCGAGGTCGAAAAAGGCAATTTCCGCGCCGACCTCCTCTTCCGCCTCAACACTGTCGAAATCCACCTGCCGCCCCTGCGCGAGCGCCGCGAAGACATTCCGCCTCTCGCCGCCCACTTCCTCTCCCGCTACGCCCAGCGCTACCGCAAGCAGGTTCAGAGCATCGACCCCGCCGCCATGGAGCTCATGCTCCACTACGCCTGGCCGGGCAACGTCCGCGAGCTCGACCACACCATCGAGCGCGCCGTCCTCATGTCCCGCG
>CAZHTJ010000096.1:5283-13540 GCA_964535525.1 uncultured Acidobacterium sp. | reverse complement strand
CCCCGGTCAGGCGCTGTTTTTTGACTTCGAGGTCATGGATGGCGCGAAGGCAGTTATAGCAAAGGAGGAACATGTAGGGCTCGGTAAGCGCTTTGCCGGGGCATTGGTGCGTCGCGCAGCGAAGGCCGTGCGGGTCGGGCTTGGGGGCGAAGACGCACTCCCTTCCGGGGGTCTCCGGGTCCTTTGGACCCGGGGGGCTCGATGCCAATCGAGAGGAAGAGTCCATATTAGGCCGCAAAAAGTCTGCCGCTGCATTAACGTCAACCGGCGAGGAGATAGTTAAGGAAACAGGAGATATTTACAGTCCCGCTTACTCCTATTTGGCAGTTGAGCTGCGCAGTGAATCCGCCCGGGGTTGGCGTAAAGTAGGCTCCCCCTTGGCTAAGCGCGCTATAGGCGACACCCTCGCCGGCGGCTTCGGATAGGGCGCCAGTGAACGGAAGCGCGCGAAGCACAGGGAGTGTCACGGTGGCGGTATTGATCCCTAGACCGCTGATGCCCACGCCTACAGCAAGTAAGGAGCACTGGACAACATTGCCAAGCCGCTGCCAATTGATAGTGACGCTCGAGGGGGGCGACGTGAACCCGGTAAGGCTAGTCCAGGTTGAGGCATACGAGCCGGACACGAGGGAGTTAGCAGTGAGGATGTCCGCGATTGACATGTATAGAGACGAGAAAATTCGACGGCGAGCGAGCCGGCGGAGATAGGCGTGGCGCCGCGACTGGCGGAAAAGAGCCGGCGCGATTAGCATCTCGCCGCATCCGGTACGGAGCCCACAGGGCATGTCTCAGCCGCACGAGCCAGCCCTACCAGAGCGCGCAAAGTGGGCCGCGTTATTATTGCACCCGCCCTGAGGTCCTTTACCGTATGGTTCTGGGCATTATTTGTGCCGAAAGAATAGGTCATGTTCAGCGTCAAGTCAGGTACGCCGATTGCGATAGTGGAGGGGGGTGTCCACGACGGCGAGATCCTCGGGGTCACGGACGTGGCCGATCCGCACGGCTTGGCCTCGGACATCGAGTTCAAGCAGGGCGCACTCGAGCCGATCCTCGACATTGTGAACCGGAGCGTGGAGTACATAGCAGGCCCCTCTGGCAGCGGCAAAAGCACGTACGTGGCCGGCCTCGTCAAGCGCTACATCAAACTCAACGAGGGCGCCGAGATCTACCTATTCTCACGCGGGATGGCGCCAGACGATCCGGCGTTCGACGAAATCCTGCCCGCCATAAACCAGGTGGTGATGGACAGCGACCTGGTGAAGAGCCCGCCCGATGTAACAAAGATGAGCAAAGGCGCCGTTTTGATATTCGACGACGTAGGGACGATAATCGATGATACGCTCAAGAGGAGCGTGCAGAAGATCATCATGGATTGCGCCGAAGTCGGCAGAAAATACGGCATCTACATGCTCGTGACGAGCCACCTCATCATTCCAAACGAGCGAAACTTCGCGCGAGTGATGATGAACGAGATGCAGTTCCTAACAGTGTTCCCCGGCTCTGGCGGCACGCACCAGATCACCTACGTGCTTAAAAAGTACATGGGCTTCGACGCGAAGCAAGTGAAGCGGATCCTGGAGAGCAAGAGCCGCTGGGTACGCGTCCACTCGCACGCGCCGAGGTGGGTCCTGGAGGAAAAAGCGGCGTACGTCGTCTAACCCTCGACGCCAGCTAGTAGCGCAATTTTTCCGCCAGTTCGGCTCGGGTCAGCATCTCTCCGCCCTCCGCACCGCCTTCGCCTTCGCCTTCGCCCTCACCGGCGCCGCGGCCGCGGCGCATCATGCGTCTGCGTCCACCGGCCACCACGCCGTCACCCACGCCAATGCTCTTAAAGAAGGGAGTGGTCGCGCGAGCGATGTCGCTCACGACAGGGATCGGAAGCGTGCCGAGGATATTGGAGATAGTGCTCACAGGCTTCGAGCGAAGATCATTCACGAGGGTGCCGAAGAAGCGGCTGAGCCCCTCCTTAATGGTGCTGAAGAAGTCACCGCCGTTAACCTCCTGGACGTCCTTGTAGTTGAGGCCGGGTCGCGACTGGCAGTCAAGGATATCTTGGCTGCTGATCACGCCGACGCGGGTCGACGCGCGTCCGAGGCCTTCGATAGTGAAGACGCCTTCGAGGACGGTAATAATGTACAGCTCAGGGGTGAGGGTTGCGGCGCTCACGTTGGTCGCAAGCAGTTGGACCTGGAGTTGCGCCTGAACGAGTTTCCCAGGCGCATCCAGCGAATCGAGTCCTATGTCTGTCCCGAACTCGATTGCCAAGATGCTCCCGACCGTTCCCAGAGGAGGGAGGGCGAAATCGCCGATTCCGGGAACCTGGCCGCACCACTGGTTCCAAGACATGGTACAGTGGTTCTTAACGCTCATTTCGTAGAGCTGCTGCTTGCTGGCGCTGGCGAGCAAGCCGTTCTTATTCTGGAACTGTAGCGATATGTTCTCGATGCTGAAATACGTGTCGGTGCTGCTCGCAGACGCGTACAGGTCATTATTTCGCTGTCGGACGAAGATGTACATGCGCCGCGGGATGCTGTTGAGCTGGATGTTGTTCGAGATCATGGTGGCCGAGACGCCGGGCGCGACCGCGGATTGCATGGTCGCGTACCGCTGGACGTCGAAGTAGGGATAGCTAATGGCCATGTTGGGGCTCAACGCCTGGGTCTCTTGGGGAGTGATGTAATTAAAGAGGATGAATGGGCTATTCCCAGTTGTCAGCGCAAAGCTAGTGGGACCCCCCGCTAAGCCCCCGAATGTGTAAGCAGCGGTGGCGAAGACGGGCACGCCTCCGAGTGCGCCCGAGTGCGACCAGAAACGGTTCGCGGACTGCTGCAGGAAGGTGATATTGAAGTCCATGGTGGTGACGTTGAAGAACGCCTCGCTGCTGACTCCTTTTCCCCACCAGAACGGGCTGAGGTAGAAAGACTCGTTGAAGGCCACGTCGACGACAGCGGTCACGGGCAGGACACCACCGCTGACAGGGTTGGCGACGATGAAGAAAGGGAAGGCGCCCCGCGGAGCCGGCACGTTGTCGCCGGTCACGCTATAGTCGCCGAGGGGATTGCGGTTAGAGCCAACGAGAGAGTCGTAGCTCTGGCTCTGGTCCTGGTAGCAGGGGGTGGTGCTGTAGTCAGAGTTTTTCAGCTCCGTGCCGGTGTTGAACCACATCAGAGGCTGGATGGTGTCGGCGAGATTGATAGATACGCCCTGGTTATTGATTGTTGCCTGGAGGGTCTCGATCGAGCTGCTCAGTCCGAACGCGCGCGGCGCGTCGAATCCCGAGCGGAGGAGAGTTGTGCCGGCCGCGGGGATGCCCGTGAAGGTCAGGCGGACAGGAAGGTACAGGCGCACGTTCCTATCGACGAAGATGCCGCCGCTCGGGGGAGGGCAGGAGAACGACAACGAGCTGGTGGAAATGCTCGTGGTCGAGTACTGCTTGCAGGTCAGCTGGGAGCCAGACTTGAGCACGGCGTACATCTTGGGCCCGGCTACCATCGTGCGTGGATCGCGGACGCACACGGGCTGCAATGGTTGGAACGACAACGACATGGCGGCTCTATAACCCGAACGAAAAAAACTGCCGACGGCCCGGATTACTGCGGCATCAGCCCGGCCTTGGCGTATAGGCTCTTCTTGAAGAAGCCGAGTTTCACATTCACCTGCTGGTTGCGCGCTATGATGATCGGGACGAGCCGCCCGTCGGTCGCCTGCCAGAGGAAGCTCAGCTGCACCCGGTACAGCGGCGTATCCGACAGCATATTGGCGAGCCGGTACTGGGCGAGCGGCTGGTAGTAGACGATTCCGCGCACGTCGGCGCTCGACTCTAGTTGCGGCACAAAGTCGGTGATGATGGGCAGGCTGGAGGCGCTGTTGGCAAAGGAGGACGACCCACCGCCCACCACGTTGGCTGGAATGGCCTCCGGCACGATGGGAAGCGCGCTGGTTGTGACGACAAGCTGCCGGACGTTCGCCAGGAGGGTGATGGCCCTGAACCCCTGTTGAGTGGCGCTCGTGAGGGCGAAGCCGTTGAGCGTGTAGGCGTTGTCGCCGGTGTTTTCCCACACGTAGTGGGCGTCGTCATTGGGCGCGAGACCCGAGCTTCCGCGGAGGAGCGTGCGGAAACCATCGAAGACAGCGAGGAGGGGGAGGTTGATGGTCACTCGCGCCTGCCCGGCGCCGAGCGGCTCGGTCGCGGGAGGGGCGGTGGCCCAGGAGTTGTGCCATACCCAGCTCATCAGCTCAGTCGCTGGGTTGAAGATGAGGAAAGGCGTCTGGTTGGCAATGGCCTGGGGTGCAGCCGGGTTGGCGGCCCTGAAGGCGGCGTATGCACCAGCCATCGCCACGTTGATCATGCTGACAAAGGTGCCGTAGCTGAACGCGTAGTAGAACCAGTCGACGATCGAGTTGACCGGCGCGTACAGCTCAGTCTGCCATAGCACGCGCTGATCGGTGAAGTAGGTGCCCTGGTAGTTGATGCCGACGAACCAAGGCGTGTTCACATTGATGCCGTCCATGGGGCCCACGATCGGGCAGATGAAGATCGGCATCGAGTTTAGAGGCAGAGTCATTCGCACGATGCTCGCGTAGTAGTCGCTCGGACGCGAGATGATGGGCTGGGTACGGGTCACGTCGTAGATTGCGGGTATCCCGTCGACTGTCCCGGTTTCGCTGGGCCCCAGCAGCGTGGCATTGAAGTAGACGTTCTCAGCGTCGTTGGACTGAGAGTAGACTTCGTGGGAGTATCGGCTCATGGTCTCTATACGGCGTGCGGAAAAATGCGGCCCACGCGATGTTTCTAGTGGCCCCTAGGCCCTATCATGCTCGTGACTGCGCTGACGACCGCGTCGGCGTCAGTTCGTGTTTTTCTGGCCTGTGCCGTGATCCAGTCCTTGTAGTCGTCGAGGGGAAGGTCCTTCAGCATGAGGCGGGCTGCGCAGTGGCGCCCGCACGTCTTCACATTGTTGCCATGACTCTGGAAGGCATACGGGCTGTAAGAGAGCCGATACGGCGACTCCATCATCAGGCGCGAGAGGTAGGGCTCGTCTTGGTTCGTCCGCTCGGCGAAGCTCTTGTTGATGTACCTCAAGCTATCGTCGGGGTAGCCGCCATAGGGGTTGAAGAACTCGACGAGCCCATTGTCGCCTCCAGGCGCCCGGAAGACGGTGCACCAGTGTCCATATTCCGGCTTCGCCTCGAATAGGATGATGGCGGCGCCGCCCGGCCCCATTACCTCGTCCAGCGTGCGCATCCGGTGGAGATCGGGGTACATCACGATTTTCACGTCATCCCCAAGAACCTTGACCAGGTCCGCGTCTGACAGCGCGACCTTCTCGTACTCCGCTATCTTGCGGCGCTCTGCCGGGCTCGGGCTCTGCCCGGGCCCTTGGGCCCTCGATGACGACCGGGCCATGCTATTACTGGGCGAGGATTCTTCTCGCCAGCATGGCCCGAGCGTCGCCCTCTGGGCAGCTACCCAGCTGGCTGCCGCCCCGCATCACGTTAAAGCCGCCCGCGGCAACCGGCGAGGCGCTCGTGGCCCGGCTGTAGGTGTCGCTGTGCTGGGTAGCTAGGAGCGGGTCCAAGGGCGAGCCCTTGGCGTTGAGGATCTCGGCGTACTCGAGCTTCGGGAGGAACGGATCGAGCGCGGCGCTGGGCGGCGCAAGGCCGTGGGAGCCGAGCCAGTTGATGGCCGAGTCCTTGACAATGCCCTTCAGCACCTTCTCGACGCCTTCCAGCATGTGCGCGGCCTCCGCGTGCGGCGCGTGGATTGCTTCATCGATAGTGCGCGAGAGGCGGACCACGTCCTCCTCAGGCATCGAGGTGGCGGCGAGCCGCCCACTCATGCCCTGGAGCTGCGCGGCCATCGCGTAGTAGACGGGAGGTCCTTCTGGGTCGTGCGCGGTAGAGTCGATCGCAGACGGGAACTCGGTCAGCAGCTTCACGAGCGTCTCGAGGTCGCTTTTCAGCTGGTAGTAGATGGCGTCGTCGCCGGAGAGGTAGTCGAGGGCCGCCTCGAGGAACCCGGCGAGGCGCTCGTCTCCAGCCAGGTATCTCAGCCGAGCGTAGACGAACATGCGCTTGATGGCCTTGTACGGGTTGTAGGCAGCCGGGCTAAACAGCATCTTCTCGACGTCGAACGTGATATCCTCGACTCCGGGATGGGTCGACAGGTACTTGAAGGAGCCGTCGGCCCGGACCTCCCGGAGGACGAAGATGTTGCTGAGCTCGAGGAACGCGCCGCTCACCTTGGTGATAACGTCGATCTTGACCAACGAGGGCGCGCCGGCGGGGTTGTACACGGCGGTCTCCAGCGGCATTCCTTCCCCCGGGCCGCGCTTCTTGACGCCGGCGGCGATTTCGTCGGGCGCCCATCGCATGATGAAGGCCTTGCGGAGCTCGCTAGAGAGTAGGTCGTACTCGCGCGCGCCGAGCGTCGCGCGCTGCGATAGTGCCACGAGCATCCTCGTCGCCGCCTCTGCGCTGATCCAGCCGCGACCCTTGGCCAGTAGGATCTTGGCCCAAAGGTCGGTGCTCGGCGTGAATATCCCGTCGTGCATGTCGCCGATCGGGCGGAGCATGCCGAGGGCAAATTCGTCGATGCCGGCCTTCACCTCGAGGTAGAAGGTGTTTCGCGCGCCGGCCACATGCTGCACAATGGCCTGCAGGCGGCGCGTGAACTCGCGCAGGAGCTCCCGTGTGTCGCTCTCGGTCGCGGGCGTCCACTCGCCGTGGACCTGCACCTCGCCGACCGAGTCCATCGTGTCGATGTCGGCCGGGTACCGCTGCGCGCGGAAGCTGTAGCTGCCAATGATGGTGGCCGGGGCGTCCTCTCTGTACGACACCATCTGGACGCGCCGCAAGGCTGGCGCCGGGATTGCGATCGACGGCTTCGTGGCGAGTCGTGCACTCAGGGCCATCTATTTTGGCGCCGCAAAAAGTGCCTAGTCCCCTCACTTCCTCGATTGGCATCGCTCCTCAAGGCGAGAGGCGATACGAGAAAGAACCGCGCAGCGCGCCGTTATCGGCAACCCCGACGTTGTCGACGGAGACGAGCGCCGAAGCCATGGTGCCGGCCGCGGGTACGATGATGCCTTCGTGGCTGGCGGCGCCGTTCGCGAACAAGCCGCCGCTGCACTCCTCGTTTACGCCGGTGAAGGCGACAGCGCGGGCTATCGGCAGTGTAATGTTGGCCGTGTTAATCCCGACGATCATGCCTGTGTTGTAGGCAGTGAGTTGGCACATGACGACGGCGCCCAGCTGGATGTACTGGATATTGACCACGGGCGGCGCGGGCGAGAATCCCACGAGCGAGGTCCAGGTCGACGTAAAGGTGCCGCTGCTGCTCAGCGGCAGGGCGTAGAGCGTGGTGTCGGCGGGCGCGAGCGCGAGAGCCTGGGTGGCGGCGTTGTTGGTTGCGATGCCGGCAGCCTTTATACGAATCCGCTCGGTCTCGCTGGTCCCCAACTTGATATCGCCGCTCGCCCATAAGAACGTGCTGGGGCTGGCCTCCGTGGCGTTGACTCCGACCTGACCGTTCACGGTGCCCCCGTTTTCAAAGTCTACGCTCAGGTTGCTGTTCGGCGTGACGCTGGAAATGACGACCGGCGGGTAGATAACAGTAGCATTGACGTAGAGCGTGTTGGTGGTAATGCTCGGCGTTCCGATCGCGCCGACATTCAGCGGGTATGGGTTGGGCACGAGCAGATCGGCTATCGACATGGGCGCACGTATTGTTGCGCCAAAAAACCGGTGTCGTGCTTACGAGGACGCCTTCATTTGCGCCCACTGCCTCTTGAAGTTTGGGCTCTGGACGGCCTGCAGGTGCGTCATCCGCGGGTGCTCCTCCTTGAACCGCCGCAGCGCGCAGTGGTACTCGTAGATTGCCTTATTTTTTGGATTGAGCCGGCCAGCGCCGGCTTGGACGCCCGCGCCCGCCTTGGACTCCTTCATCTGTGCCCAGTGCTTCTTGAACTTTGGGCTCTGGACTGCCTGTAGGTGCGTCATCCTCGGGTGCTCCTCCTTGAACCGCCGCAGCGCGCAGTGGTACTCGTAGATCCCCTTGTTTATTGGCTTGACGCGGCCGGCTCGGACGCCCGCCCTTACGCCAGCTCGGACGCCCGCCCTTGCGCCAGCTCGCACCCCAGCCATGGTTATCTTGGGGCGGCTGCTAATACAGTGGTAGCCCAACTCCGCATCGTCGCCGGCACCTCGCCCGCGCCTGGCCGGCGCCTTGCGCTTCGGCGGCGCCTTGCGCTTCGGC
>CAZHTJ010000096.1:0-5183 GCA_964535525.1 uncultured Acidobacterium sp. | reverse complement strand
CGGCGCCTTGCGCTTCGGCGGCGCCTTGCGCTTCGGCAGAAGGCCGCGCGCGAGCGGTGCTAGCTTCTTCGCGTACGGCGCGAGATCCTTGAGCGCCCCGAGGATGTCCTCGATGCTAAAACCCTCGCCGATAATATCGCCGAGAAACTCGTCCAACTCGTCCAACGGGGTAGCTACCGGAGCTACCGGAGCTACCGGATACACGTCCTCAATGTCGTAGGGTTGAGGACCTGCGGGCGTCACTGCGGGCGTCACTGCGGGCATCACTGCGGGCATCACTGCGGGAGCCTCCGAGTACACGTCCTCAAAGCTGTAAGGCCCCTCTTGTTTGCGCCCGAACACCTTTGGGTACGAGCGCGCGGCGGTCTTCTGCACCGCGTTCCATTGCACGTGTTTCCGCGCGCCTTTCGGGGCGGGCGCGTATCCTTTGGACTGCAAGTTTTTCCAGACTGGCGAGGCGAGCTGCATTGCCTCCCTGTATGATATAGCTTCCCCTTCGTTCGCGGCGATGTCGCGCACGAACTTCACGAAGCTTACCCAATCGCTGAGCGCCCCGGCGATCGCGCCGCCAGCTCCCATGGCGATCTGCCCCTCGAGGATCTCGTGTACGCGTTGCTGAATGTACTGCTCGTCCATGCGCGCGATCTATAAAGTCGGCGGGAAAAACCCCGAACGCGGGGCCCTACATTATCGCCACATCAGAATATCGTCAGTGAGACTCTCTTTGAAAGCATCCGGGTCGACGCGGAAGACTCTAATGATGCGTTTCACGTGGTACTCGGTGAGCGCCGGATGCTCTTCGCGCACCTCCCCAAGAATCTTGGCACGGGATTCGCCTTTTCGGTGGCGCGCGACGACCGCGTCCTGCACCTCGTGGCTCATCGCGGATGGCGCCAGGTCGTACACTTCGCGTGTTTCCGATCCGTGCCGGGCCCATTGGCGGCTGTTAGCCTCGGCGTATCTCCTTTTCTTCTCCGCGGCTCTCGCGGCAAGAAGCCCTGCGTCTATAGCGTCCATCAGCGGGTAGTATATACCCCGCGCAAACACGCCCGCCCCTATATGCCGCGCAACGTCCAGTCGGTGCTCTTCGACGGCGCGCGCTACAACGAGGTCCACGCCCGCAACTGGCTCGCCCTCCACGGGTTCAAGGCCGCCGGGAAGGTCCACAAAACCTCGCATTACCTCAGGTTCCGGCAGTACGAGCCGACGAAGTGGGAGCGATACATCACGAAAACGCTGCCGAACCATCCGGGCATCAAGCTCATCGTGGCCGTTCATGGGCCGCCGCGGTAAATCTCCGACCTCATCGCTGGAACCTCGGCGTCGTGCACCTTTCGCGGCTCGAGCGTCTTCATGAGGTAACGCTGGCGCAACGAGAACAGGGCGCCGTCCCGGCTGACCAGCGACCGCTGGAGCTGCGAGCAGAGTAGCTGCTGCTTCTGGCCGGAGGCCAGCGCCTCGAACAGCCCCAATGGCGTCGTGAGTGGCAGCCTCTCGTGCAGCCGGTGGAGCGCGAGCGTGCCGTGCGGCAGCTGCTCGTTGGCAAGCAGGCGGTCGCGCCCTAGGTTGACTCCCTTCAGTCTCGCCTTGGACTCCTTTTTCGCGTGGTCGTAGATGAGGTACTCTTTGGGGCCGAGGAGGATCGCGGTCGCGTCCTCGGGGTGCCCGAGCTCCTCCTCCAAGTCGCCAAGCTGCTTCGGTCGCTTCTCCCCCTTGAAGTCCAGCTCCGGGTAGTCGCTCCGAAACCGGTCGTACTCCTCCGCGGTCATCACGGCCGAATCTGTGTCCATGTACTGCACGTCATACTTGCTGAGCAGCAGCTCGTACATGTAGGCGCGGCTGTACTCGTAGATGAGGGCGGCCATGTAGGACGGCTTAGCCGTGCGCTGGTTGTACACCTTCGAGAGCGGCTTCAGCCCGATGAGGATGCATGTATCACCGCACAGCGGTATCCAGGTCGCGATGCTGTCGCGCATCTTGGACTCCTCGGAGAGCTGCTTGGCCGCGCCTGTAGCCAGTACCACGCGCTCGTCGAAGTTCCGCTGCGCCGTCTTGCCGCTTAGGCTGTTCATCAATAGCTTCGCCATGTTGCGGCGCGAAGCGTTGGCAGAAGGGTCTTTTGTGGACGCGAGGCGATCCTCCTCATCCTTTGCCGCGAATATAGGCTCGAGAAATGTGTGGAAGGCCTTATCGTCCTTACAGGGGAAGTAATAGCCGCTGCCGACCTCGACCTCGCCGCCGTGGCGCCTAATCAGCTCGATTGAGCATTGGCTCGCGACGGCGTCGAACTCGCCCTGGTATCGCCAGTCGAGCCGACCGTCGTCCATTCGCCGGGGCAGGATGTTGCGCGCAGGCTGGCGCCTCACTCGCACGTTGTAGAACCCTATCTTCCCTGGCATGTAGACATCGGTGGCCGTGGGGCTCCCTTTGGGGAAGCAGCCGTACTTCAGCGCGGGCGGCATTAGGTGGCGGTTCTTCCCGTACATCACGGTTGGGTAGAGACTGGCTACGTCAACCATCCGCAGCTTTCCGCGAATTGTGTGGCCGCTCTTCTTAAAGTTCTGGACTCGCCCTCCAACTATCGCCTTGCGAAAGAAGGCATCTATCTCTTCGGTCGGCGCGGGGAACTTGACCCGACCCTCTTTCTTCGCCGAACGCTCGTACGCAGTCCACGCCGCGCTGCCGATCGTCTGCGCTTCGCCCTTTAAGACGTCTACCCCAATCAGCTCTTTTAGCTCGCCGCTGAGCTTGACGAACAGGCTGGCGGTGCTAAGCACGTCGCACTTGACGTAATGCTCGAGCTTCTCGCGGTTGTCCGCGCACCATTGCTCGAGGTTCCCCCTTAGGAACTCCTCCTGCACGAGCGCGTGGTCAAAGCCGTCGACCTTGACCGGATCGGTCTTAAAGTCTATGCAGCGCTGCTTAAGCGTGGCGCCTGGGCACAGTCGCGCGATGTCAACTGCCTCGTGCCGCCCCATCCACACGCCGCGTAAGGTGTTGCCCGTAGCAAACACCCTCGTCAGCATCTCTCGGCTCTGCGCTGCTCGGGCCAGCAGGTAGTTGTCGAAGCGCGAGGAGTTGAAGCCGGCTAGGACGTACTTCACGTCGGCGGGCGCGTCGGCAATATAGTCTATCAAGTCGTGCGCACACCGGTCGAGCCCGAACGCATACTTCACCTCAGGCTCGAGTGCTCCACTAATGGCGTCCACTAGCGGATCGAAGTCATACCAGGCGACGGCGTACGGCCTTAGCTCGCCGCCTCGCTCAGGGCCCCATACCGTCTCGAAGTCAAAGACGAGAAGCCTCGTTTTGTACGAGGCGCTCGCCTTCTCCAGCTCGCAGTGGTACTCGGAGATCCCCTTAATGTACGAGCGCCCCTGCTCGCGCAGCCGCTCTTTTATCTGGCTCTGCGTGTAGTGCGCCTTGTAGTCGCCGGTAACCGGGCAGTACGCCGTCGGTGGAATCTCCCTAAACTCTGTTATGTGACTGAAGTGGCCCGGCGCGTAATACAGGTTGGCCGTCGGCTCGCCCTCGCGCGGCTCGACCGTCCACACGCAGCGGTGGGTGTGCGACCCGGTGAAGCGGTTCACCGGGTCGTCGTCGAACTCCTCGACAACGTCTGTGGCCTCAATGTAGACCTTAATGCCCACCTTAAAGTGTCTCGCAACCACTTCCAGGTCTGGAAACCCGACCGCGCCTTTGGCAAGCCCCAGTTCCCGCCGAATTGTCTTGTTCTTCTTCATCGTCTTGGGGGCCACCGCTCGCACGCACGCGAGCACACAATCGCCGTCGGCACACGTGTAATCGCGCATCGCGTATAGGTTAGTCATCGACACCTTATACGCGTTGCTCCCGGCGGCGCCCGCCTGCCGCTGTACAACCCAGTACACCTCCATCCAGGCGGTGTCGAGCTCTGCTTCCTCCTCAAGAACATCTGATCCATGCTTCTTTTCCACGATCTCCTCCTTCAGAATCTGCTCTTTATAGCTGGCAAGCTTCGCTTTCTCTACCGCTATCTCATCTTCCAGCTCCCACTGCTCCATCCTTAACCCGAACAGCTTTTCATAATCCGCCACTGCTTTCTTCTGCGCTTCCGCAAGAATATCCCTCCTCCTCTCCATGCGCCGCAACTGAGCTCTAGTGTCGCCCTTCTTCTTTGTCGCTTTGGCAATCATCCGAAAGCTTGGGTATAGCCCCCCTTGCCCATCCTCGGTATGGAAACGAATCTTCACTGACCTCACGTGCGGGTTCGCCATCTTCTTCTCAACTTCGGCAATAAACTCGTTCTTCGTGGGCTCGGCTGCGGCCACATACTCCCTCCAACGAAGAGCCCCGTTGCGGCGGCCCTTCACTTTACCCTTCGGCGCCCACATCGGGACACCCAGGATCTCGTCGAGCAAGTCCAGCGCCGACGCGTGCTCCTTCAGGACGGCGACCGTCAGGTATGGCATCATGCGTGCCCGTCTGTAGACCTTGTCTGGCAGCGGCCCGACATGGGTGACCCACTGCTTATGCACTCGCTCGCGCCAGCTGACAAGACTCTCGTCGGCAGCTCTCTGCCACGATGCTCGGTCACGAATAAACGCGGGCGGAGACACGAGAGGGTACACGTCCTCAAGGCCGTAGGGCTGCAGGCGTGCGGCCATCGGTATGACTAGTGCGCAACTTTTCTCTAAATCAAAATAACTGCGGTGAGAGCCCTACACACGTTTTATTAGACATTACTATACCAGGTGTTATACACAGTCTCACCACGCCATGTCCTGTTCATACACCGATCCGCGTGGCAACCGATGTCAAACACACCCTCATAAGGGCCGGGAGCGGTGCGGGCGTCACAAAAACAGCAAGGGGAGCGCCCCTTGCAGGTTCTTCTCTAAGTGCGGCGCTTACACTTTCAGCTCGAAGCGCGTATGCCGAAACTGCCAGAATAGCAAGTGGCGGATGATGCTGCGCGAACGCGAAATGGACGCTTATATCGACGAGTTGCTCGCGCTCTTCTCCCCCGGGCAAAATTCGCTCCCCAGGACTCCTGTCGCGCCTGAAGCCGCCGTTTCGTAAACCGCGCGCGCCAACCGGTGCCCCGCAAAAAAGAAGGCCCTTGGGAGCCGCCGTTTGCGTTTTCGCGAGTGGGCTGCACACGCCCTAGCCTAGGCCCCCAGGACCTAAGGTACTCTACCTCA
>CAZHTJ010000095.1:0-13738 GCA_964535525.1 uncultured Acidobacterium sp. | reverse complement strand
TGCACTGTGCGGTGAGCCGGTACGGAAACGTGAAGGGGCACGACTTCAGTCGTGCTGAGACAGCCCCAAAATGAAGCGGGCTTCAGCCCGTGAGTACCAGCCAACGTGAAACTTCCGCAATACCGGTGATAGTCTCGGAACCCCTGCTCAATTCTGGACCCTAACGTTCATCGGTGGGGCACTTTCTTCCCAGCAATTGCTCGTCATAATCAAGAATGGCGTTGCGTCCCTTCTTCAGTTCGGGAGGCATAAACTGCGCTGCTCGCTGCCCTGCACCGCTGCGAAGGTCAAGGTCTTCCAGATAGGACACGTAGATGGCGTTTTGTAAGCTCTTGTCTCCTTGCGTCAACGCGGCGGTCGCAATCTCGAAGCACTCGGCAACCACGTCAAGATTTCCTGCTGCGATTGCGGACTGCGTGAAAGCCAGGAACTCGCCAACCTGCAAATGAACGAGGTTTGGCCAGTCTTCGAAGTCATCTCGAAGAGTGGGAAACCTGCTCACGACCAACGCCTGAAAGTCACTTGCGTCCATGGCATGTAAGATTGCGCATTCGAGTAGTGCCGCCCCACACATCCTAATGGTTCCCGCCGAGGCCCCAATGTTGGCATCCCGGAAGTATCGCCCGCTAGCCGTAGCCGGACGCTCCACCTGCCCACCATCGGTAATCTGTCGTAGATTGCCCGCCAGAACGTAGGCTGAACTTACTTCCCTGCGGAGTGCAAAGCGGTAACGCGCAGATTGGTCCGGAAGATTGGGCCAGCGGCTCGCTAACCGCAGCAACGGTCAGCGAGCCGTCCCAACGCAAGGAGGTGAGGCCCTTGGATGACAAGTCATCCTGGATGCGAGTGCTAATCACCGTCGCCGTTGATTGGCGATTGGTGCTGGCGCTCGTAGCCCTGGTGCTTCTGCTACTGGTGAAGTAGCACAACCTGCCGGGAGGGTAGCAGCCTTCCGGCAGCCTTATTCTACCAAATCGGCTTCTTCTCGCCGGAACATGATGGTTCTTCCTATTCCCTGCTTTTCAAAAACGCCAGAATCTGCCACCGCTCCGGCTCCGGCAGCCCGCTCCACGACGGCATCCCATGCCGCAAATCTCCATTCCGCAGCAGCCAGAACAACTCCCCATCCGTAGCGCCACGCACCACGTCGCTCTTCAGGCTGGGTTTGCCGTGAACGCCTCCGAGATCGTCGCCATGGCACCGCGAACAGTGATCCGCAAACAGCCTCGCCCCGGCAGCCACTGCATCCGCCTGCCCGGTGTAAGGATTCACCCGCGCCCGCTGCTGTGCCGGCACCCTCTTCAGCCAATCCTGATTCACCACCGCAGCCGCGGCGAGAACCACACAGCAAAGCGCAAACCAAATCGCGAAAATCACGCGCCGCATCAGCGAGCACCTCCGCGACGAAACTGGCTGAAGAACTGCTGGAATTCGTACTGCGCTCCGACCCTCCACAGCACCTTCATGCTGTTGTCGTTCAGTCCGAATCCCGGCGAGAACGCAATCGTCGGCCCCCGCGGAATGTCCCACCCCACCGTCGGCGCAACATAGTGCGAGGTGTCATGCAGCCCGAAACTGTCCACCGTCCCCAGCCCGCCATACATCTCCGCCCCGGCAGCAAAATGCTCGCGGCAAAACACGCATTCCCGCGCCCCCGCCCGCAGCGACAGCGGCCGGCTCGCCGCCACCGCGTAGCCAAACTCCCACGGATCATCCCCGTTCATCACCTTCTCCGTCAGAAAATTCTCCGAAAAGTTCCATCCCCGCGCGTTGCTCGACAGGATCAGCTTCATCTCCATCTCGCGCTCCACGTCGCTGCGCGCCTCCGCGTTGTGCGGCCTAAGGTCCGCCACTCCGTCGTTCCCCGACACTTCCAGAAAGCTCCGGTCCGCCGTGTTCGCGTCCTCATACTCGAAATACAGAACCGGATTCACCCAGTGCTCTTCCATCAGCGGCCGAAACCGGTTCTCCCACCGGAAGCCGGTAAACACCGTACTGTCGTTGGCCGTCGTCTGCCCGCTCAGGTAGACCTCGGTCGTCCACCACGCCTGCGCGCCGTACTCAAACTCCACCGTCGCGCCGCCAAACGCGTTGTCGCCCTTCGGAGCAGCCTGCGTCCCCTTGAACTCGATCTCGAGGTTCCCCGGCTCCTCCATCGCGTGCGAGTACGTCACAAAATAAGGAGGCTCCTGCGCCCGCGCCATCCCGCACCCCAAACCAATCATCGCCGCGACCATCAAAAACTCCGCGAAACCAACCAGCCGTCCTGCCATTCGATCCATCGGGTCCGCCTCAATATACGATCAAATCAGTCCTATTTCAGAACGAACAAAGGACTCCCACCTGTGACCTGCATCACACCTTACATGTGCACTGTTTTCATGGGCCCGGGGGAAGAGCAGCAAACCGCCGCTCTCCAGAACAACAATATACGACAAAATCAGTCCTATATGTCAAACCGCTCTTAACCCCCAGGAGTCCGCCGCGCAGCAGGGATCGAATTCCAGGGCAGGCGCATACTCGCTATCGAGTGCGTCGACCCACAGTTCCGAAACTCGCTCCTGAAAGCGCTGCCCTGGGCGCATCTGGATGAAATCCGCGTTCTGCGATCGATTCCGATGGACAAGCGGCATAACGTCGACTACGGCGCATTATTCAGAGAACTGCAGCGCCGCCGATCTTAAATAGAAACTCTTCTTGACAATGCCACTCTAGGCATGTTTACTCTAGGTCTGTAGCGAACACGCCTATGACCGACAGCCCTTCTCGCGATCTTTTCCCCGGCGCACTCGAAATGATGATTCTCGAGTCGCTTCGCCGCCAGCCCGCGCATGGATACGCCCTCGTCCAGCACATCCAGCAGCGATCCAAACACCTGCTGCAGGTGGAGGAGGGCTCGCTGTACCCGGCCCTGCAGCGGCTGCTGAAGGCCAGGCTCGTAAAAGCCGAGTGGGGCCTCTCCGCAACCAATCGCCGCGTGCGAACCTATCAAATCACCAAAGCCGGTCTTCGCCATCTGGAGGAGCAGATCTCCAGCTTTGAGCGCATGTTCGAGGGTATTGCGCTGGTCCTGAGTCCGGGTAGATCCCCGGCCAGTTAGGAGAAAGTTCGCATGAACTGGATACCGAATATTTTCCGCCGCCGCCGCGTTTTCGAAGATCTCTCCGAAGAATTGCGGCTCCACATCGAAGAGCGCGTGGAGGAGTTGATGCGAAACGGCCTGAGCCGGCAGGAAGCCGAGCGGCAGGCGCGCATCGCATTCGGCAATGTCACCGTGCTGGAGGAGCGCAGCCGCGAGGTGTGGCAGTGGCCCACGCTGGAATCGATCCGGGCCGACGTGCGCCTGGCTCTGCGCCAGCTGCGGCGTTCTCCCGGATTCACCATCGCCGCCGTTTTGACGCTGGCCCTCGCCATCGGTGCCAACGCCGTGGTGTTTGGCGTATTGAATGCCCTCATTCTCCGCCCGCTCGATGTACCCAACGCGCAAAGCCTCTTCACCATCGAACGCGGCGGCTATAAAGAACAGTCAACTTCGTATCCCGACTACCTCGATCTGCGCGATCGCAATCGCAGCTTCGAGGCTCTCACCGCGTATATCCTCGTTCCCGTCGGTCTGGATACTGGAAAGAATCCATCTCAGGCCTGGGGCTACGAAGTTGCGGGAAACTACTTTAAGGCAATGGACGTTCAGCCTTTTCTTGGCCGCTTCTTCAACGTCGCCGATGAGCATGGCCCCAACAGCGCTCCTTACTTAGTCCTCTCCTGGGCGTATTGGCACAGCCATTTTCAGGACGATCGCGCCGTCGTGGGCCGGGTTGTTCTGCTGAATCAGCACCCCTTCACCATCCTCGGCGTCGCTCCGCCTGACTTCAACGGAACCCTGCTCTTCTTCTTTCCGGACTTCTGGGCGCCCATGGTTCAGCAGGAACAAATACAGGGGATCGACGTTCTCAGCGATCGCGGCAAGCGCGACATTTTCATGGTTCTCGGGCACCTGAAGCCGGGCGTGACCCAGGCACAGGCGATCGCCGACCTGAACTCGGTCGGTTCGTATCTGGAGAAGAGCTATCCCAAAGACGATGCCTGGATGACTTATTCACTGGCGCGGCCAGCTCTCGCCGGCGACCTGCTCGGGCCCGGTGTGCAGGGTTTCATGACAGGAATGATGCTGCTCGCCGGCTTAATTCTGCTGGCCGCATGCGCTAATCTTGGCAGCTTGTTTTCCGCGCGCGCCGCCGACCGTTCCCGGGAAGTGGCTTTGCGTCTCGCTCTCGGATCCACCCGCAGGCGCATCCTGCGCGCGTTGCTCACGGAGGCGGTGCTGATTTCGCTCTCCGGCGGGCTGGTTGGGCTGCTGGGCAGCGTCGCGATCCTGCGCCGTCTGAGCGTATGGCATCCCATTCCTCAATATCCCATGCACGTGCCCGTATACCCGGACGCGAAAGTCTACCTCGTCGCCTTGCTGCTGGCCCTTGCCAGCGGGTTTCTCTTTGGCGCGGTGCCGGTGCGCCAGATACTCCGCACCCATCCCTGGGAGGTGGTCAAGGCTGGATCGGCCGGCATCATTGCGGGCCATACCGCGCGCCGGATCACATTCCGGGATGTGCTGCTGGTGGTCCAGATTGCCATTTGTGCCGTGCTGGTCACCTCGTCCCTGGTTGCCCTGCGCGGTCTCGAGCGCTCCGTGCACAGCAGCTTCGGTTTTGACCCGCGCAATGTGATGCTGGCCGACACCGATGTCAGCATGTCCGGTTACAGCGGCGACGGTGTGCCCGCCGTCCAAAGGCGCATGATCGACGCGCTCGGGACCATTGCGGGCGTAAAGTCCGCGGGATTCATAAGTCAGGCTCCTCTGGGCGGCGGTTTGTCCACCGAAGATGTCTTCACCGACCAAACCACCGACCTGAGCCCATCGAAGGCTGCCGCCGACGCCGGGGTATTCAGCATTTCTCCCGAATACTTCCGCGCGGCAGGCACAGCCTTCCTTACCGGTAATAACTTCTCGTGGCAGAGCACCAAAAGTGCGCCTCCCGTGGCCGTCGTCAACTCGCTGTTTGCCCGCAGAATCTTCGGTTCAGTAAGCAATGCCATCGGAAGATACTACAAAAGGGAGAATGGAACCCGGGTTCAGGTGGTGGGTGTTGTGGAAGACGGAAAATATTATCAGCTGACCGAAGCTCCCCGGCCCGTAATGTTTCTCCCCCTCCTGCAGAGGCCTACCAATCTGACAACCCTGGTGGTACGCTCCGATCGCGATCCACAGCAACTGGCAACCGAAATGAGGAGCAAGTTAGCCACCCTCGATTCCAGTTTGCCGTTCACGATTCAGACCTGGGCCGACGGCCTCGATATCGCCCTGTTCCCTTCTCGTGTGGCAACCGTAGCGCTCGGCGTGCTGGGCGCGATGGGTGCGATGCTGTCCATTACCGGTATCTTCGGCATGGCCGCGTATTCGGTCAGCAGGCGGCTCAGGGAACTCGGCATTCGCATCGCTCTCGGCGCTCAGCACAAAGAAGTCCTGCAGGCAGCCCTGGGACGCGCCGTCAGGTTGCTGGCGATTGGCTCGGCAGCCGGGCTCGGGCTCGGGATTCTGGCAACGCGCGTGCTCGCCTTCATCGTGTATCAGGCGACGCCCCGCGATCCTCTTGTCCTGGCCGCCGTGGTTGTTGCTATGGCCCTGCTCGGTCTGGTCGCCACATGGATTCCGGCGCAACGCGCGCTCTCCGTCGATCCCCTCATCCTGCTGCGCGAAGAGTGAACCCGCACCATTACCCCATGGATTCTCGATCCCGCTGGACAACCCTATAGGCTGGCCAGGTAACTCAACCAGTCGCCCGGCGAAGGTCCGCAGGTAATTCTCCTCTCGCGGCCTAAGCCAAACTGCGGAAGTCTGTAAAGGTCACCCTCCATCATTGCGCCGCCCATGCTATGCTTGGTCGCGCTTTCCGCCAATCCTCCGATTGCTCTATAACCAACGCCCACCCACTGAGAAAGACGGTGTCGACCATGCCACCTGAAACTACCAACCCCCTCGGCAATATCGAGCACGTCGTCGTTCTCATGCTTGAGAACCGCTCCTTCGATAATGTGCTCGGCTGGCTCTACGATCCGAACAACAAACCACCCTTCCAAACGCCTCCGCGCAACCAGACCTTCAACGGAGTTTCCGGCACGGCACTGTCGAATCCAGCAGTGAGCGGTGAGATGATTCCCGTCGGCTCAACGCCCGACACGACCAATCCCTATCCCGACCCCGGCGAAATTTATCAGGATGTCTACGGTCAGATGTATAACGTGTATCCCCTGCCTGCCGACATTCCTTCCGACCCGCCCCAGCCGCCGCTGATGCAGGGCTTTGTCATCAACTACACGTACCAGAAGGACGTGACCGACCCCGCGAATATCATGAACGGCTTTCGCCCGCCCGCTCTGCCCACCGTGTCGCAGCTGGCGAACAGCTTCGTGGTCTGCGATAACTGGTTCGCCTCGGTCCCCTCGCAAACCCTCACCAACCGCTCCTTCATGCACGCCGGCACGGCCTCCGGATATGTCAATAACGATCTGCATGACTTGCCTATCTTCATCAACGACACGCCGACTATCTTCAACCTGATGGAGGCGCAGAAAGTTAGTTGGCGCATTTACTACGGCAGCTACTGGTTTCTGTCCATGGCCTTCCTCAACCAGAAGCAACTCGAACGCTACGTCTTCGACTTCGGACCGAAGCGCTTCTTTCCCTTCCAGCAATTCCTCGACGACGCGAAAAAGGGAACGCTGCCCACGTACAGCTTCATTGAGCCGAACTTCATGGACAGCTTGAACCCTCTGTATGGCCGCGAGAACGACATGCACCCCGACGCGGCCATCCTCGACTGGGACCACAAGCCTTCCGACGCGATCTTCGGCGATGAGCTGGTCCGCAAAATCTACCAGGCGTTGCTGGCGAGTCCCTTGTGGAACAAGACCCTGCTCGTCATCATCTTCGACGAACACGGCGGCACCTATGACCACGTGCCCCCGGGCCCGGCCACGCCGCCCGATAACCGCATCATTAAGAAGGGCGACCCCGGTTACAGCGGCTTCCAGTTCAACCGCTACGGCGTGCGCGTCCCCGCGATCATGGTTTCCCCGCTCCTCGTCGCCGGCACCGTCGACCACACCCTCTACGACCACACCTCGGTCCTGCGCACGGTGATGCAGCAGTTCGGCGTCACCGGCGACCTCGGCCAACGCGTGGCTAACGCCAACCTCATCACGCCGCAGTTGGCGAGTCCGCCGCGCGCCGATGTCCCGGCTTTTCCAAACCCCGTCATCGAGGACGAGGCGGTCGCGGTCACAGTCGATGCGCCGCCCACCGCAATCCAGTCGACCCTCATCCAGGCCGCGGCTCTGCGCCTCAGCCAACTCGGAGGAGCCACCCCAGACCCAGCCAAGCTCGCGATGCGCCTCACCGCCGAAGCCGAGCTCCTGCGCCTCGCCAAGTCAGTCGGCCTCGGAAATCCGCAGCCCAGCTAATTTCCCCGCACCAGCACCCGAAGAAGGAAAGAGGCAGCCGAAACGGCTGCCTCTTTCCTCCCCCAAAGAAAAACCTTGACCCCATCCGTCATCTGTATATACTCAGTATATCCAGATGGACACCTCCATCATCATCTCCCAATCCGACGGCCGCCCCATGTATCTCCAGATCATGGAGCAGATCAAGCAAAAGGTCGCCGTCGGCGAATGGCCTCCAGGCGAGGAAATCCCCTCCATCCGCGCCCTTGCCGTCGCCCTCCGGGTCAGCGTCATCACCGTCAAGCGCGCCTACCTCGAGCTCGAGCGCGAAGGCGTCATCCTCACCCAGCACGGCAAAGGATCCATCGTCGCCCCCGACCCCGGCCTCGCCCCACGCCTCTACGACCGCGAGCTCGAAGACCACCTCGAGCACGCGGCCCACATCGGCAACCTCCTCGGCCTCACCCCCGACGACCTCGCCGATCGCCTCCGCGACACATCCGCCCGCCTCACCGCCGAAACCCTGGCCAAGGAGCCCGTATGACACCCCTCTCCGTGCACTTCACGGGAGTCAGCAAGCGCTACCCCCACTTCTCTCTCGACAACATCGACCTCGCCCTCCCCACCGGCAGCATCATGGGCTTCGTCGGAGCCAACGGCGCCGGCAAGTCGACCACCATCCGCATCCTCATGGGCCTCGTCCATCAGGACACCGGCGCCGTCGAAGTCCTCGGCCACCCGATGCCCGACGACCAGGCCGCCGCCAAGCGCGACATCGGCTTCGTCTCCGAAGACATGCGCCTCTACGAAGCGGCCACCCTCGCCTGGCACATGAAGTTCATCCAGTCCATCTTTCCGCGATGGGATCAGCGCTACGCCGACAACCTCCTCCGCCGTTTCGACCTCAAGCCCCAGCAGAAGATCAAGGGCCTCTCCCACGGCCAGCGCGTCAAGGCCGCTCTGCTCCTCGCGCTCGCCCGCCGCCCCCGCCTCCTCGTCCTCGACGAGCCCACCACCGGCCTTGATCCCGTTGCCCGCCACGAAGTCCTCGCCGAATTGATGGCCGTGCTCACCGACGAGGACCGCACCATCTTCTTCTCCTCGCAAAACACCCTTGACGTCGAGCAGATCTCCGACCAGATCACCTTCATCGACCGCGGCCGCATCATCGACTCCGCCAACAAGGAAATCTTCCTCGACCGCTGGCGCCGCTTGCGACTCATGCTCCCGCCCGACAGGCCGCTGCCCCGCCTTCCGGGCGTTGTCGAAATCGGCGGCAGCACCCGTCTCCCCGTCCTCACCATCAACCAGTTCGATCCCGCCATGGTCGCCCTCTGTCAGGATGCCGGCGCCGCCGTCCAGTCCATCGACGCCATGACGCTTGAAGAAATCTTCATCGCCAACGTGCAGAGCCGCAGAGACCACTCTGTCGCCGTCAGCGAAACCCCAGAAAGCGTGACCGCATGAACACCTACCTCGTCCGCCGCCTTATCTATAAAGACTGGTATCTCAGCCAGGGCCTGTTCCTCGCCGCCCTCGTCCTCGGAGCCCTCACCCTGGCCGGTATCGCAGCCGCCAAAGGCACCCAACTCGCCGTCATCCTCGGCGTCATCATCCTCGCCACCATCCTCATCGGCATGGGCGCGATCCTCATGTCTTCCATGGTCGTTGAGCGAAGACAGCAGACCCTGCCCTTCGTCATGTCCCTGCCCATCTCTTACCTCGAATACACCACCTCGAAGCTCCTCGGCTGCCTGTTCATCTTCCTCGTGCTCTGGGCCGCCCTGCTCCTCGGCATGATCGCCACCATCCTCGCCACGCCCTGGTTCCCCCACGGCCTCATTCCCTTCACCGTCATCATGATGGTCGAAATGCTCGTCACTACCTGCTTTCTCGCCGCCGTCTCCGTCACCACCGAATCCCAGGGCTGGACCATCGGCGTAGCCCAACTCGGCGGACTCGGCCTCAACGCCGTCGGCTTCTCCATCGTCCGCCTCCACGGCATCAAGGACACCATCGTCGCCCCCCACCCCCACTGGACCCCCACGGCTCTGGCGATCCTCGCCATCGAACTCGCCACCATAGCAATGTCCATAGCAGTAGCCTTCTACATCCAAAGCCGCAAACGCGACTTCGTCTGAAGCCTGTGCGGACGCTCTTTTCCCGCCGTCTCGGACGGTTGAATGGAACGCAACGACTCATGCTAACTTAAGTGCGGCGCATAACTGGTTTTAACCGCCACCCTGTTGACGATGTGCTATTGTTAGCTCTATCTCAGAGGAGGCTGTTCGCGGCGAAAATCCAATATCTTGACCCTTGCGGATTCAATCCTTACTGGGAAGAGTGTTCATTGTGAACCAAAGTGAGTCCGGAAAACTGTGCGATCTACTCGAGTCGTTCACCGGCCAGGATCCGCCTCAATCGCATATTCCTGACATATGCCCGTTGTTTCCCGAAGACGGAATCGGGTACAGTCAGTTAAACGAGCTTTTGCTCATCCATGGCTTCGACCGCATCGCTCATGCGTTCTTCCAGTTTCTGTCGGATGGAACACTTGAGTACAAACCTGGCGCAAGCATCAAAACGATTGACGACTTTGCTCTGGGCGTGGACAAGGCACGCAAGCTGTTCCTGCTTTTCTTCGGAAACGTGAAATTTGGATTCAAAAAACTGGCGAGCGACGCCGAACTGCTGTCTTTCTATCTTGAGTCTACGCAGCCAATCGACCCCGAAGCCTTCGCGATTAGACACAGTCCCGTTTACCCGATCGAGGAAATCCCATCCAGTCATACTTACTATCTCGGATATGTTATTCAGCAAGAACTTGAGAAGAAGCTCCAGGATCGCCCCAATGACGAAGAGCTACGTGCACAACAGAGAATACTGGATGAAGTGCGACAGAAAGGCATTCGAAACCAAAATGCATATTTAGTATCGGACCATCTGGATGTTTACATCGCAACCTCGATGAGGCGCCGCCACGAGTATTTGGAAGTCGCGGACTTTGGGCACCAGGTCTTCGCCTCTGAAAAACTGCAGCCGTTGAAACTGCGATGGTTCGACCCCACTCAGGCATATTGTGCGGATCGCATCGACAAGGGCTTGGCCGAGGCGCTGATGCTCAAAAGAGCGGCTTGCACATTGTATTTGGCACAGGAATCGGACACGCTGGGAAAAGACTCCGAGCTGGCCTCTACGCTTGCTCAAGGCAAACCTGTAATCGCTTATTTGCCATGTCCGGAACAGAAGGACGTGATCGCCGCTGTGGATCAACTTGCGCGCCTTTATGGAAAATCCGAAGTGGCCATAATTCTCGAGCGACTGCAGGTTTTCGCGCCGGATTCGGCCTGGAATAGCGAGGAAGTGCGCTCCTGGCTTAAATCGGAAGCGTCAGTGGACAAGCTTCGTGCCATGGAACTCCTGATTGAGAAGACCCGGGAGCACTACGACACTAGAGCCAGAACGTTGCGTGAGAGCCATCCGCTTGGAATTCAGGTCAACCTCGACACCGGCGTGGCGAATGGCGTGCTCGTCGTTCGGACGATTGCGGATTGTGCTGAGTTGATCTACAGAATAATCACGAAGACTCTTGCATTCCGAATTGAAGAGAAGGCCGTCGGGAAGGTCGTCTATCACTTGCTGCGCGAGACTGTTTCGGATTCCGTCTTTCGGGTTATGACCGGAGATGCTATGCTTACAAACAGTTTCTGGAACTTTTACCTGGAACCGAGCGAATTCTGAACTCCCATGACAGACAAGTTGAAATCCGCTGCTGCACACATCAGTCCGTACGATCTCTCCTCAATTCGGAAGATCTCCCACGTGACTACTCCGGTAATGCCATCCTCGTTGCGACAGCCCTACACGCTCGCGGAATCACAGCGCATACCGAAGTCAGCCCCTCTGATTGGCACGAAGCAGCGTTAATCTGATTCAGCGCTGGCGCTGGCGAGGAGTGGTGAGCCGCAAACGCGACTTCGTGTGAAACGAACCAGCGAACACCACCGCGGCAACCCTCCACCTCGACGCGCGCGAACTTTCCCCCCATCCCCTGCGTAGTCTCCTCGACAACATCTCTTCTACCCGAGGCTGCCGCGCATGGAGAACCTGGCCCAGGATATTCGCTACACCATTCGAACGCTGCTCCGGGCTCCTGGCTTTTCCTTCGTCGTGATCCTCTCCATCGCGCTCGCGTTTGCCGCCAATGCCACCGTCTTCAGCGTTGCCAACGGGCTGCTCTGGGGAGTTCTCCCCGTCCGCGATCCAGGCCGCATGGTCATGTTCTCGGAAGGCAACTCCTTCTCCTATCCCGACTACATCGACTATCGCGACCAAACCACGGGCCTCTTCGAAGGTGGCATTGCCGCGCACTTTCCTCTCATTCCCGCCAGCATCGGCGGCAAAGGAGAGCCCGAGCGAGTCTGGGGCCAGTCCGTCAGCGGCAACTTCTTCCCCACGCTCGACGCGCCGATGGCGCTCGGCCGTCCCATTCTTCCCGAGGACGACACCGCCGCTCGCAGCCACGTCGTCGTGCTCAGCAACGGTCTGTGGCGGCGTCGCTTCGGCGCGGACCCGAACATCCTCAACCGCGACGTCGCGCTCAACGGACAGCACTACACCGTCGTGGGCGTCGCGCCGCCAGGCTTTTACGGTGTCGATCGCGGCATCGTTTCCGAGTTTTGGGTGCCCCTTACTGTGTCGGAAGAAATCATGCCCGACCTGACCGCGGACGGCAGCGCGATCAACCGCCGGGATAATCAATGGCTCATGCTCGACGCGAGGCTCAAACCCGGAGTCGCCCGCGCCAGAGCTCTTGTCCTCGTCAACGTCGTCAAGAAGCGCCTCGACGACGCCTGGCACAAGGACGACAAGACCCACGAGAAGATCACCCTGCAAACCGCCGGCGGCCTCATTGCCGGCTCCGCCACTCCGGCCTTCACGCTCATGGCCGTTCTCATGATCGTCGTCGGGCTGGTGCTGTTGGTGGCCTGCGCCAACGTCGCCAACCTCCTTCTGGCCCGCGCCACCGGGCGGCAAAAGGAAATCGCCATTCGCCTGGCCATCGGCGCCGGCCGTCGTCAGCTCGTGCGCCAGCTGCTGATCGAGAGCTTTCTCCTCGCGCTCGCCGGCGCCGGTGCCGGATTTCTGCTGGCCGCGGCCGCGGCCCGCGCCATCTCCAGTTTCCAGCTTCCCCTGCCGTTCCCCATCGCCTTCAACTTCAATGTCGACGGCCGCGTCGCCCTGTTCACGCTCGGCTTATCCGTAGTCACCGCCTTGCTGTTTGGACTCGTTCCCGCTCTGCGCGCCTCGCGCCCTGACCTCGTCGGATCCCTCAAAGATGGCCCCGCTGGCTTCGGACACGCCAGCCGTTCGCGCATGCGCAATACCCTGGTCATCGTTCAGGTCTCCCTCTCCCTCGTGCTCCTCACCACCGCCGGACTCTTTCTCCGCAGCCTCGGCAACGCCTCCTCCATCGATATCGGGTTCAAGCCCGCCAACCTGCTCATCATGTCCATGGACCCCAAGATCCAGAACTACTCGCACGACAGAACCGTGCAGTTCCTGTCGCAGCTGCGTGACCGCGTGTCCGCGCTCCCCGGAGTACGCTCCGTCAGCTTTGTCGGCATCGTGCCGCTCAGCATCGGATCCGCCGAGAATAATTTCGCCGTGGACGCCGCCAGGGGCCACCCCGCACAGAACGCGATCGCCATCGTCAACACCATCGGCGCCGGGTATTTCCAAACCATGGGCATTCCCCTGCTGCGCGGCCAGGACTTCACCTCCCAGGACCTTACCCCGCACCTCAGCGGCCAGTCCGCCGCCATCATCAACGAGACCATGGCCGCCCATCTGTTTCCCGGCCAGGACCCCATCGGTCGCGCCATTCGCCAGGATAAGTCGACTTACACTGTCATCGGCATCGCCCGTAACTCGAAATCGCGCACCATCGGCGAAAAACCGCTCGACGCCGCCTATCTCTATCTCAACGCCGCGCCGGAAAAGGCCACCAGCTTTTTCGGAACCACCATCCTCGTCAAAACTTCAATGGATCCCCGTGCCCTGGCTTCCTCCGTGCGCCAGCAGATCGACGCGCTCGATCCGAATATGGCCGTCTTTAATACCGAGACCATGCAGGAGCACGTCGATAAATCGCTGCTTCTGCCGCGCATCTCCGCGCTCCTGCTCGGCATCTTCGGCGCCATCGGCCTCACCCTCGCCGCCATCGGTCTCTACGGCGTCATGA
>CAZHTJ010000094.1:0-14354 GCA_964535525.1 uncultured Acidobacterium sp. | reverse complement strand
TTGTTGGGCGACGCCGAGGATGGCTTTGATCGCATGGGAGAGGCCGGGGGCTGCAAGCGGGACGTTTGCGAGGCGTGGCGTGAGGCCGGGGATCAGTGAGGCGGCGTGGGCGAGGCGATCCATGAAGCCGAAGGCGTAATGCTGTGGTTTGTGAACGCGGCCAGCGTAGTAGTGGGCGAGGAATTCGGCTTTGTACGTGGCGACGTCGACGTTGACGGGGCACTCGCTCTTGCAGGCTTTGCAGGAGAGGCAGAGGTCGAGGGCTTCGCGGACGGCTTCGTTGTGCCAAATGGTAGCGCCATTCTCGGAGCCGAGGACTTTGCCTTCGAGTAATTCCCAGAGTAGATGGGCTCGGCCGCGGGTGGAGTGCTGTTCTTCGCGGGTGGCCATATAGCTGGGGCACATGGTTCCCGCGTGTTCTTTGCGGCACGCGCCGACGCCGACGCAGCGGAGGGTAGCTTCGCCGAAGGAGCCATGATCGTCGGGGAACTGGAAGAATGTTTTCGGAGTTTTGGACTTATAACCTGCGCCGAGGCGGAGATTGTCTTCGGGCTGATAGATGGCGGCGTGGCCGTTGCCGGGTGCGTCGTCGTCGGCATCCATCAGGACCGCTGGATTCATGCGGTTGTCGGGATCCCAGAGGGATTTGAATTCGCGGAAGGCCTGCATCAGGTCAGGGCCAAACATTTTGGGCAGCAACGCGGCGCGTGCGCGGCCGTCGCCGTGTTCGCCGGAGATAGAGCCGCCGTGGGCGATGACGATGTCGGTGGCCTGATCGAGAAAGGCGCGGAATTTGCGGATGCCGGGTTCGGATTCGAGGTCAAAGTTGATGCGGGTGTGGACGCAGCCCTGGCCGAAGTGGCCGTACATGGGGCTGCGATAGCCGTAGTCCTTCATCAACGCCCAGAGCCGGCGCAGGTAAGAGCCGAGTTGCTCGGGGGGAACGGCGGCGTCTTCCCAGCCTTCCCAGCCGTGCGGCTCTCCGGGGACGAAGACGGTCGAGCCCAGGGCGGATTCGCGGATAAACCAGATGCGTGGAGCTTCGTCGAGCGTGCAGACGCGGCCGGTGGGGCGGCCGGGGAATCGAGGAGCGGCGGCGAGGAGATCACGGGCTTTGGCTTCGGCCTCCTGATCGGTTTCCGCGCCGAACTCCGCGAGGAGGAACGCGCCGCCGTCGGGGAGAAGTTTGATGTCGTCGACTGCGAGTTTTTTGCGGTGCATGAAGTCGAGGAGCATTGCATCAATGCCTTCGAGGCCGATGGGGCCGTGGCGGATGATGTCGGGAACTGCGTCGGCGGCGAGGAAGGGATCGGGAAAGGCGAGGATGACGAGGCGGCGGCAGGGCGGGGAATGCATCAGGTCGAGGGTGGCGCGGAGCACGGTGACGAGTGTGCCCTCTGCGCCGACAAGAGCGCGAGCGACCTGGAAGCCGCGCTCGGGGAGGAGTTCGTCGAGGTTGTAGCCGGAGACGCGGCGGGGAATGTTGGGGAAGCGGCGGCGGATTTCGTCACTGTATTTGTTACGAATGTCGCGGAGGCCGGAGTAGATCGCAGCGGGGCGGCCGCCGCGGGCGATGATGGCGTCGATTTCGGGCTCGGTGGTGGCGCCGACGGACATCTTTGTGCCGTCGTAGAGCAGGACGTCGAGGGAGCGGATGTTGTTGGCGGTGAGGCCGCCCATGACGCTGTGGGTGCCGCAGGAGTTGTTGCCGATCATGCCGCCGATGGTGCAGCGGCTGTGCGTGGCGGGATCGGGCGCAAAGGTGAGGTGATGGACTTCAGCGGCCTCGCGGACGCGATCGAGGACGACGCCGGGCTCGACAACTGCGGTCTTGCTCCCAGGATCGAGAGAGATGAGGCGCCGCATGTACTTCGAGAAGTCGAGGACGACGGCGACGTTGCAGCACTGGCCGGAGAGGCTGGTGCCCGCGCCGCGCGGCAGGATGGCTGCGCCGAGTTCGCGGCAGGCGAAGAGGGTGGCTTCGACGTCGGCGGCATCCCGGGGGATGACGACGCCGATGGGAGTCGCGCGGTAGTTGGAGGCGTCGGCGGCATAGAGGGCGCGCGAGGCCCGGTCGAAGCGGACCTCACCGCTGATGTTGGCGCGCAGTTTGGTTTCGAGTTCGCGCGAGGACTGGAAGGCTTCGTGCGCGTGGCGCGACTGATTGAGGACGGGCAGTTGAAGTCCCATCAGAGCGACCTGCGCAGGAAGGCGATTTCGAGGGTGTCGGACTGCCGGAGAACGGGGTTCTGGTTGTAGCGCGAAACGGGCGTGAAGCCCATGGAGCAGTAGAGGCGATACGCGGCCCGCATGGACTGGGGCATGGTGTCGAGGTACATGGCGGTGTAGCCGCGGTCGCGCGCGTCGGAGAGGATGGCCTGGGCGAGTTTGCGACCGAGGCCAGTTCCCTGCTGCGTGGGGCGGACCCAGAGGCGCTTCATCTCGCAGGCGCGTTCGGACCCCAATGCGCCAAAAGCGGGCGCATTGGAGGCCCCCCGTTCACCGGGGTTGGCGGGATGATCGAGCTTCAGCGGCTTGAGGGCGACACAGCCCAGGGGCGTTTCGTTGTCAAAGGCGAGGAGCACGGCGCCGGCGGGTTCGGCGTAGCTGCCGGGCAACCCCGCGAGTTCTTCCTCGAGGCTTTCGACGCAGATATGTTCCCCGCCGACGGAGTCGTTGAGGAAGCGCGCGTATTCGCGCATCAGGGTCCGGCAGGTTTCTGCGTCGCTGTTTTCGCCGCTGAATTTCGCCGACCGGATGAGGGGCATATCGGAATGGTACTGGCGGGCGGGCTTGCTCGGGCGTCGCGTCGACCGTGCGAGACCTGATATAACAGCGCCCATGACGAAGGTTCGCTCGAGTGTTTTGGGGGTTGTCCTTTGCGCCGGAGTGGTTTGGACCGCGCCGGCGTTCGCACAGACCGCATCGGCCCGTCCGGCGCACGATCCGCGCATTGGGCAGATCATCGATGCGCTGAATCAGGCGAAGACGGTTCGCGAAACGACACTCTCGCCTTATGGCAAATACATCGTTTGGAATGTGGGCGGCGGTCGCGGGGGCTCGGACATCGAGTTGGCCCCACTGGACAATCCGTCGGCGGCGAAGCGGGTGACGGCATGCGCGGGCGGGGCGTCCGGCTCGGAGAGCAATGCGGCGTTCTCGCCGGATTCGAAGCAGGTGGCGTTCTTCTCCGACTGCACGAGCGATCACAAGATGGCGATTTTCCTGGCGGATGCTTCGGGTGCGGGAACGCCGCATCAGCTGGCGGCGCTGAACGGCTATGCGAAGGAGATGGAGTGGTCGCCGGATGGGAAGCGGCTGAGCTTCCTTTATGTGGAGGGGGCGACGCGGCCGTCGGGGGCTCTGGCTGCGGAGAAGCCGCCTTCAGGGGTGATCGGAGTTGAAGGGCTGGAGGTGCAGCGGGTGGCGGCGGTGGATGCTGTGAGCGGGCAGCTGACGCAGATCACTCCGGAGAAGCTGCATGTTTTTGAGTTTGACTGGTCGCCGGATTCGAATCAGCTTGCCTATGTGGCCGCTGCGCCGCCGGGTGAGAACAACTGGTGGGTGGCAAAGCTGTATACGCAGACCGTGGGTGGAGAGCCGAAGGCAATTCTGGATCCGCCAACGGTTGCGGGGCCGCTCCATGGGTTGCAGATTGCTGTGCCGCGGTGGTCGCTGGATGGAAAGCAGATTGCGTTTATCGGCGGGCTGATGTCGGATCAGGGATCGACGGGCGGCGACATTTACGTGATGCCGGCAACGGGCGGGGAGCCGAAGGACGTGACGCCGGATCGGGCGGGGAGCCCGGCGTGGTTTGTGTGGCTCGACAACGATTCGGTGGGCATCGCGGAGATCAAGGGCGGCGCTTCTCACCTTTTTGTTTACGGTATCGCGGATCATCGGGAGTCCTCGGAGTACAACCTGACGCTGCCGGGCAGCGTGGGCGCTGGCGGACTGATGATGAGCATCTCGACATCGAATACGAACGCAATTGCGCTGATCCGGTCGTCGTTCGACAGCCCGCCGGAGGTTTGGGCTGGCGATCTGATGAGCCTGAAGCAGATCACACATATTAACGACGGCGCCAAGCCAGTGTGGGGGAAGGCCGAGTCGGTGGAGTGGGAGAACGAAGGGTTTCATGTGCAGGGATGGCTGTTGCTTCCGGCGCACTACGATCCGGCAAAGAAGTATCCGCTGATTGTGGAGGTGCACGGGGGCCCGTCGTCGGCAGTGGTGCCGCGCTGGCCTGGCGTTGGGTACGGGCCAGTTCCCTTCTCGGCGCTCGATTATTTTGTCCTGATGCCGAATCCACGGGGCAGCTATGGCGAGGGCGAGAAATTTACGCAGGCGAACCGGAAGGATTTTGGGTACGGGGATCTGCGCGACATTCTCGCCGGCGTGGATGCGGTCGAGAAGAAGTATCCCATCGACGACGGGCGGGTGGGGCTGACGGGCTGGAGCTATGGCGGATTCATGACGATGTTCGCAGTGACGCAGACGCATCGGTTTAAGGCGGCGGTTGCGGGAGCGGGGATTTCAAACTGGCAGAGCTACTACGGCGAGAACTCGATTGACCAGTGGATGATTCCGTTTTTCGGCGCGTCGGTGTATGACGATCCGG
The DNA here is from genome assembly GCA_964535525.1 of uncultured Acidobacterium sp. Lineage (GTDB taxonomy): Bacteria > Acidobacteriota > Terriglobia > Terriglobales > Acidobacteriaceae > Palsa-343. The sequence continues at coordinate 9,733 of CAZHTJ010000094.1, read as the reverse complement.
CGGTATACGCGAAGATGTCGGCGATCAACTACATCAGGAACGTGACGACGCCGACGCTGGCGGTGGTGGGGGATCGGGACGGCGAGTGCCCTGCTCCGCAGTCATTTGAGTTCTGGCATGCACTGCGCGATCTGGGAAAGCCGGTCGAGCTGGTGGTGTATCCCAACGAAGGGCACGGATTTGTGAATCCCGAGCATCGGCGCGATGTGCTGGAGCGCGCGCTGGGGTGGTTTGCCGAGTATATGCCGTAACGCAGGTGACAGGTCTCAGGTTTCAGGTCACCGGTCTAGTCTATCTGCTAACGAAAAGAGGCGGGCTGCGTCCAGAGGTTTGCCTCTTTATGTATGAATTTAGAGGCGTTCCGCGCTGCGCGCTCTGCTTCTCCTTTGTTATTCTGAATCGCACGCAGAATTTTCTGATGTTTGGACCGTTTGGGCGGCTGGACTGCTCAGACGGGGAGGTTTCATGCGGCGGTTTCTTGCTTTTGTAGTCTTATTTGCGTGTTCGCTTCCGGTTGGTCTTTCCATCACGGGCTGTGGCCACAATCCCAACAATTACTGCATCAAGAATGGCCATGCCTACGGCATCACGACCAGCCAGGTGGTCTACGTCACGATGGGGCCGGAGGTGACGGGTCTTTCCCTTTCGTGGGGACAAACTGGATCGCTGAGCTCGCCGCAGGCTTATAACTGCCTTGGTGGGTCGGCGAGCGTAGGCAGCTACACGTATGCCAGTTCCAATCTGCAGCTGGCGGACGTTTCACCGACGGGAACGATTTGCGCGGGAACCTGGAATCGCAACAGCCCCGGCGGAGTTCCTAATTTTTCGATCTGCACCCCCCCGGCGGGGTCTTCGCTGTCCGCATTTAATGGCTGCACTGCGACCAGCTGCGGGACGGTGCAGATCACGGCTACAGGCGCCGCGGTTACGAGCAATCCGGTGAATGTATATATACATCCACCGATCACGTCGATGACAATTCCGACCCAGACAGCATGCATTTCGCAGGGCCAGACCCTGAACAACGCGCAGGGGCAGACGGAGCCATTGCTGGCGGAGACCACGGTTACCGGGCCGGGCGGCGTGACGCTTTGCAGCCCGAGCACGACGTCGTGCACCAGCCCCAACGCCAATATTGGAACGATTACCTACAACGCCGTCTCCAGCAATGTTGTGACGATCAACAACACGACGGCGGTGAACAATCCGCCGAATCCGGTCACCGGGACCGGGACCAGCTCGGCGCCAAATCCGAACGGAATCGCCACAGCCAATCTTCCCGGATCGACGGTGATCAATGCGAATACGTCGGAAGTGACTTCAGCGGCGGGCTTCTTCTCTACGTGCCCACCGGCGAAGATTCAGCTCAGCATCAACGGCGGGACGTCGGCCACCGTGACGCCGAGCTCGCCGCAGACGGTTGTGGCGAAAGTGACGGACAGCAATAATCCTCCCGCGACGATTAATGGCCTGAACCTCACCTATGCTTCTACAGAGCCGCAGAACCTGAGCGTCAGCAGCACGGGGCAGGTTACGGCGACGTTTCCAAGTCACGCAACCGTGACGGCGATTTGCCAGCCGCCCACCTGCAATCCGGCGCCGGTGAACCTGATCGGCACGCTCGGCAACGGCATGCCGGTTGCAGGCAACCTCATCACGATCGATTCTCCTGGCCGCAGCAGCAATCAAATCTGGATGGCGTCGTCGCAATCGCCGTATTTCTCTGAGATCGACCTGACCACTGGTGGAGCGGCTACGCCAGTGCGGCTGCCGTACACGCCCAACTCGATGGTGATGGATCAGGCCGGCGACACGCTGTTCTTCGGCAGCTATCGCGAGCTGATGACGTACAGCACGCTGAACAACTCGCTGGGAAAAGAAGTGACGGCGGTGCCCGGGGTGGTGCTGGCGGTTTCGCCCACCGGGTCGACGGCGGTTATCAACGATCAGCTCCGGCAGGTGATTTATCTCTACAGCGTTAGTTCGGGTACAGCGGCGACCACAGCTGGAATTGCGTTTCGAGCGCAATACTCGCCGGACGGGACGACGGTTTACATCGTTGGGCAGGATCCGTCCACCGGTCAAAATACGCTGTTCGTGAACAGCAGCAGCACTGGATGGTCGCAGTATCCGCTGACGAATCAGCCGGCATACAGCTGTCCGCTGGAAGCGGCGGGAACAGCCGCGGTGCAGGCTTACAATCCGGCGTGGGATCCGTTCTGCGGCCCGGCGCTCACGATTACGGTGCCCAGCGTCGCGACATTCCTCAGTGGGAACTCGACGGCTGCTCGGAGCTACTGCCCGAACAGCAACTCGACCCCGCCGTACTATCCGCCGGCCGGCGACTTCGCTGTAACCACGACCCAGCTAACTGCGACCGCCGACGGGAATCACGTTCTCGGAGCGGACAACACAACCTTCTCTGACACTTTGCTGGGTGCGACACCCGGCGCGGCGCCCCAGGGAGTTCCGATTGGCGCATGTCCCTCCTATGCCGGACCGCCGCTCGCCCTGACCGCAACTCCTGTCAGCGCCACGCTACCGGTGACTGCCTCGGAGATCGATCAGGTTGTGTCGTCTCCCGATTCCTCGATCGCCTTTGTGACGTACAACGCCGGGACCGCGGCAGGCTTGCTCCCCTATTACCAGCCATTGAATACGGGGGCACTGGGTAATCTGGGGACCGTGCAGCTCTCGTCGGGGGCACAGGCTCCAATCGCGGGAGTGTTCAGTCCGGACGGCACGATCTTTTTCACGAGCACCGGCGGTGACAATCTGGTGCACATGGTCAACACGACGACGCTTACGGATACACAGACGCTCGATCCCAAACTGACGAATGGGACTGGCACCGCGGTGCCCGCGCAGTTCCTCGCAGTGAAGAGCCGGTCGACAACGTAGCAGGTTGCGGTTTCGGTACCCAGGTTTCAGCCTGGCGGTCCGCAAGATCGCTGCAATCGGCGACCTTTAACCTGGGTACACTGAATCCCATGTCGCGGGTCGCCATCATTTCCAAGCCGCAGAAAGAAGAATTGCGGCAGCTGCTGCCGGAACTGGTGTTGTGGCTGCGCGCGCATGGGCACGAACCGCTGCTGGATCCGGTCAGCGCGAACTATGTGATGGACGGGAAGGTGCACCCGCGCCAGGAGCTGTCCTCGCTGAATCCAGACCTGGTGATCGTTCTGGGGGGAGACGGCACTTTGCTGGCGGCAGCGCGAGTCTTTGCCCGCACCGGCGTGCCCATCCTCAGCGTCAACCTGGGAGCACTGGGCTTCCTGACGGAGGTTCGCCTCGCCGACATCTATACCCACCTCGAGGCCTGGGGCCGGGGCGCATGCTGCATCGAGTCTCGCGCCATGCTGCACAGCGAGCTCTGGCGTGACGACAAGATGAACTGCGAGCACGATGCCCTGAACGACGTCGTGGTGGCCAAGGGCGCAATCGCCCGCATGGGACATTTTGCCGTCGAAGTGGATGATCAGCTGGCGGCGACGTTTCGTGCGGATGGGGTGATTGTGGCCACGCCGACCGGATCGACGGCGTATTCGCTGGCGGCTGGAGGGCCGGTGATGGTTCCGCGGGTCGACGCGCTGGTGGTGACGCCGATTTGCCCGCACCAACTCACGCTCCGGCCGATGGTGCTGACGGGCAGTTCGCGGATCCTGGTGCGGATCGAGGGAATTCCCGATCAGACCTTTCTCACGGTGGATGGTCAGGAGGCGATCCAGCTGCGCATTGGCGATGAGCTGCGCTGCCGGAAGTCGGATTATTCGGTGAAGCTGCTGCGGCTGGTCGAAAACGGGTTCTTTGACGTGCTGCGGTCGAAGCTGAAATGGGGGGAGAAATAGATCAGGTTTCAGGTTGCAGGTCTCAGATCGCGCCCGCCAGGACGACGCTACTGCTTTGTGAGCTCTTCGAGCAACTGGTGGGCCTTGTTGCTGAGGTTGTTTGCGCCATCGAGGTCGTCGCCCTTGAGAGCGTCGCGCGCGCGGGTAATGTAGGTCCGGATCAGAACCGCGGTCTTCTGCTCGTCGGAGCTCAGAGACCTTTTAATAGAGTTGAGCCCGTTCTCGGTGGCATCGATCTGCGTGGAAATGGCGTGGCGATCGGCGGTGTTGGAGTTGTCATTCGGCGGCGAGAGCTGGCCGATCTTGGTCATCTCAGGGGGCCGAGCCGTGGCGGCCTGGGTCGTCTGGGCAGCCGACTGAGAGGTGCTGTTCTTTGCGGCTTCCGATGCCGGGGGTTCCTGGATGGACCGGGTGTTGCGGTGCTTGTTCGAGCGGTGCGGCTCGGTGGTGGCGACCTCCGTCCTGGTTTCCGGAGGAGCGGTAGTATCCAGCTTTACCATGAGTTTATCGACAACGGGAAACGGCGGGGGAACGGGCGGTATCAAAGCCGCCATGCGCTGCGGGGGCAGGGACGGCGCCTGAGCGGCCACCGGCACAGCAGCCTGCGGCGGCTTCTGGGCGCATCCGATCACCAGCGCGAGCGAAAGCGCAAGCGCGGCAAATTGATTTCCGGATCTCATGGTCCGGACCTTTCTGGCTGGGTCTCACCACCCTGGCGAGCAAGCTCGCTGGGAATCGCGTGTCCTGTAGACTCCAAAACTACGCGCTGTCCCGAACCGGCAGAAATTAACGGGAGCCGCAGTACAAATGTCGTTCCGCTCCCCGGTTTAGATTCTACGTCAATTTGGCCGTGGTGCATCTGGAGAATGCGGTAGGTCATGGCCAGGCCGATCCCGCTGCCCTCTTTTTTGGTGGTGAAATAGAGATCGAAGATGCGGGAGCGGACGTCGTCCGGGATACCCTCTCCGTTGTCGCGGACGCGGATATAGGCCCATCGGGAGTCCTCGGTGAGCCGGACCTCAAGCAGGCCTCCGCTGGCCATGGCCTGGGCTCCGTTGAGGACGACGTTCAGGAGGGCCTGCTCCATCAGATCGGCATCCACGCGGCAGGGGACAGGCCGGGGCGGCGAATGGCTTTCGACGATCACGCCACGGGTCTGGAATTCCGCCGAAGCGAGCATGAGAACGCTGGAAACGACGCCGCGCAGGTCCTGATCCTTCAGCTGCAGTTCGACGGGGCGCGAGAAGTCGACCAGAGTCTGGACGACGCGATCAAGGCGGCGAATCTCGCTCTGGATGATGTCGAGGTGGCGGAGTGCGTCGCCGCCAACCTGCACCTTGTTGCGCAGCAGTTCCAGGTGCACGACGATGGCGTTGATCGGGTTCTTGACTTCGTGCCCGACGCCGGCGGTGAGGCGGCCGATCGAGGCCATGCGGCGGGAAACCTCGAGCTCGGTCTCGATCTCCTGGACCGACTCCAGATCGTGGATCGTGAGCAGTGCGCCCAGTGAATGCCGGTCGCGCGCCTGGGTGTCGTGAATGAAGTCCAGAGAGACCTCGACGCGCCGGCCGGTTTCGGTCGTGACCTCCTCCTGGACGATAGACATGCCGCCTTCAAAAGCATCGCGGACAAGGCGGCCAAGCCGCGTGGAGCGGTCGAAGATTTCGCGGACCTCGGCGCCAAAGATGCGCTCCCGGCCGATGTTGAGGAATCGCTCGCAGGCGCTGGAGACGAGGACGGCGCGGGAGTCGCGCGTGAAGAGCATGACGCCGTCCTGCAGATTGGAAAGAATCTGATCGAGATTCTCGCGCAGGGCGGAGAACACTTCCTCGACGTTGCGGATGCGCTGGCCGAGCCGCTCGATCTTGCCGGAGACCTGGGCGACCGTGTCCTCGCCACGTCGAGATTCCTTCTCCGCGGTGCCGGGCGCGCCTTCGGCCATTTCGGGTTCGATGTGCCGCAGTTCCCGATGCGACGCGGCTTCGGCGAGTTCCTGCTGTGCGGCCAGGGTGTCCAGGCGCTGGCTGATTTGTTCGATGGGCTGCAGGGCAAGATTGGCAACGAAGGCGGCGACGATCATGGAGATGATCATCGCGAGGCCCATGAAGCTGAACGACTCAACCAGCCAGGGCTTGAAGTCGTGGCTGAGGAAGGTGGTGCGGATGCCGATGCGGATGGTGAGGAAGGGCTGATCGTTGCGGTTGAGGCCCTGGGAGACGTTATAAACCTGAGGTGGCCCGAAGACAATGCGGAAGGTCCGGATGAGAGACTGGCGGCGCAGCACGGAGTAATCGGGACGGTTGGGCAGCACCTGGTCGTCGAGGGTTGAGTCGGGGACCGCAATGATGGCGCGGTTCTGGCGGTCGACGATCGAGACGTCGAGGACGGTGGGCGAGTAGTTGATGATGGAGGTGAGCAGCGCGTTGAGGCCGGGATCGCGGCGGAGCGAATCGGCGACGGCGGCCCGCACGGCGACCGGGTCGCTGGGGTCAAAGGGGCGATCGCGCAGGCCGGAGTCGAGGGCCCGCTGAATCTGGAACAGGACGTTGTGCGCCTGGTAGTCGGTCGATTGCCAGGACTGTTCGATGTGCTGCTGCAGCAGCTGGCTGAGCCAGATCCAGGAGAACACCACCACCACGCAAAAGACGAGGCCGGTGATGGCAAGGACGAGTTTGGTCTTGAGCCGCATGGTCGGGGGGCCGCGCTCAACGTTTACGGATCGGTAACTGGAGCATATCGGGAATGCTCCTTCCTTGCCATATTATTCTTCGAGCGCACCCGCGGCGGTAGTAGTGCTTCCATACTCACGTAACTTGTTGTGCAACGTCTTGAGGCTGATTCCCAGGATCTCGGCGGCCCGGGTTTTGTTGTTGTGGGTCGACTCGAGGGTCTTGAAGATGAGCATGCGCTCGGCATCGTCGACGGTAGCGCCGACCTCGAGCTGGATAGCATTGGGGGGCAGCTCGGCCACGGAACGAATCGGTTTGGTCCCGAAACCGGGGGGAAGGTGACGTGGCAGGAGCTGGCTTTCGTTGCAGAGAACGATAGCGCGCTCGATGGTGTTGCGCAGTTCGCGGACATTGCCGGGCCAGTCGTGAGCCACCAGCCGGGCCATCATCTCGCTGTCGATGCTGGAGACGTGGCGCTGATGCTTCTGGTTCATGTCGACGATCAGGGCGTCGGCGATCGCCGGGATGTCTTCTTTGTGCTCGCGCAGCGGCGGCATGTGGATATTGAAGACATTGAGACGATAGTAGAGATCGCCGCGAAGGTGGCCGTCGGCGACAGCTTCTTCGGGATTCTTGTTGGTGGCGGCGAGAACGCGGACGTCGATGGGCGCTTCGATTTTGCTGCCGAGTCGCCGGAGCTTGTGGTCTTCGAGAACGCGCAGCAGCTTGGCCTGGGTGGCGACCGGCATTTCGCCGATTTCGTCGAGCAGCAGGGTCCCGTCTTCGGCGAGCTCGAAGCAGCCGGCACGGCGCTCGATGGCCCCGGTGAAGGCGCCTTTTTCGTGGCCGAAGATTTCGCTTTCGATCAGCGTTTCCGGAATGGCGGCGCAATTGACGGCGACGAAAGGCTTGCTGCGTCGCGGGCTCAGGTCGTGGAGCGTGCGGGCGACGAGTTCCTTGCCAGTGCCGCTTTCGCCGGTGATCAGCACGGAGACGTTGCTGGTGGCGACGCGCTCGATGAGCGCGAAGACCTCCTGCATTTTCTTTGAAGCACCGACCAGGGAGCCGAGGACGCCGGTTTCGCGGAGTTTGCGCCGGGTCACTTCCAGTTCGCGTTCGGTATCTCGCTGGCGCGAGGCGTTGGTGAGAATGGCGCGCAGGCGGGTTGCGTCCACCGGCTTCGTAATGAAGTCGTAGGCGCCGTTTTTCATGGCTTCGACGGCAGATTCGATCGAGCCCTGGGCGGTGAGCATGATCACGGCAATCTTCTCGCTCGATTCGCCGAGGCGAGAGAGGAGCTGGAGGCCGTCCATGCGCGGCATTTTGAGGTCGGAGACGATGATGCCGGGCTGCCAGGCGGCGACTTTTTCGAGGGCTTCGAGGCCATCGCGCGCGGTTTCGGTGCGATAGCCCCAGCCGGACACAAGCTCGGCGAGGCCCGACAAGGCGTGCGGCTCGTCTTCGACGATGAGGACTTTTTCCTGGCTGGTCATGTGCGGGGGATCAATCCGGGGGTCACGTGTTGTTGTATCACCTTTGACGACGCAGCCGCGACCCGAAACGCGCACCAACGGGCCGGGAATTGCCATGTATTCTGAAAGAAGAGCGCTGTTTTTTGAGGAGAAACGTGCACCCTCCCCGCATTCGACTGCTCCTGCACTGGATCCCGGCTTTGATCGGGATCGGGGTGATTCTGGCGGAATCGACCGCCACGATGTCGGCCGAGAATACAAGCCGGTGGCTTCTGCCTTTCTGGGTCAAGCTGTTCGGGCCGATCAGCCCGGCACGCTGGGAAGTGGTGCATCATTACATCCGGAAGACGGGACACTTTGCCGGTTATGGGATGGTGAGCCTGGGCTTTTTCGATTCCTGGCGGGTGACTCTGGAGCGGCGCTGGGCCGGCTTTGGCGTGCGGATCCGGAACGCCGCGGGGCTGGCGGTGCTGTCCACACTGCTGCTGGCGAGCTGGGACGAGTGGCATCAGAGCTTCCTGCCGAGCCGGACAAGCTCGGTGCGGGACGTGGGGATCGATTTTTGCGGGGCGGTGGCGGCGCAGCTGGTTCTGCTGGCGGTATTGAGCCTTCGGCGACGGCGGCCGGGCGTTCGGGTGGCGACGGCCTGACGGTTCAGCTCGCACAAGGCAATTCGCTGTTTGTTCGCAATCTTCGATCATTTGTGCCCCTCTGCGCTTCGCATGGTGGTTCCCTGCTCATCACCAGCCCATCTGGGTCATCCGCTCGAGGATGAGGTCGCTGTAACGATTCATGCGCTGGGGCTTGCGCCTGAGAGGTGCGGGGAGAATCGCGGCGAGCCGGGCCGCCTCGTCGCGGTCGATGTTGTAGGCCGAGGTTCCGTCCCAGGCGCGGCAGGCCGACTCCGCGCCGTAGATGCCGGGGCCCCATTCGACGACGTTGAGGTAAAGCTCGAGAATGCGCTGCTTGCCGAGAACGAATTCGGCGATGGGGACGAGAGTGAACTCCGCGCCCTTGCGGAGGAAGGAGCGGCCGGTTCCGAAGAAAAGGTTTTTTACCAGCTGCTGGGTGAGGGTGGAACCACCGCGGATGCGGCCACCTTCCATATCGCCTTCGGCAGCGATCTGGATCGCGTGCCAGTCGAATCCATGGTGCTGATAGAAGCGCGCGTCCTCGGCGGCGATGACAGCGTGCTGGAGGTTGGGCGAGATTTGGCCGAGGGGAACGAATTTGTAGTGTTCGTGGTAAGGCCTGCCGTGAATCCAGGCCTCGAGGCGGCGCTCCATATGCACGGCGGTCGTGGGCGGGTCGATCCAGCGGGCGGCGACGAGGGTGAGCGCAGCGAGGGTCCAGAGGAGGACCAGGCCAAGGGCGAGCCACAGAAGTGCGGCCCGGAGGGTGAAGGGCCGGAAGGTGAGGGATCGGAGAAAGCCTTTCCGAAGCGGGGTCTCGGGGAGCGGCTCTGGGCTATCGGTCACATTTCAGGATAATGGTGAGGGTGGCGGAGTCGGATTCAGCAAACGCTGCACCCTGTCTGTCACTCTCCCCGCCCCAAACCCACCCGCACCTCAAACCCCCGCCCCAGCGGTGTCTGCACCGCGGACACATCCACCAGCCTTCCGTTCTCCACGGACCGGTGGTGCAGCACGTACCCGCCAATCAGCCACCCAAACGTGCTGCCCACCAGCACATCCGAAGGAAAATGCTGCCGCGCGAGCACCCGCGACACCGAAACCGTGCTCGC
>CAZHTJ010000093.1:0-14376 GCA_964535525.1 uncultured Acidobacterium sp. | reverse complement strand
CGCAGCATGTTCGCCGTCGGTGTCATCGACAATCCGCCCGTCACCCAGGTCCCCGATCCCTTCCGCGGCCGTGACGACGCCCAACACATCGCCGACGAGAGCATCGTCCTGCTGAAAAATTCCGGCCACATCCTGCCCCTCACCGCATCCTCCGTCCAGTCCATCGCACTCATCGGCTCGCATGCCGACGTCGGCGTCCTCTCCGGTGGCGGATCGGCCCAGGTCGACGCACCCGGCGGCAACGCTGCCCCCGTGCATCCTCACCCCGGCGGCGCGTTCTGGATGGAAATCGTCTACTTCCCCTCTTCCCCACTCAGGGAAATCACCAAATACGCGCCGAACGCGAAGATCGCCTTCGATTCCGGCAACGATCCCGCTGCAGCCGCGAAGCTTGCCGGCAGCTCCCAACTCGCCATCGTCTTCGTCAACCAGCCCATGAGCGAAGGCAAGGACTCTCCCACCATCTCCCTGCCTGACAACCAGGACGCCCTCGTCGACGCCGTCGCCGCTGCCAATCCGCGCACCATCGTCGTCATCGAAAACGGCGGCCCCGTCTCCATGCCCTGGGCCGATCGCGTCGCCGGCATCATCGAAGCCTGGTACCCCGGCATCGGCGGCGCGCAGTCCCTCGCCGCAATCCTCTTCGGCGACGTCAACCCCTCCGGCCGCCTCGCCATCACCTTCGCAAAAAGTGACGATCAGCTCCCTCACCCCCAAATTGCCGGCATCGATCTGATCGGGAATCCCGGCGCTCCCCATCACGCCTCCGGCGAGCTGCCCGCTTTCGACGCCTACGCCACAGAAGGTGTCCGCGTCGGTTACAAATGGTTCGAGTCCGAAAAGAAAGACCCGCTATTCCCCTTCGGCTTCGGCCTCTCCTACACCTCTTATGAATACTCCGGGCTGAACGCCTCGCAGCACGAGGTCACCTTCACCGTCCGCAACAGCGGCAGCCGCGCCGGAACCGAAGTCGCCCAGGTCTACGCCACACTGCCTGCCTCCACCGGCGAATCCACCTTCAAGCGCCTCGTCGCCTGGAATCGCGTCTCGCTCGCCCGCGGCGAATCCAAAACCGTCACCCTCCAGCTCGACCCGCTCTATCTCTCCATCTTCGACGTTAGCAAAAACTCCTTCGTCCTCGCGCCCGGCGACTACACCATCCTCGCCGGTCCCTCCTCCGCCGACACGCCCCTCACCGCCACCATCCACATCGCACAGTAGAATTCGTCACCCAAAATAGAACGGCCTCGCATCCCATTGGATCCGAGGCCGTCGTCTTTGCTACCGGCTTCCAGCTTCCAGCTGCTTTTGTCAGTTGCTTCCAAACATTGCCCCCGCCGGTTGCCCGCTCACGGCGCCAGCCGGAGGATGCGAGCCGGCGCCTTTCGCACCGTCTCCTGTGCCATCCAGTTCGACCTTTCCGGAGAAAATCGCGTTGTCTTCCACCGACAGCCGCGCCGCCCGAATGTCCCCATTCACGTTGCTGCCCGACCGCAGCTCCACCCGTCCCGCCGCGTGAATATCTCCCTGTAAATGGCCCTGCACCACCACATCTTTCGCCGCCACATTCGCCGTCACGCGCGCGCTGGCCCCGATCGTCAGCTTATTCTCACTCAGCGTGATCGTGCCCTCTACCAATCCCTCAACCACCAGGTCCTCCTGGCCTTTCACCTCTCCGCGAATCTGTACCGACTTCCCAATCGTTGCTGTTGCTTCTCCAGGCATTGCGCTGACTCCCTTTTTTTCTTTGGCTTCCGCTTTGTCGCACTATACGCAACGCCACGCCGCGCCGCAACCAAAATGCCCCGGAATGGCACCAATCGCGCCACGTTACCCATCCGCCCGTCACCTGGCCCACACATCCCCTGGCCCCTGGCTCACCACAGATCCCCCTCGCACCCAGGCTGCATCGCCCCCGCCTCCACCCGCTGCACTGGCTTCTTGCCGGCGCTCCCACCCGGCAGGCTGCCCGCTGTAACCTGTAACCCGTAACCTGTACCCTGCCCTGGTCCCCACAACTCCGCCTGCACCGGCCAAACCAGCCCCTTCCCTCGCTCTGACTCGTCGCCGAACCGCTGTTCGAGCCCGTGCTTCCGCACCACCGCCCGCACCAGCGCCCTCACCCGCTCTAGGTACGGCTTCGAAACAAACGCCCGATCCCTGTACCGAGCCTCGTACGCCTTCTGCAGCTCCGGAAAATGCTCCCGCACAAACCGCAGAAACACCGCCTTCGAGCACGGCTTCAGAAACAACGGCTGCGACGAAAAAAAGCTTGCCCCTGCCTTCTTCGCCCGCCGTGCCATCGCCTCCAGCGCCCGCGGTGTGTCCGTAATCCCCGGCATCAGTGGCGAACACAGGATCCCCACCTTCAACCCCGCCGCCCGCAGCCGCTCCACCGTTCTGAATCGCAAATCCGGCCGGGGCGCCCGCGGCTCCAGTATCCGCGCCAGCTTCGCATCCGGCGTCGTGATCGTCAGGTGCAGCGTCAGCCGGTTCCTGCTCGCAATCCGCACCAGCAAATCGATGTCCCGCTCGATCAGCGTCGATTTGGTCACAATCCCCAGCCGCAGCCCCCGCTGCTCCTCGAACACCTCCAGCAAACTCCGCGTCACCCGCGCCGTCCGCTCAATCGGCTGATAAGGATCCGTCGCCGTCCCCAGCGCAATGTACTCCTCCGGCCGCACCTGCCTCAGCTCCTGCCGCAGTAGCCACGCCGCATTTTGCTTGATGTAAATCTCCCGCTCGAACAGCTCCGGATCCCGTTTCTCGAGGAATTCATGGGTGTACCGCGCATAGCAGTACCTGCACCCAAACTCGCATCCCCGATATGGATTGATGCCCCACGTCATCCATGGCAGCCGCTTCGAATCGACACGGTTCAGCACTGAACGCGTCGCCATCGTCCGAAACTCCACCAGGTGCCCCGCTCCGGCCTCCTCGCCCTCCGCCGCCAGCCGAGCAATTCCCACCGGCCGCTGCCCCAGAATCGGAAAAAGCCCGCCCGCAAACAGATCGCCCCCGAGTATCGCTTCCGCCATGTTCGCCTTTTGTTCGCCCATCCACAGAAACTAGCCCCTCCCCACCCTCCCGGTCAAGTCCCCGTCGCTCGGCGCGTACTGCACATCCTGCAGAACCTGCCGATAACCACAACAGACTCATTCGCTCAGCTCGAAATCGCACAATCCGCGAATCAGCCCAAAGAAAGTGTGAAGGCGATGCCCTTTATCGGCTGGAACGACCGCCTCTCAGTCGGGATCGCTTCAATTGACCGCGAGCACAAAGAGCTCATCGCGATCCTCAACTCCCTCTACGACGCCATCCGTGCCGGCGCCACCCGCGATTCCTTGTCCGAGACCCTCAGCCGCCTCGACGCTTACACCCGCTTCCACTTCACAAACGAAGAAGCCCTCTTCACCCAATCCGCCTACCCCGATGCCGAAAAGCATCGTCTGGAACACGCCAATACCGTCGCCTGGCTCGCCGAACTCCGCCGCAAATACGAAAATGGAACCGCTGCCGGCCTTCCCCTCGAGATCGTCAACTACCTCAAAGACTGGCTCTTCGATCACATCCTCGCCACCGATCAGAAATACACCCCGTATCTGCACGCCGCTGGCCTCTGTTGCTAGGGGACAGGCCGCTCCCGAGCGCAGTCACAAAACTCCACCTCTCCCGGTCGCGGCCGCCTCAGCGGCTCCCGTTGCTACCGGCTACAGGCTGTTCCTGTGACCCGGCTCACTGACAGCCTCCCCCGAGCCGTGTCACTCTTCTGCCGTCGAACGGCGCGCCGAGAAATCGCCCCTTGCCCCTCCGCCGCTCCCGGAGGACCTCTATGCCCGCCACCCTGCTCGTCACCTGGGCCACCCGCTACGGCTCAACCGAAGAAGTCGCCCACGCCATCGCCGACGACCTCCTCCGCCAGGGTCTCGCCGTCAACGCTCAGCCCATGTGCGACGTCAAAGCCCTCGACCGCTACAACGCCATCGTTGCCGGATGCGCTCTCTACATGGGCCGCCTCCACAAGGATGCGCGCCACTTCCTCGACTCCCATCGCGACCAGCTGATGCATCGCCCCGTCGCTCTCTTCGTCCTCGGCCCCTTTCACGCCGAGGAAAAGGAATTCGTCGAAGCGCGCAGGCAGTTAGAGAGGGAACTCGCGAAGTATCCCTGGTTCTCTCCCGTTTCTCAGGAGGTCATCGGCGGCCGATTCGACCCACAGCGGCTGCGCTTCCCCTTCAGCTTCATCCCCGTCCTTCGCAACTTGCCGCCCAGCGACGCCCGCGACTGGACCGCGATCCACTCCTGGGCCGGCAACCTCCCTACCGCCCTCCGTCCCTCGGCATCGCGCTAGCAAGAGTTGGGATCAGCCATTCCATCTCCTTGCCCCCTGTTCCTGTCTCCCGTCTCCCGCTCCTGTCTCGCTCCCGGCTCCAGGCTCCCAGCTCCCAGCTTCCAGCTTCCTGCTTCCTGCTTCTTGCTTCTTCCCGCATCTCACAGAAAAAGTGCGACCATATTTCGCGGAGGAATCCACCACCATGCCCGACCTCAAAGGCACATCCATCACCTGGCTCGGACACGCCACCGTCCTCATCGTCACGCCGAAGGGGACCACCATCCTCATCGACCCCTTCATCGAGCACAATCCCAAATACCCAAAGGGCTACAAGCTCCCCGACAAGATCGACCTCCTCCTGCTCACCCACGGCCACATGGACCACATCGCCGACGCCCTCCCCATCGCCAAAAAACACGGCCCCATCGCCATCGGCATGGTCGAGCTCATCGACTGGCTGCACTCAAAAGGTCTGAAGGACGAGCAAGGCATCGGCATGAACCTGGGCGGTTCGCACCGGCATGCCGACGTCACCTTCAGCCTCACCCCGGCGCGCCACTCCTCCGGCATCGAGGACGGAGGCCATATGATCTACGGCGGCGAACCCGCAGGCTTCATCATCGCCATCGACAACGGCCCCACCCTCTACCACGCCGGCGACACCACCGTCTTCACCGACATGCAGCTCATCGGCGACCTCTACCACCCCGACCTCGCCATGCTGCCCATCGGCGACCACTACACCATGGGACCAAGACTCGCCGCCGTCGCCGCAAAATACCTCGGCGCAAAAACCATCCTTCCCATCCACTTTGGAACCTTCCCGCCGCTCGTCGGCACACCGGCGCAGCTCGAAAAAGAACTAGCCGGTTCCGGCATCACCGTAATCCACACCGACCCCGGGAAACCAATCAGCTAGCCTGTAGCCGGTAGCCCGTAGCCGGTAGTTAAGTCGCTGGCAGCAACTCGGCGCGTGGCCAAAGAGGGGGTCAACCCCTCAGCAAGGTGTTGATTTGACTGAACCGATGGTCGGGAGAAGGCCCACATATTAACTATGTGGTTAACTGGGTCGAGACGGTAGTTAATGAGGTCGAGAAGCGCGTTTTCTTTACCTGGAATTTGGTGGTGGGTGAGGGTGCTGGCCCCTCCCGGCACGCTGATCTGGCGTTTACCGGGGCTTATAAGACCCCGCTGTACGGCTGGTGCTACCCACCAATGCGCGGAATCGTATTATGGTGTCGAACTTCATCGCGGCAGGATAAAACGACCGAAGAGGTAGTGTCCTAATTTGATTTCCACGCCCTCATGCTCCTATCGCGGCGCTCAACGTGCCACGAAGCTTATGAAAAAGATGGCTTTGGTGGGCGTTGCTTTCTTCGCAGTAACCCTGGCCGGTCAGCCAAACAATACTCCCCCCACCAAAGGGAACGGAACAGCAAAGAGCCAGCCGTCCGTTATTTCTGCGCAGAGCGACAATAAACAGCCCAACGGCGAAAACCATCAATCCGCCCCCGATGGCAACTCTCCATCCCGGGACGCGTCCTTCCAGCGGTCCCACTGGTGGTCTGACCCCAATTGGTGGCTTGTAATTGCCGCTCTTTGCACGGCTGGCGTAATTAGCTGGCAGTCTTGGGAGACAAGAAAGGCCGCTAGAGCTACCGCGGATGCGGCGAACGCGGCTTACGGAAGCGTTACGTTTGCTCAAGCGCAGTGGGACCTTATGCGCGAAAAGGAGCGAGCGAGGCTGGAATTGAACGTTGAGCGTACCAATCTAGAGGTAGAGGTCGCCGGGGAAGATCTTGTTCATTTGATAGCCACTGTTTCGGTCAGAAACATAGGGGAATCCAAGGCGTTCATAGGACGCACATCCGGCACCCTGATTACCAAACTTCGCAACGAACCGCTGGGAGACGTTGATTACTCTCCGCTCGGCCTTCCGGAACAGTTCATTGAGCCAGATAAGGCTCCAGTTGGAGTCAAGGTCTATTGTTTTCCAACTAGCACTACCGCGACTTTCGCCGAATGTTTGGAAAGAGGCACTTTTACTTTGCACTTCTTCGGATTCATCGAATACGAAACTCTTGGGCTCTGGCGGAGGAAAGAGTTTGGATACGACTGGAACGTTTTGGATCGTCACAGTGGATTGGCTGGACTGTACGGTCTCTCTGATCCCTACCCGAATTCCCCTAGACCCGACAGAGAGCGAATCACCTATGGGTATTGGTCGGCTAACGAAGAGAAAGAAAGACCCGAGCACCCCATAAGCGGCGAGCCCGAAGGCGAGCAAGCCGCTTTCTAAACTCTAATCCCTAAACTCTAAACTCTGTCTTTCACGCCGTAGCCACTTCCTCAATCAGCTCCTCGCTGTACCGCTCCCGGCTCTCCGGAACAATCAGCACTGGCACTCCAACCGCGGCGATCACCTGCGCCACCGTACTGTGTTCCAGATCATGCTCCGTGTGTGCAGGCGAGGGCGCACCCATCACAATCAGATCCGGCCCCAGTCTCTTCGCTGCCTCAATAATCTTCTCCACCGGCTCCCCGCCCGTCACCACATGATCCACCGGCAATCCGTGCGCCTCGTCGAACGGTGCCAGAAACCGCAGCCGCTCTAAACAATTCGGACACTCCTCATGCCGCCCGCACCGCGCTGTGTGCAGCACGATCAGGTGTCCGCCTGCCACGCGCTGCGCGTAATGCAGGGCGCTTAATGACGCCGCCGAAAAATCCGTCGCCGCCAGCACATTATTCCAGCGCCCAAATTTCCGTGGCTTCTTCTTGTCCTCCGGCCCCACCGCAAGGATCGGGCAGGGCGCATGCGCCAGCAGTTGCCGCGTCACCAAACCCAGCGCCGCCCGCCCCGCACCGGTGATCGCCTTCGTCCCCAGCACCAGGAGCGCCGCTTTATGATCCCGCAGTGACAGCAGAATCCGCTCGCACACAATCCCGGTCTCCACTTTCGAGTGCACCGGGATCCCCTGCTCCCGCACCTCTGCCTCAATGCGCGACAGTTCTTCCTTCGCCGCCTTGTCGCGATCCACCGCCGCCGGCGCGCCATCCGGAAACGCATATCCCACCGGATCGATCACGTGAACCAGCAGCAGCATCGCGTGCTGCAGCCGCGCCAATTCCTGTGCGCAGCGCAAGGCGGCCGACGACTCCTCTGAAAAGTCAATCGCCGCTACGATTGTCTTGAACGGGAACTCCTTCGCGGCATGCAGGTACGTGGTCTTCCCGTTACAGTTCGGGCTGTGTCCCCTTGAACCCGGCATAGCCAATAGCCCTCACTTTCTCGAGACTGGGCATTTACTGAACCTACGCTGCGTGAAGGAACGAATCCGTGACGAAGGTCACCCGATTTTGTGACCCGTAACACACAAATCGCAGAAAAGGGTGTACATCCCGCGCCACGACTGAGCAATATTGCTCACTTCTGCGTCGGCTCGAACGTCACCACCACATCCACAACCCGCGTGCCCTGATCCGCCGCCCATTTTGCCGTAAACCCCGCGTGGATCGACTGCAGCTCCCCCGCTCGCAAGCGGTGATAGTCCACCACCGACTGGGGAATCAGGTCCCCATTGAACACGTCGCCCTTGTGCAGCAGCCAATATGGCATCAGCTCCGCCTTCTGCTTCTCATCCAGGTTTACCAGCGTCAGCTTGCCCATGTGATACACGGCTCCCGGCACGACTGTGATCGTGTAGTCCACCGTGTGCTGCGCGCGATCGAGCGTCGGCGCCGCATCGATCTTCGCGTCCAGATACCCATGCGTCCGGTACGGAGCCGCCACCATCTCCTTAATCTGCGTCCAAACCTCTTCATTCGCCACGTCGCCCGAATGCAGCTTCGCCCGCTTCTCAAATTCCTCCTGCGTCATGAACACATCGCCCGTCAGGTGCATCCCCGCAACGTGATACTGCCCGCCCTCCGACGTGATCGTCGCCCGCACCGGAACAGCAATCTCACCCGTCACCAGCAGCGGCGTCCCCCACGCCGGAGCCGTCATCGTCATGTCGATGAATCCGCGGCTCCCGTAAACCTCACGCACCTCGTCCGCCAGCTTGTCGCGTATCGACCCATCGATCTTTTCCCCCGCCGCCGATTTCTCCACCGCCTCCAGCGGCTGCGTCCACACTCCGCTGTAGTTCTCTATGTGGAACGTTCCCACCACGACCGTCGGTGTGTCGATGTGATACCGGATCGCCACCTGATCGTGGCTCTCGTTCCCGACCGCGGCCGTCGTGATCACAGGGCCCCGCACGCCCTTCGTCTCGAGCAGCCCCGCCAGAACCGCCGTCACCTCTTCCCGCATCGGCCCGCCCGGATAAATCGCGCCATGAAATAACGGAACCCGCGCAGCGACCGCCGCATTCAGCGCCGCATCGTCCCACCAGGGAAAGTTGTCGTACTCCACCGGCACCACCGCCGGCGACGGCTTCAGGTCGAACTGCAGCGTCTCCCCGTCGAACGAAAAACGAGCGTCGATGAATAATCCCGATCCCGTCAGCTTGTCCGCCGCCGCCTGCATCTGCTCCCGGCTCACCTGTTCGCCCGGACGGAGCCCCGTAAACGCCAGCAGCTCGGCCTGACTCAGCTCCGTTCCCGAAAATGTAACTGTAGTCGGCACATAATCTTGCGCCAAAGCCGGCGCGCTGGCGCAAAACCACAAAAGCGCAGCATAAAACACCGCAGCCGGGGGAGTCCGCATGTTGCCAAGCTTAACTGAGAACCCGATGGTTCCGACAATGGGCGCACCAGCGCCGCGCTCTACACCGAACGCCAGCCGCAGTTTTCCGCCCGGCCGTTCTCATCGAAATCCGCACACTTCGCCGCATCAAAAAAACCCGCGCGCACCCTAGACCCGCTCAATCACCACCGACTCCAGCACCACAGGCTTCACCGGCTTGTCCGACCGCGCCGACACCTTCGATATCTTGTCCGCGATCTCCTGTCCCTCCGCCACCTCGCCGAAAATCGTGTGCTTCCCCGTCAGCCATTCTGTAGCAGCCACGGTTACAAAAAACTGCGATCCGTTCGTGTTCGGTCCCGCGTTCGCCATCGCCAGCTTCCCCTTCTTGTCGAACCGGTGCGGCGACCCCTTCGTCTCATCCGCAAACTTGTACCCCGGGCCGCCCATCCCCGTTCCCGCCGGATCGCCGCCCTGAATCATAAAATCCGGAATCACCCTGTGAAAGACCGTCCCGTCATACAGCTTGTCGCTGCTCTTCGCCCCGCTCACCGGATGCGTCCACTCCCGCTTGCCCTCGGCCAGCTCGATGAAATTCGCCACCGTCTTCGGCGCTTCCTTCTCAAACAACTTGCAGACAATCGTTCCTTCGCTGGTCTTCAAAACCGCATACGTTCCTGGCTGACGCGACATAACTACTCCTTCATGGGATTTTTGGATGGAATCAAAACTTCAGAACTGCGGCTGGGCCTGCACACCCGTCGGCGCAGCAGGAACCGCCTGCCCCGCCGGAACAATCGTCACCTTCTTCAGCACCACCGCCTCAAGCGGCTTGTCGTTGCTGTCGCGATTCACCCGCGCGATCGACTTCACGATCTCCACGCTCGCGCCATCGCACTGCCCAAAAATCGTGTACTTCTGATCCAGAGAATCCGCCGGCGCTTCCGTGATGAAAAACTGCGAACCATTCGTGTTCGGCCCCGAGTTCGCCATCGCCAGCCTCCCCGCCACATCGAAATTCAGCGCCGGATCGAACTCATCGTTGAACATGTATCCCGGATCCCCCTCGCCCGTCCCCAGCGGGTCGCCGCCCTGAATCATGAACTCCGGGATCACCCGATGAAATGTCGTTCCATCGTAGAACGGCCGCCGCGCCTTCCGCTTCGTCGCCGGATCGGTGAACTCCTTCGTCCCCTGGGCAAGTCCGGTGAAGTTCGCCACCGCCTGCGGAGCCTGCTTGTCAAAAAACCGGCAGGTCATCCGCCCCATGCTCGTGTCGAACAGCACCGTCGCCCCCGTCGGCTGCGGCCCAATATGCGCCTGTATCCCCGGGGCGTCCGGCAGCGTCTGCGCGGAACTGGCCGGAGCCGTCTGCGAACTGGATTGTCCTGTAGCCTGCGTCTGACTCGCCGAGCTCGGCGTGGATTGGGCTAAGAGTGTCGATTGCTGCGCGAAAACGGATCCGCCAACCAAAAACACAGCCGCGAAAAGAGATCTATGCATCGGGGAAATCACAGCCATCAGACTAAATGACCCGGGCGCCCCACGTCTCGACTCTGGGAAGTGGGCCTGAGACCTGGATTCGCTCAACCCATCCAGCTGTCGCTCCCTGTGCCCGGTGCTCGGTGCCCGGTGCTCGGTGCCCCGTAACCTGTCACCCGTAACCCGTCACCTACTTCACAGCCCACTTATGCTTCCCGCTCGACCGCCCGCTCGACGGCAGCATCACAAACACCAGCGCCACGCCCATGTATGCCAAATCCCAGGTCGGCACATAATGCCTGAAGTAGTAGTGCGCCCCCAGCGCCGCCGCTCCCGCAAGAAACGCCAGCCTTCTCGGGCTCAGCAGCGGAGCCACCACCGTCAGCACGTCGCAAACCGTCACCACCGTCCATTCCGGCGGCATTCGGTAGGGGATTTTGTAATTCGGAAAATCCCCCAGCAGCACGGGCACAGCAATTCCCAGCAGCACCACACGGAAAACCAGGCTTAGAATCGCCCGCAGCGTTTGCATTATCGATTCAGACTACGCCAACGCTGCCCCTGCTCTACTTCCCAGTGTAAGTCACGTGCCAGATCGAACCAGAACCGTCATCAGTCACAAACAGGGAACCATCGTTCGCCACCGTCACTCCCACCGGCCGTCCCCACACCTTCCCATCCGGCAGCACAAACCCGGTCAGAAAATCCTCATATTCGCCGGTCGCTCGCCCGTCTTTCATCGGCACCCGAATCACTTCGTACCCCGACCGATTGGCGCGATTCCACGATCCGTGCTCCGCCGCAAATCCATCGCCCTTGTACTCGGCAGGATACTGCGAGCCCTCGTAGAACAACATCTCCAGCGACGCGAAGTGTGGATTCACCAGCACGTCCGGCGTGATCACCTTGCCCTTCAGCTCCGGATGCTTCCCCTCCTGCCGCGGATCCTGCACCCCGCCATCCACGCTCATGTAGTACCAGGGCCAGCCGTAGAACCCGCCCTCCTCGACGTGCGTGATGTAGTCCGGAACCAGGTTATCGCCCAGCATGTCGCGCTCGTTCGTCGAGCACCACAGCTCGCCCGTCGTCGGATTGATCGTCTCCCCCACGCAGTTCCGAATCCCGTACGCGTAGATCTTCACGAACTTCCCTTCCGGCGTGTACTCCAGCACATCCGCGCGATCCTTCTCCTCCGGATGTGTGTCTGCGTCATCGTCATTCGAGTGCGACCCCACCGAAACAAACATCCGCCTCCCGTCCTTCGAAAACGCGATGTCCCGCGTCCAGTGCCCGCCTCCGCGCAGCCGTCCGCCGCCCGGCAAGTCCGCCAGCTTCTCCGCCGACCCCGTGGCCTTCATATCCCCCAAGTGATACGGAAACCGCACCACTGAATCCGTGTTCCCGATGTACACCCACTTCGGATCGGCCGCCGGATAAAACTGAATCCCGAACGGCTGGCTCAGATTGTCGGCAAACGTGGACACTTCCTTCGCCTTCCCATCCGCGCCCACTCCGCGAAACACCATCACCTTGTTTTGATAACTGATGGCAACAAACAAATCGCCGTTCGGCGCCGTCCGAATCAGCCGCGGCTGATCGAGCCCCGTGTAATACAAATCCACCTTGAACCCATCCGGAGCCTGCGGCCACACCCCGTCCGGACGCTCCGCCAACTCCGGGCCGTTATCCACGCCTTTCGTGGCATAAGGAGCAGGCAAATCCGCCACCGTCAGATGCCGACGCGTCCCCGGCTTCTCCTTCGTGTAATCCGTAAAAGCAGCCTGCCCGGTAAGAACCTGCGGGAACGCGGGAGCCGCGGAAATGAGCACAAAGATGGCAAGTATTAAAAGGACGGAACGGGCACAAAATTTCCACATTGATCCTCCAGGGTTAGGACTGGTTCAAATCGGCCTTATCCGGCAGGCATAATCTCGTACTTTGCTGATGCGTCAACGTCCGGCCAAGATTCCGGCCACCCCACATTCCCGATACATTCCTTAGTTACTCTCCACCGCCAAACTCTCTCCGCGAGCCGCTTTTTAGCCAGCCCATCTCGCTAACAGCAGTTCTTCAATCGTCTTTTGCTACCGGCTACAGGCTACCGGCTACAGGCTCGTTACTTCGCCCTCCCGCCATTCGGAACAGCAGGCAGCGCCCGCAAATCCCGCGGACTATTCATCTCTCGCTGCAGCAGCCCAGTCGGAATCGTCGCCGTCAGCACCGCCTCATTGCGATGCCGCTCCACGCTGATGCTGTTAATCAGGCTGCGCGTGTCTGCATCGAACGCCTCGGGGCCCCCCGTATTCGCCATCGACTTCACCAGCACCAGAATCGTCTCCAGCGATTCCGTCGTATCCGCCGCCGCTCCGTCCGTCGCCGCAATCTCCTCCACACGCAAGTGGATCTTTCCAATCCACGTCAGCGACGCGATAAACGTCGCATCCGCCGGCAGCGGCAATCGCAGCCCCATCACCCGCGCTCCGCCATTCGCCAGCGGCTGCCCAATCTGCCCGAGCCCCCACGCCACCGCCAGCAGCGGCACCTGCGAGTACCGTTTCGACAGCAGCGACGACCCCGCAAATGGCAGTGCCGCCGTCCGGTACCGGTCGATCATCGAGTGGATCTGCTCGGTCGACGGCGTGTTGCTCGCCGCAACTATGTCGTACCCCAAAAACGCCACCCGCACCGTGCGCCCTTCGCTCGCAATGTTGTAGATCGTGTGCCCCGCGTAGCTCACCTCCGACGCCGCGATACTCGCCAGATAAGCGGCGAGCCTCCGCCCATCGAAGTGCCCGACAAACACCTCGCTGAACGCCAGCGCCCCGTTCGGCCCCTTCGCATTCGGCATCCGGTGCAGCGCAAACGCCGCTTCATCCAGATCGCGCTCGAACTGGATCCCCGTCGCATCGATAAAGTGCTGGTACTCCGGCGAGTGCTCCACCGGATGCTGATCGAAATGCGTCGCCGCCCGCAGCGGCCGCAGATTCAGATACACAATCCCGTCCGACTCGGGCAGCAGCCGCGCCGCTTCAGGGGGAGCCTGTTTGCGAAGGTAAATCGCCCCGGCCAGCAGCAGCAGGACGACAAGCACAATGGCGATTGACAGCTTCGTGCGTCGATGGGTCATCCGAGGGGCCTCCCGCTGTTCCGGGAAGCAGCACCTCCTATCTTCTCACCCACCCCACCTTTCCCGCATCAGCCCCACCGACACCTCGTGGCGTACGGCCCCAAGCTCAACCCCGAAGCCGAAACCCAGAGCCCAACCCCAGGTCACGGCCCAGGCCACCATTCCCAAAGTCCAAAACCCCCAACCCCACCCTCAGCCCCACCCTCAGCCCCCACCCCAACCCCCAACCCCCGAAACACGGCCAGATTCACCCCACAGCAAGCAGCAGAGGCCCCTACCAACACAACTGTCAATCAACTTGCTTCCACCCTCCAGCCGGAAGTAACACCGCCAGCCATCCCTGGACCTTTATGGGAAACATCGCCCCAACCCAACCCGACCCCAGAGACAACATGGCCAGGTTCACCCACAGCAAGTAGCGGAGGCCCTGGACAACACGACTGTCAATCAACTTGCTTCCGCTTCCAGCCGAAAGTAACGCCGCAAGCTTCCCAGGATCCATTATGGGAAAACAGCGCACCCCACCCGCCCCGCCGCCTCTCTCCAGGCTCTCCAGCGCACCATTCCAATCCCCGCCGAACCCTCCCCATACGTGCATTGCCGCCCCCATCCGCGTGTGATATTTTCATTCAGGTACCTCTCGAATGCGAACGCAGAGTTGTGTCCGGGCTCGACGGGTACCGCAACGTCCGGGCTGGCGTAGCTCAGCTGGTAGAGCATCTGATTTGTAATCAGAGGGTCGGG
>CAZHTJ010000092.1:0-14878 GCA_964535525.1 uncultured Acidobacterium sp. | reverse complement strand
TGCTGCCCTGTCACGGCAGAGGTCGCGGGTTCGAGCCCCGTCGTCCCCGCCATATCTAAATCAAAAAAACAGCTTACAACAACGACCCCTGCTTTATGCGGGCTTCGAGGGTGCTGGAGGGTGCTGAAGCCCAGGCGAGCCCAGAAGGCTCTGCACCGCACTCCCTGCGCCGCCCGCGTTTCCTGGGACGCAGACTGCATGTAGATCTCGAGGGTCAGCCGCGAGTTGGCGTGGCCCAACAGCCGTCGACACACCCTAGAAGTTTGCCCGCAGCGAAAACTGCTGAATGCGGGGCTGCGTGAGAGTCGACTGATACACCCCCAGGTTTCCATTGCCGAACAGAGACTGTATACCGTAGTTCGGATTCACGTCGAAGCGCACAGAGTTCGTAACGTTGAACACTTCCCACGAGAACTTCAGGGATGTGCGTTCCCACACATTCCACGACTTATTCAGCCCCGAATCGATCCCGAAGAAACCATCTCCACGGAAAGCATTGCGTGTACCGGCTTCACCCGGAATTGGAAAACGAACGGGTGCGTTGGCGGCAGCCGTGATGACTCCATTTTCCAGCGCCTGCGGGTTATCGAATGCCTGAGGCCCCACGCCCGGGATCAGATGCTTGCGCATTTTTACCGGTCCGCTCTTCACCAGGAAGCTCTGATAGGACCACGCCGTTACCCATCCGGCGCCGATCTGATCGCCGAAAGGAAGTCCGCTCGTCCAGCGTCCCAGACCCGTTAGCTGCCAGCCCCCAACGAGCGCGTTAAGAAACCCATTTGAATGAGACAGAAGTTCCTGCCCGGACCCAAAGGGCAACTGATAAACCCAGTCCACCGTGAGCAGATGCCGCGTGTCGAAGTCCGACACGGCCCGATTCAGCTTCGGTTTGAACGGATTGATAATCTGGCTGAAACTCTGGTAGCCGGTGATCGAGGTTGAGTTATAGGTGCCCCCATTTCGCTCCGCATCCGAGCCCAGATCAATAGACTTCGAAAAGGTATAACTTGCGTCAGCCTGCAGGCCATGACTCATCGGATGACGCACAATCAGTTGTCCGGAGTGATAACTGCTGGTCCCAATCGACGAGATCGTGAACATATCGCTGTATTGGCTCGCATAATAGCGATTATTCGTGCCGCCGCACCCCGGATTACACAGGATATCCATGCTGTAAATGCCGTAAGAGGCATTCAGCGGGTTGGTGGCGAAGTGATTGAAAATATTTTGCGTGGCGGTGTAGCCGGGAGTCCCCGTTCCGTTTGCAGCCGTGCCCGCCGCATCGGGAAACAGATCTTCCCAGTAGGCAATGGGTTGGATCCCCGATGCACTCACCGCACTGGTATTGCCGCTGCTGGCACGAATTTGAGCGTAGTACTCGTTCTCCAGCAGGTCCGCAGCCTGAAAGTAATCCATGCCGGACTTGGGATCGACCAGGTCCAGTGGCATGCCCAGGTCTCGATTCTGAAGTGTTCTGCGGCCAAAGCGGCCCACATAGTCCGTCTCCAACGTCAGGTGACCGGGCAATTCACGCTGGATCGAAAGATCCGCCTCGAAGGAATGCGGCGCCTTCACGCCATCATCGACGGTGAAGATGCTCGCCTCCGACCCGAACCCCTGCACAAAAGGAAATTTGATCGTAGATGGAGGCGGCTGCAGGCCTGAGGCAGCCAGCGGGATATCGTTGAGGCCCGTAAAGCGCGGCGCCGCCTGCGTGGATACCCATCCGGCCAGCGTCTGTTCGGATCCAAGCAGCCCGGCCGAACCCTGGGTGCTGACCAGGTTGGCGATCGACAACCCAAAATTGTCGTAGCTCATCCCGCCGCCCACCCGAATTGCGGTCTTCGCGTTCAGGGCATAGGCGGCGCCCACGCGCGGAGCAATCAGCCACTTCTGCATGGGCCACATCGGCTTTCCGCCGTTCGCCTTGCCGGAAAGAACGTATCCAAAATTCGGCTGGACGCTCTCGCCCAGCTTCGCGCCGGCTACTCGCGTATCGAACCATGAATTCACGCTGATGTCCGGAGAAACCTGCTGGCCATTGACTTCGTACGGTGTCTGATTGAGCGCCTGGCGAATTCCGAAGGTAATGGTGAGCTTTGGCGTCAACTGATACGTATCCTGCAAATAATACTCAAACTGGTTCGCTTTGTAGTCGCGATTGACGTACGCCCCTTCGGGCAGCAGGCTCCCCGTCTTGTCCTTGTTGACCTTATACACATAATTCAGCGTTGCAGAAGCCACCACGCCAGCCAGATTCATTGCGGCATAGCTATAAGAGTTATTAAAGCTCGTTGCAACATCCGGAAAGCCCAGCGCGGGGTACGCCGAAGGGTCCAGATCCTGCCCTGTATTCGCAAGGCTGTCGAAATATTCGCCGGCGCTGGAGCTGGCGCTATTGAACGAATACGCGTTTGTGTCGCTAATCGCATGCACCAGCCGATAATTCACGCCGAACTGGAAATTGTGTTTGCCCTTGATCCACGAGTAGTCGTCGATGATGTTCGTGCTCGGCACATGGGTGGTGGCGGAATAGTTCTCGGCCACCGGATTCGAAACACTAGCCAGCGTGACGTAGGGCGAGGTTCCCGCTCCGCGGTTGGAGAAGCCCTGACGGGAAAAGCCGACCCGCGCGTTGTTCACGGTGTTCTGCGTGATCGACCAGGTCTCTCCGACGGCAAAGCCCTTGGAGTTATCGCGGTTCACATTGCTCGGCACTTGGCCAGGAAACTGCGGTGGTGACGAGGCGCTGTCATCCTGGAGGTTGCCGCGGACGAATAAGTGATGACGATCCGAAATAGCATAATCCATTCTGCTGATATAAGTCGCAAGATTGATCGGATTGGGAGCAGCCCAGGTGAACGAGGCCGTGTTATAGCCGTCCCCGGCCAGCGAGCCGTTGGGCAGCGGATAGGAATTGAAAACCTTGAGGATATTTGGATCGTCTCCAGGTCCCCATGGACAGGTTCCCAGGGAAGAGCAATGCGGATCCAACTCGGCGAACTGTGCGGGCGACAGCGTTTGCGTGCCCTGCCCTCCGCCCGGCATGTTGTAGGGATAGGAAATGCCGCCTGCGCGGAACTGTGCGTTTGGAACCACCTGCGTTTCCTGCTGAGCCTCAGCCGTGCGCTGCATCTCAAAATTCGCAAAGTAGTACAACCGGTCTTTACGGAAAGGCCCGCCGACCGCGCCGCCAAACGTATTGCGGATCAGTTTGCCCGGAACGTTAGGTTCGCCAGCGAGAATCTCTGCTTCCTTGTTGAACCAGTTATTGACCGCAGTGAGAGTATTGCGATTGTACTCATACAAACTCCCGTGTAACTGGTTTGTTCCGCCGCGCGTTACAACGTTGACCTGTGCCCCCGACGAGCGGCCAGAATCCGCGCCGTTATTGGTCGTGGTAACCCGAAACTCCTCGACCGAATCCAGAGTAGAGCGGAGAACGCCGGTGAACGCGT
This sequence comes from uncultured Acidobacterium sp., assembly GCA_964535525.1. Taxonomy (GTDB): domain Bacteria; phylum Acidobacteriota; class Terriglobia; order Terriglobales; family Acidobacteriaceae; genus Palsa-343. Next base: position 11,420 of record CAZHTJ010000092.1, on the reverse strand, counting down.
AGCCCTTGATCTGATTGTTGTTGTCGAGCCCGTCCAGCGTCACGTTGCCTTGGTCGGAGCGCGCCCCGGCCACCGCGCCGCTGCGGCTGTCATTATCCTGGTTGATGTTATGTCCAAGATAGAGCACACCCGGCTGCAGACTCAGTAAGTCCGGAACATTGCGGCCTTCCATCGGCAGAGCTTCCACTGTCTTCTCATCAACAGCATTGCCGATGGATGCGTCGGTGGTGTTCAGAGTCGCCGCTGCCGTACCCGCATCCACTTCCACGGTCGATGTTGCGGTAGCCACAGTCATCGTCATATTCAGGGTCGACGGCTGATCGACTAACAGCGGGACCGTCGCCACCTGTTTTCTGAAGCCACTGCTTTGAACGGTAAGCGTGTAAGTCCCAGGGGGAACCTGAAGAAACTCGTATGCGCCGCTTTTGTCGGTCGTATGCGCTGAATGATAGCCGGTCTCGGCACGCTCTAGGTCGACGGAGGCGCCCATAATCACCGACCCCTGCGGGTCGGTCACCGTTCCCCGCAAAGACGAAGTAGCGGTCTGCGCAAACAGCGCACAGGACCAGAAACAGCTCAGGATGAGGACAACCATGCTGCGGGCGTTTCTCACAGTGTGCCTCCTTTATGAATTGCAATCGCCGAATGGCGGTCCTTGATTGTCGGCTGCTGGAGCGGGCGGCCGCTGTGTCCTTTGGGCTCAGGGGAATTTTCCGGGACACCTTCGCTCACGGCCGGTCGAGCGCGATTCGTGAGTAGACCATAACCCAGCTCAGAACCGATCAGGCGCGAAATAGTGCGAAACAGGCAATGGAATCGCGGGCTCGGAACCAAGTCGGATGCAACTCGAAATGAGATTTCCTGAATTCCCCTCGAAAACGCCCTCAGGAAATCGATGCGAGACAGCGGTCGCCTTATTGCGCGCATAAAGAAATGCGAGTAACGCGCAAACAAACTCACGGGAGAAACCCGTCGTCCTTCCTGAGAGCAAGCAGTCCTCGAAGTATGAAACCTTTTAGGTCAGGGATTGCTCGTGCTGGCGCTGGCTTCGACGATCGGCGGAACCGGGGTCGAAGGATTGAGCTCCGGCTTCCGCTTATGCCAATCGGTTGCCTGCTGATAGGCATACGCAAGTGCGAGCACCTTAGCTTCGGAGAAATGAGGTCCTGCGATCATCAGCCCGATAGGCAGACCGTTTTGAGAGAATCCGCACGGCAGCGTGAGTGCAGGTATGCCATACACATCGAAGGGCGCCGTGTTGGTGCAGCCTGAAGACGGTTCGAAGAAGTCATAGACGTGCGGCTTCTTCGTGTCCATTTCGTCGGCCAGCGAGTCGTTGATCTTTGGCGGCAGCAGGCGCGTCGTTGGCACCACCACGACGTCAATGTTCTCGAAATAAGAGTCGACAGTGCGGCGGATCAGGGCAAGAGCATCATGCGCACGTGCGCTGTCCGCCGCATTCGCGCTCAGGTTCTTCACCGTCATCTCCATCTCTTTGCGCGTCGGCGGCATGTAAGCCATCAGCGAGTTCTTCACCAGTTCCTGATGGTAAGAAGCGGTATCGCCCAGTCCCTCAAAGAAACTCCAGCCCGCCGGCAACGCGGGCATGGACGCATGCGAGGTTACTCCCGCAGTTAGTTTCGAGAGTACGGCGACAGCGTCGGATACTGCGGAAGCCACCTCCGGATCGAGATGATCGTAGAACTCAGGAGGCGCTCCCAGGCGAAACCCGGACACTGGTTGCTTCATCGCCTTCATGTAGTCTTCGCCGGAATGCTGCACGCTGAAGATATCGAGGTTGTCGTAACCCGCCATCGCCCCCAGCATGATGGCCACATCTTCCACCGTCCGCGCCATCGGCCCGCAATGATCCAACGAGGCCGCGCATGGAATGATGCCGCGAATCGACACGAGTCCGGTCGTCGGCTTGATGCCCACAATGCCGCACCACGACGATGGCACGCGAATGCTGCCTCCGGTATCGGTACCGAGCGCGCCCCAGCAGAGATCCGCAGCGACGGACGCTCCCGAACCTGATGAAGAACCGCCAGTCGCACGGTCCAGAGCCCATGGGTTCCGGGTCGCGCCGAAATACGAAACGTCGCCGGTACATCCCATCGCGAATTCGTGCAGGTTGAGCTTGCCAATGATGACCGCGCCCGCCTCTTTGAGCCGCCGGATGATATCCGCGTCTTCGGTGGGCACGCGCGTTTCGAAAACCCCGCTGGCCGCTGTGGTCCGGACACCCGCCGTGTCGATGTTGTCTTTCACTGCGATCGGGATGCCATGCAGGGGACCACGAAACTTCCCGGCCTTCTGCTCTGCGTCCAGTGCGGCCGCTTGGCGCAGCGCCTCATCGCGCATCACCGTGATGTAGCAGTTCAGTTTGGGCCCGTAAATTCCAATGCGGTCGAGCGCCGCCTGGGTCAGTTGCGTGGGAGTGACGCTGTGGCTGTGGATCTTCTCGGAGACCTCTGCCAGGCTCAGCCCGGTGAGTTGGTCCGCCGCCGGCTCCTCAGCTGCCAGCTTCTGCACCGAAAACGGCAGGCCCGCCAAAAATCCCCCGGCCGCTATAGCGCCGCCACATAATTTCGTAAACTCCCGCCGCGAGAGTGTTCCCATTCCACACTGCCTCCGTCCTCTGAGCATCTGCGGCCGCGGCAAACGCTACAAGCGAAAACATGCGAAATGGATTCGGGCTTTACCTCCGGCGATCTGCCACCGCCCACACTGGCTCCCACGCGAACCGCACACTCCAGATCAGAACAATGCTGGCCAGCACCGCCGCTGCTCCTGCCAGCTGCAAAGCCGAGTTGCGCTCATGCATCGCCACGATGCCGACAAACATCGCCACCAGCGGGTTCACATATGCCGACGTCGCCACTCGCGACGCTGGCTCGTGCGCCATCAGCCAGTGGTACGCCACAAACCCCAGCACCGACGATCCAATCACAAGGAAGCCCATGGCCAGCGAAGGTTGCAGCCATGCGGCGCGCGCCAGCGATGGCACTTTGCGCCACTCGCCCAGAAACCACGAGAAAGCCAGCAACACGATGCCGGAGACTCCAAGCTGAATCGTCGCCGTCTGGACGGGCGAGCGTGGCAAATCAATGGTTTTGACAGCCAGGGAACCGCACGACCAGCACATGGCGCACAGCAACGTGGCGATGGCGGGCACAATCGAGATGGCACGGCCGTCTGGGCCTCCCCCGCCGGCTACCAACGGCATCGCAGCGACTCCGAGCAGCAGCAGTGGCATCATGCGCAGCTGGAACCGGTAGGAACGCAGGACCAGCGACTCGCCCAGGTAAGTCCACAGAAACGTTGTCGACATCAGTACCGCAACCAGCCACGATGGTAGCCGCTGTTCGGTCCAGAAAACCACGCTGTAACCAGGCACCAGCAGCGTGATGCCGCTCCACGCTCCGTTCCATGCCTGCCGTCGCGTCATAGCAGGCATGGCCGACAAAAGCAGTGCCGGGACAAGAAACAGCGCGGCCAAACCGTAGCGAAGGCCCGCGGCAAAGAAAGGGGGGATTACTTCGACCAGCAGGCGAATGGCAACATACGCGCCGCCCCACAGCAGGTAAATAGCCGCATAGGCTGCGATGCGCCGGATGTCCATGCCGGATTCTAGCAGCAGTCTGCCCGCATTTCGTTCATTTTCGCTTGCACAGAATCGCCATCTGCGGAAGAAGAGACACAGGAGATCTCAATGGCGCAACTGACCCGACGCGAGTTTGTTGTCATGGCTGCCGCCGCATCCCCCGGATGGCTCGGGATCGGCGATGTGTCCGCCGCCGAAACTGCGCCTAAAAATGAACTCGCCGCCCTCACGATAGCCGAAGCCTCGCGTCGCATTCATGCCCACGAGTTGACCTCGACCGAACTAACCCAGGCTGTACTGCAGCGTATCGATGTCTATAACCCAAAGATTAATGCCTACATCACGGTCATGCATCAGGAGGCGCTGGCCCAGGCGGCGCAACTCGACACCGAGGCAAAGGCGGGTAAATTCCGTAGTCCGCTGCATGGAATTCCGATAGCACTCAAGGACAATATCGATACCGCCGGAACCCGCACTACCGGCGGCAGCGCGGTGTTCGATGACCGCGTGCCCGACGCCGATGCCGAGGTCGCGCGCCGCCTGAAAGACGCCGGCGCCGTGATCATCGGCAAAACGAACATGCACGAGTTCGCCGCCGGGGGAACTTCCGCCTCCACCTACTTCGGCCCGGTGCGCAATCCATGGGCTCTCGACCACGTCCCCGCCGGATCGTCCGGCGGCTCCGGCGCGGCGGTCATCGCCGACCTGGCCCTGGGCGCACTTGGCACCGATACCGGCGGCTCGGTCCGTATGCCCGCCGCTTACTGCAGCATCACCGGGCTAAAGCCGACCTATGGACTGGTCTCCATCCGCGGCATCATTCCTCTCATTTACTCGCTCGATCACTGCGGACCCATGACCAGGACCGTCGAAGACGCGGCCCTCCTGCTCAACCACATGACCGGCTTCGACAAGCTCGACGTCGCCAGCGTCGATCACCCGCAGGAAGACTACATCTCCTCCATGAAGCAACCGGTTTCCCGATTCCGCATCGGCATTCCCCGCGCGCCCTTCTTCGACTTACTCGACGCCGAAATTGCCTATGCCGTTGAGACTGCCATTGGTGTCCTGCGCAAACTGACGAAGAGCACAGAGGACTGCCACCTGCCCGGAACTTCAGGCTTCAACACCTTGTCACTTACCGGCGAACTGGAGGCCTATCACCTCGAGCTCTTCAGGCGAAACGCGCAGCGTTATTCGCTTGGCGTTAGGCAGAACCAGGAGAACGCCCTGAAAGCGATGAACGATGTTGCGTCTGAACCGTGCTCGGAAAAGGTAGTCGACTACGTGACGTCGAACTGGAAACTGATCCTGATGCGCAAAAGCATCGCCGATGCCTTCAATACCTTCGATCTTGTCGCACTCCCCACCATGCGCATTCTGCCCCGCAGTATCGATGACGCTCTCAATCGCGAAGAAGTTGTCACACCAAGAGAGCCGGAAGTTATCTCCAACTGCACCCCATTCAACATCTTTGGGCTACCGGCCATCTCGATTCCCTGCGGGTTCTCCTCAACCGGACTCCCCATCGGGCTTATGATCGCCGGGCCTCCGTTCTCCGAAGGCAGAGTACTGGCGCTGGCCAATGCTTACGAAAAAGCCACCGACTGGCATAGCCGTCGCCCGGTGCTCTCGCCGGAGATGGCCGTTCCACCGGTGATCCGCAAAACATAGGAAGGAGCTACATAACTACTGATTGTGGCACATCGGAAAAGACGCCTGAAGCAATCCGCTGAAATCCGGCGGAATTCCGCAGCCGCGCAAAACGCGGATCGTGCTGCAAGAAAATCATTTTCATGTCTCGCACGCCGAGCGCTTGGTGAATCTGTTGCAGCGCCTTCTGCTCCTGGTTCAGAGTAACGTGGACCGCCGAAACGTCGTAGGCGGGAAAGCAGTCGCCGTGGTCCTGTTCCAGTTCGTGCAGCAACGTGTTGGCGCTGAAGCGATCGCCACTGCCAGCATAGCCGTACGCCAGCAGCGCCTTCATGAACGCCGATACACCTGACGTTTCCGTGCCGCGTCGAAACGAATCGATCGCACAGTCCCAGCGGCCCAGTTGCGCCTCGGTTCTGCCCAGCAGCGCATATCCCATTGGATACTGCGGCTGCAGGCGAATCGTCTGCTGAATAAACGAGCGAGCGTTGCCATAATCGCTCGCGTAGAAGTAGGCCAACGCCACCTGACCGTTGATCAGATCGGAATGCGGCTCCATGCGAAATGCCTCAAGAGCAAACCGAATCGCGTCCTGATGCCGGCTGCGCAGGCTCATCAGGCACGAGTACAACTGCAGTGTTCGGCCGTCGTGAGTACCACCGTCGATCAGCTTGAGACAAACGCGCTCCGCGGCCGATAGGTTCCAGTTACAGTGCATCACCAGATTGATGAGGGCATTACGTACCGTCGTTGAGCGTCCATCCAGTCGAAGCGCTGCGTCCACCGCTTCTCGTGCCTTGTCCGCCGCCTCTCGCGCAGGCATTAAATGATTGTAGGAAAGAGACACATAAGTATCTGCGATCCCTGCATAAGCTTCTGCGCACCGTGGTTCTAACTCAATCGCGTCCTTAAAGTAGCCCAACGCCTTGTGCAACGCGCTGCGACTTCGTCTCTGCCAGTAATAAGTACCAAGCTGGCATGCGCGAAGCGCCAGCTCGTAACTCGAAACCGGCGCCTCGCGGCTCTGCACGCCATGCTCGGCAAACGCGCGGCAGATCGCACGTGCCAGCTCCACCTGGGCTGGCACCATATTCTCTAGACTCGTCTCGAATCGGTCCGACCAGACACACGAGCCATCCAATGCTCGAAGGACCTGCACCAGAACGAGCAGCCTGCGATCATGGTGGCGGATGTTGCCGCTGAGCAGAAAATCGGCATCCGGCTTCTTCGCGGTGTCCCAATCCGGCAATGCCGCACCAGAATCTGCTCTGCGTGCGGGCGGAACCACCAGCCAGGCGCCGGATCGTCCTAACTCCACCACAAGATCGCTTCTCAGCCCTGCGGAGAAGTGAGTCAGGTTCTCGCGCAGCGCCGCGTCGTCTGTGGCCACGGCGAGCATCTCAAACTCGCCGCACAGAATCCTGCTCCGCCGGTCCTCACGCCCTTCCACTGCATCGGTGTGCCGGTCCCGCCCGGTCTCCGCCGCAGACCGTGGAGGCACAATGTGCAGATTCGAACGAGCCACCCACCATGCCTCCAACTCGCGACGATACGCATAGACCGTACATAGCTTCTTGTGATGTTGCCGCCGCACAGGCAGACCCTCGCTCTTCTCCCATAGCTGCACCGTGCGAACCTCGCGTCGAAAGAAGGAGGCCACCTCCTTCCACGAATCCAGCCTTTCGCCTATCCATCGAGTTGAATCGACACTCGTGCCCACCGCTGAAGTATTCTGCATCGGCGTTCGCCTCGTTTGATTCAGATTCGGCCGACGTGGGCCAGGTGAAGGACAGCTTGTTGGCTCGCAGGGACCGGCACAACAGGGGTGCCGGGGTCGTCACGGGAAAGAACCTGCGTTTATTGTTATTTAGCAGAGGCGTTGTCAACCGTCAACTTTTTTCTCCTCAGAATTGTCAACCGAAAGGCCCTCGGAAAAGCCCGGCGAACGCACGCCAGGTCTCGCCACGCGAACTGCAATAGCTTTCGCCATTCACGCGCCCCTCTGATTTCGCACCATTTCGCTTGTTCCCCCGCGGGCCGCATGGCATGGTGACTCCATCGCACTGCCCGTTCCACTAACTCAGCTTTTCTGACGCCCACGAAATTCCTGATCCCTCGCATCCGCTGACGGAGTTGCATGGCCGACGATTCTCGTCCGACGATCCTTGCCCTATGAACCCGGAGAGCACCAACCCAATGACCTTCCTGACACGTCGCCAGTTTTCCAAAACATCCGCTCTCACCGCAGCCGGCGCCTGGCTTGCTTCCAGCGGCCTTCGACCCTCCATGGCCATGGCTGCCGATTCCGGCGACGACGAGATTGCCGGGCTCAGCCTCACCGAAGCCGCCCATCGTATCCGCGCCGGTTCGGTCACTTCCACTCAGCTGACCCAGGCCTGTCTTGAGAGAATTCGTGTCTACAATCCCAAGGTCGACGCCTTCATCACGGTGCTCGCCGACAGCGCGCTCGCCGATGCCGCGCAGTGTGATAAGGAAGCAAAGGCCGGCCGCTATCGCGGTCCGCTCCACGGTATCCCCATCGCTCTGAAAGACAACATTGATACCAAAGGGATCCGCACCACCGCGGCGAGCAAAGTCTACGACGATCGTGTCCCGACTGAAGATGCGGAGGTGGCACTGCGGCTCGCGGCGGCAGGCGCGGTCTTTATTGGCAAAGCCAACCTCGACGAGTTTGCCGACGCCGTCAGCTACTACGGCTCAGTCCGCAATCCATGGGCGCTCGATCGCGATCCCAGCGGCTCTTCCAGCGGATCCGCTGCCGCTGTCGCCGTCAACCTCGCCTATGGCGCGCTCGGCACCGATACCGGCGGCTCCGTTCGCCTGCCCGCAGCCTACTGCGGCGTCGTCGGCATCAAGCCCACCTATGGCCTCGTGCCCATTCGCGGCATCGTGCCACTCGCTTTTTCACTGGACCACTGCGGGCCCATCACCCGCACCGTCGAAGACGCCGCTCTCATGCTGAACCAGCTCGCCGGCTACGACAAGTTCGACATCACCAGCGTCCAGCATCCGAAGGAAGATTATGTCGCCGCCATGCAGCAGCCCGTCTCCGGATTCCGCATCGGCATCCCCCGCTGGCCTTTCTACGACCATCTCGATCCGGACACCGCGCAGGCCATGGAAACCGCTCTCGGCGTCCTCAGCAAGCTCACCAAAGGCGTACGCGATGTAACTCTGCCCTCCACCGATGCCTACACCTGGGCCAGCCTCAATAGCATTGGCAACGAGATCTACGCCTACCACGAGGAACTCTTCGAACTCAATCCCTCTCGTTACTCGCTCGCTCTGCGCGTCCAGCTGCAGGCGATGAAAGATGATCTGAACTCACGCCCCGCCAGTGCACGCGTCACCCAATACATCCGCCACCGCGCCGACATGGAGCTGCTGCGCCGCACCGTCGACGACGCCTTCACCAACTTCGACCTGGTTGCGCTTCCCACCCTCCGCATTATCCCGCAGAAACTCAGCTACGTGATCGCGCAGGAAGAATCCGTCGCCCCGCGCAACCCCAACATCATGGATCTCGACAATTGCACGGCGTTCAACATCTTCGGTCTGCCCGCCATCTCCGTTCCCTGCGGATTCAGCCACGACAACACGCCCATTGGCTTGATGATCGCCGGACCGCACTTTTCCGAGGGGAAAGTCCTCGCGCTGGCTCGCGCCTTCGAGGATGAAACCAAGTGGTACACGCACAGGCCGCCGCTCACCCCAGACACTCCGGTGCCCCCCATCCGGGCCGATGCCTCCTGAGAACCGAGCCTGACAAAGGACTCAAAGTTTCATCGCGCCTGGAGCGGGCCGTTCAGGAGCGGCGCTATGGCTCCTCGCCACCGACAACGGTGCCCACTGAGCCGCCTTGCGCCATGCCAGGAGGTGCCGTCAGCGCCGCAATCACCCGGCAGCACAGTGATGCTGTCTCCCTCAGCTCGCGTGGCCCTGGAATCGGCGTCATGACTTCTCCCCTTCTCTTTCTCTGATGCTTTGCAGTTTTAGGTTGCCAGTGGTAAGAACGGCGTGCGCTCCACCTCGGCACCGGATCATGGCCCGATCGGCGCAGCGCGGACGTTCGTCAGCACGAGGCGTACCGGACGCAGCAGCCACACTTGCCATCTCTGGCGCAGCTTGAAGCGGTCAGCAAACGCAAAATCGGCATCGATCACCCGCGTCAGCAGAATCCGCAGATGACGCAGCAGTCGTACAAAACGCCTCCATCTCGACGTTTCGACCTTCAGATAAAACCCGTGCTTCATCTGCCAGTCGACACGGGCTGCTGGCTGCTCCATGCGCTCCTGCCACACCCGCTCTGCCAGCTCTTCGAGACTCCCGCGATTCCGGACCCTCTCCAGCACATCCCTCGGAATCGACAGGTTTGGATCAAGTCGTGTCGCCATCATCGCACCCAGGGCGAGAATGTTGTCGGATTCCGGATCGCGCCGTAAACCTGCCTCCTCGCGCGGTACTGGCAGCTGCCGGAACGCGAGCGCGAGATCGAGAACGTGGCTCAGCCGTTCGAAACAGTGGCGCGTCCCATGAAGGCACAGAAACAGCAGCTCATCCGCAGGCGAGAGCAGCCACCCCGGAACACCCTCGAACTCCCCCAGCCGCGCGCGCCTCCACACGGCATCAATCTCGAAGTCGAAAGCCAGCGGATTCTCCACATCGTGGTGCAACTCAATCGATAATTCGCCGCGACGCCAGGGCCGCTCGTAGTCATCGCGATGGCCCGTGGCGCGAAACCCAATCTCGGTCAGCAGACTCTCGGCGCGGACGATATCCGATCGACGAACCAGTAGGTCCAGGTCGCAATAACATCGCAGCGCGGCGTTTCCGTAAACACGCTGCGCGAGCCACGGCCCCTTCAGCGGAATCACCGGCATTCCGTGTTCATGAAATGCCGCCAGCATGCTCCTGAGAGTGGCGGTCCAGAGAAACGCCGCGACCCGTGCATTCCGCTCAATCTCGCGCAGGCGCTCCTCCAGCTTTGACATCGCCGGACGCGCCCTCGACCGCACCAGCCCCGCCGTCCACGGCAGAACGTTTTCCGCTTCGGCAAGATCCAGCACCACCATCCACTCCGCTTCGGATACCTCGCACGCGACCCCCTCCCCGCGCAGCAGCTCCACCAGACGCTGCATCCCACCTCTCATACCGGGGGCTCCCCTGTGGCCAGTGCGGCAAGCAGCGAGCGCGCCGCAACACCGGCTTCTCCACGTTGCGAACGCCAGGCCCTTGCGTGACCCATTACAGCAGAAAGCGTGGCCAGCACCCGCCCCGGCGTCCGCTGCACCGGCGTGCTGTGCAGCAACATCTCCAGCACCGCTCTGCCCGGCGACACAGGCTCCGGAGCCCAGCACCCGCCCTCGGCAAACTCGGTAAAGACCACCATCGCCACCGTGAGCGACTCGGCTCCGGCGCGTCCGTTGAGCTCGGACAAGGGAATCGGGGTTTGATCCGGCTTCCCGGGCTCCCGCATTTGCAGGTCCCTCGGAAATGGATGAACCTTGCCCTCACAGTCCAGAAGCGCAAATTCGTCGGAATAATAGGTCGCGCCCGCGCGCACCAGCTCCGCGACCAGCGTCGACTTCCCGGCGTGACTCTGCCCAGGAAGAAGCAGCGCCCGATCCTCCCACGCCACCACCCCGGAGTGAATGAAGACGTGCTCCGGTGCGTATTCGGCCACGTGAATCATCATGTGGCCGCCCAGTTGGATCAGAGCCGGACCCAGCGTTTTCGATTCCAGCAGAAGCTCATCGTCCGCCGTTACCTGATACCGTGCTTCCGGCTCGGTGCTGCGCACCGCGAACGTGCGTGCATCCGGCCACGCGCTCCGGCATTCGACCGACCCGAAGGGCGCATGTTGCCGCATTAAATCAAGCAGCGCCCCGGTCTTCGCGGAGAGCCGAAACGGAACTCCGTACGAAACCAGATCCACGGCATGATCCCCCCCATCGCCCGACCCGTCCTGAGAAGTAGGACTCTCCCGGTGCTGCAACATCGGTCTTCCTCGCGTGATGATGCCTGGGTCGAATTGCGTTCACGGTTGAGGGGGATGTCTGAGAAGCTGCACGCATTCCTTTACTGACAGTCTGCGCAGTTGGCGTTGGCATTGCCGTTGATCGCGATCCCCGCCGGCGAC
>CAZHTJ010000091.1:0-15228 GCA_964535525.1 uncultured Acidobacterium sp. | reverse complement strand
TATCACACGCCGAGCCTGACGACGATCCGGCAGCCGCTGAACAGCATGGGGAACAGATCGGCGGAGATTCTGCTGCAGCGAATCCGGGGGCTGCAGGAGTATCCGGAGGAGGTGTCGATTATGCCGGAGCTGATTGTCCGGGAATCGACGCTGCCGCCGAATCCAGCGCGGATGAAGAAGAAGTAGAAGAGCAGGGGTTAGGATTAGGGATTAGGTGTTAGAGATTGGGTGCGCGAAGAGATTGGCGTCTCCACTAACGCCGCGTGCTCCAACTCCCGACTATCGGCATCCAGCTTCCAGGCTCCCAGGGTTTCCAGCTAATCCCTAACCCCTGATTCCTAATCCCTTGCCTGCCGAGTAGAATCGGCAAACGTGTCCAGCGTGCGCGCGTCCGGTCCTCGATTTTCCCTTTTATGTTTTGGGTTTGTGGTGTGCGGCATGGTGACGGTGCTGCCCGGGCCGCTGCTTCCGCAGATGGCGGCGCGTTGGGGGCTGCGCGATGTGCAGTCGGGCGCGTTTTTTGCGGCGGTGTTCGCGGCGTCGACGGTGGGGTCGATTTTTTCGCCGCACTGGCTGCGGAGAAACCTGCCGCTGGGCTACGCGTCGATGACGGTGGGGGTGGTGCTGCTGATGGTGGCGGAAGAGACGGCGCCCGCCCGGCTGGGGCACGGCCTGGCGTTGGCGGCGTTCGCGCTGATCGGGCTGGGGATTGGGTTGTCGGTGACGGCGACGAACCTGGTGGTGGGGCTGATGGCGGAGAGCAGTGGTGGTTCGAGCGAACGCGCGCGCAGGATTTCGCTGGTGAATTTGTGGTGGGGGATGGGGGCGGTGGCCTGTCCCTGGCTGATCGCCGCAGCCGAGCATGCGGGTTGGCTGCGGGTGCTGCTGGCGGTGCTGGCGGCGGGAGCCGCGGCGATGTTTGCGAGCCTGCTGCCGCTGTGGCGCGGATCGCAGCTGGGGATGATGACGGCGCCGCGGGCGTCGCTCAGGTCGGAGGCGGTCATTCTCGCGTTCTTTGCCGCGTTTTTGTTTCTCTACGTCGGCGTGGAGACGGTCGTGGGCGGGTGGATCACAACGTATGCGCACCGGTTCAGCGGGATGACGGTGGCGCGCGCGAGCCTGATGGTGTCGGCGTACTGGATGGCGCTGCTGGTGGGGCGGTGGGTCGGGTCGGTGGCGTTGCGGCGCTTGGCGGAGCGGACAGTTTTGTTGCCGAGCCTCGGACTGGCGCTGCTTGCTGTGGCGGTGTTGGTGGCGCCGCACTCGACGGCGGCGGTGCTGGTGGCAGTGGCTGCGGCGGGCGTGGGGTTCGGGCCGGTGTTTCCCATTGGCGTGTCGTGGATGCTGGCGCGGGTGCGAGACCATCGCAACACGGGATGGGTATTTGCAGTGACGGCGAGCGGCGGGGCGGTGCTGCCGTGGCTGACGGGGTTGGTTTCGACGCGGACGGGATCCCTGCGGCTGGGGTTTGCGGTGGCGGTGGTGGCGGTGGCGGCGATTCTGGTGCTGGCGACAGGGGAGGATGCGATGCTGGGGCGGGAACGAGGGTAATTGGAGAGCGGGTGCTGCTGGCGCGATCGGATTCCTGGTCGCATCGAGCCGCCGTATTTCGTCCTTCAACCTTGTTCGGGACAACCGACGGCCGAAGGCGGCAGGGATCGAACTGATGGGCGAAGAGAGAGGGATTTTCGTTACGATCTGATTACGCGGCCGTTGAAGAATTTGCGGACTGCCCTGTTCCGGGGATGCGGGCGTCCTGCCAACGTGCGTGGTTTTGCGAAACCGATGGCACCATGCAGGGGGATAGCCGGTCGGTGCGCTGAAGCAACGAAAAGACTTCACCGGTTTAAGGATGGCCCGATAGTAACTGCCACCAAAGTGATGCGGAACAGGTTTCCGCAGTGCCCTGGAGTGGTGGCCAAAGATTCGTTGACCCGCACCGATGTGATCACTAAGGTACGTCGAAGCAATCCTTTTTCTGTGCGGGTATTTGTCGGCCGTCTGTTGGCTTCCCTGCGCACCGAAAGGGATAACACAAACGAGACGTGCCGGAGCAGTGGGTTCATCTCCGGATTTTTCGGCCAACCAGCGTCGTTTCGCCGCGGCCGGTAATTCAACTTCTGCTGCTGAGGGTCTCTATGTACGCCAAAGGTGCTGTGGAGTCTGTCCGCCGTTTCTCGTCTTTTCACCTCCTCTCCGCCCTGCTGATCGCGCCAGTGTTGCTGGCGTCCGCCACGGCGGCGCACGCGGCCACCTATACGGTGACGAATCTGAACGATTCGGGCACCGGTTCGCTGCGGGCGGCGATCACAGCGGCCAACGCCGACACGGCGGGTGTAATTGTGTTCGCGTCAGGGCTGAAGGGCACGATTACCCTGCAGAGCGCACTGCCGAACATCGCGACAACGGGCACGATGACGATCACGGGGCCGGGGGCGAATCTGCTGACGATTTCGGGGGCAAACAAGTATCAGATCCTCGGCTTCACGTCGGGAACTACGAATTTCTCCGGGCTGACCTTCGCCAACGGCACCGTTTCGGCGACGAATGGGTACACGACGGAGTACGGCGGCGATCCAGGCTGGGGAGGCGCCTTTTACACCACGAAGGGCACCACGGTAAATGTGGCAAACTGCGTTTTCGTCGGGAACGACACGACGAACGGCAGTGGCGGTGGGGCGATCCTGAATGAAGGGGTTCTGACGATTGTGAACTCGATGTTCGTTGGCAACCAGTCGCCGGGAGTCGATGGCGGCGGCGCCCTCTTCAACCTGGGCACGATGACGGTTCAGGGCAGCACCTTCGCGTACAACTATGCCTTCAACGAAGGCAGCGCGATTCTGAACTACTCCGATGAGTCGAGCAATTTCGGAGTGACCACGATCAGCGACTCAACCTTCGTGAACAACATGGTTCCCGTCAACGGTGGGAGCCTGGGTGCGATTTACAACGAAACCGGAGCAACGCTCACGCTGCGCGACAGCACCCTGGCGGGCAACCTGCCGGTGGTCGGCGGCGGCATTACGAACGCAGGAACGATGACGCTGTCCGACAACGTGATCGTGGAGCCAGCGACCGGCAGCCGTCAATGCACGGCGCTTCCGGCGCCGGCGTCGCAGTGCCCGACGTTCCCCAGCAGTCCGGACGCTAATGGAAATTTCGACGATGTGGCCGGTAATCTGAAGCTTTCGTCGCTGGGATACTACGGCGGTTTGAGCCCGACGATGTTGCCGCTGCCGGGGAGCGAACTTTTGTGCGGCGCGACGACAGCGGGTGCGAAGGACGTGAAGGGGAATGCGCTGACGATGGACGAGCGCGGTTTCGGGATCGATCCCGCGTGCGCGGCGGGCAAAGTGGATGCGGGCGCGGCGCAGGCGCATTATCTGACGGTGACGGCGACGAGCGATCCGGGAAGCGGCACCTGTGGGGCGACGTGCGTGTTGCGCGATGCGATTGCTGAGGCGAACTCCCAGGGGGATGCAGATATCATATTTGCCCCCGCAGTGACGGGGACGATCAAATTGGGCAGCGAGTTGCCGACGATTACCGGCGAGGTGGATATCATTGGGCCGGGCGCCAGCGTGCTGACGGTGTCCGGGAACAGCGCGGTTCCGGTGTTTGGGATCACGACCGGGACGCTGGATATTTCGGGTCTGACGATCGCGAACGGCAAGTCGGCATCGAATGGCGGCGGCATTAACAACACCGCGGGGCTGGTGACTTTGACCAATGCGGTCCTGACCGGCAACTCCGCGGTAAGCGACGGTGGGGCTATCGACAACGGCGGGGTAGTGCTGGCGATCGACAGTACGATTTCCGGCAACAAGGCGGTGCTGGGCAGCGCGATCTACAACACCGGCGCAGTCAATCTGGAGTACAGCACGCTGGCGGGCAATGCAGCGAGCAGCAGCGGAGGAATTTATAACAACAGCGGTGGCTTATTGACCG
The DNA here is from genome assembly GCA_964535525.1 of uncultured Acidobacterium sp. GTDB lineage: Bacteria > Acidobacteriota > Terriglobia > Terriglobales > Acidobacteriaceae > Palsa-343. The sequence continues at coordinate 11,280 of CAZHTJ010000091.1, read as the reverse complement.
CGGTGAACACAACCTTTGCGGCGAACACGGGCACGGGGGCGGGAATCGACAACCTCGGGACGCTGGGGATCGAGAACAGCGTTCTGGACGCGGCGGGGGAGTGCGCGGGCACGGGATGCCCGACGGCGGCCGGTAGCGGTAACGTAGCCGGCGCGACGAATCTGGCGGGGTTGGGCTCCTATGGCGGGCCGACGCCGACGGTGTTGCCGCTGCCGGGCAGCTCGGCGATCTGCGCGGGGCTGGCGGCGAATATTCCAGGGATGGCGCTGACGGATCAGCGCGGATTTGCGAACGAGAACCTCACTTACACGGGTTATTCCTCGGCCACGCCATGCGTGGATGCGGGTGCGGTGCAGACCAATTACACGTCGGCGCAGTTTACGGGCACGGGTCCCTTCGTGGCGACGGTGAACGTGCCGGGGATCACGCCGGCGGTGGTCGTATCTGTAACAGAGAACGGACAGAACATCGGCGGAGTGCCAGTACCGCTGACTTTCACCGGAGCGGGAACAGCGACGGGCCTGACGGCGACGACGGTTACGGGGACGGGGGCGACGTACAGCGGTCTTACCGTGAGCGCAGCGAGCGCGCCGACGGATTCGCTCGCGGTGAGCATGACGGTGGTGGGCACCGACACTCTGACGGCAGGGCCGGTGACGCTCACGGTGAGTCCGCCGGTTCCACCCGTCACGGCCACGGTCGCGAGTTCGGCCAGCGTTACGCTGCCGGCCACGAGCGTGAACCTGTCGGCCACGGTCACCAGCGGCGGCAATCCGGTCGCCGAAGGACAGGTCAGTTTCACCGTCCAATCCACCACGGTCAGCGTCCCAGTCGGTGCCAATGGAGTGGCCACGGTGGTCTTTCCTCTCGCGGGCCTTGGAGGAGGGACATATTCGGTCAGCGTGGCTTATTCCGATGTTGGGGGTAAGTACAACGCCAGCGCTACGACCAGTGTCCTGACCCTCAACAAATCGACGCCCACGATCAGCTGGGCAACGCCGGCTGCGATTACATACGGAACGTTGCTGAGCGCAACGCAGCTGGATGCGACGGCCTCGGTGCAGGGCACGTTCCTCTACTCGCCGGCGGCAGGCACAATGCCGGCCGCGGGGACCGACACACTGTCGGTGACCTTTACGCCCAGCGATAGCGGCGACTACAGCACGGCCATGGCGAGTGTCAGTCTGTCTGTGACCATACCTCCGACGCCCATCGTGCCCTATATCCAGGTGAACGGCGCGAGCTGGCAATCGATCACCGCGGTGACGGTCGCCGCCGGTTCGGTGGTCAACCTCGGTCCGCAACCGCTCACCGGCGGTTCGTGGAGCTGGACCGGAACCAACGGGTTCACATCGACGGCACGAGAGATCGACGGCATTCCGTTGAATTCGGGAGTGAACACGTACGTTGCCACTTACACCAATCCAGCAGGGATGAAGAGCACAGAGACGTTCACGATCACGGTAACCGGCTGGCAAAAGATGCTCACCAGCGTGAGTAATGCAGCGGTGGGTGCGGATGGCACACTGGTTGTGGTGAACGCGCCGAATCAGACCATCTGGGAATACGCCGCGGGCAAATGGACGCAACTGCCAGGACTGGCGAAACAGGTAGCGGTGGTCAACGCGAACAGCCTCTGGTGTATCGGGACAGACAACAACGTGTATCGGTTGAGCGGCAGCACGTGGATCCGTGTGGGCAACAACGTCGACTCAATCGCAGCCGCATCGGATGGAACGGTCCTGGTAGCAAACGACACAGCGCAGACCATCTGGAAGTATGTTGCCGACAATAGCTGGACCCAGATTCCAACGGGCCTTGCTAACGTCTTGTCCGTGGTCAGGAACAACGACTACTTCGTGGTTGGCAGCGGACCCGGTTACTGGGCGTGGAACTACAACGGAAGTTCGTGGTCGGCGGTAGGCCAAACAGCCTACAGCTGGATCTCTTCGGCTTCCGATGGGACGGTGATTGCAACGACCAGCGGAAACGCCATCTACCAGTTCGACTCAGCCAATAACTGGACGCAGGTGACAGGAACGATGAAAGAGGTGGTTGTGCAGAAGGCCGGTGCGTACTACGGCATCGGAACGGACGGCAACCTCTACAGCTACGGCACGCACTAAACCCTGGTTCGATCCTTCGCGGAGGCTGCGTATTGCACGCCGCCTCCGTTTAGTTTTTTGCGCGAAGGAAATTTGCCGGACGCCGCGGTCCGCCTCCCGAAAAGATGGAGTTCCACCTTTCGGTGGAGGCGGCATGCGACTCGATGCCTATAAGATAGGCGGACAAGAATACCCCTGAGCTCCCCAGGCTCGCAATTTATTTGAATTTGCGCCGTCAGTGATCGGTGCGACAGAGTGCGGTGTGGCGCGCGGGACGAGGAACGGACGGATGCGAGAGGAAAGCACGGCGAGGACGAATCTGCGTCTGGTATGGCGTCCACTGGCGTTCATCGCGTTGTTGTTGCTTCTTTGGGAGATTGGGGTGCGGAGGCAGGCGAGCCATTTGCTGCCGGGGCCGTGGGGCGTGGCGGGCGGCATTGCGGACCTGGTGCGGCATGGGTTGTTGCTCAAATATGTAGTGGCGTCGTTGTTTCGGGTGACGTGGGGCTTCGTGCTGGCGGTAGTGCTGGCGATTCCGCTGGGGCTGGCGGCGGGGTGGAATCGCAGGGCAGAGATGGCGCTGAATCCGATTCTGCAGATTCTGCGGCCGATCTCGCCACTGGCGTGGATTCCGATTGCGATTCTCTGGTTTGGCGTGGGCGATCTGGCGGCGATTTTTCTGATTTTTGTCGGCTGCTTCTTCCCGCTGATGCTGACGGCGATGAACGCGGTCGAGAGCATTCCGGCCGTGTATGTAAATGCGGGACGGAATTTCGGGCTGAGCCCGGCGAGCCTTGTGTATCGCGTGCTGTATCCGGCGGTGGTCCCGAACCTGATTGTGGGGCTGCGCATCACGCTGGGCATTGCGTGGCTGGTGGTGGTAGCGGCGGAGATGATCGCGGTGAGTTCGGGGCTGGGATTCCTGATTGTGGATGCGCGGAATGCGGGGAATCGCTACGACCTGGTGGTAGCGGGGATGCTGATTATCGGACTGATTGGGCTGCTGCTGGACTGGGGCATGCGGTCGCTGGAGAGGGTGAAGTCGTTCCGCTGGAGTTACTCGGAGGATTAGTGGCACAAATGCAAACTGTGGCGGCGGGTGCGGCGCTGAAGACGAAGCTGACACTGGATCGCGTCAGTGTGGTCTTCGAGCGTGACGGAAAGCGCACCGAGGTTCTGAACGACATCGGTCTGGAAGTGGGCGATGGGGAGTTCGTGTGCCTGCTGGGGCCGTCGGGGTGCGGGAAGTCAACGCTGCTGAATTGTATGGCGGGATTTTTGTCGCCGACCAGTGGCGAGATTCGCGTGGACGGGGAGACGGTGCGGAAGCCGGATCCGCGTCGGATATTTGTGTTTCAGGAGCGAGGGGTTTTTCCGTGGCTGACGGTTGAGGGGAACATTGGATTCGGATTGTCGAAACTGTCGAGGGCAGAGCGCGAGCGGCGGATCGCGCACTACGTGAAGATGGTGGGCCTCGAGGGGTTCGAGAAGACGTACCCGCAGGAGCTGTCGGGGGGGATGAAGCAGCGGCTGGAGGTGGCGCGCGCGCTGGCGGTGAATCCTGACATGCTGTTGCTGGACGAGCCATTCGGCGCGCTGGATTCCATCACGCGGCTGATTATGCGCGGGGAACTGTTACGTATTTGGGAGGCGGAGCGGAAGACGATCATTTTCGTGACGCACGACATCGATGAGGCGGTGCAGCTGGCGGACCGGGTGGTGGTGATGAGCGCGCGGCCGGCAACGATTCAGCGGATCGTGAACATCGATATTCCGCACCCGCGGGACATCAGCTCGGCGCGGTATCTGGAGTTGCGGGACGGCATCTTTCAGCAGATTGGCCTGGCTCACAAACTATGAACGCGCTAAGCCAACCCGCAAAGTGGGAGCGGTTCTTCTGGCCGATTCTCGCGACGGCGCTGCTGCTGGCGGTTTGGTATTACTCGGTGCGGTGGAGCGGGACGAAGGTGTTTCCGTCGCCGCGCGAGGTGGAAAAGGGGCTGGCGGAACTGGTGCGGCATCACGTTTTGTGGAAGGACATCACGGATTCGCTGCGTCGGGTTGCACTTGGATTCGGGATGGCGGTTCTGATTGGAGTGCCGCTGGGGCTGGCGCTGGGGTGGTATCCGGCGGCCAACCAGGTGGTGAATCCGGTGATGCAGATTCTGCGGCCAATCAGCCCGATCGCGTGGATTCCGGTGGCGATCATTTTTTTCGGCGTTGGCGACAACGCGGCGACGTTCCTGATTTTTCTGGGGGCGTTTTTCCCCATCGTGGTGGCGTGCATCAACGGAGTGGCGAATGTGCCGCAGGTGTATCGGCGCGCGGGCCGGAACTTTGGGCTGACGGGGCCGCAGTTGCTGGCCAGAGTTTTGTTTCCCGCGGCGCTGCCGCAGATTCTTGTGGGATTGCGCATTGCTTTGGGGATTGCGTGGCTGGTGGTGGTGGCGGCGGAGATGATCGCGGTGGATTCGGGGCTGGGATATCTGGTGATCGATTCGCGCAACTCGGGCAAGCGCTACGACCTGGTGGTGGCGGCGATTCTGTTGATTGGGGCGATCGGTCTGATTCTCGACGTGGCGTTCCGGCGCCTCGAAAAGCTGCGGTCGGTGCGATGGGGGTTCCGCTTTGAGTCCTAAAAAGGTCGTGTTGTTTGGCGCCGCGTGGCTGGTGTTGATCACGGGCCTGCATGCGTGGCTGAACGTGAACTGGGACGTGGCGCTGAATAACTTTCGCCCGCCGGCACAGCGGAAGGTTGTCGTCGCGTACATTCCGGTGACGTGTCAGCTGACATGTCCGGTGACGGATTATATTTCGAAGTTTTCGGAGAACGGCGAGCTGTTTTTGCCACGGATGTTCCAGGGCTTTCCGGAGATCAAAGAGGCGCTGATTTCGAACAAGGTGCAGGCGGCGTTTATCGTTGCGCCGCTGGCGATTGCGCTGGCGTCGCAGGGCGTGCCGATTAAGGTGGTGTATCTGGGGCATCGCTACGGCAGCGCGATGGTGGTGAAGAAAAACGGGCCTGTGAAAACGGTGGCGGATCTGAAGGGGCGCACGGTCGCGATTCCGAGCCGCTTCTCCGATGAGCGGCTGATTCTGTTTCGGGCGATGAAAGTGTGGGGGCTGAAGCCGGGCGACGTGAAGATGGTGGAGATGGCGCCGCCGGATGTGTCGGGCGCGCTGGCGGCGGGAGCGATCGACGGGTTCGTGATGGGCGAGCCGTTTCCGTCGATGGCGGAGATGGGTGGATTCGGGCGAGTGCTGTTTCAGGCTCGCGATTACTGGCCGGATTACATGTCGTGCATTCTGGTGGTGCGGCAGGATCTGATCGACAAGCGGCCGGAGACGGTGCAGGTGCTGGTGGATGGGATCGCGCGCTCGGGGCTGTGGCTCGACAAGGGCAAGCCGTATCGCGAGGATGCGGCGGACTTTGTGGGGCGTTACTACTACAACCAGAAGCCGGCGCTGCTGCGATGGGCTCTGACCAAGCCGATGGATCGCGTGGTGTACAGCCAGCTGGCGCCGCGGAAGGCGGACTTCGATATGGTGCGCGATCTGATGATGGAAACTGGCGTGCTGAACAAGAAGATCGAGTTCAGGCAGTACACTGACACACGGTTTTCGGACAAGGCGTCGATCATGACGGCGTGGAAGTATGAGCCGGGGATTGCGGCGGCGAAGTAAAGATAAGCGAGGGAGAGAAGATGCAGCGCAGACGGTTTGTGCAGATGATGACGCTGGCGAGTGCGGGCACGCTGGCCGCTGTGGAACTGGCGGATGCCGAGGAGACGAGGACTGTTGCGTATCGAGTGAAGGGGTTCACATGCGTCACGTGCGCGGTAGGCCTCGAGACGATGCTCGGCAAGCAGAAGGGCGTGCAGTGGGTGAAGGCGACGTATCCCGAGGCGCTGGTGACAATCCGGTACGATGCTGCGAAGGTGAACGAGGCGGCGCTGCGGGGATTTATTTCGGAGCTGGGATTTACGGCCGAGGCGGAGCAGCGCAGCTGAATCTGTGGGCGCGCGACGCTGCGCGGGAACACGAACGACAACGGAGGAAATGGATGACAGCTACGCGCAACGACTTTGCCGCAATCGCCGATTCGCTAACTATGGCGCTCGATTTGAAGCAGCCGCCGGTGGCGATCTCGTTCAGCGCTGCGGCGCCGGAAGGGGTGCCGGCGCATTCCGGACGGGTTCCAGCCGGATGCCGATTCTGGCAGGATGCTGCGGCGGGGGCATTTGCGACAGCTGCGGCGGATCACTATCTTTGCGCGATTGGCGTCTACACGCATAACCTGCAACCTTCCCCGGAGCAGCAGACCGATTTGATGGACGCGCTGAAAGTCTTCGCAGACCTCGGGTATGTGCGCGAGGAGGACTTGGGGCAGATTCCGGTTCTGCAGTCGCAGCCGAAGTATGTTGTCTACGGACCGCTGGCGCGGGCGGCAGTTGCGCCGGATCTTGTGATGCTGTTCGTGAATTCGAATCAGACACTGATACTTTCTGAGGCGACGCAGCAGGTGGAAGGCCAGGTGGCGCCGGCGATGGGACGGCCGGCGTGCGCGGTGGTTCCGCAGGTGATGAACACGGGGCGCGCGGCGTTGAGTTTGGGATGTTGCGGGGCGCGTGCTTATCTGGATGTTCTCGAGGATGACGTTGCGGTCTTCGCGATTCCTGGCGCGAAGCTGGCAGAATATGAGGAGCGGATCGAGGCGCTGGCTAAGGCGAATGCCCTGCTGTCGCGGTTCCATCAGATTCGGCGGCAGGCGGTGGAAGAGGGACAGAATCCGACGATCAAGGATTCGCTGGCTGCACTGAGCGCGTAGGAGGGAGCGGTCGCAGGGCGGAGATTTTCCTGAGCCGCTTTGCGTACACTGCTTGCCATGGATCATTACGTCGAGCGAGTTGTCGATCTGATCGACCCCAGGGAAAACCATCTATACAACATGAGCGCCGATGAGGCGCGCAGGGTTCTGCTGGACGGCCCAGCCGAGAGGGCGCGGCAGATTCAGGGGTCGTTTGCGCTGCTGGCTAAGGTTGGGAAGACGGTGCGCATGGCGCGGTCGCTGGATCGGCCGATGCGGTATTTTTTAGCGAAGCGCCAGGAGGGGCCGGCGCTGATTGTCGCGTCGCGCATTGACACAATCTATGAGTGGCTGAAGGCGGAGGGGCTGGACGGGCAGTTTCACCCGAGCTACACACGCATGGTGCCGGCGCATCACGTGGTAGATCTGCAACTCATTGGTTGCCCTGATCCGGACCCGGTGTATACGCGGTTCTTCACGCCTGTCATGGGATCTCTTTCCGCGGATCTCGACGTTATAGGCAGAACCTATATCTCAGCGCTGGCGGAAGAAATCGCACAGTGGCTGCGGACGATTCCGGAACAGCAGCCGATAGGGGCATGCTTCTCGGGCGGGATCGACAGTGGCAGCGTATTTCTGACGACGTATCACGTGATGCGGAAGCTGGGGATGAGCCCGAGCCGGCTGAAAGCGTTTGTACTGGATCTGGGCGATGGGCCTGACGTGCAGCAGGCGCGGGCGCTTCTGGAGAAACTGAGATTGGGGCTGTTTCTGGAGCCGATTGAGGCCGATCCGGCAAGTCTCGATGTGGGCGAGACAATTCGTATCATCGAAGATTACAAATCACTGGACATTGAGTCAGCGACGATGGCGCTGGCGCTGGGACGGGGGATTCGGGCGCGCTATCCGAAGTGGCGATACCTGATCGATGGCGATGGCGGCGACGAGAACCTGAAGGATTATCCGATCGAGGAGAATCCGGAGCTGACGATTCGGAGCGTGATCAACAATCCGATGCTGTACCAGGAGGGCTGGGGGGTCGGGAAGATCAAGCACTCGCTGACGTACAGCGGCGGGCTGAGCCGGTCGTATGTGCGGACGTATGCGACGGCGCGGCATTGTGGGTTCGAGGGATTTAGTCCGTATACACGGCCGGAGGTGATTGCGGTGGCGGAGGCGATTCCGTTCATCGAGCTGACGCAATACGATGTGGAGCGGCTGTACGAACTGAAGGGCGAGATAGTTGCGCGGGGGGTGAAGGCCGTGACGGGGATGGAGATGCCGGTGTTTCCGAAGCGGCGGTTTCAGCATGGGGCGTTGTCGCAGGATGCTCTGCGGGCGCGGCTACCGCAGCGCGAGGCAGAGTATCGCGAGCAGTTCCTCGCGCTCTACCATTGAGGGCTTCGTTGGCGGCTTATCCAGAAAACACTGCGGCGCGCGATGCGTGGATCCTTGCGCGACGGGGGCTGCGGAACGCGGTCGATCCGCGGCGGCCATGGTTTTTTTTTGTCGAGGAGGAACGGAGCGCGGCGGGGGAGATTGTGCCGGTAGCGACGGTCTTTCTGACGAATCGCGAGTGCCCGTGGCGCTGCCTGATGTGCGATCTGTGGAAGAACACTCTGGAAAATGTAACCGCCGCTGGTGCAATTCCAACGCAGATCGATTACGCGCTGGAGCAACTGCCGGCAGCGCGGCAGGTGAAGCTCTACAACAGCGGGAGTTTTTTTGACCGGCGGGCGATTCCACTGGAGGACCATGCTGCGATTGCCGCGCGGGTCGGGGGCTTTGAACGGGTGATTGTTGAGTGCCATCCGGCTCTGGCAGCGGCGGACTGCTTTGCATTTCGGGATCGCCTGCATGGGCGGCTGGAAGTTGCAATGGGACTGGAGACGGTGCATCCGGAGATTCTGAGTCGGCTGAATAAGCGAATGACGCTGGAGCAGTTTCGGGCGGCGGCGGATCGGTTGCACGAAGGCGACGTGGATTTGCGAGTGTTTATTTTGGTGAAGCCACCGTTTATGCGCGAAGAGGAGGCGGCGGAGTGGGCGGCGCGATCGCTGGATTTTGCGTTCGAATGCGGAGCGACGGCGGCTACGTTGATTCCGACGCGTGGAGGCAATGGGGCGATGGAGGCGCTGGCGGTGAATGGGGATTTTGCGTCGCCGCGAATAGCGACGGTGGAAACCGCGGCGGAGTATGGGATCAAGCTGGGGCGAGCGCGGGTGTTTGTGGACTTGTGGGATCTGCGACGGAGCCCGCGGTGCGAGGCGTGCCATGAGCGGCGGACGGATCGGCTGCATGCGATGAATCTGGAGCAGTGTGTTTTGGCGCGGGTAGAGTGCGAAGAGTGCGGGAGCAGAAGCTGAGCGACACATTCGACATTGCGGTGGTGGGTTCGGGATTTGCGGGGTCGCTGCTGGCGATGATCGCTCGGCGGCTGGGGCGGTCTGCGGTGCTGATCGAGAAGGGGACGCATCCTCGGGTGGTCATTGGCGAGTCGTCGACGCCGCTTTCGAATTTGCTGCTGGAAGAACTGGCGACGCGATACGATTTGCCGGCGGTGCTGCCGCTGGCGAAGTGGGGGAGTTGGCAGCGTGCGTATCCAGAGGTTGCGTGCGGGCTAAAGCGGGGATTCACGTTTCATCATCACGCACTCGGCGGGGCCGGGAGCGCAGATGAGGGCCGCGGGGATCAGCTACTGGTGGCGGCGAGCCCGCGAGATGAGATTGCAGATACGCACTGGTATCGGGCGGATTTCGATCATTTGCTGGTGCGGGAGGCGCAGAAGCTGGGCGTGGAGTATGTGGATCGCGTCGCGCCGGAGAGATTCTGCGATTACGGGTCGGACGTAAAGCTTGAGGGGCGACGTGATGGACGGGACGTTGCGTTTCGGGCGAGGTTTGTGGTGGACGCGACGGGGCCTCGGGGATTTCTGCATCGGGCTCTGGGGATCGAGGAGCGGAACCTGCCGGATTATCCAGAGACGCAGGCTCTGTATTCACATTTTTCGGGAGTGGGGCGGCTGGAGGGTGGTACGGCCGTCCGGACGGGAGGGGCGACTCCGCCTTATCCGATCGACGATGCTGCCGTGCATCACGTTTTTGAGGGCGGATGGGTTTGGGTGCTGCAGTTTAACAACGGAATGACCAGCGCAGGAGTGGCTGCGACGGATGTGTGCGCGTCACGGTTACGATTTGCGGAAGGCGAAGCGGCCTGGGGTTGGCTGCTGGATTTGATTCCGGCTCTAAAGGAGCAATTTTCTGCGGCGAAGCCGGAGCGGCCCTTTACGCACATGTCGCGGCTGTGTTTCCGGTCGGGGAAGATCGTAGGAGACCGGTGGGCGCTGCTGCCATCGGCGGCTGGGTTTGTCGACCCGTTATTGTCGACGGGATTTCCCCTGGCGCTGCTGGGCGTGGTGCGGCTCGCTGAGATCATGGAGAAGGATTGGTATACGGAGCGCATGGCGGATCGGCTGCGGGAATATGCGGAACGAACGGACGCGGCGCTGGTGGCGACATCAGGGCTGATCGGAGCGCTGTACGCAAACATGAGCAACTTTCCTGTATTTGTCGCCCTGTCGCTGCTCTATTTTGCGGCAGCGAGTTTTTCGGAGGCGGCGCGAAGACTGGGCAAGGCGGAACGGGTGGGATCGTTCCTGCTATGCGAAGATCCGGCGTTCGGTCCAGCGTGCCGGCAATTGTTTGCGCGGGCGCGACGAAGGTTGAGCGCGAGCGAGTCAGACGAACTGATTCGCGAAATTGTAACAGTCATTGAGCCTTTTAACGTTGCGGGGCTGGGAAAAGCGGAGCGGCGAAACTGGTATCCGGTGGAAGCGCGAGATTTGTACGAAAACGCGCACAAATTGGGTGCGACGCGAGAAGAGCTCGATGCGATGCTGCGACGGTGTGGTTTTGCGGCGGAGCCGGAACTCATCCGCGACTAGGCGGGTTGAGGGCCTGGAACTGCGGTCGCGACGGTACGGGTGCGGCGGGAATCGAGCCACATCTCGATAAAGAGCGCCGCTGGGCCGACCCAGAAGAGCGCGTAGAGCGGCGCGTAGACGCTGCTCCCAAGGCGCATGAAGAATTCGACAACGGCGATGCAAACGGCTACGGCGCACTGGCCGGTGCGGGTGCGGACGGTGGTTTTTGGGTCGGTAATCATGAAGAAGATGAAGAGCTGATACATGGGGCCGGTGATGGGCGAGATTTCCGATTGCCACGGGTCGCCGGTGATCCACGCGCGCAGGAACGAGAGGGCGATGAACGAGGCGACGTAGGTGGCGGTGATGTGGAAGCGGCGCGCGCGCCACACGATGATGGAGCCGAGAACCCAGATGACGATGAGCGAGCCGAAGTTGTTGCCCCA
>CAZHTJ010000090.1:0-15476 GCA_964535525.1 uncultured Acidobacterium sp. | reverse complement strand
ACCGATCTGACGAAGGTGATCCAGGAGCGGCCGGAGACGGCGGACCAGGCGCTGCCGGCGATTCTGATCTCGCGCAACCTGGAACGGATTGCGGACCACGCTACGAATATTGCTACGGACGTGATCTTCTGGGTGCGGGGCGCGGACTTGCGGCATCAGCTGAGCCTGGCGGTCGACTAGTCGACCGCGAGCAGAGCTCACAGCGCAGAGCTCAGAGCACAGCAAGATCTGCGGTCAGCCAGTCAGATTTTCAGTTGAGTCCGTTGCCTCGACAACTTCATTTTCGAGCTGTGGCGAGCAACCAGCCGATCGCTGAGTTGAGTTCGTTGTCGCTGACGTCTTCGACGACGATAGCATTGCCGATGCCTTTGGGGAGGATGAAGCGCCGGGTTCCGGCGCGATTTTTTTTGTCGTGCTTCGCGGTGCCCAGCAGCCTGGCCGGTGTTGTCCGGAAGGGCGGGAGCGGCCCGTAGGCGTGGATGGTCTGCTCGATGCGTTGGACATGGTCGGGCCCGACGGTGTTGCGGGCGAGGGCGATCTGCAAGGCGGCGAGCATGCCCCAGGCGATAGCTTCGCCGTGGAGAAGGGTGCGGTAGTTCGTCGCGGTTTCGATGGCGTGGCCCAGGGTGTGTCCGTAGTTGAGGATCATGCGCAGCCCGGACTCGCGCTCGTCGATGGCGACGACGTTGGCTTTCATGCGAATCGATGCGGTTATCACGCGATCGAGAGCGGCGGGATCGCGGGCGAGGATTTCTTCTGCGTTCTGCTCCATGAAGCGGAATAGGCTGGCGTCGCGGATAATGCCGGCTTTGACGCTTTCGAATAGGCCGGCGCGGAGTTCGCGGTCGGGGAGGGTTTGCAGAAAATCGATGTCCGCGAAGACGGCACGCGGGTGGTGGAAGCTTCCGATGAGATTTTTTCCGGCAGCAAGGTTGACGCCGGTTTTGCCGCCAACGGAGGAGTCAACCTGAGCGAGGAGAGTGGTCGGGACCTGGATGTGGTCGATGCCACGCATGTAGATGGCGGCGAGGAAACCGGCGAGGTCGCCGATGATGCCGCCGCCAAAAGCGATGAGGAGCGAGGAGCGGTCGGCGCCGGCCTGGGCTAGCTCGGAGGCGAGGCGTTCGACGTGGGTGAGGCGCTTGAAGCGCTCGCCAGCGGGGAGGAAGAGGACGGTCGGCTGATCTTTAGGGAAGGCGGCGAGGAATTTTTTACCCCAGAGGGCCCAGATTTCAGGCGAGGTGAGGACGAAGGGCCTGCCGGCGGTGGACTTTCGGATGAAAGTCGCAATCCGGGAGAAGAGGTTGCGGCCGATGGAGACGGGGTAGTCGGCGGAAGGGGTTTTTACGCGGATGGTGCGCACAGGTTACAGGGTACAACTGAGCGCGAAACCCTGGGCGCGGCCTATTGCCCTCCGGTGAAGGGATTGCTCTCCGCTGGCTTGATCGTTGTCGGGTCTGGTTTCGGCGCTGCACCCTCAGCCTGCCCCCCTGCCCCGTTGGCTTCCTGAGTTCCTGTTGAGGAAGGCTGCGCACCGTCCGCGGAGTAGACCCGATTTGGATCGCCGGGCAGAATCCCATGTTCATCCAGCGCGATCCGGATGCGCCGCTGCATCTCGCGCTGTGCGGCCCACTGCTCATTCGCCTTCGTCTTGAACTGCACGGGGTAAATCACCTGCGATCCCCTGATCGCATCGACGCCCAGCAGGATCGGGTCGGCCAGGAAAACGTCTTTGTAGGCCGGATCTTCGCGGACCCCCATCGCCACCTCCTTGAGCAGCTTCATGACCTCGTCGGGATTGGCGGAAAAATCCACCGACACGTTGATCGTGGCCAGTGAATAATCCCGCGTCATGTTCGCCACGGTGGTGATCTGCGAATTCGGAATGATAAACAGCGTCCCATCTCCGCCGCGTACCTGCGTCCGGCGCAGCGTCATCGTTTCCACGGCGCCGCTCACCCCGGCAATTGTGACCGTATCGCCGACGTTGAACTGATCGTCGATCAGGATCAGAAAGCCGTTGAAGCAGTCCTTGACGATGTTTTGCGCCGCCAGTCCGATTGCCACGCCGGCGACGCCCGCGCTCGTGAGCAGCGGCCCCAGATTGAACCCCAGCACCGGCAAAACCTGCAGCACAGCCAGGAACAAAATGATGCCGATCCCCGTGGCCCGAATCACCGTGGTCAGCGTTCGCACCTGTGCATAATGTCCCACCGTGCTCGATTGCCGCTGCGCAATTTTCAGGATGTGATCCGCTACCAGCCGCAGAACCCACAGCAGCACCGCCGAAAGCAGCGCCACAAAAACCAGCTTCGGCAGCTTCTCGTGCAGGAAATCCTGCAGGTCCATGAGGTACTTGTCCCCCAGCCCCTCAAAAAACTCGCGCCGCCCCAGAATCAGTAACTCTGTCCCCATCTCTTCCCCAGAATAACGTCACACTGCGTTCATCTGTCTGATGTGAACCGAGCTTATAATGCTGCCACCCGCAACTGTGCCGCGGCACACCCAACACACGCCGCTGCGGAGGAGATAGTGATGATCAACTTCGCCACGTTCAGCCGGATCTCCCGGGTCCTGACCCTTGTCCTGGTCGCCCTTGCCTTTGCGCCCTTCGCCGCCCATGCGCAGGCCCAGGCGCCTCAGGTTCCCATTCAGCCGACCCGCATGGGTGCGGAACAGACGACGCCAGGCTTCGGCAACGCTAACACCAACAGCGGTCCGCGCGATCCCGACCAAGCACGCATGCTGAAGGACATGAGCAAGGAGCGCAACGCCCTCCGCCAGAAGCAAATCGTCGAGGATACAGAACATCTCCTCGACCTCGCCAAACAGCTCAAGGACGCGGTGGATAAGAGCAGCAAGGACCAGCTTTCCCTTGAGGTCGTGAACACTGCTACTGAAATCGAGAAACTCGCTAAAACCGTCAAGGAGAAGATGCGCGACGGGAATTAAGGCAAGCGCTCAGATTCTCCGAATCAGCAGCAGCGTCTGATCGTCCGCCTGCTTCCCAAACGCCCGCGCGCTCTCCAGAATCGTCCCCGCCATCTCTTTGAGCGGCTCGCGGGGGCTGGCCGCAATGGCCTTCTGGACGCGCTCGATACCGAACTCCTCTCCCTGCTTATCGCAGACCTCCAGTACGCCGTCGGTGGCCACCACCAGCAGATCGCCTTTCTGCAGCTCAATCGCCTCGCCGGTGAATCCCTCCACTGGCAGCAGGCCCAGCGGATACTGCTCCTCGACCACCAGCCGCGTATCGCCGTGCGCGCTCCAGTGCAGGATGGGCGGGCTCGCCGCCATCGCATACCACGCGCTCCCGTCCGCCTTCAGCAGAAACGCGGTCAGCGTTGCGTACATCTGCGGCTCCTTCACGTCCGGCAGCACGCGATTCAGCTTCTCCAGCAGCAACGGAAGCGTTCCGCTCGGATGCCCGATCGCCGCGTCCAGCAGCGCCGTCCGCGCCGCCGTCTTCAACATCCCCATCAGAATTCCGGCCGGCAATCCATGACCGGCAATATCGGCAACGTAGGCGACCAAATCGCCATTGGGCAAGCGCAAAGCATCGACCAGATCGCCGCCCACCTTATCGCTCGGTTCCGAAATCCCATACACCTCAAAGAACTCCGTCCGCAGCGACACTGGCGGCACCAGCGTCTTCTGGATCCCATGCGCCAGCTCCAGCTCGCTGCGAACCCGAAACGATTCCTTCCCCTCCATGCGAAAAAAGTTGACGAACAGAGCGTACGAAAGCACAACCACCACCAGAATGCAGGTCCCCGCGAACCGAACCCCTGTCTGCGAATCCACATCCTTCAGCGCAAACGTCGTCCCCATCCAGTGAGCCATCCACGTCAGAAGTGGCCCGAGCACAAACTGCAACACAATCAGTGGGATCAAAATTTTCCAGGAAAATCGCGAGACCGCCACGATCCACAACATCGCGTTCAGTCCGCAGACAAAGGAAATGGCCATCAGGATCGCATAGGGGATCGTGCCCATGCGGATCAGGTCCTGGTAAAACCCGATCACCGAAAACAGAAAAAACACCGCGGCGGCAAACAACCACAGCCGTTTCCACGGCACATACTGCAAATGCTGCCACCGCCGCGACGTTCGCAGGTACCACGGCTTTCGCGTGTCCGCCATAGGCTGCCAACATACCAGCCTGTCCGACCGTCGTACAGCACCACAACCTCACTCTGCCAATCCGCATCTCGCAGCTCTGAACGCTGAACCCTCGCTCCTCTCACTCCCACCTCCGCCCCACTCCCGCTCCCCCGTCCGTGTCCTCCTTCGTTACCTTCCAACCATGCCCTTTCCTGGCCCTGGCGCGATACAATCTTCCGTCGCCTCAGCTACGACCGCTGATACAAAACCAGTTCTCGAATCACGGCCGCAAGTTCTAAACTAAGGTTGGCGATCATCTAAGGAGCAAGGGGTCCCGCATGGCGCGCACCGCAGTCTCCGGCGCTGAAATCAAGAAACCGGCCGAGCACGCAGCCTCCCGCAACGGCAGCGGCCCCGGTCTTCCGCCGGAAAAGCTCCTTGAGATCTACCGCCTCATGGTTCTCTCGCGGCGCACCGACGACCGCGAGATCATCCTGAAGAACCAGCAGAAGGTCTTCTTTCAGATCTCCGGCGCCGGCCACGAAGCGCTCCTCGTCACCGCCGGCCTCTCGCTGCGCCCTGCTTACGACTGGTTCTTCCCCTACTACCGCGACCGCGCGCTTTCCCTCGCACTCGGCACCACCGTCGAAGAGCATTTCCTCCAGGGCGTCGGCGCTGCCACCGACACCGCCAGCGGCGGCCGCCAGATGCCCTCTCACTGGACCAGCGCCGCGCTCCACATCGTCTCGCAGTCGTCCTCCACCGCGACTCAGTGCCTCCACGCCATTGGCTGCGCCGAAGCTTCGCTCTTCTTCACCCAACATCCTGAAGCCGCCAAACCCGGCGATCCCGCCCAGGCCGACTACCGCCAGTTCCACCCCGTCGATTTCCACGGCGACGAAGTTGTTTACGTCTCGATCGGCGAAGGCGCAACCTCCCAGGGCGAATTCTGGGAGGCCATCAGCATCGCCTCCAACCGGAAGCTCCCGGTTCTTTTCGTCATCGAAGACAACGGCTATGCCATCTCTGTGCCCGTCGAGGTCAACACTCCGGGCGGCAATATCTCGCGCCTGCTTGCCAGCTTCCCCAATTTCCATTTCGAAGAGGTCGACGGCACCGACCCCGTCGCCTGCATGAAGGCCTTCGAGGCCGCCACCGCGCATTGCCGCGCCCGCAAAGGGCCTGCCGTGGTCCACGGCCACGTCATCCGTCCCTACGCGCACTCCTATTCC
Organism: uncultured Acidobacterium sp.; assembly: GCA_964535525.1. Taxonomy (GTDB): domain Bacteria; phylum Acidobacteriota; class Terriglobia; order Terriglobales; family Acidobacteriaceae; genus Palsa-343. The sequence goes on along the minus strand of CAZHTJ010000090.1, from coordinate 10,140 downwards.
GACGACGCCCGTCTCTACCGGCCAGAGTCCGAGCGCGACGCGGAGACCATGCGCGACCCGATTCAGAATTTCCGCAGCCACCTTCTGCACGAAGGCGTTGCCGATACCGAAACCCTCGACCGGATCGAGAAGCAGGCTGACGACGATGTCCGCGCGGCCGCCGAGCGCGCCCTCGCCGCGGCGTTCCCTTCACCGGAGCCCGCAGCCATTCTGCGCCATCAGTATTCCGAGGATTACGACCCCACACGCACCGAGCTCCAGACCACACCCGAGTACCAAAGCGGAGAACCAGGCGCGCCGCGCACCATGGCCGACCTCATCAACGCCTGCCTCCACGACGAGATGCGCCGCGATTCCCGCATCGTCGTCTTCGGCGAAGACGTGGCCGACTGCTCCCGCGAAGAATACCTCGCGCAGAAACAGGTGAAAGGCAAAGGTGGAGTCTTCAAGCTCACCGCCGGTCTGCAGTGCGAGTATGGATCCGGCCGCGTCTTCAACTCCGCGCTCGCCGAAGCCGCCATCGTCGGCAGAGCCATCGGCATGGGCGTTCGCGGCCTCAAGCCCGTCGCTGAAATTCAGTTCTTCGATTACATCTGGCCCGCCATGCACCAGCTCCGCAACGAGCTCAGCGTCCTGCGCTGGCGCTCTAACGGAACCTTCTCGGCGCCGGCGGTCATCCGCGTGCCCATCGGCGGCTACCTCACCGGCGGAGCTATCTACCACTCCCAATCCGGCGAGAGCCTCTTCACACACACGCCGGGTATCCGCGTCGTCTTTCCGTCCAACGCGCTCGATGCCAACGGCCTGCTGCGCACCGCCATCCGCTGCGACGACCCCGTGCTCTTCTTCGAGCACAAGCGCCTCTACCGCGAAACCTACGGCCGCGCGCCCTACCCCGGCCCCGACTACATGATCCCTTTCGGCAAAGCAAAAGTGGTCCGCGAAGGCAAGCACGTTACCCTGATCACCTACGGAGCCATCGTTCCGCGCGCACTCCAGGCCGCCCAGCGCGCCCATCGCGAGTTAGGCATCGAGACCGAAATCCTCGACCTCCGCACGCTAAGCCCTTACGACTGGGAAGCCATCGCAACCTCCGTGACGAAAACCAGCAAGGCGATCGTCGCTCACGAAGACATGATCAGCTGGGGGTACGGAGCCGAAATCGCAGCCCGCATCGGCGAAGAACTCTTCGACTCCCTCGACGCCCCCGTCCGCCGCATCGGAGCCATGGACACCTTCGTCGCCTACCAGCCGATACTGGAAGACGTCATCCTTCCCCAGCCGGAAAATATCTTCCAGGCGATCGCTTCGCTGGCGAAGTATTGACAAGGTCTGAACGATGGAAGCCGGGCCTGAATCAGTTCCGTCATACGTCTGCTCTCGCTGGGGAAAGGAGCATGCCGGACTCCCATTCAGTTTCGCGGCTGATTTTCCCGACCCCTTCGCGAACCTAAGCCACGATCAGCGCGAAGCACGCGCACATATCAGTTCTGATCAATGCATCATTGATCAGGAACAGTTCTATCTTCGCGGCTGTCTTGAGATCCCCATTCAGGGAACCGATCAGGTTTTCCTTTGGGGCCTCTGGGCGAGGATTTGGGAGCAGGATTTCGACGAGATCGAGAACCACTGGCATTTCAGCAGGAAGAGAACTCAATATTGGCCCCTATAAGGGCCGCCTGGTCAACTCACTGTCTCTCTATCCCCAGACCCTGAATCTTCCGCTCACAATTCGAATCAAGCCGGTGGGGGAACGCCCGTTATTCTTTGTCGACGATCACAATCACCTGCTGGGCGCCGAACAAATGCACAGCATATCCCTGCAGAAGGCAGAGGAATACGCGTGCTTATTGCTGCGAATGGCGAGCTCATAATGCCGCTGCGAGTTGGCTGCCCGATGTGCCCGATTTGGAACCCGGGAAGCGGGCCGCCGTTATCAATCAAGCGAAATGACTACGCCGCGCGCCCGCCAAGTCCCCTGTTCCGGGTCCCCTATTTCTTCAGAATCGCCTTCTGATTCTTCAGAATCTCCTTCTGGTTCGCGAGAATCGCGTCCAGCGCCTTCTGGTTCTTCTTAATGGCTCCCTGGTTCGCCAGAATCGTCTTCTGGTTCGCAAGAATGCTCTTCTGATTGGCAAGAATCGTCTGCTGGTTCGCGATCACTTCGTCGGCCATATTCCCTCTCTCAACCTGGATTGAACCGCCGCGGCCATTGTCGCCGAACCCCACTCCAGCTGGCACCGACCCCAGGTGGAAATTTCTCTCCATCATCCGATGGATTCTCTTCGCGGCGTCCGCCTAGTCGCCGAAGGTGGTCGCGGGTTGGTGGGAGGCGCCGCGGGATCTTTTTTGGCGAGGCGTTGGAGGCAGCGAAGAGGGATGGGCAGAGCGCTCTTCGGCAATGCGGTAGGAGCCGATCGAGTCCTGCAGGCGCTGGACGCCGGATGCCATCGATTCGACGAGGCCCTTGGTGACCGGGGTGGCGGCGGCGCCCTCTTCGCCGAGCCGGTGGATGGTTTCGAGGTTCTGGCTGAATTCCTGGGCGGTGACGGACTGCTCGGTGGAGGCGGTGGCGATCTGGGCGATCATGGACTCGACGTGATCGGTGGCAGCGATGATACGTTTGAGCGATTCCCCGGCGCGGGCCGTGATTTCCATGCCATGACTGACGCGGCCCGTACCGGAGGACATCGCCTCGACCGCCGCGTGGGTGTGACTGGTGATGCTCTCGATCATCTGGGAGATTTCGCTGGTGGCATTGCGCGTGGATTCGGCGAGCCGCCGGACTTCTCCGGCAACCACGGCAAAGCCGCGGCCCTGTTCGCCGGCGCGGGCAGCTTCGATGGCGGCGTTGAGCGCGAGCAGGTTGGTTTTCTCGGCGATTTCCTCAATGACATTGACGATGTGGATGATCTGCTCGGATTCTTTGCCGAGGCTCTGGACCGTTTCGGCGGTTTGCGAGACGGCGTCGGAGATGGTGGTCATGCCGGCGAGCACCTCTTCGACGATGACGCCGCCTTCGCGCGCAACGGATGCGGCCTCGCGGGCATTGTCGGCAGCGGTCTGGGCGTTGCTCGAGACTTCCGAGATGGAGATGGACATCTCCTGCATGGCGCTGGCGGCCTGGTGGGTCTGGGCAGTCTGCTGGCTGGTGCGGTCCCAGGACTGGGCGCCGGCCTGGGCCAGGTCGGCGGAGTCGCGGCTGAGGGCCGCAGTCTGCTCCATCATCGTGGCAACGGTGGTTTGCAGGCATTGCTGCATGCGGTTGATGGAGAGGGCGAGCTTGCCGACTTCATCGCTGGTTGTGGCGGGGAAGGGCTCACCGGTGAGATCGCCTTCGGCGATGGCGCCGGCGCGCTGCGCGAGCTTGTCCAGCGTGCTCGTGATGCCATGCGCGGTCATGGCAAGGACAATGATGGCGAGGGAGCCGCCTGCGAGCGCCGCACTCCAGAGAGAGAGGATCTCCACCCGGCTCAGCGGCAGGAGCTGAGCGAGGCCGGCCAAAATGGTGGATGCGGCGAGGAGTCCGGAGATGGAGATGAATTTGACGCGGCACGAAAAGCGGGAAAAGAGATTCATGAGTGGCTTTCTCTGCGGGAACGGTGAGTGGATGGTTCCGGTTTCGGGCTGATGGTTTCCGGCGAGGCATCGCTGGCGGCTGTCTCGGCCAAGTGCAGCGCGACGGCGACAAGCCTGATTTCTCGTTGAAGAGGGCGCTGGAATTCGCGCCAGAGCGCGGCGCGGCGGCGGCGGCTGGGAGCGAAAACCGAAGAGACCATGCGACACCTCCACGGCAAAAATGCGTGCAAAATGGGGGCGAAGGGGGAGGGCTGCACCGGCCTTCGCCCGAAGTGTGCCGTTCGATTGATGTATCGGCCTGGTGGGGAAAAAAATTAGAGCTTTGCGGCGTGGATCTCGTCGAACGTGAGGTTCTGCGCGGGGCTGCCGGTCTCGCGCTGCCACCGCTCGAAAAGCCGGCCGTAGCTCAGAGTGATGAACTGGGAGGGGTCGACACCGAGTTTACGGCCGGTTGCATCGATCCACGCCGGAGGGCCCTCGAGTTCGGCGAAGAAGCCGATCGGCGTTTCATCGAGCACGCAGTGGCCCGTGGGGTCGGCGAATTCGGTGCGGTACTTTTCGTAAACGAAGGCAGGCGGGAAGCCAAGCTGGGCGAAGATGTGGCCGATGGCCTCGCCGTCCTCGACCTCGGTTTCGGTTTCGTCGCGGTGTTTGTGGCGGGCGTCCGGGTCGTTGTTCTTCGGCAGGCATTTGTGGGTAACGACCCAGCGCTCTCCGTATTTGCGGACGCGGAGGATGGAAGTCTGGGAGCGGAGGCGGCGGTCGGGCGTGTCGTAGAGGATGTTGCGCTCGAAGGTGCGCGGGGTTTCCACGCGGAAGCCCGCGTCGAGGAGGCGACGCGTGAGGCCGCCCGGATCGGGGACGGGGAATTTGATTTCGACTTCGAGGCTCATAGCTACAGGGTAATAGGGATTAGGGTATAGGGATCAGGGGGCGTAGTGCAGACGCAGAGGCTCGCGGTCGATGTTGCGGATCTGGAGGGGAAGCCGTCGCGGGCGGCGATTGCGCGGGCAGCGGAGATCCTGCGGGCGGGCGGGACCGTGGCTTTTCCTACGGAGACGGTTTACGGGTTAGGGGCGAATGCGCTGGACGCTGGCGCGGTCGCGAAGATTTTTGCGGCGAAGGAACGGCCTGGGTGGGATCCGCTGATTGTGCATATCGGCGATCGCGCGATGCTGGAAATGGTTGTGGCCTACGTCGAACAGGATGCTCATCGTCTGATGGAGGCTTTTTGGCCAGGGCCACTGACGCTGCTGCTGCCAAGGAGTGCGATGGTTCCGGAACTGGTGACCGCGGGACTGGCGAGGGTCGGTGTGCGGATGCCGGCGCATCCGGTGGCGCGGGCTTTACTGCGGGCGGCCGGGGTTCCGGTGGCGGCGCCGAGCGCGAACCGGTTTGGGCGGATCAGCCCAACCAATGCTTTCCACGTGGCCGAGGATCTGGAGGGGCGCATCGACGCGATTCTCGATGGCGGCGAGACGACGTTGGGCGTCGAGTCGACGGTCGTGGAAGTGCGGGAAGGCGAGTGCGTGATTTATCGCCCCGGGACGATCACGATGGAGCAGCTTTGGGCGGTGTGCCGGGGCGAGGTGAGGCTGCGGGCGGACCTCTCCGAGGATGAGCTCCAGAAGGCGGCGCCGGCGCCGGGGATGGGCGTCCGGCATTATGCGCCGCAGGCGCGGCTGGTCCTGGTCGAGGGCGTTGGGCCCGGCGGAGTCGAGATAGCCATGATGGAGGAAGTGAATCGCCTGGAGGCGGCCGGAGAGGTGGTGGGGGCGATGGCGCCGGGCGGGTTCACGGCAGCGCTGATGGCCCTGCGGAAAAAGCCGTTCGACATGCGCGGCTTCACCATGGGCTACAACACCGTGCATGTCTACCACTGGGGACCGTGGGAGAAACCGGAGGAACTGGCGCAGAAGCTGTACGCGGGACTGCGGTGGCTGGATGCGGCGGGGGTAACGGTGATTGTGTGTCCGCTGCCGGCCCCGGTGGGGATTGGGCTGGCGGTGCGCGATCGGCTGATGAGAGCCGGTAGCCTGTAGTTGGGAGCTGGGAACTGGGAGCAGGTGCAGATCGGGTGCTGGAGTTTGCCCTGGTTAGCCGTTGATGATTCCTAAAACTGCGGTTGATTTTCGCCCGTTTTGTAGAGGTACTTGATGCTGGATTTGTAGATCAGCATGCGGGGGCCGGATTCGCTGCGGTTGCTGACCCGGAAGGGCGACGAAGAGGTGCATCGCACTTTGATGACGTTGCGGTCGTACCACTCGATCGAGCCTTCGATCTTTTCCCCGTCGTCGAGGACGAAGACCATGGGGGTCTGGGCCTGGACCTGCTTCTGCAGGTAGAAGGCTTCGGCGTGGGACGCTTCGTGGGGCGAGGCGACGTGGGCCGCGGAGGTGCGCCCAAGGAGGGTGGGCTCCTCCTCACGCTGAAAACGGCGATTGCGGCGCGCGCTGTCGGGCAGGGTGGGTCGGATGAGTTTGCGCGGGCCGATGACGTCGAGGTCAACGGTGTTGTTGGGGGGCGGCGCGGGGGCTGGCGGGGGAACAGCGACCGGCCCAGGCGCGGCGGCATGGGGAGCGGGCGAGCTGAGCGCGGTGGGACTCAGAGCCGTGGAACCGAGAACCGCTGCGGCTCGCTGGGTGGGCGTCTTCACGGCTTGCGGACGCAAGGTCCGCACTGCTGAGGCAGGCAACTGGGACATACCCATAATCCTTAACGGACAAGATTTGCCTATGGGATGCAGGAAACCGGGGCCGCGTCGCATGGGCAGACTGCGTTGGGGGTTAATTGCTGGGAGGATCGTACCCTGGATTGGGTGTGGGAATCCACCAGGAGCCGGGGACCGGGAGCAGGGAAACCAGCCTTCGGCGCTCAGCGTTCAGAAAAGCAAGCGTTCCGCGTTCAGGACAACAGGCGGACGACGATTGGTAACGGGCTTTGGCAAATCGATGGTCGAGTCGTGTACACTCCCGGCGCGCGGGGATCCAGTTCGCAGAGACGTCTGTGAACGGAATGGGGACGGAAAATCGCGTCAGTGAGGCCGTTCCTCGATCCCCGCGTGTAACCTCTTAGACGGCCGAAAGGCCGAGTTCCCTTCTGCAAAAAAAATCGACACCGGCGTGGCTCAGAGCTGGGCTGCACTGCTGAGTTGCGCCGCGAAGCTGTCGAGGGCGAGCGAGCGGAGAAGGTTGCGGCGCATGCCGGATTCGACCTGGCGCAGGCCGCGGGCGGCGGCTTCAATCCAATCGAACGTGACGGCGGGGGCCAGGGCGGCCAGTTCGCGCTGGAGGTCGATGTTGCGGACCAGCTGCGGGGTTTCGGATTTGAGGAGGAGCAGGTCTTCGAGCAGAGACGAGGCGGCGCGGAGCAGGGCTTCGGTTTTTTCCTGACCTTCGGCCCCGGCACGGTAGGTTTCTGTGACGTGGAATAAGTCCGAGGCATCATTCTGGCCGCTGGCATTGCGCAGCAGGACGAGGGCGTCTGCGCGGCTGGTGAGGTATGCGGCGAGGTCAAAACTAAGCGCGCGGCCGATGGCGCCTTCGGAGAGGCGGGCGATGAGGGCTCGTTCCGCAGGCTTGGTGTGCGGATGGCGTTCGGCCACGAGTTTTTCGATCTGGTCGGTGGGAATCGCGCCCAGACGGAAGATTCCCGCGCGGGAGCGGATGGTGGGGAGGAGTTCGCCGGTGTTTTCGGCGAGCAGGATGATGGTGGCGTGCGCGGGCGGCTCCTCGAGAACTTTGAGGAGGGCGTTCGCGGCCTCTTTCATGAAGGAGGCGCTGGTGAAGATGGAGAAGGCGCGGCGTGCTTCGGCGGGGACGCGATAAATTTCGCGGGTAAGCACGCGGACCTGGCCGATTTTGATGAGCAGCTGCGGCGGGTCGGGCGGGATCACCAGAACATCCGGATGCGTCTGGATGAGGATGCGCGTGTCGCGCTTGTCGACCTCACGCATGTCTTCGCGGGTCGCGATGGCTTCGTCGACGCGGGCGTCGAGATCGAGGGCCTGGCCGATGCGCTGACAGTTGGAACAGACGCCGCAGAAGTCTGGGAGGTTGTCGGTGTCGGGCCCGGGAGCCGGCGGGTTGAGGCAGTTGGCGGCCTGGGCGAGCATGATGGCCAGGGTGTATTTGCCCGAGCCACGAGGGCCGGCGAGGATCAGGGAATGCGGAAGGCGCTGGGCGGCGAGCGATTCGCGCAGGTGGCGGACGGTGGGTTCGTTGCCGAGGAAGTCTTTGAACGACACTTAATCAGCGTACAGCGTTTAGCGTTCAGCGTTCAGAAAGCTCGCGATCGGCGGCCCGAGTTACACCACGGAGTTGGTGCGGATGACTTCTTTGTAGAAATCGTACGACAGCTTGGGCGTGCGCTTTTGGGTTTCGAAGTCGACATAGGTGATGCCGAAGCGCTTACTGAAGCCGGAAGCCCACTCGTAGTTATCGAGGAGGCTCCACAAAAAGTAGCCCTGGATGGGGACGCCTTCGGCGATGCCGCGCTGCATTTGCGTGAGGTAGTTGCGGAGGTACATGACGCGGTCCGAGTCGAGGACGCGGCCGTCAGGACGTAACACATCGGCGGAGGAGCAGCCGTTTTCTGTGATGTAGATTTTTTTGACGCCCCAGATTTGGGAGACGAGTTTGGGGGTCCAGTAAAGAGCCTGGGGGTTGAGGAAGAGCCAGTCGGAGCCGGAGTACGGGTAGGTGGCGGGGCGCGTGATCATCTGGTAGCCGGGGGCGGCGTCGGAGGGGATGGCCTCGCGCGTGGTGTAGACGTTGATGCCGAGGAAGTCGAGAGGGCTCGAGATGGCCTTGAGGTCGTCGGGCGTGAAGGTGGGCGCGTCTGCACCGAGGGTGCTCAGGTAGTGGTCGGTGTAGCGGCCTTCAAAGATAGCGGTGACGTGCCAGGCGTTCTCTTCGCGGAGGCCGATTTCGGCGGCACGGATGTGGGCGGGGTCGACGATGGCGGGCATGACGCCGGTGATGTCTTCGGCGAGGCCGACCTGGGCGCTTGGTGCGGCGGAGCGAATGGCCTGGACGGCGAGTCCATGGGCGAGGACGGCGTTGTGGCGGGCCTGCGTGACGCCGCGGCGCGGGAGTTTGCGGCCGGGCGCGCTTTCGCCGGTAGCGTAGCCGGCGTCGATGTAGGAGCCGAATTCGTTGATGGTCATCCAGTGCGTGATGCGGTCTGAGAGTTGGCCGACGGTGTAGTGGGCGTAGTCGGCGAAGGCCTGGCTGGTGGCGCGGTTGGTCCATCCGCCTTTGTCTTCGAGAGCCTGGGGAAGATCCCAGTGGAACAGGGTGCAGAAGGGCTCGATGTTGGCTTCGTGAAGTGCGTCGAGGAGGCGCTTGTAGAAGTCGAGGCCTTTGGGATTCGGTGTGCCGGTGCCTTGCGGAAAGACGCGTGGCCAGGCGATGGAGAAACGGAAGCCGCGGACGCCGAGGCGCTGCATGAGGGAGATGTCTTCTTTGTAGCGGTGGTAGAAGTCATCGGTGACGTCGGCGGTTTGGCCCTCAAACGTCTTTCCAGGAGTGTGGGAGAAGGTGTCCCAGACGGAGGCGCCGCGGCCGTCTTCCTGGACTGCGCCTTCGACCTGATAGGCGGCGGTAGCGGTTCCCCAGATGAAGTCCTGCGGGAAACGGTTGGGAGTGGGCGGGGTGATGGCGGGGAGGCTTTGGGAGGCGGCTCTTGCGAGGGGCGAGAGGGCGGGCGCGGCTGCGACGGCGGCGGCGGATTTCAGGAAGGACCGGCGTTCCATGAGTACCTCGTACGACAGCATTCAACGTTCAGCGCTCAGCGTTCAGAGAAACAGCGGGGCACCTTGCGGATCGCTATCCATACTACCAACTCAAACGTTTAATTAGGAGATATTTTATCCAGTTGAGTTGCTACTTCGGCAGATCTTTTCTCCCGGCGATGGTGAAGGTGGCTGTCTGAGTAGCCGCGGAGCCGCCGGGTTGGGCTCCTCCGAGGGAGACCGTATATATGCCGGGGAGGATGAGGCGGTTGCCCTGCTCGTCGACCTGGGACAGGGCACGCGGCGTTAGGTTCAGGTGGGCCTCGCTGGACTGACCGGGCGCGAGATGCAGGCGGAAGAAGTCGGCGAGGACGCGGCGCGGGGTCTCAAAACCGCGCGGTTGCGTGAGGTAGACCTCAAGGACTTCGTCGCCGGCGACGGGGCCGGTATTTGTAACCGTGACTGCGACAGGAACGGAGTCCCCGGCAGCAATGGTGGCGGGCAGCCGGAGGCTGCTGTAGGAAAAGGTGGTATAGCTGAGCCCGTAACCGAAGGCGTAGAGGGGCTTGCCGTCGAAGTAGCGGTAGGTGCGGCCCTTCACCGCATAGTCTTCGAACGGCGGGAGCTGGCTGGTCGAGGCGTAGAAGGTGACAGGCAACCGGCCGGCGGGATTGTTGTCGCCGGCGAGAGTCTCAGCGATGGCCGTGCCACCCTCTTCGCCGGGGTACCAGGCTTCGAGGATGGCGTGGGCGTGCTCCTGGGCCCAGTTGACGGCAAGGGCGGAACCGTTTTGAAGAACCACGATGAGCGGCTTGCCCGTGGCGGCT
>CAZHTJ010000089.1:0-15515 GCA_964535525.1 uncultured Acidobacterium sp. | reverse complement strand
ATGTAGGTTCATCCAGCGTTGACCGCCCTCACCTGCTTTGCAGGCCGATCTCTTGTGTGGATGCTAACGGCATCACCCGCAAATTAGCAAGCGGCACGCCTTCCCACAAATGGGTCAGTTTGCATTTTGATCCCATTTCGGAAGTAATCCCGAAACGGGACGATTCGGCGATCCACCTCGGTTCTGCACTTGAGCGCCGCGACCTGACACCATGTTCGCCTTTGAAAGTGGACACTTGCATCTACTGCCCGCGCAGCTCAGCCCGCTCGATCTTGCCCCGCACCTGATCCGCATCGAACACTGGCGACGAGCACGCCGTTGCGGTGCACAGAAACAGCGCCGGCCGCCCGAGCTGTGGATAAGTCACCTTCGTCGGGATCGGCGACCGATCCGCTGGATCCCTCACCTCGATCAGCTCGTGCGACCCAATGCTGCGCAGCGCGGCTTCATGCAGCGCCAACGCCTGCGGATTCGTCGCCGGCCCAACCACCGTGACGTGCATCGGTGCCTGACTCGCATCCTCGTTCGCCAGCAGAATGCCGGCCGACAGAGGCTGCGTGGCTATCGACTCCGCCGCAAGATACCGCATCGCCTCAAGGCCCATCGCCTCGTATCGATCGTCGCCCGAAGCCAGCGCCAGCCTCGTCGCAAACCGCACCAGCGCAATGTTCTCGTCCCGATCCGGATGAGGGCGATACGCCGCATCGGTCGCGGTCGCCGAAGTCACGAACCCCGTTCCGCGTGCCGCCGGAGCGAAATGCCCCGCGATGAAGTGCCCGGCGGTTTCGGCAACGCGCAGATCGTCGCGATTGCCCGTCACGTTGTACAACTCCAGAAAAGCCTGCCCCATCGCCAGCGTGTCGCCCAGATACGGCCCCGCAGGATCTGCCTCGCCATGACGAAATCCACCGCCAGCTAAACTGCGATGCGCCGCGATCCAGCCCGCCGCACGCCGCGCCTCCCCCAGCGCCGACGCATCGCCCGACGCGGCCGAGTATACGCACAGCGCAGAGATCATCCAACCGTTCTCCCGCGCATACACATGTTCGTCGATGCGCGGAATCCCCCGCTTCCGCCGCTCAGCATCCGCAAGCTCGAAATACGATGCGTTTTCCTCCCCATCGTGCAGATCGGCATCCTGCGAAACATAAAACGCGCCCGTCGCCGGTGACATCAGAGAGCCCCTCACGTAGCGATGCACGGACTCGGCTGCCCTCAGGTCCTCGCGGTTCTGCGTCTGCGCATAGGCCAGCGCATACTCGCGCAGCGCCACCGCCTGGATTCCGATCAGCTTCTCGAAGTGCGGCTCCTTCCACACGCCATCCACCGAATACTGATACATCCCGCCCCATACCGGATCGATCAGCGCCGTCGCATTGTGCAATGTGTCCTCTGCCCGCTTCGCCAGAACCGCGTTGCCCCGCGCAGCCGCCCGCAGCGCGTACTCCACCGAATCCCCATCGAGATACTTGTGCCCGAATCCCCACCCCGCCGCATCCTTGTCGTACTGCTTCTCGTAGCTGGCGCGCACTCGTTCGAGCAGCGCCGGCGCCATCGCCGCATTCGCCGCTCGATGAAACGCCGCCTCCTTCACCACGCTCGGCCCCGGCGATGGATCGTCGATAATCGCCTGCAGCATCGACGACATCGGCCGCGGCGGAATGTACCCCTGCCGCTTGACGATCTCCGACCCATCGCCGGCAAACACCACCGTCGCCGGCCATCCGTAATCCTCGTAGCGATTCGAAATGTCCGGCCGCGAATCCTGATCGACCTTAACCAGCAAATAATGCTCGTGCAGCAGCCGGATCACGATGGGATCCTTGTATGTGACGTCGTCCATCACGTGACACCAGTGGCACCACACCGCTTCCAGATCCAGCAGCACAAATTTGTGTTCGGCCCGCGCCTGCGCGAACACCGCATCGGACCACGGCTGCCACACAAGCTGCGACGCGGGCGCCGGCGATTCAGCCAAAGCCAGCGCCGCCATCAGCAGGCTCAACAAAACTCCGAGGATGATCGAACGCGGTCGCATGTCTATCCAGATATACGACCGCGCGTTCAGGTTTGGATTGCTCCAGGCCGCGAAATTCCCGCCATTTGCGCCCACGCGGCGCGGCCGAAGCCCCTTACTTCACGCCCTTACTCGGGTCCCACGCCCCCTCGAGCTTCCGCACATAGAGAATCTGCCCGATGTGGTACGCATCGTGCGCCCCGACATGTGCGATCAGCGACGCGTTCTTAGCCAGCGTCGCATCGTCGGCCGCCTCCACCGCCTTCTCCCAATCCGTCATCACCTGGTCCAGCTTCTTCTGCAGGTCGTCCCACTGCGCCGCACTAAAGCTGGTGAACGTCGAGTCGTTGTTCCCGTCGAAAGGCTCCGGCTTCTCGCCCCTGAACTGCACGAGAGCGCGGTTATCCCAATACCAGATGTGATACGCCAGTTGTCCAACCGAGTGCCCGCCTCCCGGTGGCATCCACTTCGCCTGCTCGGCCGTCAGGCCCGCCACCGCGATCTTCGCCGGCACAAACCAGTCCTCGGTGTCGTGCGTGTCGTGCAACTGCTCCAGCAAAACGCCGCGCAGCGTGGTGGGTGCTTGCTTGTTTTGCGCCAAAGCGCTAAACGAAATACTCAGAACAAGGAGAATTGCCGCTTTCTTCATCGTTGCGATCCCTTGGTGCAATAGCCCGCACAATATAGCATGATCGATCCTGCCGCCTCCATGACCAGTGACGATTGGGTTTCGAGTGATGCTGAATGCGCTCCACGGCGGCACTTCGGCCTTCTGCAGAAGCCTGCTTTACTCCTCAGGCGTCACCCCGCCAAACGGAATCTTCGCCGTATTTGTAACCGTCGCCGTCACAATCTAACGTTGCCGCTTTTTCTGAACGCTGTCCGCTAACCGCTGTCCGCTGAAACTAGCCCGCCTTGCGCTCTTCCCCCAACACCTCATCCAGCATCCCGCTCAGCGAGTGCGCCCGGCTCCGGATCGATTCCACGCTGTCGCCCGCGCCGGTCACCGCGGCGTACCGCTCCTCCAGCCGCGCCAGCTCGTCGGCCAGATTGAGCGCCGCCAGCACGGCGACCCGCAGCGAGTCCACCGTCCGTCCCTGCGACGCTACGGCGCGCATCTTCGCGTCCACGGTCGCGGCCAGCCGCTCCACATACTCGCGGTCGTTGCCGCCCAGCCGGTAGGTCTGGTCGTAGATATCGACCGTGATGGCATTGTCCTCGGCCATGGTCAGGCAATCTCGTCAATCTGCTTCAACAGCCGTTCCACCCGCTGGCGGACCAGCTCCCGCTCGCGTTCCAGCGTGCGTAGCTGCTCCTTGGCCTGCTCCAGCAGTCCGGACTGTGCATCCAGCAGGCTCTGCAGCCGCGCCGCATTCTTGTCAGCCTCCGCCCGCGCCGCGCGCTCGTGTTTCACCACTTCCACCGCGCGCACCACACGCTCTTCCAGAGCGCTGAAGTCGTCCGCGGTGATCGGCAATTCCGTCTCCTGCACGCTCAGTGTTGCCATTCCAGGGTCACCTCAACATTTCTTCGCGCAGTATAGCGCTCCCGACGCAGGAAAACCCGGCCAAAACCTCGCGCTGGCGCGGCGTATGGGAGCTCTTATCTGGCTTCGTTAAGCGTCCTCGGAATATGTACACTAAATCAGGACGTACTAACGGAACGCATTAACGGACGTATTAACGGGACGATTCAGCATGCTGTTTCACGTGACCCTCGAAAAAGCGGAAGACGGCTGGATCGTGGCCGAATGTCCCGCCCTGCCGGGCTGCGTCTCCCAGGGCCGTGACGATAAGGAAGCGCTGGATAACATCCGCGAAGCTATCACCGGGTGGATGTGGGCCGAGGACCAGAAAGCAGGTTCTTCCACCTGATCCGCAGCTACCCGCTACTGGCTACCGGCTACCGGCTGTCTATTCCAGCTCCCGCACCTTCGACCCCTGAAAAACCTCGTCATTCGTCCCCGGCACGCCCACATCGCCCTTGTGAACATGCTTCACGCGCGCACGAATATCCTCGCCCAGACTCGCCTCATGCTCGTCCTGCGCACCCTCATCTGAGTTTTCCGGAACTTCCTCAGGCTTCCTCAAAGCATCGGCCATAACTCCTCCTATCCAAAAAGAAGAGGCCGAACCCGCCCCTGCCGTTGCCTCAGACACAGCTCAGTGCGCCAGAGGCCTGAACTTCACCAGCAAAAAAATCGCCGTCCCGATCAGCGACAAAAACAGCAGCACCAGAATCACCAGCGCCGTCTTCACCAGCGACCGCATCGACCGCACATCTTCGGCCAGCTCAGTCACCTCCAGAGCGTTGCGCTCCGTCGCCTCGCGCGTGCGGATCGCCGTCTCCTCGATCCGCTTGATCTCCACCGTCTGGTCCTGCACCGCCAGCCGCAGGTCGCGGTGCGAGCTCTCCAGCGCTCCTACGCTCTGCCGCACCTCGCTGCGCAATTCGGTCGTCAGCGCGCCGGACTGCTGCGACGGACTGCTCATCTCCAGCAGCCGCGCCACATACGGCAGAAACACCCGCAACTGCAGCAGCGCTTTCCACATAGGATTGTGCTCCAGCTCCCTCGGCGAAGGCAGCCCCAGCGGGACCGTCTCCAGCTCCGTCAGCTCTTCGCTGGTGGTGCTCGCCCGCGCTGGTTTTTGCTGCGCCAGCGCAATGAGCCTGTCGACCGCTGATTGCCCTGCGTTTGGATTCATCGAGGTTCCTGCGATCACTATAGTCAATCGAACCCCCTCCTACCAAAGTTCTTTCGTGTCATGACTGGAGTAACCCAGGCCCCGGCCCACTCCCCCCTCTGGTGCATAATGACAACAGGGGCGCATCCCGCGTGAACCTCCCCAACTCCATTACGATGGGCCGGATCTTCTGCATCCCCGTGCTCATCTGGATGCTCTCGCCGCGTTTTCCTCACGGAAGCTTCCACGGCGAGCAGGAAGTCATTGCCTCCCTGTTTTTCATCCTCCTCTCCATCTCCGACGGCGTCGACGGCTACCTCGCCCGCCACCGCGGCCAGATCACCACCATGGGCATGCTCCTCGACCCTCTCGCCGACAAGCTCCTCATCACCTCCGCCTACGTCGCCCTCGTCGAGTTCAACCCCCACGTCGTCAAAGCCTGGATCGTCGTCGTCGTCATCGGCCGCGAATTCCTGGTAAGCGGCCTCCGCTCCATCGCCTCTACCGAAGGCTTCACCATCGAAGCCAGCGACGTCGGCAAACTCAAAACCGTCATCCAGATCGTCTCCGTCGTCGCCGCCACCCTCGACCACGCCTGGTACTCCTGGCACATCGGCTGGTTCGTCATGCCCGTCGATCTCTTCGCCGTGGTCGGCATCTACTACACCGCCGCAGTCTCTATCATCTCCGCCGTGGATTATTTCGTGGCCTTCTGGCGCAAAATCGACAAAGCCAGCGCCAGGCAACGCACCCGCGACAACGATTTCGTCCTCAGCCGCCGCAAGAAAAAGAAGAACACAGCGACCGCCGCCCGCAACGTAACGTAGCCTTAAGAATCGGCTGCATCCAGTGGTTTTCCCCGAACCAGCCCCCACTCCACCGCGCCCTCGCGTCGTCACCGCAGTTTTTTGATTCTCCAGGCCGATCCAAAACATCCAAAGTGGGCAGGAGCCGCGATGGACCAGCCTAAGAATCCCCTCTTAGACACCCAGGAAGCCGACACCGGCAAAAAGCCGACAACCGATCAGGAACGCGAGCCGACCCTCGGAAGATTCTCGCGCCGCTCCTTCCTCGCCCAACTCGGCGCGGCTGGAGTCGCTGCTACAGCCTCACCGCTGGCTCACGCCACCGAAACCGAAGCCCCTGAAAAAGAATCTCCCCCACGCGTGCCAGGCGCAGTCCCCGTCACGCTGAACATCAACGGCAAGGAGTATCGCGTCCGCCTCGAGCCCCGCGTCACCCTCCTCGACGCCCTCCGCGATCACCTCCAGCTCTTCGGCACCAAGAAGGGCTGCGACCACGGCCAGTGCGGGGCCTGCACCGTCCACGTCAACGGCCGCCGCGTCAACTCCTGCCTCAGCTTCGCCATCATGCATCAGGGCGACAAGATCACAACGATCGAAGGCCTCGCGCAAAACGGCCAGCTCAGCCCGGTCCAGCAAGCCTTCCTCGATCACGATGGATTCCAGTGCGGTTACTGCACGCCCGGCCAGATCATGTCCGCCACGGCGCTCCTCCACGAGCCCATCGGTCCCGATGACAATGCGGTCCGCGCCGCTATGAGCGGCAACATCTGCCGCTGCGGAGCCTACAACAACATCGTTGCTGCCGTGCAACAAGCCCGCGCCCGCAAAACCGCCTAGGAGTCGCCATGCAGGTATTTCGCTACAGCCAGGCCCACACCGTCGACGCCGCCGTCCAGAACGCGGCCCGCTCCGGCGGCGCCTTCATCGCAGGCGGCACCACCCTCGTCGACCTGATGAAGCTCAACGTCCTCCAGCCGCAGTCCGTCGTCGACATCAACGGCCTCCCCCTCGACCGCATCGAAACCCTCCCTAATGGCGGACTCCGCATCGGCGCTCTGGTCCGCAATAGTGACCTCGCCTCGAACCAAACTGTCCAACAGCAATACGCTGTCCTCTCTCAGGCCCTGCTCTCCGGCGCATCGCCGCAGCTCCGCAACATGGCCACCACCGGCGGCAATCTTCTGCAGAAAACCCGCTGCTACTACTACCGCGACACCAACTACCCCTGCAACAAACGTCAGCCCGGCTCCGGCTGCGCCGCGCTTGATGGATTCAATCGCATTCACGCCGTCCTCGGCGGCAGCGACCACTGCGTCGCCACGCATCCCTCCGACATGGCCGTGGCCATGATGGCCCTCGAAGCCACAATCCACACCCGGGGCTCGAAAGGCGAACGCACCATCGCCCTCGACGAGTTTTACCTCGTCCCCGGCTCGACGCCCGACCGCGAAAACCTCCTCCTCCCCGGCGAACTCATCACGCATGTCACGCTGCCCGCCCTCGCCTCCGGCACGCGCTCCGTCTACCTCAAACTCCGCGACCGCGCCCAGTACGAATTCGCGCTCGCCTCATCAGCCGTTGTAATAAACGTCAGCGGCGGCGCCGTCCAGCGCGCACGCATCGCGTTCGGCGGAGTCGGCACAAAACCCTGGCGCTCCCGCGAAGCTGAGAACGCCCTCGAAGGCCAGCCAGCCACTTCGGAAACCTTCCACCGCGCAGCCGAAGCAGCCATGGCCGGCGCGAAACCCCTCAAGTACAACGCCTTCAAAATCGAGCTGGCGAAGCGTGCCCTCATTCGCACACTCACTGAAACCACTCAATCGGCCTGAGGAGAGAACGCATGAGCACATCGATAATCGGCGCGCCCATCCAGCGCATCGAAGGATCGCTGAAAGTCACCGGCGCAGCCCGTTACGCGGTCGATCACCCGATGGACAACATCGCCTTCGGCGTTCCCGTCGCCTCGACCGTCGGCAACGCGCGCATCGCGAACATCGATATCTCCATCGCCGAGCGCATGCCCGGCGTCCTCGCCATCATTCATCACGGCAACACCGACCAGCTCTTCCGTCCCGCTGGTCAACTCGAGCAGAGCAGCCGCGCCGGCGAAGTCCGACCGCCCTTCGAAGACGACAAGGTCTACTACTACGGCCAATATGTAGCTGTCGTTGTTGCAAATACCTTCGAACAAGCCCAGGACGCCGCCGCCCACGTCAAAGTCGACTACAAAGCCCAACCCGATGTCGTAGAAATCGGCGACGCGCCTCCGCCGCAAGGGCCGCCCCGCATCCACTATGTTCGCGGTGCGGCGGACTCGGCTTTCGACAGCGCCCCCGTCAAAATCGACGAGACCTATGTCCTCCCCGTCGAAACCCACAACCCGATGGAGATGCATGCCACCATCGCCAAATGGGACGGCGACAAAGTCATCCTCTATGAGTCTTCCCAGGGCGTCGTCAACCACCAGCACGTGCTCTCCGAGATGCTCGGCATCCCCGTCGATCAGGTCCAGGTCCTCTCGCCCTTCTGCGGATCGGGCTTCGGTGGCAAGCTCTTCCCGTGGCCGCACTCGCTCGTCGCCGCCATGGCTGCAAAGCGCGTCAAGCGCCCTGTCAAATTCGTCGTGCCGCGAAGCCTGATGTTCACGACGGTCGGCCATCGTCCGCTCGCCCAGCAGCGCATGCGCCTCGGGGCCACCCAGGATGGCAAGCTCCTCTCCGTCCAGCATGACGTCTTCCAGCCCACCTCCATGGTCGATACCTACGTCGAGCAGTGCACCGGCGTCACCACCATGCTGTATAGCTGCGACAACGTCACCGCCAACCAAACCCTCGTCCCCATGAACATCGGAACCCCCACGCCCATGCGTGGCCCCGGCATCGTCCCCGGCCTCTTCCCCCTCGAATCCGCGATGGACGAGCTCGCGATCAAGCTCAACCTCGACCCCCTCGAGCTGCGCCTCAAAAACTATGCCGAGCAGGACGAAAGCTTCAGCCCCGTCCGCCCCTTCTCCAGCAAGCATCTCCGCGAGTGCTACCAGATCGGCGCCTCGAAATTCGGCTGGGAGAAGCGCACGCCCCGGGTCGGATCCATGAAGAGCGGTGACGAAATCCTCGGCTGGGGCATGGCCACAGCAACATGGCACGCCGGCCGCGGCTCAGCCACCGTCCGCGTCCGCCTCAACGCTGACGGCACCGCGCGCGCCACCTGTGCCACCCAGGACATCGGCACCGGCACCTACACCGTCTTCGCTCAGGTCGTCTCGGAAAAAACCGGTATCCCCATCGACAAAATCGAAGTCGTCCTCGGCGACAGCTCGCTCCCCGACGGCCCCACCTCCGGCGGTTCCACCGTCACGGCCACAATTCTGCCCGCCGTCTCCTCAGCGACCAACGGCGCCATCGACCGCGTCATCGCCGCGGCGCAAACCATGCCCTCCTCGCCCTTCAAGCGGGCCAGCGCCGGCGCCAATCCAACAAACGCGGGCGGCGATCCGCCTAAGCTCATCATGACCGCCGGCCGCATTCACCTGGCCGACAGCCCGCCCGAATCCGGCCTGCCCTTCCAGGAAATCCTGGCGCACCATCGCCTCGCCGCGCTCGAAGCCGAGTCGCGCACCGCACCCGACCCCGCAACCTCGCATCAGTTCTCCTCGCATTCATTCGGCGCGCAGTTCATCGAAGTCGCGTGGGATCCCGGCATCGCACGCCTCCGCGTCAACCGCGCCCTCACCGTCATCGATGCTGGAAAAATCATCAACCACCGCACCGGCCGCAACCAGATCCTGGGCGCGGTCGTTATGGGCATCGGCATGGCGCTGTTCGAAGAAACGATTTACGACAGGCGCAACGCCAAACCGCTAAACAACAATTTTGCCGACTACATCGTCTCCACCAACGCCGACATTCCCGAGCTCGACTGCATTTTTGTGGAGTATCCTGATCTTCACCTGAACGAGTACGGTGCGCGCGGCATCGGTGAAATCGGCCTCGCGGGGATCGCTTCCGCGGTGACCATGGCCGTCTATCACGCGACCGGCGTGCGGGTACGCAAGCTGCCGGTCCGCATCGAAAGCCTCCTCACCGGGCAGCAGACGATGACGGCATAGAGCACGCGGAACAGCGGCCGTTCTCCGGGCACCCTGTGTCCTCTGTGGTGAGCGCTTCGTTATGTCCGAGTTGAGACAAATTCTCGATCTGTGGAAACGCGCCAGCGCGGCGCAAGAAGAGATCTGCCTGGCCACCATCGTCGCCATCGAGGGCTCAGCCTACCGTCGCCCCGGCGCGCGGATGATCCTCACCGCCTCCGGCCAGCGCGCCGGAACCGTCAGCGGCGGCTGCCTCGAAGCTGAAATCGCCAGGAAAGCCTGGTGGCTCACTGAACAAGGTCCATCCCTGCAGCGCTACTCCAGCTTCTTCGACGACGATGGCGACATGCCCTACGGCCTCGGCTGCGGCGGCACCGTGATCGTCCTGCTCGAACGCGGCGAGCCGGCCGCACAAAACCTCGAAGCCCTCCGCCGCTGCGTCGACGACCGCACCGAATCCGTAATCGTAATCAACACCAGCACAAATTCCCCCGGGACCGCGGTCATCGTCAACGAAGCCGGCGACGCCCTCTACCAACGCAAAGCCAGCGCAAAAGAAAAGACCCTCGCCAACAAAGCCCTGCGAACCGGCAAGTCCGCGCACACCGGAGGATTCTTCGTCGAGCTGATCGCCCCGCCCCCCGCCCTCATCCTCTTCGGCGCAGGCGACGACGTTCAACCTCTCCTCGAATTCACGGCGGCCCTGGACTGGCACGTCGTCATCGCCGACGACCGCTCCAACCTGGCCCGCCCGGAGCGCTTCCCGCGTGCAGCGGCCACCCAGTGCCTTGACCTCGCTCTCGCCAGCATCGCCTCCGAACAAGCCGCCGTCATCATGACCCACAGCTACGAGCAAGACCGCAAAATCCTGTCGGCGCTCCTCGCTAAAGACATGAAGTACATCGGCATCCTCGGGCCCCGCCGCCGCACCGAGCGCCTCATCGGCGAAATCGCACCCGGCCTCGGCCTAACGCCCGCCGAATGCATGGCGCGCCTGCACTCCCCCGTCGGCCTCGACCTCGGCGGCCACTCGCCCGCCGCCATCGCTCTCGCCATTGCGGCCGAACTCCAGGCCGTCTTCGCCGGACGCGAAGCGCGCAAACTCGCCTCGCCTGTCCACTCCTGAAAAGGCCCGTCACCCAAAAAAGGCCTGTCATACCAGAGTCGAGTGTGCAACCGATTCCATAACAGAGCAGGCAATTCCCGCCGCCGCGAAGAACGATTCAGGACCCTGGGGGCGAGCCTCATCACAATTGAGCCGCCATTCTATTCCATCGAATCCTAAAACTGATCATTTTAACCCGAGTATTCATCCCATAAATAACATTTCCATTACGCGAAAGTTACTTCGGAGTGCCCTGCTTACCGATGCCATCTTGCGCAAACCGCCTGTTGCCAGTGGTTCATACGCGGGACTAGCATACGTTGCAGTTTAGTGAAGCCTTAAAGTCGTAGAACCATGTCCATCCCCTCAACGCTCACGTTCCCAACCCTTTCCCAATCCAGCATGCGGAGCGACCTAATATGGCGTGGTATGCCTACTGCATAACCGAACGACAAGCCTTTCCCGAACTGCTTCGTCACCGAAAGCCAATTCCAATGGAAGCAGTTACGGGAATCCAGGGAAACCAAATCTTCCTCTACCCAGCCAGTGATTTAGCCGTTATCGTCAGCGAACATTCCCCCTCCGAAAATCTCAACCACCAGGCCGGCGTCGAACACGCCCGCGTCATCTCCGATTGCTTCAAAACTTCCACCGTCCTGCCCTTCCGTTTTGGCACTGTTTTCGCCGATGACGAGGCCCTCCGGCGCTCCATCCGCTCCAACCAGCGCCAGTTCATCACCAACATTGAACGCCTCCGCGGCAAAGCCGAGATGCACCTCAAGGTCATGCTCGACGACTGCTGCCGCGATCAGGTTCGCCGCTATGTTCCCCAGGCTCTGCCGCCCACTGTCGGCAAGGCGTATCTGTCCAACCTGCGCGAAAACGCCGCCCTGCAGCGCGAACGCCAAACCAAGGCCCGCGCCGTCACCGTTCAGATGCACCGCATGTTTCTGCCTCTGGCCGAAGAAGTCAGTTGCAAGCGCATGGAATCGGGCAAGATGCTTCTCGACATCGCCCACCTCATCGACTCAGCCGGCATCGAGCGCTATCAAAACAAATATTCCAGCGCCAGCCTGCTCATGAAGGACTGTCAGATGCAACTCTCCGGCCCCTGGCCCCCGTACCACTTTGTCCATCGGCTCACGCATCACACTTCACCGGCGGTCCCCAGCAATGGCCTGCGGCCCTCGGCGCATCTTGCTGCCTCCGCCTGATCGGCGCAGCCTGTTCAAAAAAGAAAAGCCCCGGCGGACCCACGAACCACCGGGGCTTTCATGGAGGGCAGCAAGGGGCGTCAGCATTCGGTGCAGCGCCCCGCGCGCCTCTGAGCTATAGACGCACGAGCCTCGCAGAAAGTTAATCCCTTTTCAAAGCCGACGCCGGAAGAGCACGACTCGCGCGTGCCCCTTTGTGGAACGTGCCCTGGTACGGAACGCGGCGTCCAAAATCGCCCCCTCGCCTGTTAATCTGCCCAGAGACATGTCGAAGCTCGCCTTCATTTTTCCAGGACAAAATTCGCAGTACACCGGCATGGGCCGCGACCTGGCCGAAAAATTTCCCGCCGCCCGCCGGACCTTCGAAGAAGCCGATGAAGCCCTCGGCTTTTCCATCTCGAAGCTCTGTTTCGATGGGCTCGAAGATGAGCTCAAGCTCACTGAAATTCAGCAGCCGGCCATCTGCACCGTCTCTGTCGCCGCCCTCCGTGTGCTCGCCGAAAAGGGTATCGCTCCCACCTGGGTTGCCGGGCACTCCCTCGGCGAGTACGCTGCCAACGTCGCCGCCGGCTCGCTCGACTTCGCCGATGCCGTCCGCACCGTACGCAGCCGCGGCCAGTTCATGCAGGAAGCCGTACCCGCCGGCAAAGGCGCCATGGCCGCCGTCCTCGGTCTGCCTTCGGACGAAACCACCCTGGCCTGTGCGGCCGCCGCGGCCGAGACCCGCAATGTCGTTTCCCCCGCTAACTTTAATTCGCCCGAGCAAACGGTTATCTCCGGCTATGTGACCGCCGTCGAGCGCGCGGCGGAGTTATGCAAAGCAAAGGGAGCCAAACGCATCGTCATGCTCCAGGTCAGCGCCCCCTTTCATTGCGCGCTCATGCAGCCCGCCCAGGATCGCCTCGCTGAACTGCTCCAATCGCTCACCTTCGCAGCTCCCACCGTCCCTGTGGCCGTCAATGTCGATGCGGCCCTGGTTACCGATCCTGATCAGCTGCGCGAAGCGCTCATCCGCCAGGTCACCGCCTCCGTCCGCTGGGTCGACTCCGTGCGCCTGCTCATCGCGCAAAATCCTGCCTTCTTCGTTGAAGTCGGCCCCGGCAAAGTCCTCGGGGGATTAATGCGCCAAATCGACCGCAGCCAAACCTGCGTCAACGTCGAAGACGAAGCCAGCCTCGAGCGCGTCATGCAAGGCGCCATGCAAAAGCCCCAGGGCTGACGACTGACCATCCCTCGCTCTGCGGGACTTCGGCGTCAGGGCAACTCTGATTGAGCCGTTGCCTGCAAAGGGCGCAGCTTCACAACTCGCGGAAAAAACCCAGCCCAAACACCAAAACCCGCAACCTGGCGAACGCCAGGTTCACCCCACAGCAAGAAGTGTGCTCCCGCGCCCCTGCGACCGTCCATACAACTCGACTCCCGCTTCGCCCCGAGAGTAACGCTTCCTGAACCATTTCGGGAACGACGCTGAACAACGTGGGAAAAAAATCAGCAAGCTTTCAAAGGGAACGGTTTCACAGCTAGCGGAAAAAACCCAGCCCAAACCCCAAAACCCGCAACCCGGCGAACGCCAGGTTCACCCCACAGGCGCGATGCAAAAGCCCCAGGGCTGACGACCGGCCATCCCCTCGCTCTGCGGGACTTCGGCGTCAGGCAAACTCTGATTGAGCCGCTGCTTGCAAAGAGCACGGCTTCACCACTCACGGAAAAAACCGTCCAAACCCAAAACCCGCAACCCGGAGAACGCCAGGTTCACCACACAGCAAGAAGCTTGAGCCCCGCCACCCGACCGTCCATAAGATTCGGCTCTCGATTCAACCGAAAGTACTCCTCCTGTCCCGTTTTGGACGCGACCTGAACATCCGGCGGTAAGCTGCTTTCAAAAGGCACCGCTTCACAGCTCCCGAACAAATGCCGAAACAAGGTGCTTTTGTCACAGCGCACGAGTTTATCCGTGTCGTAACCGCCCTGGAATCATTCGGGCTTTAGCCCCTGCGTTTTCGCTTTCCTTCTGAAGCCGACTTTTTTCCGCAAGCTGTTCAGCCGTGCCGTAAAGACCAATGGACAGTGGGCTTTGCCCCCAGCGAGGTTCCTTAAAAGCTCTGAATTAGAAGCTTCCCGCGCTCTGCGATGCGACCCCGGCATCAGCCTTTCGAAACGGCCGGAGTCGATGTCGATCCATATGCGAGCGCCGCCCCTGTGCGGAGACGCTGACCCGAGACCGGCGCGGCATCGGTAAACCGGGCGTACAGCGTATCCAGATACCACCGAATCGACGTAAGAAATCCGTTGACCTCGCGGTATTCGTCTTCGCTCAGTCGAAAGTGGAGCGCCGCGGCGATCTCTTCCACCTCCCTGACGCTGCGAAATCCCACAATGCTTCCCGTGATGGCCGGATGATGAAGCGTCCACGCCACCGCCACAGCGCCCGCACTCACGCTGTGCCCTCTGCCGATCTCCCGCAGCAATTCCACCAGGCGCAGGTTGCGGCTCAAACGCGGCTCATGAAACTGCGCCATTGTTCGCCGGCAGTCATCCAGGGGCAGCGCCGCGATCCTTCGTGCATCCAGGTTGCCCGTCAGCAGTCCCGAGCCCATCGGCGCGTAATTGATAACGCCGATGCCGTTGGCCCGGGCGAAGGGAAGAACGTCCGCCTCAGCCTTGCGCCGCAACATCGAGTAATTCGGCTGCAAGCTCGTAATGGGCGCAATCCTCATCGCCCGTCGCATCTGGGCAACGGAGAAGTTCGATACCCCGATCCATCGGATCTTTCCCTGCTCGCGCAGCCGGGCCAGCGTCTCCCAGCCCTCCTCGATGTCCGCGTCCGGCTCCGGCCAGTGCACCTGCACCAGATCGATGGCTTCAACTCCGAGGCGCCGCAACGATCCCTCCACCTCTTCGGTCAGGGATTCGGACCGGAGACAGTTGTAAAGCGATCCATCCTCGCGCCAGCGCACGGAAATCTTCGTAAAAAGTTGCGCCTTATGCGGCGAACTTCGCAGCGCGCGGGCCACCACTTTTTCCGAACGGCCGAGCCCGTAAACGCCGGCGGTATCGATCCAGTTGATGCCCAGGTCGAGCGCACAGTGGATGGCGGCAATCGATTCCCGGTCATCCTGAGCCCCGAGAGAGTAACGCCAGCCGTCGCCCCCCAGCGCCCACGCCCCGAAACCAACGGGCGAGAGCGCGAGATCGGAATCTCCGAGGAGGCGAAGCGTGCACCGTTCAGCCAGCGCTTGCATTGTGCAGACCAGGAACTGGCTCGTCTGGGCGCACAAGCGCCCCCCATCCGCCAGGTTCAAGCCGAGTCAGCAAATTGCCGACTCGCCAGCTCTCAGTGTGCCGCGACGCGGCCGGTCTGCTGTTGACTCTTTGGTGCTATCGGTATGCCACGGAAGTGGCTAAGGAGTGCGAAATCCGGACACGGGGCCTGTTCGAGAGAGTCGTCCGTCACTGGGCTGCGTTTCTAAACGCTGAACGCTATCGCTTTTTTCTCTTCCCTGTTCCCTGTTGCCTACTCGCTGCTTTTTCACGGTTCCCGGCTCAACTCCACCGGCGAAAACCCAATCGTCTTCGCCTTGTTATCCACTCGCAGGAACAGC
>CAZHTJ010000088.1:0-15580 GCA_964535525.1 uncultured Acidobacterium sp. | reverse complement strand
TTGCGTCGGTGGCGGTGGATCTGGCGCGGCGGATTTTCGGATCGCTCGAAGGCAAAAAGATTTTGATCGTTGGCGCGGGAAAGATGAGCGAGCTGGCGGCGCGGCACCTGATGCAGCAAGGGGCGGACTCGCTGATGGTGGCGAACCGGACTTTCGATCGCGCGGTGCGGCTGGCGGAGCAGTTTCTGGGCGAGGCGATCCGATTTGAAGAGCTGCACGCGCGGGCGCACGAGGCAGACATTCTGATCACGTCGACAGGCGCATCGGAGACGATTCTGAGTGTGGAGCAGGCGCAGGCGATTTTGCATCGGCGGAAGGGGCGGCCGGTGTTTCTGATCGACATTGCGGTGCCGCGCGATGTGGATCCGAAGGTGAATGCGTTGGAGGGGATGTTCCTGTACGACATCGACGACCTGCAGCAGGTGGCGGCGTCGAACCTGGTGGATCGCGGAAAAGAAGCAGCGAAGGCCGAGGCGATTATTGCGGAGGAGACGGAGCGGTTCCGACGGCGGATTCGGACGATCGACATTGCGCCGGTACTGGTGGACGTGCAGGGGACGGCGGAGGAACTGCGGCAGGCGGAGTTGCATCGGCAACGGCAATTGTTGCAGTCGCTGACGCCGGAACAGCAGGAAGCGGTGGAGTCGCTAACGCGCGGGCTGATGAACAAATTTATGCATATGCCGCTACAGGCGATGAAGTCGGCGGCGCGCGATGGCGACGCGGCGGCGCTGGAGACGATTCGCGGGATGTTTGAGAAAGAGTATGGGCACAAGGCGGCGGGGCCGGCGGACGAGCCTGGCGACGATAAGAAGTCAACGCTCGATTCATGAGTGCCCGGGGCTGAAGCCCCTTGTTCTTTCGCTATTGTTTCCCCGGCCTGAAAGGCCGGGGCTTCTACCGTCGTGCTGCTGCGCAGCACCGAAGGCCAGCAGCTCGACAGGTTATTCTGATTGCCAATGTGTGATCCCGAGAGAAGACGGAGAGCGTTGCCGTGAGTGCGGCGGACGGCGTGCTGCGCATTGGTTCGCGGGGGTCGAAGCTCGCTTTGTGGCAGGCGCATCACATTGCGGATCGGTTGCGTAACGCGGGGCATGAGGTTTCGCTCGAGATCATTAAGACGTTGGGCGACGCGATGCAGCATGTTCCGTTTGCGGAGGTGGGTGGGACGGAGCGCGATGCGAAGGGGATGTTCACGAAGGAGATAGAAGAGGCACTGTACGCGGGGCGGATCGATCTGGCGGTGCATAGTTTGAAGGATCTGCCGACGGAGCTGGCGGAGCCGTTTACGATAGCGGCGATTCCGGAGCGGGTGGATCCGCGGGACGCGTTCGTGTCGGTGCGGCACGAGAGCTTCGAGGCGCTTCCGCATGGGGCGCGTATCGGGACGAGCAGTTTGCGACGGCAGGCGCAGTTGAAGGCACAGCGGCCGGATGCGACTTGCGTGGAGTTTCGCGGGAATGTAGACACGCGGCTGCGCAAGTTGGCCGAGGGGCAGGTGGACGCGATCATTCTGGCGAGCGCGGGCCTGGAGCGGCTGGGACTGACGGCGCATCGACGGGAGTGTTTTTCGCCGCTGGTGCTGTGTCCGGCGGCGGGGCAGGGGGCTCTGGCGATTGAGGTGCGGGCGGACGATGCTCGGACGCTGGCGGCTTTATCGTTTTTGGACGATGCGGCGACGCGGTATGCGGTGACGGCGGAGCGCGCGACTCTGGCTGCGCTGGGCGGCGGGTGCCAGGTGCCGATCGGGGTTCATTGCTTCAGGGGAGATGAGGGGTACAGCGTGGTGTCGGCGGTGGCGGTGCCGGATGGGTCGGAGGTGCTGCGGGTGGTGATGGATCGGCAGCGTGACGTTGGGGCGGAGGCGCTGGGGCGGAAAGTGGCGGCGGAGTTGTTGGGGCAGGGTGCGGCTCGGCTGCTGGGCGCGGAGACGCCGGGATCGGCACCGGTTGGAGCGGCGTGAGAGAGCTGCCGTTGGCGGGGCGAAGGATCCTGGTCACGCGGGCGCGGCACCAGGCGGGGCAATTATCGGAAAAACTGAGAGCTTTGGGGGCGGAGGCGGTTGAGATTCCGGCTATAGAAATTGTTCCGCCGGAGTCGTATGCGGATTTGGATCGTGCGCTTGGGAATTTGTCACAGTACGAGTGGCTAATTGTGACGAGCGCGAATGGGGCGGGGGCGCTGGCTGGGCGGTTGGAGCTGCTGGGGGCAGGAGTTGAGGATTTTAGGCACTTGAAAGTTGCTGCGGTGGGATCGGCGACGGCTCGGGCGCTTGAGGGTCTGGGGTTGACGGTGGCGGTGACGCCTGCGGAATATGTGGCGGAGTCTCTGGTGGGGGCGTTGGGGGACCAGGTGCGGGGGAAACGGGTGCTGCTGGCGCGGGCGGCGGTGGCGCGGGACGTGATTCCGGATGCGTTGCGGGCGCGGGGCGCCACCGTGGCGGTAGTGGATGCTTATCGGACCGTGATTCCTGAGGAATCTGTAACCGCAATGCGCACAATCTTTGGAACTGGTGGACGGATTCCGGATGCTGCGACGTTTACAAGCTCGTCTACGGTTACAAATTTCCTGAATTTGGCGCGGGAGGCTGGGGTTGTCGTGCCGCGGGCGATGCGGGCGGTGTCGATTGGGCCTGTGACGAGCCGGACGCTCAGGGAAAACGGGTGGGAGCCGGCCGTAGAGGCGGCTCCGCATGAATTGAGTGGGTTGGTGGAGGCGGTGGTGCGGGCGGTCGACAGGGAGCTATGACAGCAGAACTGAAAACGGGAATCCTTTGGCAGCTTGACTCATCAAAGTACAAATCATCACCAAGGTGAATACATGAAAATCGCAGCTCTGATCTGCCGTATTCTTCTCGGCCTGGTCTTCTTCGTTTTCGGGCTGAATAAACTTGTTCCCTTCATCCCGGCTTCGATGCCTCCGGGCGACGCGGGCGCCTGGTCGCTTCTGATGGTGCAGCACCACTGGATGACCGTTGTTGGAGTCTTCGAGATCGTCGGTGGCCTGCTGCTGCTTTCAGGCCGATTGGTTCCGCTTGGCCTGACCCTGGTGGCACCGATCTGCGTGAACATTCTGCTTTTCAGTTTTCTCTTTTACCCGAAGGCAGCGGGCTCCGGCATCGTGGTCTCGGGTGTGGAGATTTTCCTGATCTATGCCTATCGAAGCTACTTCGTCCCGCTCTTCACTGCGAAGGCGAAGGTCTCCTGACACTCGGCTATCGCTCCGCGCAATGCGCTACTTCCCGGCCGTGCCTGACGGATCTGTGATCCCCTTGCTTTCTTCGACCGTGAAGATCCTGTCCATCCCGGTTAATCCGACCTTTTCCACCACGCCATCAGGCCAATGAATTTCAACCGAATCGATCGCAGCCGCATCGCCTAAACCAAAATGCACCCGCGGGTCGTTCGAGGACAAATAGCTTCCGCCACTCAGCACATCGCCTCGCTGCCGCGTTCCGCCTGCCGTGAGGTACACCGTTGCGCCTACGGCATCCCGCGGACTCTTTGGGACGCCGACCAGCTTGAATTCCACCCAGTGATGACGATCGGGGTTGACGTTTCTCTCGAGGACTGGCACGCCGTCCATTACGTTCATTACTGCGTCGATCTTGCCGTCGTTGAACAAATCTCCGAAGGCCACGCCGCGGCCGACCACCACTACCGCCAGTCCCGTTCCCTCGACTGCAGGAACCACTGCGAACTTCCCGTTCTTCTCGTTGTGAAACAGCAGCGGCCGCTCCGCGTAGGTCGTCCCCCACTCTGGATGCTGATCCACGACTGGGTAAACGTGTCCGTTCGCGATGAATAAATCCTTCCATCCATCGTTGTCGTAATCGAGGAAGCCGGCGCCAAACCCCACAAATGGAATCGTGGGCGCCGCTTCGCCCGACTGATAACTCACATCCGTAAAATTTCCTTTGCCGTCGTTGTTGAAGATAATGTCGTAGTCATCGGCAAAGGTGGTGCTGACGATATCCTCGTGCCCGTTGTTCTCGTAATCGCCGGCGGCCAGACCCATGTTCGCCGCTTCGCGCCCATCCGCGTTGAGCGCAAACCCGCTCAGATAGCTGTCATCCTCAAACGTACCATTGCCTTTGTTGATGTACAGATAATTCGGCGTCGAGTCGTTCGCCACTATTAAGTCCGGCTTGCCATCGTTATTAACATCGACAAACAAAGCGCCCAGTCCGTAATACCCGCTCTTGTTGTCGACCCCTAACTTCTCACTAACATCGGTAAACGTCCCGTCGCCATTGTTATGAAACAGATGACCCTTCTCGCCCGGCAATCCCCGGGGCCCGCACATCGTCTCCACGCCGCGATACTGGCAGTTGGCGTAGTTTACTGTCCGCGATCCCGACACCGGCGGATGCACAAAGTCAAAATGGATGTAACCGGCGACAAACAAATCCAGCCGCCCGTCGCCGTCATAGTCGCCGAAGGTCGCGCCGGTAGACCACGTACCCAAATCCACGCCGGCTTTCTCCGCCACATCGGTAAAGGTTCCGTCGTGGTTGTTGCGGTAGAGCCGATTCTTCCCGTAATTCGTCACATACAAATCCGGCCAGCCATCGTTGTCATAATCGGCGACCGCGCATCCATAGCCCCAGCGCTGGTTGGCCACGCCCGCCTTGTCGGTCACATCGGTAAAGGTGCCATCGTGATTGTTATGGAACAGGGCTGCCTTTGGGGCTGCCGCTTTTCCGTTCATCGCGTCCAGCGTCGACCCATTGACGAAATAAATGTCCAGCCACCCATCGTTGTCGTAGTCGATCAGGCACACTCCGGGCCCCTTCGCCTCGACGATGTACGGCTTGTCCGGGGTCCCCGAAGTGTGATGCCACGCCGTCAGCCCCGCGGCCTTTGCAATGTCCTGAAACACCACGGGACCCGTCCTGACGAACCCGCCCGCCGTGATCACCCGGTGTTCCTCGTCGTACACCGCCTTTTGTTGCGAGCCGGCTGCCATCCCGCCATGGGAAGCCTCCTGCGTCCAGATCGGCCCAGCCAGCACCACGGCAAAAACTCCCGCCTCGCAACACCGGACCAACCCACTCCACCGCGCCCCGCCCATGATTCCCACGCGACTTTCCCTTCCGATCGAAAATCCTCAACCATTGTCGCCGCTCGCCGCAGTCCGCGAAAGCGGCCACGCGATTTCCCAATCCAACCCGCGTTACCATAAATGCCGATGCCCTCGCGCCGACTCAACGCCTTCCTCGCCCTCATCCTGTGCTGCGCAGCTCCAGGCTCGCCGCGCTTCGAAGCTCAAAAGTCCACCCCGCCCGCGATCCACGTCCCCACCGCGACACTCGACACCTACACTGGCCAGTATCGCCAACCGGACGAGCCCGACATCGTCCTGTCCATCTTCCGCGACGGCGACACCCTCTACGTGGAAAGCTCCCGCAGCGCACGCCTGGACCTCACTGCCGAGTCCGACACCTCCTTCACCCCGGACAACGGCCACTCCCACTACACATTCGTTGCCGGCCCCGGCGGCGCCGTCACGGGCATGCGTTTCACTCCTGGCGACAGTCTCTTTGAGAAAATCTCCTCCCAGCCAGTCCACAATAACTTCCGCCCCTACGCGCGCCAGGACGTTATGATCCCCATGCGCGACGGGATCAAACTCCACGCCATCGTCCTGCGTCCCACCGACACTCAGGAACCGCTTCCGTTCCTGCTCGACCGCAGCCCATACGGCATCGAATTCGACAGCCCCGCCGAAATCGAGGCCGCCCATCCCGATCTGGCCCGGAGCGGCTACATCTTCGTGTACGAAAATATCCGTGGCCGTTACAAATCCCAAGGCGCCTTTGTCATGATGCGTCCGCTCGCCGATCACCATGACAGGCACGCTATTGACGAAAGCACCGACAGCTACGACACCGTCGCATGGCTGCTTAAACACATCCCACGCAACAACGGGCGCGTGGGCGTCTTTGGGGTCTCCTACCCGGGCTTCCTCACCGCCGAGGCCGGCATCGACCCGCATCCCGCCGTGCGCGCGATCTCCCCGCAGGCGCCGATGACGGATGTGTGGCTCGGGGACGACTTCTTCCACAACGGCGCCTTCCGCCAAACCTACGGCTACGATTACGTCCTCGGGATGGAGGCCAACAAAGATTCGACCCTCGGCGATCCCGACGAGTACACCACGCTCCTGAAGTTCGGCTCCTTCGCCGCCGCCATCCAATCTCCCGATGCCATGTCCGGCAAGCCTCTGGATCCGTCCGCCGCTAAATCCGCAGAGAATACATCCGGCAAGTCTCCTGCATCCGTGCTCCTCCCCACCTGGAGGGACTTCCTCGAGCATCCCGCGTACGACGATTTCTGGCGGTCGCGTGCCGTCCAGCCCCACCTCAACAGCGTCGCGGTCCCCACTCTCGAAGTCGGCGGCTGGTGGGATCAGGAAGACCTTTGGGGACCCCAGGCCGAATACGCGGCGCTCGAGCCGCACAACCAGGCTTACGACGCAGCTCATCGCGTCTACATGGTGCTCGGGCCCTGGCGCCACGGCTCCTGGGGGCAAACCACGCGGCACCTTGGCGCGGTCAACTTCGGCGAGCCGGTGGGCGACGAGTTCCGACGGCAGATCGAAGCTCCATTTTTTGCCTTCTACCTCAAAGACCAGTCTGGTTTCGCCCTCGCCAACACTGCGACCTACCAAACCGGTTCCGACCGCTGGATGTACTACGACCAGTGGCCACCCAAAAATGTAACAACCAGG
The DNA here is from genome assembly GCA_964535525.1 of uncultured Acidobacterium sp. Lineage (GTDB taxonomy): Bacteria > Acidobacteriota > Terriglobia > Terriglobales > Acidobacteriaceae > Palsa-343. The sequence goes on along the minus strand of CAZHTJ010000088.1, from coordinate 8,848 downwards.
GATCTATATCTGGGCTCTGACGGCGCACTCTCCTTCTCGAAGCCCACCGACGCCACCGCCTTCACGGCCTACACCTCCGACCCCGCCAACCCGATCCCCTACCGCCATCAGCCCGTCGAATCCACCTATGGTCCGGGGTCCCACTGGTATACCTGGCTGGTCCAGGATCAGCGCCCTTACGACTCGAGCCTGCCCAGCGGCCGCAAAGACGTCGCCACCTTCCAGACGCCGCCTCTCGACCACGACCTCACCGTCACCGGCGATGTTGTCGCGGATTTGTTCGCCTCCACCTCCGGCACCGACAGCGACTGGGTCGTCAAGCTCATCGACGTGTTCCCGCAGGACTCAACGCAGGACAAAGATCCCGCCTGTCCGAACGCATGCACGCGCATCGTGCCCAGCTCAACAGCGGACGTCCCCATCGATCCCGCCGGCTACGAGCTGACGATCGTCGACGAAATCTTCCGCGGACGATACCGCACCAGCTTCTCCCAACCCGAGCCCATCCCCGCTAACACTCCTGAGGAATACAAATTTTCGCTGCACGCTGCGGACCACGTCTTTCTTAAGGGGCACCGCATCATGGTGCAGGTGCAGAGCACGTGGTTCCCGCTCTACGACCGCAACCCGCAAACTTTTGTCCCCAACATCATGACTGCCGAGCCGTCGGCCTATAAGGCGGCCGAGCAGCACATCTATGCCAGCTCGCACATCGAACTGCCGGTGCCAGCCGCACCGTCGAATGAGTAGCGCTGGCTGAGAAGTCCGACTCGATGGCAACCAATCCTCACAACCCGGTATTGGGTTCCGGCGATTCGGAGAGGAATGTGGTGGACAGAAACGTGGCGGACGGAAATGTTGCGAATCTCATGGCTCGTCTTCGCGCGGGCGACGTCCGGGCTCTAGCCCGGGCCATTTCGCTTGTTGAAAACGATGCAGCCGAAGCGCCGGCGCTGCTCTCTGCGTGCTTTCCTCACGTCGGCCGCGCGGTTCGGATTGGATTCACGGGCGCTCCGGGCGCCGGCAAGAGCACGCTGGTCGACAGGCTCGCACGCGCGTTTCGCGAAGCCGGGAAAACGGTGGGCGTCATCGCAGTCGATCCCACCAGCCCCTTCACCGGCGGCGCGATACTCGGCGACCGGATTCGCTTTCAGGACCGCAATGGGGACCCGGGCTTCTACGTCCGCTCCATGGCCACGCGCGGTTCGCTCGGGGGACTCGCGCTCGCCACCGCCGACGTCGCGTTGGTTCTGGAAGCGAGCGGCAAAGATGTCGTTCTCATCGAAACCGTTGGGGTCGGCCAGGACGAGATCGAGATCGCTCGCCTCGCCGACATCACGGTTGTGGTCCTGGTGCCCGGCATGGGCGACGACGTGCAGAGTCTGAAGGCCGGGGTGATGGAAATCGCCGACATTTTTGTTGTGAACAAGTCCGACCGCGACGGCGCCGACCGTGTCGAGCAGGAAATCCGCGCGCTGCAATCGTTCGCCACCACGCATGAACCGCGAACGCCGCCTGTGGTCCGTACCGTCGCCACCACAGGGGATGGGGTGCCCGCGCTGGTTGCCGCTATCGCCGAGATGGAGCAGTGGCTCTGCGCCGAAAACCGCCTCACTGCGCGCCGCACGCAGCACTGGCAGCGGCGGCTGGACGCCATGCTGCGAACCGAGCTGATGCGGCGCGCGCGCCAGAACGGGTTCGACGCGAAGATTCTTCAGTTCCACGCCGCGCGCATCGCCTCGGGCCAGCAGGATCCGTGGCAGCTCGTGGCGCAACTCACGGAGAGAGTTTTTCCGCCTGGCAAGTCAGGCTGAACGGCACTGCTCGAACGCTGTCGCTATACCCTGTTCTTATGCCGGAAATCGATCATCTCGGAATCGCTGTGAAGAGCATCGCGCAGGCGAGGAAGCTCTACGAGTCGCTGGGCCTCCAGGTTGTGCACGAAGAGACGGTGGAGCACGAGCACGTCCGCACGGCGCTGATTCCCGCAGGCGACGCGCGCATCGAGCTTCTCGAGCCGACCACACCCGATTCGCCCGTGGGTCGCTTTCTGGCCAGACGCGGCGAGGGCCTGCACCACATCGCGCTTCATGTCGAGGACATCTCTGGCGCGCTTGATACGCTGAAATCGCAGGGCGCTCGGCTCATCTCCGAGGACATTCAAACCGGAGCTGGCGGCCACCTGTACTTCTTCGTTCACCCGTCGAGCGCGGGCGGCGTGCTGCTGGAGATTTGTCAGGACGGGGTGAGCGACGTCTGATGCTGGTGCTTGGGATTGACACTTGTGGACCGAGCGGGACGATTGCTCTGGCGCGGCTCGATGGCGATGCGCTCGGCTTCCGCGGACAGACGGAGATCCCCGGCAAGACGTATTCTGCGCAACTGGTTCCTGCGATTCGCGAACTCCTCGCGGGCAACGAGGCGGCTATCGCTGAAATTGAAACTATTGTTGTTACAAATGGCCCTGGTTCTTTCACGGGCATCCGCATCGGACTTTCCACTGCCAAGGGTCTGGCCGAGCCGGCCTCCATCCCGATCGTCGCTGTGTCGCGCCTGGCGGTTCTGGCCCACACAGCGAAAACTCAGGCCGCCGCACTGGATGCCAGCCGTGGCGAATTCTACTTCGGCGACTACTCCGGGCCCGACAGCGAAGAGTCCCTCCTTACGCGTGAATCCTTTGTCGAGTGCGCGGCCGTTCTCGGTGGTCAGGTCGCTGTCTGCGAATCTGCAATTCTCGGCCTTGCTCCGGCAGCCACCTGCGTTGCTCCGCCGACGGCTGCGGACGCGCTCTATTTCTCGCTGCCTCGGCTGCGCGCCCGCGCATTCGACGATCCGCTGCTTCTTGACGGCAACTACATCCGGCGGTCCGACGCTGAAATTTTCTCGAAGCCAGGGTTGCGATCCAGCCCGAAACCAGCGCCGCGCTCATGAACTTCACACTGCGCGCGATGTGGGACGAGGACCTGGACCAGGTCCGTGCCATCGCCGTGTCCTCGCCGGAAGCACCCCAATGGCCGTCGGGTATCTATGACTCCTACCAGACCGGGGCAGAGCAGAGGCCTATTTTCCGCAGCGCGCTTGTAGCGGAGCGCGAGGGCCAGATCCTCGCGTTCGCTTTTGCGACGCTTCTGCTCGACGGAGAACAGAATCTCTGCCAACTCGACTCGATCGCGGTCCGCGGCGATGCCCGGCGCCTAGGCCTCGGAACCGCGCTGCTGCGCGCCCTGCTCGCGTGGGCCTTCCAAAACGGCGCCCGCCATTTTTCCCTCGAAGTCCGGGAGTCCAACGCCCGCGCCATTGGCCTCTATGGGGGGCTGGGCCTGCTGCCGGAGGGTCGCCGGCCACGGTACTACACTGATCCTGAAGAAGATGCCCTGGTTTTGGGCAGGCCCGTTACTGCCGATACCCCCTGATCCCAGAGTGGCACCGTTTTCCACTAGGAAAACCATTGAAGGTCAGGCTGCCTGGGTGCTAGCGTTGTACGTCTCACTTTATAAGTGAGCCAAACTCGCCCGGCGAACCACGGTTGCCGCGGCTCCGCTGGGAATGATCCCGCACCGGAGGAGTCGTCTATGGACCTGGAAGCGAACGGTCAGCCGGATAGTGAAGCGATACGCCGCCTGGAAGAAGAGCATCGTCACTATTCGGAGAAGCTCGAAGCCCTGCTCCAAAAACCCTGGCTTTCTGAAGACGAGCAACTCGAGGAAGTTCGCCTGAAAAAGCTCAAATTGCATATCAAGGATCAGTTGACGCTGGTCCGCGGTCAGGTCCGCGCCTTCAGCGCCGCCTGACAGGTCGCACTCTACCATCCCTTCTCCCTTCGCGACGCAGCGCCAGCGCCCCGGGGTTTGTGTCTGCCGATTGCATCTCTGCCTGACTCCCGAATCGATTCGCGACAAATCCTCACGCTCCGCCCTTTGTGTTTCTCGCTTCCAGCCATAGAATGGGAAAGACTTTCGGACGAAGGGTCCAATTGCGCGGTGCGGCCGGTTTCCGTCCTTCTTCATAGTGGGTTTCTTTCCGTTGGGCCGCAAAGTTTCTCATCAGAACTGACCCGGTTCGTCCGGCGGTCTTCGGTGTCCCGATCTCTCTCATGTTGCGTGACGGATATTTCTACGGAGTGGCCCTGGCAGCAGTGGCCGCCATTCTCTGGCTCGTGACCCGGAACTGGGTCTGGGCCATACCGCCGCTGCTGTTGGCCGCCTTCTTCCTGTGGTTCTTCCGCGACCCGACCCGCGCCATCCCGCGCGAGCGCGGCCTCGTCGTTTCGCCCGCCGACGGCAAGGTCACGCAGGTGGCCCAGGTTACCACCCCCGATGGCCAACGGCTGCGGCTCAGCATCTTTCTCAGCGTCTTTGATGTTCACGTCAACCGTTCGCCGGTCGAAGGTATCCTGCGCGAAGTGCGCTATCGCAAAGGCGAATACCTCAACGCGATGAACCCGGTGTGCGCCGAGCGCAACGAGCAGAACCTCGCGGTCGTGGACTGCATCGAGGGCTACCAGGTCTCGTTCATTCAGATCGCCGGGCTTCTGGCGCGCCGGATCGTCTTCAACAAGAAGCCCGGCGACTACCTGGAGCGCGGCGAACGCGTCGGCCTGATCAAGTTCGGCTCGCGTACCGATGTCCTTCTCCCCGCCAGCGCCGAGCCGCTCGTCAAGCCGGGCGATCGGGTGCGTGGCGGGGCCAGCGTGATCGCCCGCATCGCGATACCGGAACAGGACTCTATGCTCGCCTCCATTGGAGCGGAGATGCTGGTTTGAGCGAATCGCAGCCATTCCTCCGTCCGCCGGGCGCGTCGGGGTTCCGCGGCCATGCGGGGCAGCCGCGCCGCCGTCCACGCGGAATGTACATCCTGCCGTCGATGTTTACCGCTGTGAACATCGCCGCCGGCTTTTTCGCCATTACGCAGAGCCTCGAAGGCTCGGCGCAGCAACCGCACCATTTTGACTACGCTGCGATCGCTATCGGTCTCGCGATCCCGTTCGACGCACTCGACGGCCGGATCGCCCGGCTGACCAACACCGAGAGCGACTTCGGCCGGGAACTCGACTCCCTGGCGGATGTCATCACCTTCGGCGTTGCGCCCAGCATCCTCGCCTTCGCCTGGGGCTTTCGGTCGCTTCCGACCGGGATGCCGCACGAAATGCGCCTGAAGCTGGTTCAGTTCGGGGCCTTCGTCTGCTTTCTGTTTCTGCTGTGCGGCGCGAGCCGCCTGGCCCGATTCAACATCAGTGTGAATCCGGTCCCCAAAAATCCCGGCCGCCCGGGGCGGAAATACTTTGTCGGGATGCCCATCCCTGCCGCGGCCGGCCTGCTCGTAGCCGTGGTCCATGGATTCAGCGGGGCTTTCGACCGGCCCATCTTTACCTGGTGGCTGGCCGTTATCTGGGGGCTTCTGGTTGGCTTTACCGGCTTTCTCATGGTCAGCAACTGGCGCTTCTGGAGCGGCAAAGAGATCAACCTGACTGTCCGCCAGCCGTTTCGCTGGATCGTGCTGCTTGGGGTCAGCATCTACCTGTTAGTTTTCTTTTCACGCGCAGTGCTGTTGGTTCTGGCGTTCGTTTATATGTTTTCCGGCGTGATCGCTCGCCTCGCGTACTCGTGGCGCCGCCACCATCAGCCTGGCCGGAACCCACTGCCTCAGGGCCCTAAAAGATGACAGACCAGCAGAAAATCGCGATTGTGGGCGCCGGTTCCCTGCTTGGCAAGGAACTCAACGACGCGCTCGCGGATTCTCCTTTTGGGGAAGCGGACTTCATCCTGATGGATGACGAGGCCGAACTAGGGAGCCTCGAAGCGGTGGGCGACGAGGTCACCTTCATTCAGCGCATCGACCCCAGTTCCTTCCGCCACGTCGACTTCGCGTTCTTCGCCGGCGATGAGCAGCTCACGCTCAAGCACTGGGAAAACGCCAACAAGGCCGGAGCGAGCATCGTCGACCTCTCGTTCGCCCTTGAAGGCAAGCCGGGGGTGCTGGTCCGCGCGCCCTGGATCGACGGCGAGCTTCAGCCCATCCCGGCGCAGCCCGGTTCAGAAGCGCCAGGTCTGGAAACGCCGGCCATCGTCCCCGCACAGCCCGTGGCAGTCGCGCTCGCCCTTCTGCTTGGCCGCGTCGCGCAGTCCACGCCGATCCGCATCGCCTCGGCGACTGTTCTTGAGCCGGCCTCGGAATACGGCCGCGCAGCTCTGGACGAACTTCACCAGCAGACCGTGAAGCTGCTCAGTTTCCAGGAACTGCCGCGGCAGGTCTACGACACGCAGGTCGCTTTCAACACCACGCCGTCGTTCGGCGACTCAGCAAAGTTCTCGCTCGCCACCAGCGAGTCGCGTATTCGGCGCCACTTCGCGCTGCTCTCCGCAGGGCGGCTGCCGGATGTCGGTGTGCAGCTTCTGCACGCGCCGGTCTTTCATGGCTACGGTATTTCGTTGTCGATGGAACTCGCGACGCCTGTGTCGCTCGATCAGATGGAAGCGTCGCTGGCCGGTGAACACGTCGAGATTGTCACTGCGGAATCGGACCCGCCCACCAACCTCACGGTCGCCGGCCAGGGGAATATCCTGGTCCGCGTGCGCCCGCACAACACAAGGGAGCCGGAGACCACCCGCTTCTGGATCTGGGCAGGCCTCGACAATCTTCGTTTCGCCACGCTCAATGCTCTGGCCTGCGCGCTCGAACTCAAGAGACTGCGCCCTTCGGGCAAAGTGCAGTAGCGCTGGCCGAGAGCACCGCAGAGCCCTGGCTGGTGAAAGCACGGAAAGCCGCCTAAGGCAGCACTGATCAAGCCTTCGAGAGCCATCCCTCAGTGGCTGGTGCCCACTTTTGATGGGATCTTTTACGGCACAGCTGAACAGCTGTGCCCTTTCAAAACTGCGGCTTAATCAGAGCTTCCCTATGGGATGGGGAAGCAATCGAGATCGTTCGAGAATGCGAGGGGGCCTGAATAGGTGCGTTTGATCCCGGCGCTTGTCTCGGCTTCCTTGCCCAGAGTGCGCAGCATACGATGAGACAGCACGAGCTGCCGCACATGAGCGTTCGCAGCCGTCATTCCAATGACCGAGGGCGGCATGTGCAGGCGACGTTCCACGCCGGTTGCGTCCTCGGGCACGGCATTGTGAGCGACGAACAGGTCCGCGTTCATGGCCAGATGCGTCAGGCCGTCTCCGTCGCCGTTCGTGTCTCCGCTAAAGACGATCCGCCTGCCGCCTATTTCAACGCGCCACGCCAGCGCCGGAAATGCTCCATGAATCACACGCACAGCGGACAGGGTCATGTCGCCATTGTGCAAAACAGGCAAGGGAGTAGAGCCAGCCGCAATATCGTGCGGCTGCAGTTTGTAGCTGTCGGTCTGCCCCGGATCCACCATCTCGCTCAGATAGCGCCACGCCCCATGCGGATCGCTGAACAGGTCATGCACGAACTCGGTGGTGGACGGCATGTATTCGTTCCCGGGGGGTCCGTAGACGGGCAGCGGGCGGGTGCGATTTCCGAACCAGGAAGAAAACACGAGCGCAGGAAAATCGCCGCTGTGATCGATATGAAAATGGCTGAACAGCATGACGTCCACATCGGACATCCGCGCTCCGCTCTCGCCAAACCGCAACGCGCTGCCTCCGCCTGCATCCACGACCACGCGCGCGTGGCCGCGATCCCAGATCAAATAGCTGCTCGATGCGCGCTTATCCTCGAGTTCCGGTCCGCCCGAGCCGAGCACCTGCACGGCCAGTCCCGATGCGCCGCATCCCTGTGCCCGAAGCCACGACGCGTCGCCCACAGCGAAGAGCGACAGAAGGATTGGCAAAGCTTTCGCCGCCGATTTGGGCCAGTGCACGCTGCAACCTCCGATCCGAGCTACCGGGAGTGCGGGCGCGGTCTTGATCGGCCGATCACGATCACGCCCGCAGCAGACCGGCTTCCTCTCGCGCGTTTTTCGGATTCCGCGGCGGGGGTCCGGTCGAACTGCGCAGCACCAGCGAAGCCGGGACGCGGTACTCCGCGCTTTTGCTGCCTTCCTGCCGGATGCCGTACAGAGCCCGAAACGCGACGCGGGCAATCTCGTCGCGGGAGAGCCGAACCGTGGTGAGCGCGGGCTGGGTGAATGCGCTGATCTGAATATCGTCGAAGCCGACGAGCGAGATGTCCCCCGGCACCTGCAGGCCGCTCTCGTGGATCGCGCCCAGCGCCCCGATCGCGGTCATGTCGTTCGAGGCCAGCACCGCCGTGGGCCGCGTGCTCCGCAGGAGAAGCCGGGCCATCGCCTCGTGGCCGCCGTCCACCTGATGGTTGCCCTCTTCCATGAGACCCGCGCCAATGCCTCGGCGCTGGAGGCACGCCACAAAGGCCTCCCTGCGCACGCGCGCCGAGCGCAGCATCATGGGGCCGGAGATGAAGGCAATCTCCGTGTGCCCCAGGCCGACGATATGCTCCACCGCCGCATCGACGCCGGAAGCGTAATCCACCACGATGTTGCTGGTCAGCCTCTGGGCGGTCCCGGTATCCAGAAAGACGAGGGGAATATCCCGATCCTGAAATTCCGTGATCAGCCTGGGGTCCATCTCCGACGTCATGATCGCGACGCCGTCGACTTTGCGCTGCAGCATCCGGCTCACGCACAGCTCCATGCGTTTCGAATCGTAGTTGGTGTTCGCCACCAGAACTTCCTGGCCGTTCTGCACGGCAATGTCTTCGAAGCTCTTCACCAGCTCTGGGAAAAACGGGTTAGTGATATCGGAAATAATGAGTCCGTAGAGGTTGCTGCGTCCGGATCCGAGCGCGCGCGCCCAGGTGTTCGGGTAGAACTTCAGCTCCTCGATCGCCCGCTGGACACGCTCCTTCGTCTCCGGCGTCA
>CAZHTJ010000087.1:14198-15639 GCA_964535525.1 uncultured Acidobacterium sp. | reverse complement strand
ACCCAGTACCCAGTACCCAGTACCCAGTACCCAGTACCCAGTACCCAGTACCCAGTCTTTCAGTCGATGCCGAGTTTGTGCTGGAGTTGCTCGAGGGTCACGCCTTTTGTCTCTGGATACAGGAACAGCACGACGAAGAACTGCAGGACCATCATGGATGAGAAGAACGCGAAGGGGGCGGCGGTTGAGTGTTTGGCGACCCAGGGAAATAGCCCTGAAATCAGTGCATTCATGATCCAGTGGGAGGAGCTGCCCAGGCTTTGTCCTTTGGAGCGGACGCGCGTCGGGAAGACCTCGCTGATGTAGACCCAGATCACGGCGCCCTGCGAAATCGAGAAGAAGAAGATGAAGCCCACCAGCAGCCAGAGCAGGTCGGACTGGTGGCTGTGCGCGGTGAAGATGGCTGCGACGCCCGCGAGGCAGACCGCGGTGCCGACGGAGCCGATCAGCAGCAGCGACTTGCGGCCCAGCTTGTCGATGACCGACATGGCGAGCAGCGTGGCGCAGAAATTCATCGCGCCCAGCAGCACCGCCTGCTTCGAACCCGATAATCCGCTGTAGCCGCCGAACGCGAAGATGTCGTTGGCGTAGTAGAGAATCGCGTTGATGCCGGCGAGCTGGTTGAACATGCCGATGGTGATGGCGAGAAAAATCGGGAGACGGTACTTGCGCTGGAAGAGCGGCTCGTTTTTGCTGGCGCGCTCGAGGTGGATGGAGTCGACGATTTCTTTGAGCTCGGCCTCGCTGTTGGGGGTGCCCATCATTTCGAGGACGCGGCGGGCTTCGTCAATGCGGTTCTGGGTGACCAGCCAGCGGGAGCTGCGGGGAATGCCGAAGAGGAAGAGGGCAAACAGGACAGCCGGAATGGTGGCGACGCCGAATTGCCAGCGCCAGGCGTCGGCACCGGAAACGGCGCGGGCGACGATGTAGTTCGAGGCGTAGGCGAGCAAAATGCCGGCGACGATATTGATCTGGAAGAGACCGACGAGACGGCCGCGGAGGCGAGCGGGGGCGAGTTCCGCGAGGTAGACGGGGCCGAGGACGGAGGAGCCGCCGATGCCGAGTCCGCCGATGAGACGGAACGAGAGCAGGGAAGGCCAGTTCCAGGCCAGCGCGCAGCCGGCTGCGGAGATGACGTAGAGGATGGCCATGATCCGCAATGCCTCGCGGCCGCCGATTTTTTGGCCCAGCGGGCCAGCGCCGATGGCGCCGATCACGGTGCCCCAGAGGGCGATGGAAACGGTGAGGCCGAGCGCGCCGGCGCTGAGGTGAAACACTTCGCTGAGCTGATGGGTGGTGCCGGCGATGACGGCGGTGTCGAAGCCGAAGAGCAGGCCGCCCAGCGCGCCGACCAGCGTGCTGCGGAGCAGAAGAGGATTGAGTTTCATGCCAGGTACAGGTTACAGGACAGACCGGAGCTGGGAGCCTGGAGCTGGGAGCC
>CAZHTJ010000087.1:0-14098 GCA_964535525.1 uncultured Acidobacterium sp. | reverse complement strand
GGGCTGGGAGCAAAAGACGAGCTCGGGAGTCAGCGAATCTGCAACTCGCAACCGGTCCGCGGCCCGTCAGGCTGCGGGGATGGTTCCGGAGGTCGGCTCGGCGAGGGGCTCCTCGGCGAGCTCCTGGATCGGGTCCGGACGGGACGGGGCGACGATGGGGGCGACGCGGCTGGTCGTGTTCCGCAGCCGCAGCAGGAGTTGCATGGGATGGAGCGGCTTGTCGAGAAGCTCGAAGTCGTAGCCGCGGCGGCGCGCGTCGCAGAGCAGGTCGAGGGCGACGGATTGGCCGGAGAAGAGCAGGATGCGGCAGCCAAGGCCAGCGCGGCGCAGCGCTACTGCCAGGTCGATACCGGTCAGGTCCGGCATCATGACATCGGTGAGCAGGATGTCCGGCGGCTGATCCATGGCGCGGACCAGCGCCCGGTTGGGGTTGTGGAAGGCGTGAGCGCGAAAACCGTTGTTGGTCAGGATCGCGGCAAGGGTCTCGGCGATGATCCACTCATCGTCAACGACGTAGATGCGCGGGCTGTCGGACTCTTTGGAAACGGTCAGTGCCACCAGGAGCCCCCGGGCCTGTTCTTAAGATGAAGATGAAACAGCAACGTCGCATGCCTGGAGAAATGGACTACAGGGGGGGACAAAAACTGCCGGTGCAGCGGATCCGATGCGTTATACGAGCGGAGATGCTGAAGAGTGAGCCGAGGTTGCACGGCGTGACGAACCGGCGAGCCGCGGGGCCCGGACCAGCCCCTCTTCGGTACCACCGTAACCGATGGCCTGGAAAACCGCTTCCCAATCTGCTGAGCGCTTGCTAAACTATTGTTTAAGGGATCGTGTGGTCTACGATCCCTTTTTCATTGGCGCCTGTTTTTGTTTGTACCACGATTGCGGGACGACGGTAACAGACTCTAATGGGGGATGGCATTACGACAGTTTCGAATGGCCCATCCTGGAACAGCGGGAAATTGGGCGAGTTTTTCAGTATCGCCAAGTTGTGGATTTCAAAAGCAAAGGAAGGAGCGAGGAAAAAACGAGGTGCACCGAATACTCGACACGCAATTACCTGAGTACTTGGTCCCACGAATGGTAGATTGACCGCTCATCGGGCTGCTGTTACTTTTCAAGCCAAACATAGCAGCAAAACTGATTTTCTTCCTTGGCTTCAAGAGATCGATTCGAGGGGTTACTCCGGGAACATCCGGAAAACAGGTTTGCGCACGCGTTTCTACATCATTTTCGTTGCACGCGAGAAGGACGGGGCTCTGCGTAAGATTCCAGTGCCTCTTCATTACGCGGGGGTGTTTGTGGCGGCGGCCGTGGTGGGCGCCTTCACGATCACGGGTATGGCGGGCGCCTACTCCCGGATGCTGCTGAAGACGGCGAGCTTCAACCAGGTGCGGCAGCAGCAGGAAGCACTGCGCAAGGACTACAGCCAGCTCCAGCTTGCGGCGCACGAGAAGGACATTCAGGCCGCCTCGCTGGGCTCACTCGCCAGCGAGGTGAGCGCGCTTTACGGCCTGCGGCAGAACCGCTCGGCGAAGACCGCGGCGACGCCCGTAGCCCCGGGGAGCGCGGATAACTCGGCGCCGTTTACTGAACAGGCTTACGCTCAGTCGCTCGATCAGCTCGCTTCGTTGCGCAACAATGCGCTCTCGGGCAGCGTGCGGTCCTTCGATCTGGGCGTCGCGTCGGCGGTGCTCACCGACTGGGTTAATCTTGCCGGCGCGCCGTCGCTGTGGCCCATCGTTGGACGCATCACCAGTTCCTTCGGCGAGCGCCAGGATCCATTCAACGGAGAGGGTGCTTTCCACTCGGGGGTCGATATTTCGGGTGACTTCGGGGAAGCGGTTCGTGCTTCCGCCGACGGGGTGGTCGAAATCGCCTCCATGGCGGGCGGATACGGCCGCGAGATTATCGTCAACCACGGGAACGGGATCCAGACTCTCTACGGCCATCTTTCCGGCTTTGCGGTGACGGCGGGGCAGCAGGTGAGCCGCGGTCAGGTGATCGGCTATGTGGGCATGAGCGGGCGCTCCACGGGCCCACACCTCCATTACGAAGTGCGGATTCATGCCACGCCGGTCAATCCCTATCGGTATCTGCGGGAGACGATTCAACAGCTGGCTACGGCGGACGAGACCGCCGGTCTGGCCAAGGGCGGCAAGTAACACCGGGTGCCGGGCACCGGGCTCGCTATCCTATTCGATCTCGAAGCAGACTGAAGCGTCTATCTTCCGTCGAGACTGACGGAGCTGGGCGCCAACCGAACCTATTTTCTGAAAGGCTGCTGATCCGTAATCTTCGGGCGCTCTCCGGCCTGGGCCTGCAGCTCTTTTGCCGTCGCCTGCACGTCGCGGAAGAACCGCAGAAAATTTCCGCCCAGGATCTTGCGGCAATCCTCCGGGGAATACCCGCGCTTTATCAGCTCCGTCGTGATTTTCGGCAAATCTGCTGCAGAGTCGATCCCTTCGGGCGACGACGGAATGCCATCGAAATCCGATCCGAGCCCCACATGATCGATGCCAGCGACCTTCGCCACGTGATCGATGTGGTCGATCAGCATGCTCAGCGGCGGTCGCGGAATCTTCGCCGCCCACTGCTTATCCATCGTGTCGATCATGCCGTAGCTGACGGTCTTGCCCTCCGCCTTCCACTGCGCGATCTGCGCCTGCTCCGCCGCCTGGCGCTCGGCGGCCTGCGCATTCCACGCACTCCGCCACGCGTCGCTGATGAACCCCGAGTAGAAATTCACCATGACCACGCCGCCTTTGCTGTGTGGGCCGCCGCTCCGCGCCACCGCCCGGAGCATGTCGTCGGTCATGTTGCGCGGTACGTTCGTCAGCGCCCGCGCCGACGAGTGCGACGCGAACACCGGCGCCCGCGACGTGATCACCGCACGGTAAAACGTCTTGTCCGAGACATGAGAAATGTCGACCATCATCCCGAGGCGATTCATCTCGTAGACGACGTCCTTGCCGAAATCCGTCAGCCCGTCCTGCGTGTGCTTGACCTTCTCGTCGTCGACGTCGCCCGAAGAATCCGCCCAGTCATTGGAGTTCGACCAGGTCAGCGTCATGTAGCGCACGCCCAGCCGGTAGTAGTCGCGCAGCAGTCCCAGAGAATCTTCGATCGAGTGGCCGCCCTCGATGCCCATCAGCGCCGCCAGCTTGCCTTCGCGGTGGGCTCGCTCGATGTCCTCCGCCGACCAGGCCATCATCATCTGGTCCGGATGCTTCCGGGCTTGTTCCAGGACGGTGTCGATCAGTTCCAGGGTCCGCCGCGCGTAGTGGCCTTCGTTGAGCTTCGGTTCCACCCAGATCGAAAAAAACTCCGCGCCCAGGTTGCCTTGCTTCGCCGACGCAAAGTTGAGATAGCCGCCGTTGAGGGGCTCGGTCAGATCGTAGTGATCGTCGAGCATGCGCTGGGGGGTGTCGGCATGGGTGTCAATGACGATGGCGGAGCGATGGACCGCGGCAGGCGTTTCGGTTGAGGATGGATGGGGCACAGGTTTCTGGCTGGGCTGAGAAGTGGATTGAGCAAGAATGGGCAAGGTCAAAACGAGAATTGCAAACAGCCGCGTTGGCTTCATGACTGGATGATCCGGTAAAGGGATTGTAGCAACGAGGAGCAGCCTGCTCAGGGTGATGTGGCGCGGATTCCGAGCAGGTCCGCTTCTTTTCCGAGCCTGGTATCGGAAGTCCAAAGCACCGTTCCGGGCGTCACAAGGCAGGAAGCGAGCAGATGAGCATCGGTCAGGCCGATGCCCTTCGACCATAGCGTGCGGGCTTCGATCATGCGACGCACATCGCGCAGATCGACGAGGCGCAGCATCGGCAAGCTGTCCAGCTTTGCAAGGGTGGCAGTTCGATCATGCAGAGAACCGAGAGCCAGCTCTGCAACAACGCAGGGATGCATCACGATCCGGCGGCTCTCCAGCAGGCCCCGCATGCCTGGCATGCGAGAACGAAAGAACTCGATCCAAATGCTGACATCGGCAAGGATCAAAGATCGTCGACCCTGAGGCGGCGCACGTCTTTCAGATCCGGCATCGTGCCTTCAAGGGCGGCCAAACTGCGGGAAGCTTCTCTTTCGATTAACGCTTTGAGGGCCTCGCGGAGTAAATCCGTGCGCTCGGAGAGGCCGCTGTATTCCTGCGCCCGTCGCAGGAGTTCGTCGTCAAGAGATACCGTCGCTCGCACGCACCAAGTGTATCACCGTTTCGGTGATAATGCTGAGTACTGCGGTCGCCTTTGCAGCGGTCCGCGTGAGTAAAGGGGAAGGTGTTGAAGTATTCTCGCTGTCCTTGCGGGAATCCCATTGGTAGTTCAAAAAAAGTCCATGAGGACTAATACTCCTCATTCCGCTAAATCTCAGTGACGCGAATCATCTCGGTAAGGAAGGCCGAACGCCATGAGGAAAACTGGTACTATCACGGTCACCCGTAAACTCGGCGATCCCTTTCCGGAGACCAAACCGAATCTTCAAGAGCTTTAATTGACCAAACGCAAGATTGGTTTCCGACTTGGCAATGACGACTGAGCGAGCATTGTCGCGCTTGATATCCAACTTTATGCCGACCCGGTTCTCCAAGATGCGGTCACAAATTGCGACCGCATCCAATTCTTGGCGTACGATTTTGTCCGTTTTCCAAGGCAATCTACCCCTCTCTCCGGAAGAGTCGGCCGCTCTAAGGTCGCAAATTGCGACCTTAGATTAGAGGCAGGGCGGGGCCGGTACCCCTACTATTTCAGAACCTCTCGTAACGCTGCGCACTAACACTGACCATCCAGCGTCTTCATCGAGCAAAGAATTGAGGCGGGTCGCCATCAGAGCATTCAACTCGGCCTCTTGATCCGAGAGGAGCACCTTGCGTTGGGTTTGCAGGAGGTCATTCCAGGCTTTTGATCGCAGATGCGTTTTTTTGCGGGGGCCATGAATCTATTATCGGCGATGGGTGAGGTTCGAGGTACTGGGTTCGGGCTAACAGCGCGTCGAAATCGCGCGGTAATATCAATTATTCACAGCCCTCAATTCTCTAGATTGTTCGTCTCTAAATTGATTTGCTGGGTCTTATTACCGAAGCAAATGACATGCTTTCCATCAGCGGAAACTTGGAGTTTCGTAACGGAGTTATTCACTGAAATGCGCCTTACCACGGTGGCTGCCTTAGCGTCGACGACCGTCACTTCGTGACCCTCCAGATCTAGCACAAAGAGAAAACGCCCATCCGGCCGCGCCGCGAGTGATTCATTTCTGAACGACATATTAGGGATAAAGATGACGTTCCCGAGGGTCGCTGCCGAAAGTGCAGCAGTTAGAAAGATTCGTTTGGTCCGAATTCCAGCCATCTCGCCCTCGCCCATGGTCGGAATAACGGCATCGACCTGAAGGTTCTTCATGTCAATCAAAGCGACTTTGTGTAAAGAGCCTCCATTCCTGTTGGTGATTTGTATCGCCGCATATTCTTCGCCCAGGCTAATCGTCTCACCGGGAAGGCCATCCAGAAAGACAGAGCCTCCGCCTTCGTTGCCTTCATCCCCTTTGCGCGGCTTGTTGAGTGGAATCCGTCGATCCTCTAGCTCTCCTGTTTCAGATATTGATTGCATCTCATCGCCACCTAATATCCATGGTTCCTGCTTCGATCCGAGGCGAAACAGCTTCGTGGGCTGGGTGGTCAAGGCATGCGTGGCAAGTGTCCCTTTTGAAAGGTCCAAAACTGCAAGAGATCCAACCGTCCCTTTTTCTCCATCGACCGCCAGGAAAAGGTGGCTCTCATCGTTTGAAAAGAGCGACGCCACCACTCGTCCAGCCGAGTTTAGCGTGTCAACTGGGCGAGAAGACTGTCCCGAAAGAATTATGATCCGATCCTTGAGTAGCTTTCCCATCCGCGTGAATGCTACCGATCTCACGATCAAGCGCCCATCATCGCCAGTGCCAAGGATTTGATTTGTGAAGAACCAGTTTCCATGTAGGTCTGAGCTAAAGTCTGCAAGCCAGTCGTAGGTTGCGAGGACTTTATTCGATGCCACATCGATAACCGTTACGAGAGGCTGAAATGGGGGCTTCAAAAATCCTTCAGGATAGGCAGCGATGCCGCCGAGCTGCGAACCACTACCATACTTGCTTGCTGTGTAGCAGAATAAGCGGTTTCCATTGTTCGACAAGACCAGATTTACTTCATCGCCCGCGCCAATGCTAATTTGCTTGTCCACTCGGCTTGTCGTTAGGTTGACGGCGCTAATAAAGTGCGCGCCTTTGCTTTCGTTATGGGCGACGTAGAGGGTATTAGTGGACTTTGAATAGAGGAATGTCCCCGGGTCCTTGTCAATAGGAATTGACGCCAACTCGTTACCCTCAGCGTCCGAAACCTTAACAACAGGCGACTTTCCTGAGAGAACCTGGGCTGTGGCGCCTCCACTGACCTCTGTCCCGTTCACCTGAGGAAGCGCAGGCTGACCCAGGCACAACAGAACTGCAATTGCCCAATACGATCTCCTACGGAATTTCATACCTTGACCTTTCTTAGTTTAATACCATCCTCGAGTGCAAGGCGATGCTTGCGACGATTCCTGACGCTCCAGCGCGGGCGTATCTATTGGTCATCGAAGGAAATCCGCAAGGCGTGGCCGTGCTGCTGCAGGCAAGCCCTCTCGCGAGAAGCCTGGGGGCTATTTCTCCCCAAAAGTCCACCCGGTGACAGGAGTGATCGCCGTCACCACCTGCCTGCGCTCTTTCCACGCGCCCAGCAGATAATCGTGGTTCATCTTCGCGATTGCCTCGAGCGGAATCTCCTTCGGACAAACGCCCGTGCACTCGCCGATATTCGTGCAGCTCCCAAAGCCCTCCACGTTCATCTGCGCCACCATGCGCACAGCGCGACGATCCTGCTCCGGCCTGCCCTGGGGCAGAATTCCGAGGTGTGCAATCTTCGCCCCCGTGAACAACGCCGCCGACCCGTTCGGGCACGCCGCTACGCAGGCGCCGCAGCCGATGCACGCCGCCGCATCCATCGCGCGATCCGCGTCTTCCTTGCCGATTGGAATTGCGTTTCCATCCGGCGCATTGCCCGTCGAAACGGAAACGTAGCCGCCTGCCTGGATGATCCGGTCGAAGGAACGCCGATCTACCACCAGGTCCTTCACAAATGGAAACGCCCGCGAGCGCCACGGCTCCAGCACCAGCTCTTCGCCGTCTTTGAAATGCCGCATCGTCAACTGGCAAATGGTCGTCGCCGGCATCGGCCCGTGCGCCACGCCGTTGATCATGAAGCCGCACGTTCCGCAGATGCCCTCGCGGCAATCGTGCTCGAACGCGACCGGCTCTTCGCCCTTCTCGATGAGCTGCTCGTTCAGCACATCCAGGCACTCCAGCACCGACATTTCCCCGTTCACAACCTCCACGGGATAGCTGACGAACCGGCCCTTGTCCCCGGGGTTCTTCTGCCGCCAGATGGTCAATGTCACTTTCATCATTTGTAGCTCCTCTGGCTGGGGTGGACGTAGACAAATTCTAGTGGCTCTTTGGTCAGCTCCGGTTTGTTGCCCGCGCCCGTGTAGCCCCAGGCCGCCACATAGCTGAAGTGCTCATCGTCACGCTGGGCCTCGCCCTCCGGCGTTTGATACTCCTCGCGAAAATGCCCGCCACACGACTCGTTCCGCTCCAGCGCATCGATACACAGCAATTCACCCAGCTCCAGAAAATCCGCGACCCGACCCGCCTTTTCGAGACTCTGATTCAGATCGTCGCCCGAGCCTGGCACCGTCACGTTCTGCCAGAACTCCTCACGCAGAGCGCGGATTTTCCCGATCGCCTCCTTCAGCCCCGTGAAGGTGCGGGACATGCCGCAGTCGTCCCACATAATCTTGCCCAGCTCGCGATGGAACGAGTCGACCGTCCGCTTGCCCCTGATCGACAGCAACCTGGCAACTCCTTGCTGTGTGGACGCCAGCGCCTCCTGCACCGCCGGATCCGACGCCTTCACATCCTTCAGCTTGTTGCTCGCCAGATAATTGCCAACGGTGTAGGGAATGATGAAGTACCCGTCGGAGAGTCCCTGCATCAGCGCGCTCGCGCCCAGCCGGTTCGCGCCGTGATCGGAGAAGTTGGCCTCGCCCAGTACAAAGAGGCCGGGAATCGTGCTCTGCAGCTGGTAATCCACCCACAGTCCGCCCATGGTGTAGTGGATCGCCGGATAAATTCGCATCGGCACCTTGTACGGATCTTCGTCCGTGATGCGCTGATACATGTCGAAGAGATTTCCGTAGCGCTCGCGAATCGTCTCAACGCCCAGGCGCTGGATCGCTTCGGCAAAGTCGAGATACACGCCCAGCCCGGTTTCACCCACGCCGCGTCCTTCGTCGCACACGGCTTTGGCGTTGCGGGAAGCCACATCGCGCGGCACCAGATTGCCAAAGGCTGGGTATTTCCGCTCGAGATAATAGTCGCGCTCGACTTCAGGAATCTGATCCGGCCTGCGTTTGTCACCTTTTTGCTTTGGCACCCAGATGCGCCCATCGTTGCGCAGGGACTCCGACATCAGCGTCAGCTTTGACTGATAGTCCCCCGACACCGGAATGCAGGTGGGATGAATCTGCGTGAAGCATGGATTGGCGAACAGCGCGCCCCGCTTGTGCGCGCGCCATATCGCGGTCGCGTTCGATCCCTTGGCGTTGGTTGACAGGTAGTAGACGTTGCCGTAGCCGCCGGTCGCCAGGATCACCGCATCGGCCAGATGGACGCTGAGCTTGCCCGTGATCAGATTGCGCGCCACAATCCCGCGCGCCTGCCCGTCGATCACGATCAGGTCCAGCATTTCGGTGCGCGGCAGCATTTTCACCTGTCCCGCGTCCACCTGCCGCTCCAGCGCCTGATACGCGCCCAGCAGCAACTGCTGTCCGGTTTGCCCGCGCGCGTAAAAGGTCCGCGAAACCTGCGCGCCACCGAAGGACCGGTTCTCCAGCGACCCACCGTACTCGCGCGCAAACGGCACGCCCTGGGCCACGCACTGATCGATGATGTGCACGCTGTTCTGCGCCAGCCGATAGACGTTGCCCTCGCGCGCACGAAAATCGCCGCCCTTCACCGTGTCGTAGAAGAGCCGGTAAATGCTGTCGCCGTCATTCTGATAATTCTTCGCTGCGTTGATGCCGCCCTGCGCCGCAATGGAGTGCGCGCGCCGGGGCGAATCCTGGAAGCAAAAGCACTTGACGTTGTAACCGAGCTCGCCCAGCGTTGCCGCGGCGGATGCTCCGGCCAGG
This sequence comes from uncultured Acidobacterium sp., assembly GCA_964535525.1. Lineage (GTDB taxonomy): Bacteria > Acidobacteriota > Terriglobia > Terriglobales > Acidobacteriaceae > Palsa-343. Next base: position 4,841 of record CAZHTJ010000087.1, on the reverse strand, counting down.
CCGGAACCTACGACGATCAGATTGTGACGCCGCTTGTTCGCCGGATTGACCAGCTTCATTTCGAACTTCGCGTTGTCCCATGCGTCTTCGATGGGGCCCGCGGGAATCCTCGCATCCAGTTTCATCGCGGCTACCTCACCCAGCCGGCGAGCACGCTCACCGGAATCGATATGTAACCGCCGATGATCAAAATTGTGATCCACAGCGCCGCCTGCTGCAGCACCGGCGTGTGCCGTGGATGATTCATCCCCAGGGACTGGAACATGCTCCACATCCCATGGCGCAGATGAAGGCCGAGCAGGATCATGGAAAAGATGTACCACGCGGAAACCCACCATACCTTGAAGCCGGTGATGACGTTGTAGTAGACGTCCTCGTCGCTGAAGGCGGGCGCGCCTGGGTGCAGGGTGCCTGCGGTGAACTGGAGCAGGTGGAAGATGACGAAGGCCAGGATGATGGGGCCGCTCCAGTACATGGTGCGATCCGCGTAGTTGGAGGCGACGGATTTCTTCACCTTATAGCCAACGGGCCGGGATTTGCGATTCAGCAGCCACAACTCGACAGTGGCCCAGATGTGCAGTCCGACGGCGAGAATCAGCGTGCCGCGGGCGATCCACAGCAACTCGCCAAGACTTTTCAGGAAGTGGCTGTAAGCATTCAACCGTTCGCGGCTGTCGAAGATTTGCAGATTCCCGAGCAGATGGCCGATGACAAACAGGAACAGAATCGCCCCCGTCACCGCCATCACGGCTTTCTTTCCGTTGGTGGATTGCCAGAAACTCGGCGCCCTGTTCTCGCTCGGGCCAGCGACCGCTGCGCTCATTGCGGCTGCCCGGCTATGTTGGTCTGGATCACGTCGGAGGGTTCCTTCTCTTTGAGGGTGCGGTGGGTATTCAAGGCGAATCTTTATTATTCGTGCGCGGAAGAAGCAGCGTCAACTCGCGGGAATAGGGCGACGGGTCGATTGAAGAGGACGGGGGCTAGCCTGGCTGCCGGAGGCGGCAGACGATTCGGGCGATTTGCAGTTCTTCCTCGCTTTCGAGCACGCGCACTTTGCCGCACAAGTTCGGATCGCCGCTGGTTACGCCGAGAAAATCGAGGTCATCGCAGATCCAGTCGCGCACGGCGGAGCTGTGTTCGCCGATTCCACCCGTGAACACGAGCAGATCGAGCCCGCCCAGCTCGGCCGCATACGCGCCGATCATTTTGCGAACCGCGTGTGAGAAGACTTCAATCGCGAGCCGGGCCCTGGGATCGCCCCTGGCGACACACTGCTCGATCAGGCGCATGTCCGACTCGCCGCCGGAGAGCGCGCCGAGCCCGGAATCGTGGTTGAGCAGCGATTCTAGCTGATCCGCCGACAACTGTTCGGTCCGCATCAGGAAAAGGACGACGCCAGGATCGAAATCGCCACTGCGGGTCGCCATGGGAATGCCGCCGACCGGGGTCATGCCCATGCTGGTGTCGATGGATTTGCCGTTGCGCAGGGCGACGAGGCTGGCACCCGAACCGAGATGCGCGCAGACGACACGCTGCGGCAGCGAGGGTCCGAGCCGCGTCACGACAGATTCGTAGGAGAGACCATGAAATCCGTAGCGCTCGATGCCCATGTCGTAGAGGCGCTGCGGAAGAGGGTAGTGGCGCGCTTTCTCCGGCATGGTGCTGTGGAAGGCGGTGTCGAAGCATGCATATTGCTGTGCCTCGGGCAGCAGCTTTTCAGTTTCGCGAATCAGCGCGACCGCTGCGGGAATGTGGATGGGCGCGAACTGTGTGGCGGCGACCAGCTTTTCGAGCAGAGCATCGTCGATGAGCTGGTGCTCGCGCAAGTGCGGTCCGCCATGGACCACGCGGTGGCCGATCGCCGCCGGACGCTCGTGCCCCTGGTGCTCGATCTGGTCGAGGACTTCTTTCAGCGCGTGGCCCTGCGAGCTGAGCGTATAGGACTGGTCCAGCAACGACGCTCCGCCCGCATCCTTGACCTGCAGGCGCCCGTTGGAATGGCCGATCCCGCTCGCTCCGCCCGCGAGAAGCAGCACTGGATTGCAGTCGCCCGGAGGATGCTGGTAGAGGCCGAACTTCAGGGACGACGAACCGCTGTTGACGGCAAGAATCAGTTCCTCGCCACTCACTGCGGCCAGACCCAGTTGCGGATTTCCGGCTTGTCGATGCCCCAGGTGTGGGCGAAGTGCAGGCTCTCGGTGATCTGGTCGCGCAGCCATTCCTGGGTGTGCGCGCCGATGCCGTGCAGCCGCGGCACGCGATCGATGATGTCGATCGCCAGGTTGAAGCGGTCGACGTTATTCAGAATCGCCAGTTCCAGCGGCGTGTTGATGTTGCCTTTTTCCTTGTAGCCGCGCACGTGGAAATTGTCGTGATTGTGCCGGCGATAGGTGAGGCGATGGATCAGGAGTGGATAGCCGTGGAAGTTGAAGATGACGGGTTTGTCGGTGGTGAAAAGTGAATCGAAGTCCGCGTCGGGGAGGCCGTGCGGATGTTCTGTGTTGGGCTCCAGACGGAACAGATCGACGACATTGACGAAGCGAAGCCTGATGTCGGGGAAATGCTCTCGGAGAATCGCGGCCGCGGCCAGCGCCTCCATGGTAGCGATGTCGCCGGCGCAGGCCAGCACCGCATCAGGTTCAACGCCATTGTCCGTGCTGGCGAAGTCCCAAATGCCGATGCCCTTCGTGCAGTGAAGGATCGCCTGGTCCATGGTCAGGTACTGCAGGTGCGGCTGCTTGTCGGCGACGATCACGTTGACGTAGTCGCTCGAGCGCAAACAATGGTCGGCCACGCTGAGCAGGCAGTTGGCATCCGGCGGGAGATAAATGCGGACGACTTCGGCGCTCTTGTTGGCGACCACATCGAGGAAGCCGGGGTCCTGGTGCGAGAAGCCGTTGTGATCCTGTCGCCAGACGACGGAGGTGATCAGCAGGTTGATGGACGAAACGGCAGCGCGCCAACGCAATTCCTTCTTCGACTTCTCCAGCCACTTCGCGTGCTGGTTAAACATGGAGTCGATGACGTGAACGAAGGCTTCGTAGCTGGAGAAAAAGCCGTGGCGTCCGGTGAGCACGTAGCCCTCGAACCAGCCTTCGAGGGTGTGCTCGCTCAGCATCTCCATCACGCGGCCGTCGGGGGCGATCTCGGTGCCATCGGCGTCCTCGGGCAGGATCTCCTCCATCCAGGTCTTCGGGCTGGCTTCGTAAATCGCCTGGAGGCGATTCGAAGCGGTCTCATCGGGGCCGAAGACGCGGAAATTGCCCATATTCTTGCGCATGACGTCGCGCAGGAAGTGCGCAAGAATCTCGGTGGGTCCGACATATTGGTTCGCCGGCTTCTCGACTTTGACAGCGTAGTCGCGGAAATCGGGCATATGGAGCGGCTGCCGCAGGAGTCCGCCGTTGGCATGGGGATTGGCACTCATGCGGCTGCTGCCCTCCGGAGCGAGGGCACGCAGTTCGGGAATCGGGCGGCCCTTTTCGTCGAACAACTCCCAGGGCCGATAGCTCTTCAGCCATTCTTCGAGCAGGCGAAGATGCTCGGCGTTCTCGGGGACATCGAGGATCGGCACCTGGTGGGCGCGCCAGAAGCCCTCGACCCTGTGGCCGTCGACTTCTTTCGGGCCGGTCCAGCCTTTGGGCGTGCGCAGGACGATCATCGGCCAGCGCGGCCACCCGGAATCGCCGCCGGCCAACTTTCCGTGCTCGCGGGCTTCGTGCTGGATGGAATGAATGTGCTCGATGCAATGTTCCAGTGTCGTGGCCATCGCTTGATGCATCGTGGGCGGATCGTCGCCCTCGACAAAATGCGGATCCCATCCATAACCGCGGAGGAGCCATTCCAGCTCCTCGTGCGGAATCCGAGCCAGCAGCGTGGGATTGGCGATCTTGTAACCGTTGAGGTGCAGAATCGGCAGGACGGCGCCGTCGCGAACGGGATTGAGGAACTTGTTGCTGTGCCATGAGGTGGCCAGTGGACCGGTCTCAGCCTCGCCGTCACCGATGACGCAGTTGACGATCAGGTCCGGATTGTCGAAAGCAGCACCGAACGCATGCGAGAGGCTGTAGCCCAGCTCGCCGCCCTCGTGAATCGAACCGGGCGTTTCCGGCGTGCAGTGGCTGCCGATTCCGCCGGGGAAGGAAAACTCGCGAAAGAATTTCCGCAGCCCATCGAGGTCCTGGCTCTTGTCGGGATAAATCTCGGAATAGGTGCCCTCCAGCCAAGTGTTGGAGAGCACGGCCGGCGCGCCATGACCGGGCCCGCAGATATAGATCATGTTCAGGTCGAGCTTGCGGATGAGGCGATTGAGATGCACCCAGAGAAAGGTCTGTCCGGGATCGGAGCCCCAGTGGCCGAGCAGACGCCTCTTGATGTGCTCCGGCTTGAGCGGCTCGCGGAGCAGGGGATTGTCGTAGAGGTAGATCATGCCGGCGCAGAGGTAGTTGCAGGCGCGCCACCAGGCATTCATCTGGCTGAGTTCTTCGGCGGTAAGGGCTTCCGGGAGAGTGGCCACAGACGCGGTCATTGGGACCTCGATTCTCCGCTGAACGGAAAAGGGCTTCTGGATAACAGTAAGATGCGCGGGGGGTGGTGTCGAGGTGCAGAGTGTGAATTTCCGGGTGCAGCCTGTAGCCTGTAGCGGTATGTGAGGGAAGAGCGAGGGAGAAGCGAGCGAAGAGCGAGGGAGAGGCGAGCGGGAGACGAGGGAAGAGCGAGGGAGAGGCGAGGGAAGAGCGAGGGAGAGGCGAGGGAAGAGCGAGGGAGAGGCGAGCGGGAGACGAGGGAAGAGCGAGGGAAGAGCGAGGGAGAGGCGAGGGAAGAGCGAGGGAGAGGCGAGC
>CAZHTJ010000086.1:0-15706 GCA_964535525.1 uncultured Acidobacterium sp. | reverse complement strand
TTTCTTCTTCCTTGATGGAGGTGATGGGGACGCCGGTCCAGCGGCTGACGACGTCCTCGATGTCTTCGCGGCCGACGATGCCGGCGGTGGAGTCGTCGAGGTGGTACTTGTCGCGGAGGCCGCGGAGATTATCGCGTTCCTTGCGTTCTTCGTCGGAGTAGAAGCGCGCTTTCTCGAACTCGTGGTTCGCGATGGCGTTCTCCATGCGATGGACGATGAACTTGATCCGCTTCTGGACTTCGGTGATCTCCTCGGGCAGGGAAGTCTGGCGCAGCTTGACGCGGGCGCCGGCTTCGTCGATGAGGTCGATAGCCTTGTCGGGCAGGAAGCGATCGGAGATGTAGCGATTGGAGTGGGCTACGGCGAAGTTGATGGCCTCGTCGGTGTAGCTGACGGCGTGGAACTTCTCGTAGCGGTCCTTGATGCCGTTGATGATTTTGATGGCGTCTTCTTCGTTGGGCGGCGGGACTTTGACGGCCTGGAAGCGGCGCTCGAGGGAACGATCCTTCTCGATGGACTTGCGGTATTCGGCGGGGGTGGTTGCGCCGATGCACTGAATTTCGCCGCGTGACAGGGCGGGCTTGAGGATGTTGGCGGCGTCGAGGGAGCCTTCGGCGGAGCCGGCGCCAACCAGGGTGTGCAGCTCATCGATGAAGATGATGGAGTTTTGATTCTCCATCAGCTCTTTCATGATGGTCTTGAGGCGCTCTTCAAACTGGCCGCGGTATTTAGTGCCGGCGACAATGAGCGAAAGATCGAGGGCCAAAACGCGCTTGTCGGCGAGGAAGCTGGGAACGTCGCCGTCGGAGATGCGCTGGGCGAGGCCTTCGACGATGGCTGTCTTGCCGACGCCGGGCTCGCCGATCAGCACTGGGTTGTTTTTGGTGCGGCGGCAGAGGATCTGAACGACGCGCTCCAGTTCCGAATCGCGGCCGACGAGGGGATCGAGCTGGGAGTCCATGGCGGCCTGGGTGAGGTCGCGGGAGAACTCGGCGAGCAGCGAGGATTCGCGATTGCGCTGCTGCTGGGGAGCTTTTTCCTGGGTTGCTCGGGCGAGTTCTTCGCGGACAGCAAGGAGCTTCAGTCCACGCTCGTGGAGGATCTCGGAGGCGAAGCACTTTTCTTCGCGCAGCAGTCCGAGGAGCAGATGTTCCGTGCCGATGTGTTTGTGGGAGAGGCGCTCGGCCTCTTCAGCAGCGTAGGCGAGCACGCGCTTGCACTCATTCGAGAGCGGGAGGTCGACCGAGGTCGAGACTTTTTCACGGATGGTGGTGTGGCCCTCAATCTGTTTGCGGATGGATTCAACCGAGGCATGCGAACGCAGGAAGCGATTCGTGAGTGCCTTGTCTTCACGCAGGAGTCCGAGGAGCAGATGTTCGGTTTCGATGTAAGGAGAGCCGAACTGACTGGCCTCATACCTGGCGAAGAAGATGACGCGCCTTGCTTTTTCTGTATAGCGTTCGAACATGATCCCTCTGAGAGGCTCCGTGTGCGTTGCGGGATGCCAGTCATTGTGTGCCGGCAAGCCCGCAGGTACCCGGGACTCTTCTTATGAGCCTCGATACAGCTGAGGCTCGTTCGCCGCCCATGCCAGTTGTTGCGAGGCCAAAATAGCGGGCGGCCCTGAGGCTGGTGCGTTCGTCCGCATCCATCCCACTTGCGAAAGCAGCGTCGGGAGCGGCTTGCGAGCAATGACGCTGATCTCGTTTTACTACAAACCCAACATCCAACCTTCCGTTGTTTAGACGGCTAACGGAGCAACTTCGTCAAGAATGCCGTGATCGAGCCGGAAAATCCTGGTACAGCGGCGCGCGAGAGCCTGGTTATGGGTCACGATGACCGAGGTGAGATTGTGCTCTTTGTGGAGACGGCTGATGAGGTTGAAGACCATTTCGGCGGTGAGGCTGTCGAGATCGCCGGTGGGCTCGTCGGCCAGGAGGACTTTAGGGTTGGCGATGAGAGCGCGGGCGATGGAGACGCGCTGCTGCTCGCCGCCGGAAAGCTCTCCGGCGCGGTGCGAGACGCGCGCGCCCAGTTCGACTTCGTTCAACCAGTGCTCCGCAGTTCTGAAGGCGCGAGCCTTCGATTCGCCCCGAGCCAGCAGGGGCATGGCAACGTTCTCCAGCGCGGTGAATTCCGGCAGGAGGTAGTGAAACTGCCAGACATAGCCGACTTCGCGGTTGCGGAAAGCGGCAGCCTGTTTAGGGCTGAGAGAACGCAACTGAATTGAGGCGCAGTATACGTCTCCCGCCGAAGGGGTATCAAGAGCACCAAGGATATGCAGCAGGGTGCTTTTTCCTGCGCCGGACTGACCGACGATGGCCAGCATTTCGCCGCGCAGGATGTCGAAGGAAAGTCCGTCGAAAAGCGTCAGGCGACCCCGGCCTGTGAGGTACTCCTTGCGGAGATTTTTGACGCTGATGAGGATTGGATGATCGAGACCCGCCTGAGGACGCAACTCGGGGGTTGCGGGCTTCTTGCGCGGAATTTCGGTGGCGGGAACCGTATCCATACCTACCTGTACCACTCCCCGAAGTAAAAGGGAAGATGGGAGTTACTCCTTTGGACGCAGGTCGGAGGAAAAGCGGTACAGGAGTACCGAGAATGGCAATTACGAAGGGGGGAGAGGCGGGAAAAGGGGCTTGATTGGGGGAAATTTCGGCAATCCAAGAGCGAGGTGGACGAGGGTGGATTCTGAGAGTTCTCTCATCTACATTGGCCTTAAGATGGAGAGCGAGGCGCTGTAGAATTCAGCGAAAGCACACCTCCGTTGGCCGCGACTTTTATCAAACCCGACCTCTTCAGCGAACCGCGCCGCGAATTCTCGTCGAACGAGGAGTGGGTGGAGTGGTTGAATTCCTCGCTTCCTCCTCCACATCCGGTACCTGGCGCACCTGTGGTGATAGACCTTTTCGCAGGGTGCGGGGGGCTCGCACTGGGATTCGAAGCGACGGGGATGGAAACTCGTGGCTATGAGATGAAGCCCGAAGCGGTTCGCACATACAACCTGAATTTGGGCAATCGATGCACGGAGATGATGTTGTCGATTGGGCAGCCTGAGGGCGAGGCCGATCTGGTGATTGGGGGGCCTCCTTGTCAGCCCTTCTCACAAATCGGGTACCAGAGGGGAGAGCGCGATGCGAGGGACGGATTCCCGATATTCCTGGATGCCGTTCGTCGTATTGAGCCGAAGATCGCGATCATCGAGAACGTTCGCGGCCTGCTCTTTCGAAACAAAGATTATCTTCGGCAAGCGGTCGCGGAGTTGGAACGGTTCGGGTATGTGGTCGACGTGCGCCTGATGCAGGCTCTTGATTATGGCGTCCCACAAAGCCGGGAACGTGTTTTTGTCGTCGCGTCCAGGATCGGGTGGGAATGGCCAGAGCCGCTGGTTCATCAGCCGGTGACAGCTGGGATTGCGCTGGGAGACCTGGCAGTGAAGGTCAACGAGGAAAGCCGCTTCCTGACAGAGAGCATGGATCGCTACGTAGCGAGCTACGAAAGGGCGAGCAGTTGCATCCGGCCGCGTGATCTCCACCTTGACAGACCCGCAAGGACGGTGACATGCCGCAACCTGGGAGGCGCAACAGCGGATATGCATCGAGTTTTGCTCCCTGATGGCCGCCGCCGCATGCTACACCTGAGGGAAGGTGCGCGCCTACAGAGTTTTCCGGACTGGTTTGAATTTACTGGCACGGGCTATGAGCAAACCGAGCAAATAGGGAACGCCGTTCCTCCGCTGCTGAGCTTGGCGATTGCGCAACAGGCGTATAGATTTCTGGAGAGACCGCAAATGCCATCTTTGCGCAGGCCGGCCAAGGCGAACTCCTTTCTGGAGAATTCACCTAAGGCCATCAAAATCGAGCAGGCGCAGACAATCCTTTCCGAGGCCGGAGTCAATCTTCGCAAGCTCACAGCCCGGGGCAAGGAACGAGCGGCGCTCTGTCTGCTTGGTGTTGCTCAAGTCCGGCCCGAGGAAGAATGGAGCGGAGCAAGGAGCTATTTGGGTGATGTCTCGGTTCACCCTCTTCGCTCGCGTGAGATTCTCGCTTTCCGCAACGAACATTATGGGGAAGGGCTATCGCCTGGGTCTTACGACGATGTTCGACGTAAAGATCTCGCGCTGCTTGTCAATGCCGGGCTTGTCACTTCGAGTGCAAAGGATGCCTCTGCTGACACGAATGACGGAACGCGAGGCTATGCGCTGACCATTGAAGGATTAGGTCTTCTTCGTGCGTTCAGAAGACCCGAGTGGGAAGCGACTCTGAGAAGTTTCCGCGCAAATCAGGGAGACATTCGTGATCGGCTCTCTAAGGCGCGGGAAATGCAGAAGATACCGGTGCAACTGCCCGGCGGAGTCGATCTGCGCCTTTCACCTGGGCCGCATAACGAAATTCAGAAGGCAATCATCGAAGAGTTTCTACCTCGGTACGCCCATGGGGCCAGGGTTTTATATGTCGGCGATACGGACAACAAGTCTCTGATGGTGGATCAAGAGGGATTGGGAAGTGTGGGCCTCCCAGTCCCAGAGCGCGGCGATCGGCTGCCGGACATCGTTGCATATGAGCCCGAACGCAACTGGGTCTTTCTGATCGAAGCCGTGCACAGCAGCAACCCGGTAGACGACGAGCGGCATGCTCTTCTGCTAAAACTGACGACCGGCTGCACTGCGGGGCGCATTTTCGTGACGGCGTTCCTGACGATGGATGATTTCCGCAAATGGGTGAAACGCATTGCCTGGGAAACGGAAGTCTGGATCGCGGAGTCTCCAGCCCACTTGATCCATTTCGACGGTGAGAGATTCCTGGGACCGTACGACCTGCCGGAACATTCGTGAGCTTCGCTGTGTATGGTCCGCAGTGGTTCCACCGAAGCGGATGAATGACGCTGGGGTACAGTGACACGATTATGAATCGGGCGAATCTTTTGGATCGGTGGGGATGTGCTGCGGGTCATGGGTCTTGCCGGGCGAAAAGATGGCTTCGATCGGGTGGCCAAAAAGCTGCGCGATGTTGAAAGCCAGGGAGAGGCTGGGGTCGTACTTTTCCGCTTCAATGGCGTGAACGGTTTGACGCGAGACGTGCAGACGCTCGGCGAGGTCGGCCTGCGTCCAGCCTCGCTCTGCGCGGAGAACTCGAAGCCGGCTTTTCATTCTTAAGAGGCGACCGGCAGGGTTTCGAGAGGCCGGACGCGGCCGATAAAGGCGGCGAGGTCTTCGGTTGTGACGTTGCCGACCAGGCGTTCGCCGGCGACTTCGATCACAGGTACCGACTGGATGTGTTTGCCGAGGAGCAGCTGTGGGCGGAGGGTGACGTCGATCCTGTGCAGAGAGAAATTCATCGTCTTCTGCAGAGCTTCCAGGCGCTGCAACACGATGGGGCAAAACGGGCAACTGAAGAAGGTGTAGAAAGTGACCGCGACGGGAGAAGAGCCGGCCTGGAGAGGGAGAACATCGACGATCCGGCCATAGCCGAGGTAGCGGGAGATTTTAGGAAAGCTCCGGAACAGAATCAGACGCACGCCGGGCACCAGCACGAGCCAGATCAGGGCGGCGGTCCACCGATGCTGGTATGCGAAATATGCGAGTCCGGCCAGCCAGGCGACCCAGGAGAGGGCAAGACCCGTGGTGCTGCACCGTTGTTGCTTGATCGCGAATCCCGTCGTGGTCATCGATACCTCCAGGAAGAAAGAATGTAGGCGCAGGCCCAGATGGCCATCATGGCGGTGCCAAGGCCGTCCCCGGGAAAGCGGTAGACGCCTGCGCGCGCGAGGGCAGCGAAGATGAAGGTGAGAGCGAGAGTCAGCACGAACGCGATGAAGACCGACTCGAGGCAGATTCGCTGTTGCATCTCGTCCATCTTTCGAACTGTCTGCACCAGCGCCAGGAGAAAGAGCAACGCCGGCAGGAGCGGCAGGAGGGTGAGGAGCTGTGGTGCGCCACGCACGATGAGCGAATCGACGGCGAGCTCCGTGGCGAGGGCTGTGAGCGCCCACATGAAGACGGGCCGGGTAAATCGGGAAACACGAAAACGGGAGCGGGTCATAAGGCTGTTCTCAATGTACATAGTTCTTTACATATTGTAAAGACTTATGTACATCTTTCGCTCAAGAAACCCGGAGTAGTGGTCCGAGTCCGTGATCGATTCAGGAGTTTTCGGCCGGGGAGCGGGGCGCGAGGGCTGCGACGATGAGCGCGAAGCCAGCCATGATGAGGCAGACGAAGCCGGAATTCCATTCGTCGCCGTCGTGCGGGGCGTGGGCGATGCGCGGCGCGTGCACCAGGACGACCCAGGAAAAGAGCATCAGGGCGAGCAGCGCGGCGGAGAGACGGGTCCAGAACCCTGCGGCGATGGCGAGGCCCGCGGCGACCAGCGCGCTGCCAGTGAAGAAAGTGAAGAAGAGATGGAAGGGAATCCAGTGCGGGATGAGGCCGGCGATCCAGGCAGGGGCCTGGAGGTGCAGGCTGCCGAAGACAACGAAGGCGATGCCGAAGAGCCAGCGGGCGAGGGTGGCGAGGCGGGTGGTGAGGGTGCTGGAGCCGAGCGGAGAGTCAGGTTCGGAGGTCAGCCCGGAGCCTAAATCAGAGCCAGAGGCGGAGAGGGAGAAAGTGCGGGCGAGCATCCACGAACCGGCGCAGCAGGCGAGGAGCTCGAAGAAGACGCCGCGATCGCCGATGTTGTGGATCATGCCAGGGATATGGGTGGTGAAGCGGAGAAACGCGGAGAGAAGAAACACAAAGCCGAGGAGGGTGGTGATGGGGCGAGCGTATTTTCCGGTGAGGACAGAGAGGCCGCCGAGGATGAGGATGACGCCGGCGAGCCAGGCCCAGAACAGATGCGCGGGCGCCCAATCGGGGACGAGGCCGAGATCGCCGATGAATCCGGCGTAGAGGAAATGCTGGACGCCGAAAGCAAGGAGCGAGACTCCGATGAAGAGGCGGCCGAGCCAGGTGAATGAGGCTGCGATGGAGTCCGGATTTGGCACGCGAGAGGGCGACGAGACGGCAGGCGGCGGGAGATCGGCCAGCGGGAGATCGGCCAAAAAGGGGCCGGAGGGCGAGGAGCCCATTTCGCCGCTCCGGCGGAGGCGCAGTGAATCTCCACCCGTGGATGCGGTGGGAGGGTGCATTCGTTAGTGGATCTTTTCTTCGGCCATGAGCTGAGCGAACGCTGGGGTTTTGCGCAGCTGGGCGAAATCGGTGTCCTGCATGAGGCGATTGCGGTCGCGGAAGCCGTCGTTGAGGGCTTTGCGGAGGTAGTCGAGGGCGTGGTCCTGATCGCCGGCCTCGGCAAAGAGCTGGGCGATGCAATAATCCTGGCGAGCGCGGTCGCGGGCTTCAGAAGGCCCGGGGATGATCTGGCCCGATTCGCCGGCGAAGACATTGGGGTCGAGGCGGAAGGCGGTCTGATAGGACTCGAGGCCGGACTGGTATTTGCCGCGCGCGAAGTAAGCGGTGCCGAGGTTGGCGGCGATGACGGCGGAATCGGGCATGAGTTTGAAGGCTTTGCGATAGAGCTTGATGGACTCCTTATAGTGGCCCTGGGCGAAGTCGGCGGCGCCGAGATTATTGATGGCCTCGGGGTAGTTGGGGCGGATGAGGAGGGCCTTCTCGTAGTCCTTGCGGGCTTCGTCGAGGGCGAAGAGGTGATGGTAGGCGATGCCGAGCTTGTTGAGGATGACAGCGGAGACGGGCGCCTGACGGTAGGCGTCAATGGCGGCGAGATATTCCTGGCGCGCCATGAGGAGGTCGCCGCGTTCCTCGGCAGACAGGGTCGCGGGGGTGGTCGACGCTGGGGTCTGGGGAAGGGAATCCGCGCGGACGACCTGGGGCGGGAGCAGCAGCAATGTCGCGATGGCGAGAAGCAGGCTGGGGAATGGAGCTGGGGTTTTCACGGGTCACACCTTCCTCGGACAACAGTGATAAGAAGTGTGAGGGGGAAAGGTGGCAGGTGGCCATAGCCAATTCGGGGAAAATGGGCATAGCCACCGGCGCTCGGGGCGGGGTGGAAAGGCCGGACGGCACTGGATCGGCCAAGCCTATTTCTGTTTTGGATCATGAGAGCGGAGGTGAAGGCGCAGCCGAGTGTAGCCGAGGCTGGCGGCGCCGACGATGAGACCGAGGACGAGGGTGGGGCTCTCCGGCGAGTCGTCGCAACCGGTGATCTGCGCGTGAAGGCGAAGGGACGAACCAAGGAGCAGGAGCAGCGCGACGGGAAGAATGATGCCTGGTTTTCTCAACATACAGGTCTCCGAAAATCCTTGATTAGCGGGTAAGCCGAACCCAACAGATTGAGGCAAGGGCCAGGTTGAGATACACGGGTGCGATTAAGGTTCCTGGGCCAGTTGACCGAACGAGATAGCCAGCGAAAGCGGGGTCACGGTCGGGCTGGCGGCTCCGACTAGTTCACCCAGACCGTCGCCGATATTGTTGCCGGCAAGCCAGACGTTGCCGGAGAGGTCGACCGCGATGCCGGTCGGGCCGATGGAGCTGGAACAATTGCGCTGATAACCGTTGGAGCCGGAAATGGGCACTCCGGTATTGCTGTATTCGCTGATGGGACCGCCCGTGTTGGCGCCCGACGCAACTCCACAGCCGCTGCTGTTCGCGATCCAGACGTTGCCGGTGCCATCGATGGCAATGGCATAACTGTCGATGGCCTGGCCGGCTCCTCTGTAGGGAGAACCCGGGGCGAATGCGCCCGCAGATGCAGTCGCCTGATTGGGAATGAATTCGCTGACGTCGTAGGCGGCGTCATTATTGGGGAGCCAGATGTTCCCGTTGGCGTCTGCGGCGACGCCTGTGGGATTACTCAGCCCGCCACCGCTAAAACCACTCATGTTGGCCGAAACCAAGCCCACGAACTCTGCGAGAACGGAGTTCTGGTTCGAGACCCAGACATTGTAATTGCCATCCACGGCGACGCCGTTCGCCCCGTTGAGCGGTCCTCCGGACGTCTGGAACGTCGGTGAGTCGGGTGGGGGGCCGGAATAGGAGGCGGCGAATCGGGTGAGCTGGTACCCGTCGACAACCCAGACGTCGTTGTCCCCGTCGACGGCGATCTGCGTGGCGTTGTACGAACCGCCCAGGCTGATGGGTGAGTAGGTGCTGGGGGCCCCCCCCGCACTGAACTCGGTAATGGTGTCGTTGCCGCTGTTGGCGACCCACGCATTGCCATTGATATCGATGGCAATGCCCTCGGGGAAGTACAGGCCGCCGCCGGTGTAGGGGGAGCCATTCAGAGGCTGGCCCAGGTTATTGAAAGCGCTGATGGCGCCGCAGGCTGCGGTGCCGGGAGTAGAGCAGGCACCGCTATCAATGTTCATATTGTCGGTCACCCACACCTGGCCGCGGCTGTCGACCGCGACGCCATTCGCGTACGACAGGCCATTTCCGGAGTAGGTGATGAGTACGGTCCAGTCGTTGGGAGCGGCCGACAATGTGGGCTGGAAGGGCGCGGTGGGTGTGGCGAGGGCAAACAAAGCAGCGACATTCGCTCCTGGATTGTGCGCGATGTCGATGGCCGCTGTAGCGGTATCACCAGGCGCGGTGCCGCCCGGCGGCGTCGCGTAGAGGAACAGATTCGAACAGGCACTCGATGGAGAACCATAGGTTGAATCGGTGGAGTTGACACAGGCGGCGAGGATATCGGCCAGGGTGCTGATCTCCGCCTGCGGCACCGAACCGTTGTCGTCCTCCGTGGTCGCCAGCGGCTGGCCGTTCCCCAGGTTGACCAGGTTAACAGCGGTGCCTCCGGCGTTGGCAATGCCGGTCCCCGCCAGGCTTGAGTTCGAGGTCGACATGTCGGTTGCATCCACCGCGAAACCGGCCAGGGAGTAAGCAGCGGCAACGGTCGTCGCTTCATTCAACTGAATGGTGGCAGGCAGATCCAGGAAGGAGCCGTCCGCCTGGCAAGGGAAAGGGCCCAGCACCGCCATGAGCCCGATTGCTGCATTCGGAGTTGAAGTATCGCCGATCCCCGGACTTCCCCCGAGACTGTAGAGATAAACCTCCTGGTTACTGCACGTGTAATCGGTGGCGGCGATGTTGAAGTTGCCGTTGGAGTCCGTGGTGACGTAGTACCAGCCGTTCACCCCGCCGGCACTCGTATCTCCGGTGCCGCTGCTCTGCAGGAGTGAGGTCGACGGCAGGCCGTAAGGCGTGTTGCTGGTGCTGGTGGTAATGGCAAGCATATAGACATGCGCGCCGGCGATTGGCTGTTGCCCTCCGTGTGCGCGGCCGTGGAGGGGCGCTGTGTTGGCGGCCGCAGGAACGGGAGTGGTCTGCGGGTTGCGGGTTGCTATGGGGGCGATCGAGCAGCCAGTGAGGAAGATCGTGCAAGTAGCCCAAAGAGTGAGGGAGCGCATGGGAGGTATCTCCGTTCTGGCTGGTTCATTGCGGAGGATGAGCAAGCTCGTGCTACGGGGGGAACAACAGGGGGGCAGAGTAGCACGGTTCGCCGCGTGGCGGCAAACGTGGATTCCCACAATGCAGGACGGCGAGGCCCGAAGCGAGCCGCTGCCCGTGGCCGGGCATATTGACTCGAAATTGCGAAACCGAATCGTAAAGAAGGCCAGCGGGTTCTGAGAATCCGCGGGGCGCGGATTACGGCTTGCTGCCGAGGGTGTTATTGATGACGCCGGTGACCAGCGGTGTGACCACGGGCACAGCGGCGCCCACGAACTGCCTGAGTGTGTCGTCGCCCTCGTTGGCGACCCACAGATTTCCAGAGAGGTCGACGGCCATGCCCTGCGGAGCAGCGAGCGGATACGGCTGCTCGGCCTTGAAACCGCTGGAACCGGAGAGGGGCGAGCCGCTGTTGTTGAATTCGCTGATGCTGTTGCCGTCGTGGTTGGAGATCCACACGTTGCCGGCGCCGTCGACAGCAATTCCATCGCAGGTATCCAGGCCGCCGCCGCTGTACCCGCTGGTTGAAACGGGAGTACCGCTGGAGTTCAGTTCGCTGACAACATTGCTGAACTCGTTCGAAGCCCAGACATTGCCACCATGGTCAATACCGAGAAGGACCGGGCCCTTAAGCCCGCCACCGCTGTAGCCGGCCGGGTCGGGGGAGAGAAACTTAGACTGGGAGGGGCTGTATTCGCTCATGCTGGTCCCGTTCCCTGAACCGCCGCCGGTGTTCACCGTCCACACATTTCCGTTATGGTCCACGGCGATGCCCAGCGGATCGTTCAGACCACCGCCCTGGCCGCCGTTGGGAAGCGAAACGAACGAGCTGGTGCCCGGGTTGTACTCGCTGATGCTGTTTCCCTGGAAATTGGAGATCCAGATATCGCCGGAAGCGTCGACGGCGACGCCCCACGGAACACTTACGACGCTGCCACCGATGCCGCTCGATCCCGACTTCGCCGTGCCGGTGGAGGAGAACTCACTGATGTTGCCGTTATCGTTCTGCCCGTTTCCGTTGTTCGCCACCCACACGTTGCCGGAAGCGTCGATGGCAATACCGAAAGGGTTGTCGAGGCCGCCGGACTTGGCTGGTGAAGTAAAGGAAACGGCACCGGCGGGGCTGAATTTGTTGATCTGGTTGCCGTCGCTGTTCGTCAGCCACACATTGCCGCTGGCGTCGACAGCGATCGCCGAAGGGCCATTCAGATTGGAGGCAGTGTAGGCGATGGAGACAGTCCAGTCGTTGGGCGCGGTCGAGAGGATGGGCAGGAAAGGTGACGTGGAGGTGGCGAGTGCAAATAAGTTGGAGATATTCGCGATGGGGTTGTGCGCGATGTTGATGGCGGCGGTCGCGGTGTCGCTGGGGGCTGTGCCGGAGGAGCCGCCGCTCTTCGCGTTGGTGAACAGGGTGCTGCAGGATGAGGAGGTGGAGCCGCTGGAGTTGACGCAGGCGGCGAGGATGTCGGCGAGGGTATTGATCTCGGAGGTGGGCACGGTTCCATTGCCGGCCGCGGTGGTCGATTGGGCCAGGCCGGTTCCGATGTCGGCGAGGCTGGCGGCGGTGGCGGCAGCATTCTTCATTCCGGTGGCCGCGGCGGAGGTGTTCGAGCCGGAGATTTCAGTGGCATTGATGGCAGTGGAATTGGCGGCGAAGCCGGCGAGGGCATAAGCGGCGGCCACGGTGGTGACTTCATTCATCTCGATGGTCGAAGGGAGACCGGTGAAGGAGTTGTTGGAGCCGCATTGGCCGAGCACGGTCATCAGGCCCACTGCGGTGTTGGTGCCAAAGCCCGCGTTGCCGCCCACGGAGTAAAGATAGACCTGGGTACCGGAGGTGCAGGTGTATTCGGTGCTGCCAATGCTGAAGCCGCCGGTGGAATTGGTAAGCACGTAGTTACCGTAGGTGCCGGAGTGGCCGGTGTTGGAATTGAGCAGAGGCTTGGAGGAGTTCGGTGACCCGTAGCCGGTGGTGTTGACCTGAAAGAGATAGACCTCGGACTGCTGCACGGGCTGCTGGCCGCCACGGACGATGCCGCGCAGTGGTGTGATAACCGCGGGTGTAGCGGGCGGATTCACCGGGTCGTTCGAGACGATGGAAGTCACCGAACAGCCGGTGAATACAGCGAGAGTGATAGTGCTAGCAGCAAGGCACCAGGCAAAACGCATAGGAACTCCGATTGTGGGGAAACGCTCGAGACGTCTCTTTACTGAGTTTGCGAGCCAGGCCGAGGAGGCATCGCCAGACGTGCAGCGTAGCACGGCTTTCTGCGATTCAGCAATCGGAAATTAGCCGAAGTTAGACGTGAAAGCTGAGGAAATTGTTTCAGCTGCCGGCAGGAATTTCCGCAAGTAACTGGCCCTGAGAATGCGATGGTTACGCGCGCGCGGTTGAGTGATCACGCAGGTTGTAGTTATGCAAAAGTCCAGCAGGATTTTAGCCGTGAAAGTCGTTACGGAGCTTGTCCCAGGGTATAGCTCTGCACGGCAACAGCGATCGGCGTAATGACCGGCGTTGCCACCCCTACGATCTCGGTGACGGTATTTGCACTGTTGTCGGCGACCCATACGTTGCCCGAAGGATCGACGGCGATGCCCTGAGGACCGCTGAGACTACCAGTCCCATACTGGTAGCCGTTTGTGCCGGAGACAGCGACGCCGTTGACATTGAATTCGCTCACGGTGCTGCCTGTGTAGTTTGCAATCCAGGCGTTGCTGTTCCCATCGAGGGCAAGTCCCTCGCTGCGGTTCAACCCTCCCCCGGTGGGGGAGGCGAACGCATCACTGGTGGGGTCATTGTTCTGCACCAGGTCCGAGTAGTAGTAGTAATTCATGGTGGTGAGGGCGTTGTTGAACTCGTTGATCACCCAGACATCGTTGCCACTGTCGATGGCAACGCCTACCGGATCGTCCTGTCCGTAGCCGGGAAAATTCGCGAAGCCGGTGACATTAGGATCGGTGCCGGGCGGGGCGTATTCGTCGAAGCTGGTGCCGGTGCCGCCACCGCTGTTGGTGACCCAGATTCTTCCGGCGGAGTCTGAGGCGATGAAAAGAGGATTGTCCAGGCTCGCACTGGTGTAGTTGGTGAAGCCGGTGCCTGGTACGTATTCGCTGAGGGAGGGGCCGATGTTGGCGCCGAAGTTTGCGATCCAGATATTGTTGTTGGGGTCGACGGCGACGCCCCAGGGGTAATCGAGTCCGCCGCCGGTGTAGGGCGAAGCGAGGTTGGCATTGGCGCTCGAGTCGAATTCGCTGAGCGAGCTGCCGACGCCCTGCTGTCCTCCATTGGCGACCCAGACATTGTTGTTTCCATCCATGGCGATACAATTAGGCCCCTTCAGGCCACCCGCGGTTGTGGTGTGCAGGAGCGCGCCGGTTGCCGGGGCAGATCCCAGTGTGAATCCTGGCGAGCCGCTGAACGCCGAGCCGCTGAACTCGGAGATGGAGTTCCCGTCATTATTGGTAACCCAGACATCGCCGAAGGCGTCGACGGCGACGAAAGAGACGCCATACAGGCTGATGTCGCTATACGTAATGCCGATCGTCCAGTCGTTGGGCGCGGCGGTGAGGATGGGCTGGAAG
The DNA here is from genome assembly GCA_964535525.1 of uncultured Acidobacterium sp. GTDB lineage: Bacteria > Acidobacteriota > Terriglobia > Terriglobales > Acidobacteriaceae > Palsa-343. The sequence continues at coordinate 1,719 of CAZHTJ010000086.1, read as the reverse complement.
GGTGAGGTCGAGTTGGCGAGGCCAAAGAGGGCCGCCACGTTGGCGGCCGGATTGTGGGCGATGTTGATGGCGGCGGTTGCGGTGTCGGTGGCGGTGGTGCCGGTAGAGCCTGCGCTTTTGGCGTCGGCGAGGAGGGTGGTGCAGCCCGAAGAGGCTGTTCCGGCGGAGTTGATGCAGGCCGCCAGGATGTCGGCGAGGGTGTTGATTTCAGCCTGCGGCACAATACCGTTGCCGCCTGGAGTCGTCGCGTAGGCCAGGCCCGAGCCCAGGTTCACCAGGTTCGGTGCGTTCCCGGCGGCGTTGGCCAGGCCGGAGGTTCCCGACTGGAAGCCGAATTGGTTCCCCGACATTTGCGTTGCGCTGGTGGCGTAGCCGGCCAGAGCGTAGGCGGCGCCCACGGTGGTCTCCTCATTGATCACGATGTTGGCCGGAAGACCGGTGAATTTGCTGCTGGCGCCGCATTGGCCGAGAACCGCCATGAGCCCGGCGACGGAGTTCGTGCCGGAGCCGGAGTTGCCGCCCAGGGAATAGAGATAGACCTGCTGTCCGGAGGTGCAGGTGAAGTCAGTGGATTTGATGTCGAAGACGCCCGAGGCATTCGTCGTGACGTAGTACCAGCCATTCACGCCGCCGGCGTTGCTGGTGTCCGCGGTGCTCTTCAGAAGCGACGACGAAGTCTGGCCGTATCCTCCTGTCGCTGCAGCCAGGAGATAGACGTGGGCCGACTGAATGGGCTGCTGGCCGCCATGGATCAATCCGTGGAGAGGCGTGGCGACCGCGGGCTCGCTGGGCGCGGTGACGGGCGGCTGGCTGGCGATTTTCGTTACCGAGCAGCCGGTGAGGAGGATGGCGGTACTTGCCAGGAGGCTCCAGGGGAAACGCATGTGGGTTTGAACTCCGAATCGGGATAACTGCTTTGTTTCGCGGTCAACGGCGAGCCTGAGGCGGAGAGTCCTCGCCGATTGTGAAGACTAGCATGGCCTCCTGGGGTGGGGCAATAGCCCGTTGGGAGGTGTCTGATGGTGACCGTCGTGCAATCGGGACAGCTCCCCTGGGCGCCAGCCTTTTGAGCGGACAATGGATTCTCCGTGGCTCACGCAGGGGCTTTGCATGCGGGGTCTCGAGGGATCATTCCGGCGCGGGTTAGTGCGCCAGGGCGTGGTGGAGGCGGCGGACGGCGGCGGGCATCTGGTCTTCGGGGGTGTTGCCGAAGCCTAATAGGAAGCCGTGGCGGCGGGGTTCGGTGGAATAGCACGGGGAGAGCGGCCAGAGCCAGAGCTTATCTTTGGCAGCTCGGGTCGCGATCTCGACGTCAGAGGCTGCGCCTTTAAAATTTTCGGGCTGGGTCCTGATGCCTTTGGGGCGCGTCCTCTGGGTTTCCGGCAGTGTGACGGTGAGATGCATGCCCGCTTCGGAGCCGTGAATGGTGAGGAGGTCGTCGCATTCGGCGCGGAGGCTTTCGACCAGTGCGGTGCGGCGGGCTTTGTAGAGCGAGCGCATGCGGCGGATGTGGCGCGCGAAGTGGCCGTCGTGCATGAAGTCGGTGAGGGCTTCCTGAAACAGATACGACGGGAAGATGTCCATGGAGAAGCGCACGGCGGCGAAGCGGTCGACGAGGTCGGCGGGAAGGACGATGTAGCCGAGGCGCAGCGAGGGGCGCAGGACTTTGCTGAAGGTTCCGATGTAGATGACGCGGTCGCAGGGGTCGAGGCCCTGGAG
>CAZHTJ010000085.1:0-15881 GCA_964535525.1 uncultured Acidobacterium sp. | reverse complement strand
AACGCTGAACGCTGAACGCTGAACGCTGAACGCTGAACGCTGAACGCTGAACGCTACAGGCTACCGGCTACAGGCTGTAGTTCGGCGATCTCCGATTCGCCGAGCTACACGTTCCCCTCGTCCAGCCGCAGTTCCGTCACCTGGATTTTTCCCGGGCAAATCCGCATCGGCTGCGTGATCGAGAAGACCCGTCTCGTCCCCGGCGCCGTCACCAGAATCCGTCCAACCCTCGAGCACTCTGCCCCGGAAGTCCACACTACCTGGAACGCCGCCACCGCATGCGGCATCAGCGTTACAGCGGGCGCCGGACCACTGCTTGCCGCGACTGGGTGCGCGCTCGACAACTCCGCCGTCACCGCCTCCGCGCTGACCTTCTCAATGGCGATGCTGCCGATGCTCTCCCCTTCTGGATTCACCAGAGCGATACTCGGAAAGCCTCCCAGCCGGCACGGTGTCGGCCCGCGGTTCATGAACGCCAGTTTCACCGACCGGAGAACGCCATTCACGTCGCCCGAAACCTCCTCCACCGAAAGCACGTCGGGATCGCAGGGTCCCGCATTCTGTGCCTCAGCCGCCGACGCCCTCGCAATCAGGTGCGGCGTCTCGCTTCCCGGCAACATATAGGGTGCGTTGGGATTGGGGTGCAGCGCCACATCGTCTGGCGCAAGGGCCGCCGTCTTCAGTTTCGCCTTGCCGGCCGCGCCCGTTCCGGCGCAGCCCGCGCACATCGCCAGCACACAGCCTGCAGCGATAGCTCCGAACAGCGTGGGCCTGAACATGGAGGGAGGTCCTTTGCTCTGATTGTAAGATGTCCCGCGCCGCGGTGCCGTTGCATCCCACATGCGTAAGGTTGCCTGCGACCAGGATTTAGAATCGGGCCATGCATGCGCGTCCACTACAAGGCCCATTACGGGGCAAGGTCGCCCTCGTCACAGGCGCGGCCAAACGCATCGGGCGCACCATCGCTCTGGCTCTGGCCGAAGCCGGCGCGTCGGTCGCCATCACCTGGCGCGATTCGGAATCCGAGGCGCAGCAGACCGTCGCCGATCTCGAAGCTCTTGGCGTCGAAGCGGCCGCCTTCCGCGCCGAGCTACGCGATCCCGCGCAGATTCGCGCTGCTGTCGATGCCGCCATTGCCCGCTTCTCGCGCCTCGACATCCTCGTCAACAACGCTGGACACTTCGAAACCGCCACCCTCGAAGTCCTGACCGTCGAGCAATGGGACGCGATGTTCGAGACCAACGCCCGCGCCCCCTTCCTCACCGCTCAGGCCGCGTACCCGCACCTCAAAGCCGCTCGCGGCCACATCGTCAACATCGGTTCTCTCGGCGGAATACATCCCTGGCCGACGCACGCCCACTACTGCACCTCAAAGGCCGCGCTCCACATGCTCACCCGCACCATGTCCAAAGCCTGGGCGCCCGAGATCAGCGTCAACTGCGTCGCGCCCGGCATGATCGTCCATGGCGAAGTCGACCCCGACTTCGAACACTTTGCCCGCCGCACACCGATGAAACGCAATGGCTCTGCCGCCGATGTCGCCGCCGCCGTCCTCTTCTTCGCGATCGGCCCGCATTTCATTACCGGCCAGATTCTCTCCGTCGACGGCGGCCTCGGCCTCTGATGCGGCTTCCCGCTTCCAGCTATCATCCTCCCGCGCTCTCTGCCGATATACGAAGCAGCCAGTCCGGCGGCACCTCAGGAGATGCGTGATGTCCACCTTTGCCTGGAATGAGTCTTACAGCGTCCACATTCAGCAGTTCGACGCGCAGCACAAAAAGCTTTTTGAGATCATCAACGAATTAACCGACGCCATGCGGGTCGGCAAAGGCGAGGACTTTATTCGCGACGTGGTCAGCCAGCTCGCCGTCTACACCCGCACCCATTTCCTGCAGGAAGAAGTGGCCATGCGCCAAACCGGCTATCCCGACTTCGTCTCACACCAGGCACAGCACAACAAGCTGATGACCGACGTCGAGAAATACAAGGCCGACCTGATCGAAGGCCGCAAGCCCAACATCGTTGCTGTCCTGAATTTCCTGCAGCAATGGCTCATCGACCACATTCAGAAGTCCGACAAGAGATACTCGGATCACCTGAACTCCCACGGCCTCCGCTAGCTGGACGCCCGGCCTCGCTGGCCACGCGCCCACTCTAAGCCAGATCGCGTTCAGCAGCTCGCGCCGAACACACCGATTGCGATCGATCCCCAGCTCGCCTTCGCTCGCCGTTCGCTCGGTGTTCCCTGGTTTTCCTGCTGCTTTGCCGTTTCCTACTTCCCGAACAGCCGTCCCATCAGGCCAGGCTTCCTCTGCTGCTCGTCTTCGTAGACGTACACCCCCTCGGGCTCCGGCTGCGGCCCAAGAGGCCGATTCTCAAACGCCGCCCTCGGATTATCCACGCACAGCCGCTCCGCCGTGCCCTCGCCGTACTTCCTGGCCAGCGCCTCGTATGCCGGCCGCATCGACGGTCGCCGCCCTTCGAGGTTGTGCGCGTCCGTCGCGATGAAGTGCACCCAGTTCTTTTCCAGCAGCTCCCAGGCCAGACCCTGCGCGCGCTTGCCGAACCGCCCTCCCAGCGACGATGCCGTGATCTGCACCAGACAACCGCTTCGCATCCACTCCGCCATCCGCAGGTGTTCCTTCTGCAATATCGGATTCCGCTCCGGATGCGTGATGATCGGCCGTATCCCCTTCACCGTGAATTCGTAAAACGTATCCCCGATGCTCTGCGGGATCATGAACTCCGCAAACTCCACCAGCAGGTACCTCCCCTGGTTGATAGTGAACTTCGTCGGATGCTTCAGCGCGTCTTCGATGTTTTCGTAGGAAAGATGGAAGTCACAGCCGAGGCCCAGCGTCAGACCATCCCCAACCCGCTCGCGAATCGCTTCGAGCTTCTCGCGGTTCTTCTCAGGACTGAATTCCCACGTGTCGTTCGCGTGCGGTGTGGCCGCGATGTGCGTGATGCCGTCGGCCATCGCCGCCTCCGCCTGCGCCACGGAGCTCTCAATGTCTTTGGGCCCGTCGTCCGTTTCGAACAACAGGTGGTGATGGATGTCGATCATGCTTGCTGCGCCAGGTCCGTGCGGTGGGCCAGCGCTCCCACCACGGATTCGAAGATTCTAAACCCGTCCGATGAACCCAGAATCGCCTCGCTGGACCGGTCCGGATGCGGCATCATCCCCAGCACATTCCGCCCCTCGTTCAGGATGCCCGCGATGTTTTCGAGCGACCCGTTGGGATTCGCCTCCCGCGTTACAAAGCCGTCGGGCGTCGCATACCGGAACACGATCCGATCCTGACTCTTCAACTCCGCCAGCGTCGATTCATCGCAAAAATAATTCCCCTCCATATGCCCGATGGGAATCTTCAGCACCTGTCCCTTCGTCAGCGTCTGGGTAAACGGCGACTCCGACGTCTCCGTCCGCAGATAAACCTGTTTGCAGATGTATTTCAGTCCGGCGTTGCGCATCAGAGCGCCCGGCAGCAGTCCTGCCTCACATAAGATCTGGAAACCGTTACAAATTCCCAGCACCAGCCCGCCATCGGCTGCGAATTTCCGCACCGACTGCATCACCGGCGAAAACCTTGCAATCGCCCCGGTCCGCAAATAGTCCCCGTACGCAAATCCGCCCGGAACCAGGATCGCGTCGCAGTTTTCCAGCGACGGCGAATCGTGCCACAAAAACGTCGCAGGCTGATGCGCCAGCGTTGCCACAACGTTATAAGTGTCGTGGTCGCAATTCGATCCAGGAAAGACAAGAACACCGAATTTCATCGCTATATGAAGGTTAGCAGGTCTGCCTGGTCCCTATTCCCTATTGGCTATTCCCCGCGATGGATGCGTGGCAGAGCCACGCATCCATCGCTTCCAGTGCCCGCTCGCACTGGATCCGGTGCCGCTCCCGCTTATCCCGCACCTTCTTCCGCGTCGTCTCATCCAACGGCTCCAGCAAGTCGAACGTAATATTTGCCGGCTGAAACCTCTTCGCATCCGCCTCCGTGATGTACCGCACCAGCGACCCCAGCGCCGTCCCCCGCGGAATAGGCTCCGGCAGGCTGCCCTCGGCAACTACCGCCGCGTACATTCCCGCCAGCATCCCCGTCGCAATCGACTCGGTGTATCCCTCCACCCCCGAAATCTGCCCCGCGAAGAAAACCCGCGGATGCTCCCGCAGATGCAGGGTCCGCGTCAGCACCTTCGGCGCATTGATGTACGTGTTTCGATGAATCTGTCCATACCGCAAAAACTTCGCCTGCTCCAGCCCCGGAATCATCCTGAAAATCCGCGCCTGCTCGCCAAACTTCATGTGGTTCTGAAATCCCACCAGGTTATACGAGTCGGCCCGCAGATTCTCCACCCGCAGCTGCACCACCGCCCACGGCATCTTCCCCGTCCGCGGATCGATCAGCCCCACCGGCTTCATCGGCCCAAAGCGGAGCGTGTCCCGCCCGCGCCGCGCCAGTTCCTCGAGCGGCAAACAGCCCTCAAAATATTCGAGGCTCTCCCACTCCTTCGCCTCCACGCTCTCCGCCGCTAACAGCGCATCCAGGAACGCCTCATACTCCGCCTGGTTCATCGGACAATTAATGTAGTCCGCAGTCCCCTTGTCGTACCGAGCCGCTAAATACACCCGATCACGGTCAATCGAATCCGCCTCCACAATCGGGCTGATCGAGTCATAGAACGCCAGGTGCTCCGACCCCGTCAGCCGCGCAATCTCCTCCGACAGCGCAGATGAAGTCAGCGGCCCTGAGGCCACAATCGTGACCCCAGCCTCTGGATCCAACTGCGTCACCTCTTCGCGATGCACCCTGATCCGCGGTTCCGCCGCGATCTTTTCCCCGATTAGCCGCGAAAACTCCACCCGATCGACCGCCAGCGCATGTCCCGCCGGAACCGCGCTCGCGTCGGCACACTGCAACAGAGGCGACCCCGCCCGCCGCATCTCCTGCTTCAGCAGCCACGGAGCGGTGTTCTCGCTTTCGCTTTTCAAAGAATTGCTGCAGACCAACTCGCCAAAATCCGCCGTCTCATGTGCGGGCGTCGTCCGCACCGGCCGCATCTCGTACAGATCGACTTCGGTGCCCATCCGCGCCGCCACCAGCGCCGCTTCAGGCCCCGCTAATCCCCCACCGATGACACGAATCCTCATCTGGCAACTGCGCTCTTGATACCCGGGGTCCCCAGCGCGCCCGCTGTTGGCGCGATGGGGTGGAGCAGCGCCGCCTCCGGTCCAGCCAGTCCCCCACCGATGACTCGGATTTTCACGCTTCGACTGCGCTCGCGGCCGCCAGCGCCACCAGCGCCTCGTCCGTCACCCGCATCCGCCTCCACTCCTCCAGCGGCTCCGCCCCCAGCGTCTTGTAGAACTCTATAGCCGGCGAATTCCAGTCCAGCACATGCCAGTACAGCACCACACATCCGCGTTCCACGGCCAGCGCCGCAACCTTGGTCAGCAAAGCCTTCCCAATCCCCCGCCCCCGAAACCGCGGCCGCACAAACAAATCCTCCAGATGCATCGCCCGCCCACGCCACGTCGAATACACCGGAAAGAACAGAGCGAACCCAGCAGGCTCGCGTCGGGGTGCCTGTTCGCCCGCATTTGGCGAATGGGGTGACTCGCCATCTTCTTCCGCAATGAGCGCCTCAAAATAGCATTCCCCGCCGGCGTCAGGGAACCCATCCCGCACCAGCTCCGCCCCAGTCAGCTTCACCGCACCCGGCGCGCGCTCATACTCCGCCAGCTCCCGCACAAACTCCAGAATCAAATCCGCATCGTCCACCGCAGCCGCTCGAATCGTCGTCATTTCGCCTTCAATTATGGACGAAAACCGTCCCACACCAGCGAGCCCGATCGTCTCGGCCCGCCACCTGGCCGCACCTGCTCCCCCCATCGTCCCGCCATTACCACGGTGCGCCTCGTCATACGATCGGCTTCCTTTTTCCTGTTTTTGGCGTCATCATAGGGATCAATCCAGCCCCCGGGCTGGGCCGTTCCCCCCCAGGGGTCCCGGCAACCCGTCCTTGCCAGGGGCTCTTTAAACTTGGCGAGAACGGTCAGGGAGGCGCTTATGCAGCGCTGTTTTGCCCTTGCGATACCGATCGCCGTTGTTGCAATGCTCGCCACTTCTGCGGCCCCCGTTCGCGCCGAAAATCCGCAGCTTGCATCCCCGGCTCCCTCGCTCTCCGTCGCCCAGCCGTCAAGCTCGGCTCAGGCCGCCACGCCCGATCTGACCCCTGAGCTCCGCGGCGACCTCGCCATGGCCCACCAGCAGTATCTCCAGGCCATCGACGCCTACAGCCAGGAACCCGCCAAATCCGCCATTCTCTGGAACAAGATGGGCATGGCCTACCACCATCTCTTCGCCGTCGACGAGGCTCGCCGCGACTACCAGCGCGCCCTCCAGATCCGCCCCGACTATCCCGAGGCCCTCAATAACCTCGGCGCCATTTACTACGCGAAAAAGAATTACAGCAAGGCGATCCGCTATTACCAAAAGGCCATCCATTTCGACCCGAATTCCGCGCCCATTTACAGCAATCTCGGCACCGCCTGGTTCGCGCGCGGCAAGGTCGACCTGGGAATCGAGGCCTACCGCAACGCCTTCGCCCTTGACCCCAGAGTCTTCCAGTCGGGTTCGGCCCTGCTCGTTAACGAGTCTCTGCCCGCGCATGACCGCGCCCAGCAGGACTTCTGCCTCGCCAAACTCTTCGCCCAGTCCGGCAAAAATGACGAAGCCATCGAGTATCTCCGCAAGGCGCTGGACGAAGGCTTCACCGACCGTAAGAAAATCCTGGAGGATCAGACTCTCGCCTCGCTGCGCGCCACTCCGGAGTTCGCCCAGCTCATGACCGAGCAAAAACCTCACTAGGATTTGCACTGTTTCTACCCGCTTTTTACTGGCTTTTCTCCTCGCCTTTCTCGCTCGCTTTTCTCCTTGCTTTCTCCTCGCCTTTCCTCGCCTTCGCTCGCCTTTCTCTCGCTTTTCTCGCTCGCTTTCCTCCTAGCCTCTCCCTCGCCTTTCCCCTCGCCTTTCCCCTCGCCTTTCCCCTCGCCTTTCCCCTCGCTCGCGCTCTTCAGTCATTCTTAAGCTGTCATTGTTATCCTCCCGCCATGTCACGGTCCGGCCTCCGCTCCTGGGGATGCATCGTTTTGCTCGCCTGCATTGTGCTGTTCTGCGCCCCGACCGGGCCCGCTGAAACCCTCCCGCAGGCCCCGCAGCCCGCATCCTCCACGCCCGCCGTCCCCGCCTTCACCCTCGATCAGGCCATCGTCGCCGCGCTGAAGAACGACCCCGCCTACGCCACCGCTGTCGCCACCAGCGGATCCGCCCGCCTCGATGCTGCCATCAGCCGCAGCGCCCTGCTCCCCTACGCCGACGCTCACGGCCAATATCTCTACACTCAGCCCAACGGCGTCTTCAATGCAGCAGGCCAGATCGGCTCTCAGGCCGCACCCCGTTTCATCGCCAACAACGCCATCCGCGAATACGCCGCGCAGATCCTCGTCGATGAGAACATCAGCTTCGCCAGCGTCGCCGACTATCGCCGCGCTCGTGCCCTCGCCGCGCATTCCGCCGCCGACCTCGAAAGCGCCCACCGCGATCTGGTCTCCCGCACCGTCGCCTCGTATTTCGGCGTTCTCTCCACCGCCGACAAAGTTGAAGTCGCACGCCGCGCCCTCGACCAGGCCCGCGCTTTTGTCGATCTCACCGGCAAGCTCGAAGTCGGCCGCGAAGTCGCCCACGCCGACGTCGTCAAAGCCGATCTCGCATTCCAGCAGCGGCAGCGCGAGTTCGACGACGCCACCCTCGCCGCGGAAAAAGCCCGCCTCGACCTCGGCGTTCTTCTCTTCCCCGATCCGCGCACGCCCTACACCCTCGCCGAGCCGGATCAGCTCGCCCCGGTCCCCGATCAGCCCGCCATCGAAGCCGCCGCATCGCACAACAACCCTGACCTCCGCAGCGCACTCGAAGCCCTGCACGCTGCCCACAGCGAAGTCCTCGCCGCGCGCGCCGGCTACTTCCCCGCGCTCGGCTTCAACTACACCTACGGCATCGATGCGCCCCAGCTTGCCATCAACGGACCCGACCGCGTCCACAATCTTGGCTACTCCGCCTCCGCCTCCATCGACTTCCCGGTGTGGGACTGGTTCGCCACCCACGACAAAGTCCGCCAGTCCGAACTGCGCGAGAAAGCTGCGCAGGCCACGCTCACCAACATGCAGCGTCAGCTCATCGCGCAGCTCGAAGAGTTTTCCCACGAGGCCCGCGTCGCCTCCGATCAGGTCGCTTCGCTCCGCACCAGCGTCGATACCGCACGCGAAAGCCTCCGCCTCACGCGCCTCCGCTACTCCAACGGCGAAGCCACCGCCCTCGAGGTCGTCGACGCACAATCCGCTCTCGCCCAGACCGAAGCCGCACTAGCCGACGGCATCCAGCGCAGCCACGTCGCCCGCGCCAACCTGCAAACCCTCACCGGAACTCTCTAGATGAAGACTCTTCGCCAGCCACTCGTCGGGTGCACCATGCAAGCCCGTTTTCGGCTTGAGTGGGCATCACGCGGAGTGCAATCCTGTTCGCCATCCCGCTTGCTCCCTCGCACGTCTCTCGCTCACCTTTCAACTCGTTCTGCCACTCGCCTCGCATTTCCCTCGTCTTTCACTCGCCTCTCGCTCGCTCCTCGCTCCCTTCCCGCTTCCAGCTTCCTGCTTCCAGCTTCCTCCTTCCTGCTCGCCTTTCTGCTCGTCACTGGCTGCTCGAAAAAAGAAGCCCCCGAGCCAACCGCCGTCTCAGTCCAGGCAGCAACAGCCCAGATCCAGCCCATCACCGAGCACATCGTCACCGACGCTGTCCTCGCGCCCATCGCCCAGGCCGCCATCTCGCCGAAGATCACAGCCCCAGTCAAAAAGTTCTACGTCCAGCGCGGGTCTCACGTGAAGGAAGGCCAACTCCTCGCCACCCTCGAGAACCGCGACCTCGCCGCCGCGGTCACCGACAACCAGGGCTCCTTCGACGCCGCCGACGCCAACTACCAAACCGAAGTCAAAGCCCAGGTCCCCGAGGACTATCAGAAAGCCGAACTCGACCTCGCCCAGGCCAAAGCCAATCTCGACCTCAACCAAAGCATCGTCAGCAGCCGCAAACAGCTCTTCGCCGAAGGCGCCATCTCCGGCCGCGACCTCGACACCTCCCAGGCCGCTCTTGTCCAGGCCCAAGCCGCATTCGAGCAGGCCCAGCAGCACCTGGACGCGATGAAAGCCGTCAGCCACGAAGCCACGCTCAAAGCCGCGAAGGGCAACCTCGAGTCTGCCCGCGGAAAATATCAGGGAGCCGAAGCCTCCCTCAGCTATTCCGAAATTCGCAGCCCCATCTCCGGCGTCGTCACCGAGCGCCCCCTCTACGCAGGCGAAACCGCGGCCTCCGGCGCGCCGCTGATCACTGTCATGGACACATCCGCCCTGCTGGCAAAGATCCATTTGTCACAGCCACAGGCACAATTGCTGAAGACCGGCGATCCCGCCTCCGTCACCGTCCCCGGCCTCACCGAGCCCGTCAACGGCAAAATCACCCTCGTCAGCCCCGCCCTCGATCCCGGCAGCACCACCGTCGAAGTCTGGGTTCGCCTCGAAGACCCCAAAGGCAATCTCCGCCCTGGCACCGCCGTCCACGTGTCCATCGCCGGACGCACCGCCCCCAAAGCCATCGTCATCCCGTCGGAAGCCATCGTTGTCGCCAACTCCGGGAAGTCCACCGTCATGGTCATCGGAGCCGACGGCGTCGCTCATCAGACCCCCGTCACCACCGGCATCGCCGATGCGGGCCAAACGCAAATCCTCACCGGCCTCAACGCAGGCCAGCAGGTCGTCACCACCGGCGCTGCCTCCCTTGACGACGGCACCAGGGTCAAAATCGCCGCCGCCGGCGACGACTCCAACAAGGACGCCGACGAGCCCCCAGCCGGCAAGGGCGACCAGTGAGCGCCGCCACTCCGCCCACAGAAGACTTCTGGCTCCCGCGCTGGGCGCGCAGCATCTTCTTCTTCACCATCGTCCTCGCCGTCGCCGGCATTTACCTCGCCTTCCGCATCCCCATCGCCGTCTTCCCGCAAACCAACTTCCCCCGCGTCGTCATCGGCGTCGACAACGGCGTCATGCCCGTCGAGCAGATGGAAGTCACCATCACGCGCCCCATCGAGGACGCCGTCAACAGCGTTCCCGGCCTCGTCACCGTCCGCTCCATCACCAGCCGCGGCTCCGCCGAAGTCAGCCTCTTCTTCAACTGGAACGTCGACATGTTCCAGACCCTCCAGCTCGTCAACGCCGCAGTCGCCCGCGTGCAGCAGACCCTTCCCTCCACCGCGGTCATCACCACCAACCGCCTCACCTTCGCCACCTTTCCCATCCTCGGCTACGCCCTCACCTCGAACATCGTCTCGCAAACGCGCCTCTGGGAACTCGCCACCTACGAGCTCAAACCGCCGCTCAATCGCCTCGATGGCGTCAGCACCGTCACAGTCCAGGGCGGACAGGTCCCCGAGTACCACGTCATCCCCAACACCGCCAAACTCCTCTCCGCCCAGCTCACCATCTCCGACCTGGTCAACGCAATCCAGCAGACGAACCTCGTTCAGTCCCCCGGCCTTTACGAAGCCAACCACCAGCTCATCCTCTCGCTCGTCGGTGACCAGGCCTCGAACCTCGATCAGCTTGCCGCCATCTCCGTCAAGTCCACTCCCGCAGGCGTCCCCGTCCACCTCTCCGACGTTGCCCAGGTCGTTCCCGCCACGGAGCCCGTCTACACCATCGTTACGTCGAACGGACAGCCCGCCGTCCTGATCAACATCGCCCGCCAGCCCGACTCCAACACCGTCGCCGTCGCCGACGAAGTCGCTTCCGCAATCGCCCAGCTGCGCAATACCCTCCCCGCCGGCGTCACCATCGCCCCCTTCTACGACCAGTCCCACCTCGTGCGCGACTCGATCGCCAGCGTCCGCGATGCGATCCTCATCGGACTCATTCTCGCCGCCATCATCCTCATCCTCTTCCTGCGCGACTGGAGCGCGTCCCTCGTCGCCGGCCTTGTCATTCCTGTAACCATCTTTGTTACATTTATCGTCCTCTGGGCTATGGGCCAGAGCTTCAACCTCATGACCCTCGGCGGACTCGCCGCTGCCGTCGGTCTCGTCATCGATGACGCCATCGTCGTGGTCGAGAACATCTCCCTGCATCGCGAAGCCGGCGAGAATCGCGTCGAGGCCGTCCGCAAAGCACTCCGCGAAATCACCCATCCCCTCATCGGCTCCACCATCACCCCCATCGTCGTCTTCCTGCCCCTCATCGCGGTCACCGGCGTCACCGGAACCTTCTTCCGCGCGCTCGCCCTCACTATGACCGTCGCCCTCCTCACCTCGCTGGCCCTCGCGCTCACCTGGACGCCCGCCCTCTCGCTCACCCTCCTCCGCGGCAACAATCGCCATCCGCGTATCATCCCCATCAATGCCGCCACACCTCCGGAGCCCGAGCGCCAGCACCACCTCATGGCCCCTGTACTCCGCACGCACGAACGCCTCCTCCGCGCAGCCCTCGCCAAACCCCTCTGGCTTGCCGCCGCCTGCGGCCTTCTAATTGTCACAGTGTTTGTTGCTTATCGAGCCCTCGGCTCCGACCTGCTCCCGGAAATGGACGAAGGCGCCTTCGTCCTCGACTACATCATGCCCGCCGGCTCCTCCCTCCAGGAGACCAATCGCGTCCTCCTCCACATCGACCGCATTCTGCATACGATTCCCGAAGTCACTGCCACCTCGCGCCGCACCGGACTGCAAATGGGATTAGCCGCTGTTACAGAAGCCAACACCGGCGACTTCACCGTCCTGCTCATCGACCATCGCAGCCGCAGCATCGACGACATTATGGAGGACGCCCGCCAGCAGATTAGAGCCGCCGAACCCGAACTCGACATCGAGTTCACCCAGGTCCTCCAGGACATGATCGGCGACCTCTCCAACTCCCCCGAGCCCGTCCAGATCAAGCTCTACTCCACCAACCAGGACCTCCTCAATCAGCTCGCCCCTCGCGTTGGCGACGCGATTTCCAAAGTCCCCGGCGTCGTCGACGTCGAGAACGGCATCGACAACACCATCAGCGGCCCTGCCACCACCTTCCAGGTCGACCCCGGCCTCGCCGCGCGCCTCGGCTTCACCACCTCTGAAGTAGCCGCCGACGCTACCTCCATTCTCGACGGCCTCCCCACTCCGCAACCCCTCATCCAGAACGGCCGCCCCTACACCGTCCGCGTCCGCCTCGACGACACGCACCGCACCTCGCTCGACGCCATCGAGAACACCGTCTTCCTCAGCGCCACCGGCAAAATGGCGACCCTCGGCTCGCTCGCCCACGTCGAACAGCTCCCCCCGCAAAACGAAATCATTCGCGAAAACCTGCAGCAGATGGTCGCTGTCACCGGCCGCCTTGAAGGCTCCGGCCTGGGTTCCGATTTAGGCACCGCCATGGCCCGCGTCCAGAAAACTGTCGCCGATCTTCACCTGCCTTCCAGCGTCCGCATCACCTACGGCGGCACATATCAGGAACAGCAACAATCATTCCACGAACTGTTACAAGTTCTCCTTTTCGCCCTCGTGCTGGTCTTCGGCGTCCTCCTCGCGGAGTTCCGCAGCTTCTCCGCCCCCGCCTCCATCCTCGTCTCCTCCATCCTCTCCACCGCCGGCGTTATCTTCGCGCTCCTCATCACAGGAACCACCTTCAACGTCGCTTCCTTTATGGGTTTGATCATGGTCATCGGCATCGTCGCCAAGAACGGCATCCTCCTCCTCGACGCCGATCAGCGCTTCCGCGCCGCTGGCATGAGCCCACGCGACGCTATGATCCAGGCCGCCCGCCGCCGCCTCCGCCCCATCGTCATGACCGCGCTCGCCGCCATGACCGGCATGCTTCCCCTCGCTTTCGCCCTCGGCTCCGGCTCCCAGATGCTCCAGCCCCTGGCCATCGCGGTGATCGGCGGCCTCCTCATCTCCATGGCCCTGTCCCTCATCGTGACCCCCGCTGTCTACTACTTCCTCGCCCGCGAATAGCGAACTACAATCCAGATCACCATCTCCGCGAAGTCCCCGTCTGGCTGCCAGCTCGTTTCCGCTCCCAGCTCCCGGCACCCGGCTCCCAGCTATAGTTAAGAACGAACCATCAACGGAGCCACCAACCTGCCCTGCGACGACCTCAGAGACTGGATCAAACTCCTCGATAAAGCCGGCGAACTCCGCCGCATCCGCGAAGAAGTCTCACCCCTGCTCGAAATCGCCGAAATCACCGACCGAATCAGTAAATCCGGCTTCGAGCGCGGCTCCAAAGTAGCGCCAGGCGGCCCAGCACTCCTCTTCGAAAACATCAAAGGCCATCCGGGCGCCCGCGTCCTCATGAATCAATTCGGCAGCGAGCGCCGCATGAAGCTCGCCCTCGGCCTCGATCCCGACTCAGGATCCCTCGACGAAATCGCCGGCCGCATCCGAGCCCTCCTCGAAATCAAATCTCCCGAGGGCCTGCTCGAAAAACTCAAAATGCTCCCGCAGCTGGCAGCCATCGGCAACATCTTCCCCAAAACCATCGCCGCCAAAGACGCCCCGTGCAAAGAAGTCATCCTGCGCGACAATTTCTCCCTCGACCAGTTCCCCATCCTCCAATGCTGGCCCCTCGACGGCGGCCGCTTCATCACCCTCCCCTGTGTCATCACGCGTGATCCAAAAACCGGCAAGCGCAACATGGGCATGTACCGCATGCAGGTCTACGACGGCCAAACCACCGGCATGCACTGGCAGCGCCAAAAGAATGCCGCCGAACATCTCCGCGATCGGCTGCGCGCCGCAGCGGGCGATGCATCCGCGCGGGTTGAGACGATGGCCGAAACCGCCGGCGGCACGACCAACATCGCCCTCGGCGACATCGCGGACAATAAATTACAAGTAGCCGTAGCCATCGGCACCGACCCCGCCACCACCTTCTCCGCCATCGTTCCCGCGCCACCTGAAGTCGAAGAGTTCCTCATCGCCGGCTTCCTCCGCGAAGAGCCCGTCGAGCTGGTCAAGTGCGAGACCGTCGACCTCGAAGTCCCCGCGCACGCCGAAATCATTCTCGAAGGCTACGTCTCCCTCGACGAACTCCGCCCCGAAGGCCCCTTCGGCGACCACACCGGCTTCTATACCGCCGCCGAGGACTACCCCGTCTTCCACCTCACCTGCATCACACATCGCCGCGACCCCATCTACTCCGCCACCATCGTCGGCAAGCCGCCCCAGGAGGACGCATGGATGGGCAAGGCCGTCGAGCGCATCTTCCTCCCACTCTTCCGCCTCACGCTGCCCGAAATCGTCGACATCAATCTCCCCATCGAAGCCGTCTTCCACAACCTCATGATCGTCTCGATCCGCAAAAGCTACGCGGGCCACGCGCGCAAAGTCATGAATGGCATCTGGGCCATGGGCCAGGCCATGTTCACCAAATGCATCATCGTCGTCGACGAAGACTGCGACGTCCAGAACCTCGCCGAAGTCACTCTCCGCGTCGCCAACAACATCGACCCCGAGCGCGACATCCAGTTCACCCTCGGCCCCATCGATTCCCTCGACCACTCCTCGCGCCTGCCCAACTACGGCAGCAAAATGGGCATCGACGCAACCCGCAAATGGCCCGCCGAAGGCTTCACCCGCCCCTGGCCGAAGGAAATTGTAATGGACACTGTGACAAAATCCCGCATCGATGACCTCTGGAAGAAACTAGGCCTCGAGTAACCCGTGTTCACCCTCGCCGGAATCCGCAAATTCCACAACTGGACTCACCAGAGCCTCACCCTCCTGCTCGATCACCTCGCCAAGCTCCCCGCTGCTGACTACACGACGGAAGTACCGGGCTTCGGCTTCCCAACCATTCGCGATCAGGTCATCCACATCCTGAACTGCGAAACGTTCTGGATTCGCACCCTCCAGGCGCTCCCCTCCCAGGACCAGGACCCAGCCGGATTCCCCACCGTCGCTGACGCCCGCACCCTCCAGCACACCGTCAGCGTCAAGACGCAGAATTATCTCTCACGCCTCAGCGAGCTGCACCTCAACGGCAACACCGAACTCCGGTTCTCCGATGGAGATACGGCCGTCCGCACGCCGGCCCTCATCCTCCATCACGTCCTCACCCACGCCTTCCATCACAAAGGCCAGATCGTCGCCATGTGCCGCATCCTCGGCCATCCCGCGCCCGACACCGATCTGAATCAGTTCGAATAAGTGCCGCATCCAGCCAGGCGCACGAACAGCGCACGAACGCGAGCGCTTCAGCCGCGCCCGTTACTACTTCAGCGCTTGATTCTCCCGCACGCACCCCGTGTAATTCCGCAGAAAATTGTCTCGCAGCCGCCCGTACTCATCCATCGTCTGAAACTTCCGCTGCCACGACTGCTGGTTCAGAAAATAGACCGTCGTCGCGACGTGCGCCGTATCGTCGAACAGCAGATACATCCCCAGCATGTCGCCCTCGAGCTTCTGCCGATCGTTGCCGTGCACCTCAAACCCGTGCAGCCCCACCGGCAGCGCCCGCGCCGGAGTCGGCCCGCCCCGCTCCGACTCCAGATAATGCAGGTTGTCCACGAGCGTCGCCTTCAGCCCCGCGTAGCGATCCGCAGGCAGCAATTCCACCTTCGCGTTCGCAAAAAAATCCGTCATCGGATAGGCGAACAGCACATCTTCGCCCGCATCCAGATCGATGGACCGCCTCCCCGCCGCCGTTTCCACCGGTCGAGATGCCGGCCCCGTCGCCAACGGCGCCACCTTCACCGTCCGCAGCCCATCCGGAAACACGCACGTCGTATACGGAGCCA
>CAZHTJ010000084.1:13973-15971 GCA_964535525.1 uncultured Acidobacterium sp. | reverse complement strand
CAGGCTCTGCCCAGGAATATGTCCCTGCAGGTTGCCTACGTTGCCAATCATGGCACGCGCATCGACGTCGCGCAGAACATCAACCAACCTCGAATCTACGGTCAGAGCGGCTCCTACGATCCGTTCAAGCTCGCCTTTGGCAAAACGGCCTCGGTAACTCAATACTTCACGGGCTTCTCCGGCAACTATGAGTCGCTGCAGGCCCAGCTCACCCGCCGCTTTATCAATGGCCTGGCATTCAACTCCGCATTTACCTGGGGCAAAGCGCAGGGCTACCAAACCGGGGCGCAGGATGGAAATGTGCTGTTCTGGGCCGGTAACTTGCGCCGCAATTACAATCTGCTCGACTTCGACCGCAAGAGGAACTTCGAGCAGACAGTCACCTGGGAGCTCCCCGCCGGACGCGGTCACAACTTCTTCAACTCCGGCATCGGCGCCTACACTCTGGGCGGCTGGAAGACTTCAGCCACCGTTGGCATGCTGTCGGGCCTTCCTTTTACGATTTCGACAACGAGCGCGACCCCGGGAACTACCCAGACGGTCAATGAGACTGGCCCTTACAAGGTTACGCACAGTGTGAGCCGAGCGGCCAACACCGCATGGTTCAACACATCTTCGTTCGCGGCGCCTCCTGCATGCGTGGCCTATTCCGCCAGCAACCCTAATCCATGCGCAGTCGGGGACACACAACGCAATCAGTTCCGTGGCCCCGGATACTTCGCGGACAACGTGTCGCTCTTCAAGAGCTTCCCCATGTACCGGGAATCCTCGCTCGAGGCCCGCTTCAACGCCTTCGACATGACCAATACTCCGGCATTCGGCCTGCCAAACGGAACTCTTGGATCGAACCTCGGAAAGATCACCGGCACCCTGGGCAGCGGCGTTGGCAATGTCAACGGTGTCGCCAGTTCCCGTGTGCTCGAGGCGGCGGTGAAGTTCAGTTTCTAGAGGTCACAAACTTCTGTTCAGGATCAGCCGCCAGACCATCGGCGGCTAATTCTTGTCAGTGATAAACAGCTGCGTGCAGGAATGTCAGGAACGCCGCTCCCTTTGCAGCGTCAATAGTCAGCGTGGTTCTCACGCATCAAACATCGAGCGTCAAAGAGGCGAGGGAACGGCAAGCATAAGGCGAGGGAACGGCGAGTCACGCAACGAATTTGGCTCTTCCCTCGCTCTTCCCTCGTTCTTCCCTCGCTCTTCCCTCGTTCTTCCTTCGCTCTTCCCTCGTTCTTCCCTCGCCCCTGTTTTTATGCTCCCAGCTCCCGGCTCGGCCGCATTTTCGTCACACCCCTGACACCGGCCGCCCCCAATCTGCTAGCCTTGCTTGCGCGCCTAAGTGGCCGCTCAGAGGAGATTCCTTTATGCAAGCACGCCGAAGCGTGATTCTGGCAGTGTGTACCCTGCTGGCCGCGCCAGCATTTCTCTTTGCCCAAAGCGGGCAGGCAACCGCCGGCACCCCCGCTGCCAAGCCCGCCCCGTCATCCTATACCCCCGCCGAGTCCATGGGCGCGCTCCTGAGTCTCACCGAAAGCGAAGTCGTCAGCGCCGCCGAAGCCATGCCCGCCGATAAGTATGACTTCGTCCCACCGGCGACCTCCGGCGAATTCAAGACGGTTCGCAGCTTCGGCGGCCAGGTCAAACACCTCGCTCAGGCCAACTATCAGCTTCTGCGCGGAAGTGGGGTTCCCGGGGCCCTCGATCCCAAGACCCTCGAAGACCTCAAAACCAAGGACGACCTCGTCAAGGCCCTCAAGGACTCCTACACCTACGCGCATGCCGTCGCGAACGCGCTCACCACCGACAACGCCTTCAGCAGCGTGCCCAATCTGCCTCCCAACTGGAAGATCACCCGCACTTCGGACCTCGCCTTCATGATCATGCACACCATGGACCACTACGGCCAGATGTGCGTCTACCTCCGCATGAACGGCATCATCCCCCCGGCAAGCCGCCCGGGCGCGATGTAAAAACAGCTGGGAGCCAGGAGCGGGGAGCTGG
>CAZHTJ010000084.1:0-13873 GCA_964535525.1 uncultured Acidobacterium sp. | reverse complement strand
AGCTCCCAGCTCCCAGCTGTTCTGCGACAATGTTCACGAGATGCCTCTCGGTCGCATTCTGGAAGCAGAAGACGAAAAAAAGCGCCGCCACCCCGTCCTCCGCGTGCTCCTCATCCTCTTCCTCTTGCTGTTGCTGGTCCTCGCCGGAGCCATCGTCACCGGCGGCGTCTGGCTCAAACACAAAATGCAGTCCTCTCTGCCCGAGCTCGACGGCAGCCTCCTCACCCCCGGCCTCAACGCGCCGGTCACCATCCGCCGCGACCAGCACGGCGTCCCCCACATCGAAGCCGCCAACCTCGACGACCTGCTCTTCGCTCAGGGCTACGTCACCGCCCAGGATCGCCTCTGGCAAATGGACATGGCGCGCCGCATGTCCGCGGGCGAAGCCGCAGAAATCCTCGGCTCGAAGCTCGCAGAACACGACCGCATGCAGCGCATCCTCGCCATGCGCGTCACCGCCGAGCGCCTCACCGCCTCCCTCGACCCCCAGCAGCGCCGCCTCTTCGATGACTACGCCCGCGGCGTCAACGCCTTCATCGGCTCCCACGCCGATCGCCTCTCCGCCGAGTTCCATTTCCTCCGCTATCAGCCCAAACCCTGGCAGCCCGTCGACTCTATGCTTGTTGTTATGAGCATGGTCCAGATGCTCGACGAGCACTGGCCCGACAAGCTCGATCGCGAGCGCATCGTCGCGCGCCTCGGCCCCACCCTCGCCGCCGCCCTCTATCCCACCGGCTCCTGGCGCGACCGCCCGCCTCTCATCACCGAGCCGCCCATCACAGCGCCCCAGCAAAACATCCCCGACATCCCCCTGGACGAAACCCAGGACGGCAATCTTAAAGACCCTCAGATTGAGTCAGGTTTGAATGGGCACGGCTTCAGAAGTGCGATTGTTGGCGAGTCATCTTTGAAAGGGCACGGCTTCAGCCGTGCCGTTGATCGCCCCAAAGGGATTGGGGCTTTAGCCCCCGAGGGCGATTCCTCGCGCCTGAACCCGGCCAGTCTTAACGCCGCAATTCTCAACGACGACCTTCTCCGCCTCGACAAGCTCATCGGTCACGCCCATCCGCGCGATTCAAATCCAGGCTCCAATCAGTGGGCCCTCGCCGGCTCCCGCACCGCAAGCGGCCGCGCCATGCTCTCCAACGATATGCACCTCGCCCAGGAAATTCCCAACATCTGGTACGAAACCGGCCTTAAAGCTCCCGGCCTCCACGCCGCCGGCGTCACCGTCCCCGGCCTCCCGCTCATCGTGGCCGGCCACAATCTCCACATCGCCTGGGGATTCACCGCCCTCTACGGCGACACCCAGGACATCTACGTCGAGCGCGTCAACGGCGACCAATATCAAGGCGCTGACGGCTCCTGGCGTCCCATCGAGCACGACCAGGAGACGATCCACGTCCGCTTCGGCAGCGACCTTGTCGTCGACGTGGCTCGCACCGCGCACGGCGTCGTCATCTCTCCGCTCATTCCGGGTGAGACGCGGACGCTCGCGCTCAGGTGGAATGTCTACGATCCAAAATCCGCCGGCTATCCGCTTCTTGCTATCAATACCGCCTCTGACTGGACAGAATTTCGCGCCGCCCTCGCCACCTGGTGGGCGCCCACGCAGAACGTTGTCTACGCCGACGATCAGGGCCACATCGGTTATCAGGCCGTCGGCTTCATACCCCTTCGTCCCGGTGGCCTCGACGGCGTCCCCATCGCCGATCAGCAACACGAGTGGGGCGGCTTCCTCTCCCTCGATCAGCTCCCTTCCGCCTTCGATCCGCCGGACGGCATCCTCGCCACCGCCAACGCGCGCGTCACGCCCAATCCCAATCCGCCAACCTCGCAGATCGCAGGCGCACCCGCACCTACTCCCGGATCAGCGCCATCCGCAGCCCCTACAGAGTCAACCGGTCAACCGCCCCTGAGCTCTGTGCCCTGTGCTCTGAGCCCTGGCGCGTGCTCGCACGCGCCCGAGCTCACGCTGGAATGGGGCGACCCCTACCGCAACGAGCGAATCTGGAAATGGCTCGAGCCCAAAGACCATCTCACGCAAGCGCAGATGCTCACCCTCCAGACCGACATCTACTCCGAACTCGACCAGGAGATCGCCCAGCGCCTCGCCTACGGCATCGACCATGCCGCCCACGCCGACGCGCGTCTCCGCCAGGCCGCCGATCTCATGCGCACCTGGGATGGCGCCGTCACCATCGACTCCGCGCCCGCAGCCATCGTCGCCTCCGCCAAAGCCGCCTTCTTCCCCATGCTCCTCAAGCCCAAACTCGGCAACGACTGGCGCCTTTACAACTGGTCTGAGAGCCTCTTCGCCGGTGAGCAAATACTCATGAACGAGCCCGCCGCCTGGCTCCCCCCGCAATACTCTACCTGGGATGACTTCCTCGCCGACCTCGTTCGCCAGGGCCTGCTCCAGGCAGGCGCGCCCAGCGACCTCCGCCAGTGGCGTTACGGCTACACGCACCCCGTCGACGTCGAGCACCCCCTCTTCGGCCTGCTCCCGTGGTTCAAAAACTGGACCGGTACCGGCGTCCTCCCGCAATCTGGCGACAGCTCCACCGTCAAGCAGGTCGGCCGCGCCTTCGGTCCCTCACAGCGTTTCACTATCGACTGGTCCAACCCCGACGCCGCCACCGAAAACATCACCATGGGCGAATCCGGCGATCCTCTCAGCCCCTGGTACCGCGACCAGTGGCCCTATTGGTACACCGGTACTACCTTCGCGCTCCCATTCTCCGATCAGGCCGTCGCCGCCGCCGCCACCCACACTCTCCGCCTCGAGCCATGACTCAAGGCCTGTCGCAGCGCGTCGCTCGGTTTTTTTTGGGAACCATGATAGGTTTCTGGGCAGGACTAGTTGCACTGCGCAGCAGAAACTCAGTTTTTGCCTCATCGCGCGCTCCATCGATGGTCGCGGGAAAGCGAGGGTCATCCCTGTGAAAGGTGTGGTGGAACGTAAAGCATCGTCACCATGTTTTGTATCGAGGTTCTCGCTACCCCTCCTGGGCGCTTTCCTGCTGACGGTACATTCCTTCGCGCAAAATTCCGCTACACCCAAAATCCCAGGCAACAACCGCGGCATTCTGCTGGAGAACCTCTCATGGGACGAAGCCGAGAAAGTACTAACCCCGGATCGGGTCGTGGTCATCGCGCTGGGTGCGGAATCGAAAGAACACGGCCGGCACTTACAACTCAACAACGATTGGGTAATGGCGGAGTATCTCAAAAAAAGAGTGCTGGCCGCTGCTCCGGTGGTCATCGCACCCACCATCAATTACAGCTACTATCCTGCTTTCCTGGAGTATCCGGGGTCAACCTCCCTCCAATCGAATACAGCACGCGATATGGTCGTGGAAATCTGTCGCACGCTTGCGGCGCATGGCCCGCGGCGCTTCTACATCATCAACACAGGAATCTCGACAATTAAGCCGCTCTCCGAAGCAACTAAAACCCTCAGCTCTGAAGGCATAACTTTGACCTACTTTAGCTTCGATGAGATCGACGAAGTTGTTAAGCAGGTACAACAAGAGCCGGAAGGCACGCACGCCGACGAAATCGAAACTTCGATGATGCTTTACCTCGCTCCTGCTACCGTGAGGATGTCCAGGGCAGTAAAGGACCTGCATCCTGACCGCCCCGGACCCCTCACTCGGGATCCGAACGCAACGGAAGGGCTCTACTCGCCCACCGGAGCATGGGGTGACCCAACCCTGGCGACGAGAGAAAAGGGAAGGATTGTCACAGAAGCAACGGTGAAGGCCATCCTGAACGACATTCAGAACCTGCAGGCGCTTCCGGTGAATCATGCTGCGTGCTGCGCAAGCCAACGGCCCGAAACGCCTTCGGGCAGTCAGCAAGTTGCCGTGGCCGCCGCGACGCACTAGCCGAAATTCGGGAACTCGAATGGTCGGACCCGCGCTCCGGCCGCCAACCGCTTCCCCGCACCGTACAATAACCCGGACCACACCGTGCGATTCTGGCTCCGCTTTCCCGCCACTCCCTCCAGCGACGCGACCCGCACCCAGCGCCGCCGCTCGCTCCTCCTTGCTGTTATCGGCATCGCTGTCCTTCCCCTCGCGTATCGCGGAACCTCCTGCGGCCAGGACTTCGACTTCCATCTCGAAGGCTGGCTCGACGTCGTCGACCACTGGCATCACGGCATCCTCTATCCGCACTGGGCCTCGGCCGCCAACTACCTCGCCGGCGAGCCGCGCTTCATCTTCTACCCGCCCATCAGCTGGCTCCTCGGCGCTCTCCTCGGCGTCCTCATGCCCTGGACCTGGACCCCGCTCGCCTTCACCCTCATCGCCTTTCTCGGCGCGGGCTTCAGCTTCCGCGCTATGGCCCGCGAATGGATGCCCCTCGACCACGCCACTATCGCCGCCTGCCTCTACGTCCTCAATCCCTACATGCTCTTCGTCGCTTACGAGCGCGGCGCGATGGCCGAACTCCTCGCCGCCACAGGGATGCCGCTGCTCGTCCTCTACGCCCTCCGCGAAAAACCCGCCTTCCTCCCGCTCTCGCTCACCATCGCCGCCCTCTGGCTCACCAACGCGCCCGCCGCAGTCATGGGCTGCTACCTGCTCGTCATCCTCGTTGCTGTCGCCGCCCTCAGCGAAAAATTCCGGCCCGACAAAACTCACCCCGACAAATCCCGGCGTCTCATCGCGCGATCGGTTTGCGCCCTCGCCCTCGGCCTCGCCCTCGCAGGATTCTGGCTCGTCCCCGCTGTGTACGAACAGCGCTGGGTCGAGATCAGGCGCGCCATCGGCCCCCTCATGCACGTCGAAGACAGCTTCCTCTTCGGCTACGCCAACACCGCCCACACTGCGCCGGCAGACATGTTCGACGTGGTCTACCACAATCAGGTACTCCGCACCGCATCGTGGATCGTTGTCGCCCTCATCGCCGCCACCGCCATCGCCGCCGCGCTCGCCAAACGCAAACGCAGCATACTCCGGGCCCCTCTGGTCGTCGTCGCAGTCATCGTCACCGCGCTCCAGTTCCGTTTCACCGACTTCCTCTGGCGCCTCGCCCCCAAACTGCAATACCTCCAGTTCCCGTGGCGATGGATGATGGTCCTCGGCCTCGTCTTCGCCACCCTCGCCGGCCTCGCTATCCGCAGCGAACAAACCACCCGCCGCTCCATCGCGGCTCGCGGCGTCACCATGCTGCTGTTAGCCGGAAGCATGGCTGTCCTCTCCTCGTTCCTTTTCTGGCAACCCTGCGACGACGAAGACAACGTCACCGCACAGATCGCCGCCTTCCACGCCAAAGGATTCGAAGGCACCGACGAATACACGCCCCAGCCCGCCGACAACAGCCAAATCCCGCAGTCGCTCCCCGCCGTGCGTCTGCTTCGAACCCCCAACGCCGAAGCCTCAACCGCCAGCGGAGACAATCCAGCCTGGTGCCCCGACAGCAAAGAGGAAATTCCCGCCACCATCGCCATCCATCGCCGGACCCCCGAGCGCATCGACGCCACCATCGCCACTACAACCCCCGGCTACGCAGTTCTCCGCCTCATGGATTACCCCGCCTGGCGTATCGTCCTCAACAACAGCAAGCTGCAAACTCATCCCACCCGCAACGATGGCCTCCTCGTCATCCCGGTCAGCGCGGGCGAGAACACAATCGACATCCGCTGGCGCGCCACGCCCGACCAGGAAGCAGGCATGGCTCTCTCCCTCGCCGCTCTGGCCTTTACACTGATCTATGCTTGGAGTGAAAGGCGAAACCGCAGTGGCAACCGCATCCAATAAGATCGCCATGCAGGTCGATGTTCAACAGATTTTGCGCGAGGGCGCCGAGCGCACCGACCGCGCCCTCGAACGGCTCCTGCCTCCCATCACCCAAGTCCCCCCATCGATCCACGGCGCCATGCGCCACAGCGTCTTCGCAGGCGGCAAGCGCCTCCGCCCCATCCTCGCCATGGAATCCGCGCGCACCATGAACGCGGTGCACTCTGCCGCGACCGCAGGCCAACTCCCCGAAGGCATTGAAGACGTCGGCGCCGCCATCGAAATGCTCCACACCTACTCCCTCATCCACGACGACCTGCCCGCGCTCGACAACGACGACCTCCGCCGCGGCAAGCCCACCTGCCACGTTGCCTTCGGCGAAGCCATCGCCATCCTCGCTGGCGATGCGCTCCAGACCCTCGCCTACCAAACCCTCGCCAGCCTGCGCTGCTCGCCCGCGCGCGCCATCCGCATCGTCGGCCTCATCGCCGAAGCCACCGGCACCGTCGAAGGCATGATCGGCGGCCAGGTTCTCGACCTTGAAGGCGAGCACACCAGGCCCACAGCAGAAAGCGTACTCGCCATCCATCGCGCCAAGACCGGCGCGCTCATCCGCGTCAGCATCGTGGCGGGCGGCCTCTACGCAGGCGCCGCCCCCGACGACGTCCGCCGCCTCACCGACTTCGGAACCAAAGCAGGCCTCGCCTTCCAAATCGTTGACGATGTCCTCGACATGACCCAGGACTCCGAGCACCTCGGCAAGACCGCGGGCAAAGATGTAGCCAGCGACAAGGCCACCTGGCCCGCCGTTTTTGGAATCGAGCAGTCGCGCAAAGACGCAACCCGCCTCATCAACGAAGCTTTCGCCGCCCTTGAACCCTACGGTGAGGCCGCCGCCGGCCTGAAAGCCGTAGCCCGCTACTTAGTCGACCGAACCCACTAACGGCCGGAAGTCGGCCGAGAGCGGTGTTGTGTTTGCTTACCCTCCGCGGAAGGCACGATCCACCCGCAGCGGTCCATTCGCTGCCGATGCGAGGCGGCGCGCCGGAGGTCGAGGAGTTGGCGGATGGCGGGGCAGGGCTACTCCGTCGCCGCTCGAGCAATCTTCCTTAGAGTGCCTGGGCGAGGGCGATCTCGCGGGGTGGGTCCGGTTCGTCCGATGAGCGCACGCCGAAGACCCATGCCAGCGCGCCCACAGCGGCAATCGCCGCGGCAAAGGTAAGCGCGGCGCTGAAGTGGCCCGTCCGCTGGACCAGGAAGCCGGTCAGCACCGGCGCCACGATACCCGCGATATTGGCGACGCAGTTCTGCATTCCCACCCAGCGGCCAGCCAGCCGCGGTCCGGCGAGGGTCTGCGGTATCGCATACACGCCAGAACTGGCGGTTCCGCAGCCAACCGCTGCCCCGGCGAGGAACGCGAGCCAGGTCTTTGGTCCTGCCGCCGCACACCCGAGCAGCGAGATGACGGCGATGACCAGACCGACGACCATCGGCCACTTCCGCGCTGAGCACGCGCTTACTCCGCGCCGGATCCACAGATCCGCGATGCGGCCGGTTACGATGGCCGCGGTCGAGTCGATCGCGTAAATCGCGCCCGCGGTCCATGCCATCGCCGTCGTGGAGAGATGCCGTTCGTGCACCAGATAGAACGGCAGCCAGCTCATCAGCAGGTAGAGCAGGTAATTCTCTCCGAGGTGGCCGATGGAGGCGCCCCAAAACGGCCGCCGCCGCAGAATGGTCGAGAAGCTCGGCAGTTCATCGGCGGGCTGGAGCGGCTCGTAGATCAGGCGCCGTGGTTTCCACCGCTGCCATGCCGGCAGCCACAGCAGACCTGCCAGGCCGATGGCCAGAAAGGTCCTGCGCCAACCAAAGTGCGCCATCAGAAGGCCGCCGCCGAAGGCGCCCACGGCGGTGCCCCAGCGGATGGCAGCCACCAACAGGCCGTTCGCGAGGCCGCGATCTTTCTCCTCCAGGCACTGGCTGAAGATTTTCGAGCTTGCGGGGAAGATGACGGCTTCGCCCACGCCGAGCAGCAGGCGCATCCCCAACAGGGCTGCGAATCCGCGCGCCAGTCCCGTGAAGGCAGTAGCGGCGGACCATGCGAGGAAGCCGGCCGCGAGCATCGCGCTGGCATTGAACCGGTCCACCAGCCAACCCATCGGAACCTGCAACAGGACGTAGGTCCAGAAGAAGGCCGAGAGCAGAATTCCCAGCTGGGAGGCCGACATCCCCCATTCCCGGCTGAGGAGAGGGGCAGCCAGTGCCAGGTTACCGCGATCGATGTAATTGATCAGCACTGCGATGACCAGCAGCGTGATCATGGGTCCGACTTTTTTCGGGCGGTGCACGGGCGGCCCACCTGTCTTTCTCGGGGAGGATCAGCCGGGGAGGATCAGGATACATGGCCGGCTCGGAGGCCGGGAGTGAAGGCGGGCGGCTGGACCTGGGGTTCAACATTTCGAGGATGCGGGCGCTCGGGAAGGCGTGGCGCACGGATGCCCACGAGTACCGCTCCATAAATGGAAGATGTGGCTTGCCCAGACGTCGTCTCCGCCGCCACGCACGAATCGGCGCGCACCGGCGCGACGCAAACCGCTATCCGCTAAAACGCTTCTCGCGAACAGCTTTTCGCTGGACGTTCCACTGCCCGCGTTTCGCTACGGGCTACCGGCTGCTGCGCTAGACTCCCACCCCGTACTCGGCACCCATCTCCTCGCCTGCATGCGAGAAGTAATCCGAAGGCGTGCGCCGTTTGAACTTGTAGCGGATCCGCAACTCCCGGCCCACATACAGGCCGAGCGCCGTCACCGCCAGCGCGACCGATGTCCACCCAATAGCGCGCAGCGCGCTCGAGGACGATTCGGGAACCAAAGCGTCAATCAAACTATTTCTGTTTTTCTTTCCACTGTCGAACATGCGCGATCCCCAGGCCGCCATGGCTCCATGATAGCGCAGCCCGCTCCCCTCGCTCGCTCCCAGACCCATGGTTTGGTGTGGTTATAGCCCCGCCACCTTGCGCCATCCATACATCATTGGAGTGACTCGATACACCGAAGCAGCATTACCTTTCTCTCCGCAGGCAAAAAGCTTGCTTCTACTGAGTTTGCCGCCAGCTCGCGCAGGTGCTCCCCGGTGAACTCAAAATGCCTCTCCGCACTGTCGTACTCGCCCTCAAGGTCGCTGTGGAAAAGCGCAGGGTCATCCGAGTTCAGCGTCACCATCAGTCCCGCATCGAAATACCGCCGCAACGGATGATCCTCCACCCGCGCGCAGCACCCCGTCTTCACATTCGACGTCACGCAGATCTCCAGCGGAACCTGCCGCTCCGCCAGCAGCTCCATCAGCTCCGCATCGTGAATTGCCGACAGCGCGTGCCCCAGCCGCTCCGCCCCGATATTCAGCGCGCCCCAGATGCTCTCCGGCCCCGTCGTCTCGCCCGCATGCGCGGTCAGCCGCAGCCCAGCATCACGTGCCTCCGCGTACAGTTCTCGAAACGGCTCCGCCCCCATCCGCCGCTCATCGCCGCCGATGCCGATCCCGATGATCGAAGGGAACTCCCGCCGCAGCTCCGCCGCCTTCCGAAACACCGGCGCCGCCTCCTCCACCCCGAAATGCCGCACCGCGTCGAAAATCCAGTAAGCCGAAATCCCCAGCTCCGCCTCGGCCCGCGCCCGCGCCCGCTCCATCCCCTCGAACAGCGGCTCAAACGCGCACCGCCGCCAGTAGTAAACCACTCCCACCGACACGAACACCTCGGCGTGCACCACGCCCTGCGCGGCGAGCCGCTCCAGCATCCGCCACGTGATCAGCTCATAGTCCTCAGCCGTGCGCAGATGTTCGCTCACAGCCTTAAAGGCCATCAGAAATCCCGTGAAGTCGGTGTATTCGTACAGCGCCCGCGCCTGCGCGAGGTCCAGCGGCGCCCCATCATGCCGCTGGCTCAGCTCCACCAGAGTCTCTGCGGTCACCGTCCCCTCCAGATGCAAATGCAGCTCTGCTTTCGGCAACCGGCGAATGAACGAGGAGGCTTCCATGTGGCAACGTTCAGGTTACAGGAACCAGCCCCACCCCCAATCGCCGCCAACTTCGCGAACATGCGATTGCGGAAGGCAGCGGCAGAAGGGCGCGCTTCAGGCCGCTCCTCCTCTCCCTGCGACGAACGCCCCACCAACTCGCAAATGCTGAGAAGGCCAGGTTCACCCCACAGCAAGCAGAAGACTCTCCTTCTGTCGTGCAGTATCCATCGGCGAATAGAATGGGGATTCAGCTCCGAGGAGAGATCCTGATGGCGACCGGCCCCAAACCCGAAGTGTCCGACGCGGGTCAACCACAGCGCCTGCAAAAGATCATCGCCGCTGCCGGCATCGCCTCGCGCCGCAAAGCCGAAGAGCTCATTACTGCCGGCCGCGTCCAGGTCAACGGCCAAACCGTCACCGTACTCGGCGCCAAAGCCGATCCTGCCCACGACCACATCCGCGTCGACGGCAAGCTCCTTCACGGACCTGAACGCCATCGCTACTTCGTCATCAACAAACCGAAGGGATACGTCACCACAGTCAGCGACCCCGAAGGCCGCCCTACCGTTATGGATCTGGTCAAATCCCGAAAGACGGAGGGCGCCGAGCGCCTCTTCCCCGTCGGCCGACTCGATTACTCCAGCGAAGGCCTGCTCCTGATGACCAACGACGGCGACCTCGCCAACGCCCTCACCCGCGCCGCCGCCCGCGTCGAAAAAACCTACCTCGTCAAAGTCAGCGGCAAGCCCTCCGACTCCGC
This sequence comes from uncultured Acidobacterium sp., assembly GCA_964535525.1. Lineage (GTDB taxonomy): Bacteria > Acidobacteriota > Terriglobia > Terriglobales > Acidobacteriaceae > Palsa-343. The sequence continues at coordinate 3,350 of CAZHTJ010000084.1, read as the reverse complement.
GCTCAACCAGATCCGCCACGGGGTCATGATCGACCGCGACACGCAGATTCGTCCCCAGCTTCGGGGTCCCCGGCGTGCTTCGCGCGACGGGGTGGAGCTTCGTCCCCACAGCAACAAGGACACCGGCGAATCCGAAGCTCCTCCGCACGACAAGGTCCGGCGATCCAGCGCCCGCGTCATGACCGCCCCCGCCCGCATCCGCCTCCTCCGCGATGCCGACAACCCCTGGTACGAGCTGATCCTCATCGAAGGCCGCAACCGCGAAATCCGCAAGATGTTCGAGGAAGTCGGCCACCACGTCGAAAAAATCCGCCGTGTCGGCTACGGCCCGCTCATCCTCGACCTCGAACCCGGCCGCTCCCGCGAACTCGACCCCGGCGAAGTCACCGCCCTCCAGCGCGCGGCTCAGGGCAAATCAACCAAAGCTGCCCGCGTCGATCTGCCCCCCCGCAAAATGCCCCGCCCAGGCCGCACCCGCCCCACGCGTCCAGGTGACCGTCGCCCCCAATCGCCCGCGACTCGCTCCGAATCGCGGCCATCGCGCCCATCTAGGCCCCGCACCGGCCGCTGAATCCGGATAACCTGTTTGCCTATCTAATCGACTGAGAGGTCCCAAATGGCCAAAGCCACATTTGCCGCAGGTTGCTTCTGGGGTGTCGAAGCCTGTTTTCAGCAACTCCCCGGCGTCACCGCCACCGCCGTCGGCTACGAAGGCGGTTCGCTCCAGAACCCCAGCTACCAGCAGGTTTGCACCGACCGCACCGGCCACGCCGAAGCCGTCGAGATCGACTTCGATCCGGAAAAAATCACTTACCAGAAACTCCTCGACACCTTCTTCGAACTCCACGACCCCACCCAGCTCAACCGCCAGGGTCCCGACTGGGGCTCGCAGTATCGCAGTGTCGTCTTCTTCCACTCCCCTGAACAGGAAGCCGAGGCCAAAGCCACCATCGCCCGCCTCACCGCCGAGAAAAAATTCTCAAAGCCCATCGTCACCCAGATCGTTCCCGCCGAGACCTTCTGGCGCGCAGAGGAATACCACCAGAAATACCTCGAAAAACGCGGGCAGGTCAGCTGCCACATCTAAGCAGTACGCGAAGCAACATAAAGGCCGCACGGCATCACCGCGCGGCCTCAGCTTTTCTACTGCCTACTCCCTGCTCCCTGCCCTTAAAACCGCGGAATCCCAAAGTGCCCGCGCAGATGCAGCAAATCCATCGGGCTGATCATCCCGTCAATCACAATCAGATTCACATTCCGCTCATTTGCCACCAGCACCACCATCCCGTCGAAGTTCGCATGATCCATCCGCACCCAAACATCGGTCCGTGTCGGATCGAAAGGTTTCACCGGTGCCGCAGCAGGCGAACCCGAAGCATCCGTCGCTGGGCTCGAAACCGCCTGCGCCGGCGGATGCGTCTGCTTCGTCACCAGATGATTCCACCCACCTTCTCGATACTGCGCCCGCACCGCCTCCAGCGCCTCCGGATCGTACATCCCCGCCGCAGAGTACCGGAAGTTGTGCACCGTAATACTCCGCAGCTTTGCAATGATCGGGCGATCCTCATCCGGCATGATCTGGCTCGCCGCCCGCAGCATCGACTCATCGAACTTCATATCGGTGTGCAGCGTCGCCGATGCCGCCAGCGCATCCATCCCCTGCGGCGTCCCCGAACCCTCCTGCGCCCGGACGATAAAGCTAAAAAAGACAGCGCCCAAAAGTGCAGTGGACGCAAGAACAGCGACACGTCGGCTCGACATGTTCGTTCAAACGCGCTCAGCCGGAAAAAGTGTCGGTGGATTCTTTCGGAGGTCCCGAGCCTCCCCGCAGGAAGGCCCAGGCCATGGTCCGGCTTAAAACGCGGGTGGGCCGCCCGTAACCGGAAGCGACACGGTGCTCTGATTCGCCAGCGCCGTCGCCAGCGAGTAGCCCGGTCCCGTGCTGGCGGTCAGAAACGGCGTCAGCGCGGCTACCGCGGAGTTGGGTCCGTTGTAGACCGCGTTCAGCCCGTCGGTCTGCTCGTAGGCCAGATTATTGGCTGGGTTCGTGTTGCTGATCACGCGCCCCAGCACGCGGTGCTCCGCTTCGATCCCCATGATCGACGCCGACACCTTGGAGAAATAATCCAGTTCCTCTGCCGAATACTTCGAGCCGTCCTGGTCATGGTGCCACCAGCCGCCGCCGTCCCACCGCACATCCGCGGCCTTCGTCGCGAACTCCTGAATCGCATTGAGATAAGCCCCGATAAAAGCGTCCTCCAGCGCGTTCAGCAGTCCGGTGAAATTCGCCAGCGTATCAAACGATCCGGCAGGAAAATAGAACGTCTGTGCCGGATCGCCGGAAGCCGCCGACCCTCCCAGCAGCGTGCGGAACAGATTCGCATGCGCGATTTCTTCAGAAAGTGCAGCCTGAATGTAGTTGACGTTTCCGGCATTGCCCGCAGCCGTGATGTTCGTGGCCGAGCCGCCAGGCCCTGCCAGATTGGGATCCTGAATCACCGGCCCAATCAGCGAGTTGTAATAGAACGTCGTGGCCAGGTCTTCGGCGATCAGCGCGGCCGTGAAAATCTCCTTCACCGTATCCTTGGCCTGCTCGCGTTCCTGCTCGGCTTCGGCGGCGGAATCGGTTTCCGCAAAAGCAGGCCTCGCGCCCAGCGTGAAAGCTGCAGCCGCGGTTCCCATTCCCAAAATTCCGGCCTGGGCAAGAAACCTGCGCCTTCCCAGACCCGCCTGCGCGATCGCATCGATCGGCTTCAACATCGCATCACGTTGCATGGAGTGACCTCATCAGAAATAAGTTTTCGTGCGCAGGCGTGCCCGCCGGCCTGGGGAAGCCGCCTGGGAACGGAAACGGGCCGCGTGCTGTTCCCTGTACGCGGCCCGCCGATCAGCTGGATTGATCTTCCACACAAATATTTCTGATACCCGCGGTTACGAATGCCACGCAGCAAAAAGGCCCGGCGCTGATTGCTACAGCCCCAGGCTCTTCTACTCCCTATTGCCTATTCCCTGTTCCCTGCTTTTCTACCCCTACTCGCTACTCCCTGCCCTTAAACCCACTCCCCGCCGCGCATCACCGGCTCCGCGTTGCCCGAAGCCGCAATTCCATCCACATCGATCTTCCCCGACCCGATCATCCAGTCAACATGAATCAGGCTGTCGTTCGCGCCCTTCGCCGCCAGCTCTTCCGGCGTCAACTTGTCGCCATCCTTTAAACAACTCGAATAAGCCTGCCCCAGCGCGATATGGCACGCGGCGTTCTCATCGAACAGCGTGTTCAAAAACAACATCCCGCTCGCCGAAATCGGCGACGAGTTCGGCACCAGCGAAACTTCGCCCAGCCGCCGCGC
>CAZHTJ010000083.1:0-16198 GCA_964535525.1 uncultured Acidobacterium sp. | reverse complement strand
GAGGGGCTTCCGCAGAAGGATTGCTACGTGAATGTGCTGCGCGATGCGATGGCGGTAGACACACTGGACGATTGCGGTGTGTACTTTGGGACGACGGGCGGGCAGGTGTATGTTTCGCCCGACGGCGGGGATCAGTGGAAGCCGATTGTGCGGGATTTGCCGCCGGTATTGTCGGTTGAGGTTCAGACGATCGCATGATCCTTGTGGAGTTGCCGTTTCATCTGCGGACGCTGGCGCAGCTGAGCGGCGCAGTGAGGCTGGAGGTGGACGATCCGGTGACACTGCGGCGAGTGCTGGACGCGCTGGAGGCGCGGTATCCGGTGCTGCGTGGCACGATTCGGGATCATGGGACGCTCGAGCGGCGGGCGTTTTTGCGTTTTTTTGCGTGCGAGCAGGATTGGTCGCACGAGCCGGTGGATGCTCCGCTGCCGGAGGCGGTGGCGACGGGAAAAGAGCCGCTGCTGGTGATTGGCGCAATAGCAGGAGGAAGCTAGCCGTCCAGGCGGACGCGCCTTCGGCGCCTTTTCTCCCAGCGATTAAGGGTGTGGACCAGGGAATGAAGTGTGCTACCGGGTCTGGTTGGCCAGAGAACGCACGGGCCAAGCACTAACGATCAGGCGAAAGAGAAAATCGATGGCGACAGCGACACATGCGGAAGTGGGCGAGGTTCGGGTATTGCGCGAGCAGGTGCAGGCGATTCAGAGAGTGCTGCGCGGCAATACGGAGGGACTTACGGAGGCGGACTGTTTGGTTCAGCCGCAGCCTGGCGGAAATTGTCTGAACTGGGTGGTGGGACATCTGGCGTGTATCTGGGACATGGTTCTTCCGGCGGTGGGACAGAAGCCGGTGCTGGGAAAGGAGACGCTGCAGCGATATGACCGCGGGTCGGCGGAGCTGCACGAGGCCGGAGAAGCTTTGCCGCTTGAGATGCTGCTGGGCGCCTGCGACGAGGCGGCGAAACGAATGGACGAGGGGTTGGCGAGTCTGACCGACGAGAAGCTCGATGAGCTTGCGCCGTTTTCGCCGCGCAAGAAGGCGGATGAGACAGTGCGCTCATTGCTGTCGCTGGTGATGTTTCATCAGGCGTATCACGTGGGGCAGACGGGGTTGCTGCGGCGGATAGCGGGGAAGGAAGGGAAGATCAAGTAGCAGCCTGTAGCCGGTAGCCCGTAGCTGGGAGCCTGTAGCCGGTGCTGGTTTTCGGGATCGGGGCGAGGTGCTTGTTTCGAGGGGGGACTTCTGTGCAGAAGATCCAGACTTTTTTGTGGTTCGATGACGACGCCGAGGAGGCCGTGCAGTTTTATGTCTCGGTCTTCAGGAATGCGAAGGCTGGCGCTGTGATGCGTTGGGGCGAGGGAGGGCCGGGAAAAGCGGGTTCGGTGCTGACGGCTTCGTTCACGATTGGCGATGCGGAATTTGTTGCGCTGAACGGAGGGCCGCACCACGAATTCACGGATGCTATTTCGCTTGTGGTGCGGTGCGATTCGCAGGCGGAGATCGACGCAATGTGGTCGAAGCTGACGGAGGGTGGGGAGGAGGTCCAGTGCGGATGGCTGCGGGATAAGTTCGGGGTGTCGTGGCAGGTGGTTCCGGCAAATATTGCGGAGTTGTTGCAGGGGAAGGACGCCGAAGGCGGAAAGCGCGCGATGCAGGCGATGATGCAAATGAAGAAGCTCGATATTGCGGCTTTGCGAGGTGCGGGAGGGCTGGAGTAGCCGCTCGGCAGCCCGTAGCCGGCAGCCCGTAGCGTGTAGCCCGTAGCGTGTAGCGTGTAGCGTGTAGCGTGTAGCCAGATGCCGGCAGTCACCCGCCAGTTGCTGATTGCTCATCTTGTGGCCCCCTGCGTGGCGGAACGGGAACAACGCAACAATTAGTTGATGGCCGTGTCCGTTAGGGCGAGCAGTGGGACGAATTTTGGGTAGCAGGCGAGGCAGTGCCCGTGGGCAAAGAGATATTGCTATGATGTTGCCCTCACTGGAGAAGCGAGGGGACGAGGCCGGAGGCGCGGTAAAGGCAGAGGGGGGGAGAGGCTGTGACCATTTCACGAAGGACATTCTTGGGGGAACTGGCGGCGTCGGGCGCGCTGGCGGGGCTGTTAGCGAAACCGGACACGGCGGCGGCTTTAACCGCGGCATTGGACGACACGGTTGCGGATACCAGCCCGGGGACGGGCGCGGCGTTTTGGGGCAGTTTTTTGGCGAAAGCGCCGCGCGAGCGTGGGCTGATGGGCCACAAATTGCCGGGGACGGACGCCGACCGGCAGGTGAACTATCTGCATTTTGGCGATAAGGGGCTGCGTTACGCGGACCAGATCCCTAACGACGAGCTGCCGGATTATCCGGGCGACGTTGCGGTGAGCATGCAGGTAGGCGGAATCCGGCTGTCGACGGCGGATCGGCAGAAGTTCGAGCAACTGCAGTCGGCGCAGCTGCGGATCGACATGATGCAGGGCAAGCAGATGTTCAACATGATCGATCCGCTGGCATGGATGGCGCTGGCGGCGATTTTCCCGGATGAAGGCGGGAAGCTGCCACCGCTGCAGAACCTGAGCTTCGATCCATCGACGTCGGCCGAGAACATGCAGAAGATTCTGCTGCCTGGGGGTATGGGCCATATGGCGGTGAACGTCTCGATGGTGCACAAGGAGTCGGAGTTCTGGACGGTGATCAAGACGCTGGTGAACGACGCGTCCAAAGTGGCGCCGGTGCTGGGTTTTCCGGCGATCAGCATGACGGCGCTGGCCGGGTTCAGCAAGTTGTACGGAGTGCTGGCGAACCGGTCGGTGTTTCTGTTTCAGGCACGGCCGCAGCAGGCGTTCGCAACGCAGGCAGCGCGCGAGCAGGCGAACTCGACGATCGGCATTAATGTTCCGACCGGCGACTACGTGCTGGTTCCGCAGTCGCACACCGACGACTTGAAGCCGTACCTGGATAATCTGAAGTTGCAGAATGGGTACATGATTCCGAAGGACGCGCCTGATACGAGCTCGGTGTACGAGACGGCGGAGAAGGCGCAGCCGGACATCAGCTACATCACGATGCATCTGAGCGTGACGCCGATGATGCAGTATGGCGAGCCGGCACCGAGTGGCGGGAGTTCGAGTGGTGGGAGCAGCAGCAGTAGTAGTTCGAAGAAGAAGACCACGACGAGCACAACGAGCAGCGGCAGCAAGAGCAGCGGAAGCGGGGCGACCAGCACGAAACCAGCGAGCGCGAGCCAGCCGGAAGGTAGCAGCAAGCCCGATGACAACAGTAAACCTGAGAGCAGCAGTCAGCCCCAGTAAGCGGAGGGCGGGAGATCCGAGGAGTTGGGCAATGAGGGTGCGGGGAATTGGGGTTGTGGCCGCAATGGTTTTTGCGGGCATGACGCTGACGGTTCAGGCTCAGAACTTTGGGGCGGCGAAAACAAAGGTGACGCTGCAGCGGAAGCTGCCCGCTCTGTATCGTTTGCCCGGCAACACGATCCGCGTGAAAGTGACGGCGCATGCGGAGGCGGCGGATCTTGCCACCGATCTGCGGACGCAACTGGAAACGGAGTTGCTGAAAGACGACCCTCATCTGCAGGTAGAAGAGAATGATCCGGCGGAGACAGTGAGCTGCCAGATCACGAGCTACTCGCATCCGAAGCCGATCCAGAGACAGCAGCCGGGGATCGGGAAACAGCCACCGCAGGTGATCACGCGGATCACCGGGTCGTTGAGCGTCGCGTTCGAAGCGAAGGCGAAGGATGGGCGCGTACTGGGCTCTGCGAATGTGCCCGTGAATTACGACCAGGAGTTCGATGCGGCGGGCAACAATGTCTCGCATGGGGTGATGGGAAGCCTGGCAAACTCGTGGCACAGGCTGAAAGGGAGCTCGGGGAACGACAACGAGGAAATGAAGCCGCCGACGGATGCGGAACTGCGTTCGTTGCTGCTGGATTCCGCAGTGCATCGCATTGCGCAGAACATTGTGAACACCAGCGAATCGATCGACGTGTTCCTGGCGAAGGACAAGGGTCCGATCGACGAAGGGGACAAGCTGGCGGTGGCGGGACTGTGGCAGCGGGCGCTGGAGACGTTCGAAACGGCGAAGCCGCTGACGAAGAGAGATGAGGACGCGTACCGGCTCTACGACATCGGGGTGGCCAATGAGGCGCTGGGATATGCGGCAGAGGATCCGAAGTCGGCGATGAAGTTTCTGGACGAGGCGGCCATTAACTACGGCAAGGCGATCGACGCCAAACCCGGCGAGAAGTATTTCCTGGGGCCACAGAGGCGCATCGAAACAGCGATCGAGCATTACAGAAGGCTGGAGGAGGCGAAGAACACTCCGCCGCCGGCGCCGCCTGCGTCAACGGCGCCACCGCCGACGGTGGCCAGCGCTCCGGCTACAGGCAAGAAACTGGCCAGCACGCCGGTGAGGACGCCTTCTCCTTCGACGAAGACACCGGGCGCTTCGGCGAAGACTCCGGCTCCGGTTTCCACGGGGGGAGTGGCGCGGCCGACCGCTTCCGGATCAAGCGCGCTGACGGACTCACAGGTGATTGCGATGGTGAAGAGCGGAATCGCCGAGGAGTCGGTGGAGCAAACGGTGAAGAACGCGAAGTCGGTGGATTTCGATCTGAGTTCGGCGGGACAGAGAAAGCTGGTGGCCGGCGGAGTGAGTTCCGCTGTGCTGAGCGCGATGAAGGCGCGGGCGGCCCAGGAGCTGACGAAATGAGCGCACTGGCGCGCGCGGCGGGAGCTGCATTGCTGGCGGTTGTTGCCTGCGCGTGTGTGCATGCACAGGACGATCGGTGCGGGGCGGGCAAGGATCTGGTGGTGCAGGCGCTGGAGCGGGTTCCACCGGGCAGCAGCGACGATGCTTATGAAGATGCGCTGCAATTGCTGAAGCACGCGGTTTCGACGTGCAGCGAACTGGGCGATGCGTGGTACTACCGCAGCCTGGTGGAACAGAAGCTGGGGCACGCGAACCTGGCGCAGTATTCGATGGACAAGGCGCGGATGTTCGGCTCGGAAGCGATGCAGCAGGGGGCGAATCCGTTTGTGCTGGCGACGCCTCCGGCGCGGAGCCGTGCGCTGACGGCCAATGCGCCGCAGGGACCGGGAGCAGCGAGTGGGGCAGCGGTTGCGGGACCGATTCAGCAGAAATGGGCGCTGATCGTGGGCGTCAGCCGCTTTGCAGATCGAGCAGTGCCGCAACTGAACTACACGACTGGGGATGCCAGCGCGTTCGCGGCGGAGCTGAAGGATCCGGCGATCGGGCGATTTCCGGCGGCGAACGTTCACGTTCTGACGGACGATCAGGCGACGACGAGGAACATCAAGGAGCAACTGAACTGGATTGCCAGGAACGCGCAGCCGAACGACCTGGTGGTGATCTACGTGGCGACGCACGGGTCGCCGCGAGAGCTGGACTCGGCGGGCGGCGTGAACTACATCGTGACCTACGACACGGAAATAAAAAACGCGGATCATCCGGACGAAGATGCGCTCTACGCTACGGCTCTGCCGATGGTGGAGCTGGCGAATGCAGTAGCGACGAGGATGAAGGCGCTGCGGACGGCGGTAATCCTGGATACGTGTTACAGCGGCGGCGCGGTGACGAACGTGTCGAAGAAGATGGGGGCGGGCATTGCCAATTCTGCGCCTTCGCAGGCCAACCTCGATCGGATCAGCCAGGGGACGGGGCGGATTGTGATCGCGGCGGCGAGCTCGAATGAGGAGTCACTGGAGAGCGATCAGCTAAGGCACGGGTATTTCACTTACTTCTTGTTGCAGGCGCTGAAAAGCGGCAGCGGGATGACGCCGATGAGCCAGGTTTTCGCCACAGTGGCACAGCAGGTATCGGACAGAGTGACGGCGGACGGCAAGAAGGATGGAGAGACGGTGGGGCAGCATCCCGTAATGAGCCGCAGCTCGGAAGACGCGGACTTTGCGCTGGGCGCGACGGCGGGCGGCGGTGCGGCGAAGGGCGGGCGGTAGAACAGGGTACAGGTTAAGGGGACAGGGTACAGGTTGAGGCAACAGAGCAGGCGCGGGGCCGGTTCTCGGCCCGGCGCAATCATTTCTGAAAAAACTGAGAATTGCGGCGGATTTTGCATCAGCCGGGGCGGCGATTTGCGTATATGCGGGTACAGCGGTTGAGGGCGTGCCCCGTTGGACCAGTCGCCAGAGACATTTCGAGGCATCGTTGAGCGCCATCAGGGGCGGGTTTTCTCGATTGCGTTTCGGATTCTCGGGGAGAGTGGGGTGGCAGAGGAGGTGGCTCAGGATGTTTTCCTATTGCTGTATCGCCATTTGCCACGACTGGCCAGCGAAGAGCATGTAACAGCGTGGGTGCGGAGGGTGGCTTGCCATCGGGCGACGGATGCGTTGCGGAGAAGAGCGGCGCGGGGGGATGCGGCGGCGGAGGAGTATCAGGACGGGATGGCTTTGCGGCCGGTGGTGCGGGATATGGCGCCGCTGATGAATCGAGTGGAGCAGTTGCTGCTGACGTTGCCGCCGCAGCAGCGGGCGGTGATGCTGATGCGGTATCAGGAAGACCTGGAGCCGGAGGACATCGCGGTTGAGATGAAGATGCCGCTGGCGACGGTGAGGAGTTATCTGCAGCGCGGCGTGAAGATGCTGCGAGCGAAGGCGGAACGGACGCTGAAGGAGTACAGCCGTGGTTGAGAAGATGGACGATTTCGAGAGGGAATTGAAGGAGCAGCTGCAAGCGCGCGAAGTGCCGGCTGGATTTACGGAGCGAGTGATGGCGAGGGTGCCGGAGCAACGGGTATCAAGCTGGAAGTGGGTTGGCTTTGGGATGCCGGCGTGGCGGTGGGCGGTGGCGGCACTGCTGGTGGCGGGGATGGTAGCGGGGGGAGTGGAGCATGATCGGCAGCAGCGCATTGCAGGGGCGCGGGCACGGGAGCAGGTGCTGCTGGCGCTGCGGATCACGGGGTCGAGTTTGCGGGATGTGCAGCAGAAGGTGAGCCGGGGGGATCGGTAAGTAGTAGCAGCTACGGATTGGGAAGACGAGAGGGGTTAGTCATGAAAAGGGCATGGGTCAGAGCGGGTTGGATTGCGGTAGTGGCGGTTGGCGCGGCGTTGACGGCGGGGGCGCAGACGTCGCAGTCGCCGTTCCCGGTAACGCTGGAGAAGCAACTGGCGGATCGGGCGGCGAACTATACCGAGGTGTCGCTGGACAGGAAGATGCTGGATTTCGCCAGCCGGTTTATGAACGACAAGGACGACGCCGAGGGGAAGCGGATCGTCGAGAAGCTGAACGGCGTTTACGTGCGCAGCTATGAGTTCGACAAGCCGGGGCAGTACACGGCGGCGGACCTGGAGGCGGTGCGGCGGCAGTTTGATACTCCAGAATGGAGCTCGCTGGTGAAGACGCGGTCGCGGGACGGATCGGACGACGCAGATATCTACATGAAGCTGGTCAACGGCGAGGTGCAGGGAATGTTCATTCTGGACGCCGAGGCGAAGGAGCTGAACTTCGTGTACATCTCGGGGCCGATTCGGCCGGAAGATCTGAAGGATCTGAGCGGGAACTTCGGGATTCCTGCGGGGAGCTACACGATGACGGTGAAATCGAAGGACAAGGCGCAGAAGGCGGACAAAGATCAGAAGGGGGACAAGGCACAGAAGGGGGATCAGGAGCAATGAAAATGGCGAGTTTGGTTGCGGGCGGGGCTGTTGTGATGGCGGCGGCGGTTGTTTTGCCCATCACGGTGCAGGCTGCTTCGAATCACGACTTCGATGCTGTTATCTCGGCAGTCGAGCAAAGGTATGACGCGCATGCGGAGCGGGTTCCGATGATGGGTTTCGTGAACTTCTGCGCATGGGTCGCGACGGGCGGCGGGGTGAAGGGGATGAAGATCGCGGAGTTCGATCACCTCGGCAACGTCTCCGATTCGGCGGAACTGGAGAAGCTGGTCGGCGACTCTCTGGGCGGCGGATGGGAGCGTTTTGTCGTGGAACGGCAACGGAACGGGGAGGTCGACATCATCTATGTGCAACCCAACGGCTCTGCGATGCGCATGATGATCGCCGACTACGAACATGGGGAGTTGGACGTGGTGCGGATCGAAGTGAATGCGAACCGGCTGAAGCACTGGATCCGCGATCCAAAGAGCAGCGTGGAACGGCACGATTATGGGGTGGATGGGAAGGGTGTGCCGGACTGAGGGCAGGGGACCAGGGAGCAGGGTGTAGGGGGGCAGGGAACTGCGCGGGCAACGGCCCCGCCCGGCTGATGCGGGGGGGGCCTTTGGTGTTTCGTGCGCCTTGCCTGGGCGTGCGATACTGCCTTTGGCATGTACAAGCGCGTGGTTCTCAAGCTCTCCGGCGAGGCTCTGGCAGCGGGTAAAGGGTTCGGCGTCGATCCGATTCGCATCCACGAAATCGCGGCGGAACTGGCTGAAGTTCACAAGCTGGGCGTGGAAGTGGCGATCGTGGTGGGCGGAGGCAATTTCTTTCGCGGGGTCGCCGAGCAGGCGAAGAAAATGGACCGCGTTTCCGCTGACAACATGGGGATGTTGGCGACGGTGATCAACGCGCTGGCGATCCAGGATGCGCTGGAGAAGCAGGACGTATTTTGCCGGGTGATGTCGGCGATTGAAATGAACCAGGTGTGCGAGCCGTATATTCGGCGGCGGGCGATCCGGCATCTGGAAAAGGGGCGCGTGGTGATCTTCGCGGCGGGGACCGGAAACCCTTATTTTTCCACAGATACGGCGGCGTCGCTGCGGGCGATGGAAATCAAAGCAGATGTATTGCTGAAGGCGACCAAAGTTGAGGGCATCTACGACGCCGACCCGGTCATCCAAAGGGACGCAGTGAAATTTGAGCAGATTACGTACATGGAAATACTGCGGCTGGGGTTAAAGGTGATGGACACCACGGCAGTGAGTCTGTGCAAGGACAACAATCTGCCTATGATCATCTTTAATCTGAACGAGACGGGGAATATCCGCCGAGTGATTCTCGGGGAGAAAGTCGGGTCACTGGTGACGGCCTGAAGCAGCCTCCTGACCATCAACTCTCGGAGGCGCCTCGAATGAGACCCGCCCCGAAGCGGGGCTCAAGTTGCCGACCGAAGGCACGAAGCTTAGCAGGAGGCTGCGTCTGAGCGCACAAGCACAAGTGGTACCCCGGCCCGCGAAGACGTGGTGCCCGGGTCCCCCACGACAAACACCGGCAGCGAAGCCGGTAGTGGTGAAGGCGAAGAAGGAGCGCCTGCCGGCGCTGACGGGACTGCGCGCCTTTGCGGCTTTGAACATCGTTTTCTTTCACTTCGGGAATCCGAAATGGTTTGGGCCGTTTGCGCCGATCGTCGATAACGGGTACACGTCGGTGAGCTTCTTCTTGTTGCTGTCGGGATTTGTGCTGGCCTACAACTACTCGGACAAAGCGCAGAAGGGGCAGCTGAGCACGCGGAATTTCTGGATTGCGCGGTTGTCGCGGCTGTATCCGATTTATCTGTTCGCGCTGCTGATGTCAGTTGGCATGCTGATGGACGAGTGGCATGCGCGGTCGCATGCTGAGTTTGCCTGGGGTGTGACGCTGACACCGGTTCTGCTGCAGGGCTGGAGCCCGTCGCTGTCGACATTCTGGAACACGCCGGCGTGGACAATGTGCACGGAGGCGTTTTTCTATCTGATTTTTCCGCTGGTGATTTTGTGGAAGCGGCCGAAGAACGTTGGGGCGCTGGTGGGGATATTGTTGGGGCTGTGGTGCCTGGGGATGGTGCTGCCGAGCCTGTATATGGGGCTGCATCCGGATGGGGATTTGCATCCGGGGCGATACACAGATGGCTTCTGGATGCGGGCGCTGAAGTTCTCGCCGCCGCCGCACGTGCCATCATTTCTGTTTGGGATTGTGCTGGCCGATCTGGATGCGCTGATTCCGAGAGCGGCGCGGAGGCGTCTGCTGCTGGGCGCGGTGGGGATGGCGGGCATCTATGCGGTGCTCTACTTCGGCGACCACTTTCCGTATCCGATGATGCATGACGGGCTGATGATGCCGCTGTTTGGACTGGCGGTGCTGGGGCTGGCAGGGCAGAATCTGATCGCGAAATTCTTTGGGTTTTTTCCGTTTGTGGCGGTGGGGCAGGCGAGCTATTGCTTGTATATTCTGCATTTTAATCTGTGGAATATCATCCACAACTCGAGCATTCTCAACGCGACGGGGTTGGCGCGGTTCGATCCGTGGCTGAGTTACGGATTGCTGGTGGGAGCGGCGGTGCTGGCGATGCTGTTGATTGAGCGGCCGGCGCAGCGATTGATCAAGGCTACTCTGCAGCCGCGCCGCGGTGCGAGCTACGCGGACGCCGCAGGCTCTTCCTGAAATTCAGCTCTCCCGGCTGGGGCGAATAAGTGCTTCAGGACGGATAACCCATGCCGGAGAGAACGCCGCGCATAAAGGCGAAGCTTTTTGAGACGCCGGGCATGGGGTCGTCGCCATGGACTTCATACTCAAGGTCGACAAAGCCCTGATATTTCAGGGCGACAAGAGCCTTGAATATTTGATGGACTGGCATTTTGCCGTCTCCGACCGCGACCTGGCTCTCTTTGGCATTGAAATCTGTGAGGTCCTTCATGTGCATATTGAAGAGACGCGGGCCGGCGGCGTGGATGGCCTCGACGACATCGGTTCCGGCGCGGACGGTATGTCCTACATCGATACAGCAGCCGATGCGCGGGTCCATGCCGTGAATATCTTTGAGGATATCGAGGGGTGAAGGCCAGAGCTTATCTTCCGGACCATGGTTGTGGATGGCGAGGCGTATGTCGTATTCCTTCACAAACTTCTCGATGCGCGGAAGGGTCTCGGGGGAGGGATCGCCGGCGACGATGACGGGAATATTGGCGCGTTTGACGTATTCGAACTTGCTGCGGATATCGTCGTCGGCCGCCTGCTGGAAATAGATGGCTCCGGCGGCGTGCAGGCGGATGCCGGCGGCAGTGTAGTCGGCGAGGGCCTGGGCCTCGGCAGAGGGATCCATGGGCAGATGATCTTTCGCGTCCTTGGCGTTCAGGTCGAAGACGTTGAGATCTTTCATGAAGGCGATCATCTGGGCGCGGGTGAAGTTGCGGAAGGTATAGCTGGCGAGGCCGAGGCGGACGGGAGACGAGGTGTCCTCGGGCGCGGGTGCTTTGGCGAAGGATTCGGCGGGGACGAGCGCCGCTGCAGTGGCCATGGCGCTCGTGAGAACGAAGTCGCGGCGAGAAATCTGAGGGTTCATTTAGATCACCATGTCGGAGTTCAGGTATGCAGCCCACTCAAGCCAAGTGCAGGCTTGCATGGGGCACCTGGGGATTTGTTGCTGGCCCACTCAAGCCAACTGCGGGCTTGAATGGGGCACCTGTCGATTTGTTGCTGGCCCACTCAAGCCAACTGCGGGCTTGAATGGGGCACCTGTGGATTTGTTGCTGGCCCACTCAAGCCAACTGCGGGCTTGAATGGGGCACCCGGGGATTTGTTGCTGGCCCACTCAAGCCAACTGCGGGCTTGAATGGGGCACCCGGGGATTTGTTGCTGGCCCACTCAAGCCAACTGCGGGCTTGAATGGGGCACCTGTCGATTTGTTGCTGGCCCACTCAAGCCAACTGCGGGCTTGAATGGGGCACCCAGTGTTCAAAGATGGGGCTCCCAGCCTTTTTCGTATTCGCGGTTCCAGCCTCGCATGGCTTCAGCATCGGCGACGATTTTGCCGTTGCTGGAGTCGAGTTTGAGCTCGCGCTGGACTTCCCAGGCGATGTTGGACAACTGGAGCATGGTCACGGCGACGTTGCCGACTTCAACCGGAGAGCGGAGTTTTTCGCCTTTGGTGATTCCGGCGATGAAGTTGGCGAAGTGGGCGTCGGTCATGGAGTCGCGGCCGATAAGATCGGAGGACGAGGTCGCTTCTTTTTGCACTTTGAATTCGCCGGTCTTGTGGCCGCCGAGATCGTAGACCTCGTAGCCATCGCGATCGACGATGACGGAGCCGGTGGTGCCGAGAATGCTGGAGCCACGGTCGCGGTTGTAAATCTTTGTGCCGGAGCAGCAGCGTCCATCCCAGCAGATGAGCTTGTCGTCGTATTCGAAGTTGGTGACGAGGGTGTCGTAGAACTGCCAGTCATCCTTGAACTGGTAGCGTCCGCCGCTGGCGGAGACGCGGTTGGGGTAGTCGACGCCGAGGGCCCAGCGGCAGACATCGACTTCGTGCGTGCCGTTATTGAGGGTTTCGCCGGTGCCCCAGATGCGGAACCAGTGCCAGTTGTAGGGCTGGACGTTGTCCTTATAAGGCTGGCGCGGCGCTGGACCCTGCCAGAGATCCCAGTTGAGGGTAGGCGGGACGGGCGCGTATTTGCCGTAGCCGATGGACTTGCGGGTGTTCGCGTACCAGGCCATGGCGTAATAGGGGCGGCCGATGAGGCCGTCGTGAATCTTCTGGACGATTTCGATGGTGTGCGGCGAGGAGCGCTGCTGGGTGCCCATCTGGACGAGCTTGCCGTACTTCTTTTGTACGGCGATCAGCAGCGCGCCTTCAGCGGGATTGTGGCTGCAGGGTTTCTCGACATAGACGTGCTTGCCGGCTTCGACGCCGGCGATGGCCATGGGCGCGTGCCAGTGGTCGGGGGTTGCGATGGAGATGGCGTCGATATCTTTGCGGTCGAGGACCTTGCGGAAGTCGCCGTCGGACTGCGGCGTGTAGCCGAGTTCTTTCTGCGCTTCGGCTGCGAACTTCTCCATGAAGGTGCTTTCGACGTCGCAGATCCAGGCGACGCGAGCGGTGTCGCGGTTGGCGGCGAGCGCGGAAAGGTGGGCAAAGCCGCGGCTGTGGAGGCCGATGATGGCGAAGTTGAGGCGGTCGTTAGCGCCGACGATCTGCGCGTAGCTTTTCGCAGTAGAGCCGACGGCGAGGCCAGCAGCGCCGAGGGCCATGGTGTCCAGGAATTCGCGACGAGTGATCATGCTGTCTCCAGGGAACGGTGAACTGAGCGGTTTATGAACCGGCTGCGCAGCCGATGTGGCGGGCAGCGAGTTTGCTTTTGGCCGAGGGGCTGTATCTCCACCGGCCAAACAGCAGACGCCAGTATAGTCCCGGAGCGCAAGGGTTGAGGGGGAGCGGAAAAGGGGGAGGACCGCAGAGCGGGATCAGTCGATGGGACGCTCGACCAGGCGCTGGAGGACGCGCTCCACGGTGTCGGAAAGGGCAATGGGGATCTCGAAGATGCGCTCCTCACCGTGATTGCTGGAGAAGACCTCCATGGTGGTTTCGCGGAAATGGAACGAGACCAGGGGCTGTTCCGGGCGCATGCGCGGGCGGCGCGAACGGGAGACGATCAGGGTCCAGATGGACTGACCGGCGCGGAGTTTGCGGTCGTAACCGGCGCGGCGCAGCTCGGCGATGAAGGGCAGGACGAGAGTCCGGGGCGGAAAGCGGGAGCTTTCATAGACGCCTTCCATCTGATCCCAGCTTTGGAGGAATTCGCCTTCGACCGGAGTGCCGTTCTCGTAGAAGTCGGCGAGGGGGCCGATGTGGAGCCAGGGGAATTCTTTCCGCAGGGCAGAGGGCGGAGCATTGTCGAGGAGCCAGCGAGAGAGGACGGAGGCCAGCGCAGCAGGATCGGGAGCCTCGAAGCGGAACAGCTCGGACTCGTCCCAGAAGAAGATGGCCTCGGCAGTATCGTGGCGGGAAGGGAAATGGACGTGGGCGGATCGCGTGGGAGTACGGAACCAGAGATGGGAGACGCCGGCAGGGGTGACGGTGAGCTCGTTGCGCGCGGCGGATGTGAGAGCCGGGAAGGTGGTCAGGGTCTGGTCGCGAATGGAGATGAGCCTGCGCTTCTCCCAGTCCACGAAGCAGAAGCGGTCGTACATAAGGGAGAGGGAGGCGCCGTCGAGCCAGGTCCAGATGGCGTCGATGGTTTCGGGCAGAGAGGAGGTTCTCGCGGTTGCGGTTTTCTTCGCGTCCGCCTCGAAGAAAGTGAGGAATTCGGGACCGCCGACTTCAAAACAACCGACCCAACAGGATCGAGTGCCCCGCTGCGCGGAGCAACGCCACTGGACGCCGCCTCCGGTAATGGCAATCTGGACCTGGTTTGTGAGGGAGGAGAAGCGACTCTTCAGTCCGTCATAGAGGTCTTGCGCGTATCTCTGTTCGTTGCGTTCCATTCGTTCTTTTCCACAGGGGAGATCAGTGTATCGAAAGTTACCTGTTGTCAATCACGAAAGGGTGTACTGGGGAGGTTCCTGTATTCATTTCGTTACTACGGCGGGGCCATGCGGAGGGATGGTTGGAGGGGCGAAAGCGACAAAGCGCCCGCTGTTTAGCAGACGCTTCGCAGACCCACATCGGTTGCGTGCTGTTGTGGGTTAGCTTTTACAGACTGTTGGCCTGGAGGTGAACAGTTTGCGTAGCGGTGACGGTTTCGCCGCTGGGAGTGTGTGCCCGGGCGGTGATGACAGCATCGCCGGCGCCGACTGCGGTGATGAGGCCGGAGGCATCGACGGTGGCCACGCTTGCGTCACTGGATTCCCAGGTCACCTGACGAGAGAGATCGGCTGCGTGTCCGTTGTTGCTATACGTCGCGATGGCAAGGGGGCTGAGCGTCTGGCCAACGGTGAGGTTCTGACTGGCGGGAATGATGTGTAGAGAGAAGGGTTTTGCAATCGTGGTGGTTGCGGAGCAGCCGGGGCTTTCGACGACAATGTTGGAGTCGTCGGTCACCGTGCCGAACTCGCCCTGAGCGGAGGCAATGATGGCAGTGGTGCCGTCGTTGACGCCGGTTGCAACACCCATCGCATTGACGGTGGCGACATCGGGGATGGTGGAGGACCACTTTGCCGAGTCGGTGAGGTCCTGGACCTTGATTCCATGGCCGCCCTCAGTGTAGGTGCCGTAAGCGTGGTACTGGGCCGAAACGCCTGGGATCACGCAGGTGAGGCCCGTGCTGGGCTCGACGTAAAGGCCGGTGAGCGAATAGGAGAGGCCACAGCCCGTTCCACCGAAGAGCGAGGTGACGAGCACGAGCCCCACGCCTAGCAGCACACGCGGAGAGACCAAAGCAGAAAGGTCGAACAGCTTCTTCATAGAGCGATGCCCCGAAAATGCGTCGCCGGGAGAGGGGGAAAGCCTGCGGCTCGTATCTTCCATCTACCTGGCTGGAATCTACCTGGACTATAGGGAGGGGTTGGTGACCGTGGTATCCCACTTTCAGGGAGGGCGTACCCCTGATTTGGTTACCGGAGTTGTATTGAATCAGAGGGGAATTCGAGGGAATGCGTAGGGGGTGCGGGGGAAAGGCGAGCGAAAGGCGAGGGAACGACGAGGGAAAGGCGAGGGAAAAGACGGGGGGAAGCGAGGGGAAGGCGAGGGGTAAGCGAAGGGGCGAAATTCCTTGTGGAATTTCGCCCCTTCTGGCCGAACTTGCGAAGATCCGGCATCGGCTACCGGATCACAACTTCGAAATCTCCAGCTATTCGGGTACGGCGGGTTTGAGCCCGCTGACCCGGACGCGTCGAGAGCCCTTCGGTTGCAAAAGCCTGCGTGCCGCCATCTGAAACGCCCCGTTTCCCGGGGGTTCATGAGGGTCGTTGCCGATCCTCGTGAGTGCGGAAAGCCTGCCTTCTTCTTCAGGAAGATTTCTCTTCCGTTGCAGGGGATTATGGCATGTGAATCGCGGGCTTTCGGGGGATTATTTGTGTGCAAATTTCGGGTTGAGTGTGGAAATGAAGGGGGCGCGGATAAGCCGCATGTCGGCTCGAATGAATGGACCTACCGGTGGGTATAGCTATCGACGGTGACAGCCAGATTTGGGTTACTAACGGAAATAACTCGGTGGGTCTGTTTGCTCAACGGGCGCGGCATTGTCGCCATCTACTGAGTTTACGGGCGGGGCGCTGTCGACGCCGCGAGGGATAGCGATCGACGTGGCGGGCAGTGTGTGGATCGCTAACAAGGGTAACAACAGCGTAACGAGAATATTAGGCGCCGCAGCCCCGGTGGCCCCACTGGCGACAGCGGCGAAAAACAATACAACGGGCTCGAAGCCGTGAAGCAGGAACCTCTACTATGGCTCACCGAAGTGTGCTAGAGTTGGCGTCCCGGTTTATTCATGACATTACGGGCGTGTACGGACAATAGTTCGACTCGTCATATGGATTCGTATGCGTCTGTGGGGAGGTTGGGGATGAATTCAGGGTGGAGATGGGGAGTGGGGCTGACGGGGTTGG
>CAZHTJ010000082.1:0-16268 GCA_964535525.1 uncultured Acidobacterium sp. | reverse complement strand
CGTACGTGACGCAGAGTTTGAAGCTGGAGTCGGAGATCGATTCGGCGCTGGCGCACGCGGCGATTCCGGTGAGCTTGGGAAGGGCGTCTGTGCAGCCGATGGACAGCATGACGTGTGCCGAGGTGGCGGTGGAGATTGCGCCGCTGGTAGGCGGGCACGTGACGAGCGCGAAGCCGGTGACGGATGTGAGCTATCAGAAACAGGTAGTGGATGCGGTGGCAGCAGCGCTGGAGCAGTGGCGGAGCGACTGGCGGCAATGATTTCGAAATTCCAGAAATATTTGTTTTTCATCATGCTGGTGGCTTGCGTGACGATGGCGGCGTTTCTGATTCGGCTGCGGAACCGCGCGCAGGACCGGCTGCAGGCGCAGGCGATGAGCGCTCCATCGGAGATGGCGGAGACAGCAAGGAGCGCACCGCAGGCGGTGACGCTGTATGTGCCCAACGATCTGGACGATTCGCTGACGGCGGTGGAGAAGAGTATTTCGTTGCCTGCGGATCGAAATGCGCAGGCGCGGGTGATCCTGGAAAATCTGGTGGAGGCGTATGCCGCGCCGGAGTCGACGCACCCGATGCATGTGGCGTCAGGAATTGTGGATGTGTATTTTCTGGCGGTGCCGCAGGGACAGGATGCGACGGGCGGCGGGGGGCAGATGGCGGTGATCGATTTGAGCGGGGCGCTGGCGCAGGCGCAGCCTTCGGGGATTGAGCCGGAGACATTGACGCTGCTGTCGATGATGGCGACGCTGCATGCGAATCTGCCGGCGGTGACGCAGGTACATTTTCTGGTGGATGGGCAGCCGCGGGAGACGCTGGCGGGGCATGCGGATTTGACGCGGACGTATTTGGCGGCGGAGGAGGGGAGCGTTCAGCGTTCAGCCCATTCGACGCGCACCTCGCCAGGCTCGGAGCTTGCTCAGGGCAGGCTGCTCAGCGTTCAAAACGGAGAGCACAGAGCACAGAGCTCAGAGCTCAGGAACGGCAGCGATCGGCGTTCGGTGTTCAGCGTTGAAAACCGAGAGCACAGAGCGCAGAGCTCAGAGCTCAGGGAAGGCAGCGATCGGCGTTCGGTGTTCAGCGTTCGGGGCGCAGCTTCCAGCGGTCAGTCGCCAGTTGCCAGCCGCCAGCTTCCAGCTTCCGGCTTCCGGCTTCCTGCTTCTCGCTTCCGGCTTGCAGCTCAAATCCGGAGCGGGCCATGAGGATTGGGGTTTTTGATTCTGGGGTGGGTGGGTTGACGGTACTCCGGGCGCTGCTGGAGCACGTGCCGGCCGAGTATGTGTATTTGGGGGACACGGCGCGGTTGCCGTACGGGGCCAAGTCGCGGGAGACGGTAGCGCGGTATGCGGTGTCGAGCGCGAAGTTTTTGGTCGAGGAGCAGGGCGTGGAGTTTCTGACGATCGCGTGCAACACGGCGAGCGCGCTGGCTCTGGATGCGATTCGCGCGGCGGTGGCGGTTCCGGTGCTGGGGGTGGTGGAGACGGGGGCGAACGCGGCGGAGGCGAGTTCGACGTCGCGCGATGTGCTGGTGATTGCGACGGCGGCGACGGTGGAGAGCCATGCTTATGCCGCGGCTTGCGCCGAGCGGAAATTGCGGGCGATGGAGAAGGCTTGTCCGCTGCTGGTTCCTCTGGTGGAGGAGGGATGGATCGAGCATCCGGTGACGGCGGAGGTGCTGCGGATCTACATGGCGGAGCTGCTGGAGCAGGCGCGGGGCGCGGGTTTGGATGCGGACACGCTGGTGTTGGGGTGCACGCATTATCCGCTGCTGCGGGCGCAGATTGAGAAGGCGGTGCCGTCTTCGCTGAAGGTGATTGACTCGGCGGAGGTGACGGCGGAGCAAGTGGCTGGGATGCTGGGAGGTGGGAGCCTGGAGCTGGGAGCTGGGAGCCGGGAGCTGGGAGCTGGCGTTAAGTTTTTCGCTACGGATTCGGTGAAGAAGTTTCGGGTGCTGGGGAGCCGGTTTTTGGGGAGGGAGATTGGGGCGGTGGAGTTGGTGGATTTGGAGACAGCCTGTAGCCGGTAGCCGGTAGCCTGTAGCCTGGAGCCTGGAGCTTGGATCTGGGAGCTTGAGCTTGAGCTGGAAGCTTTGAGACTGGGGACTGGAGACGGGAGACAGGAGACAGGAGGCGGGAACCGAGAGCGGCAGAGGCTGAGCCGATGGCAGCGTGGATGGTTGCTACGGCATCCAAGGGAGTGCGGGTTCGGACGCGACCTGATCCAGCACAGTTGAGAGGGAGAGCGCGCTTCGACGCGGAGGCGGAATCTCATCCTTTATTGCGCGGGCGAGGGGTTCCCGGTACCATACATTCGGCGAATCCGGTTTATTCAGAAGGAGATAAAGTTATGTCGGAAGAGAAGCAGTCCAGCGGGTTCAGCTGGTTTCTGGCGGGGTTGGGACTCGGAGCCCTGATTGGTGTTCTGTACGCGCCGAAGGCGGGGAAGGAAACGCGCGAGGAGTTGCTGAGCAGTGCGCGCGAGGGCACGGAGTTTCTGAAGCAGAAGAGCCGCGATGCGGTGGATCAGGCCGCCGATCTGGTCGATCGCTCGAAGACACAGGTGAACGAATACGTGGGCCGCGGCAAGGAGTACGTGGAGCGTGGCCGCGCGCAGTGGGATGAGTTCGTGAACCAGGGAAAACAGTTCGTGGGCGATCAGGGCTCGCGCGTATCCGCGGCGGTGGAAGCGGGACGGCAGGCGTATCAGAGCAGCACGTCGACGAACAATCAGGAGTAATCCTGAGGGAGCGGATCAGCAGAGCGCGGGGCCGCGGGAGAACCGTGGTTTGGCGCTGAGTGCCCGGGGGCGCAACGATGCAGCATGAGATTCCGACCTGGATCTATGTCGTCATCAGCGGGGTGACAGCAGGGGCTGTGCTGCTGCAGGCCGTGGTGCTGGTGGGGATGTTGTTTGCGCTGAAGGGCGCGCTGGGCCGGCTGAATGAGGTTACGAAGAAAGCGGAAGAGAGCGTGCTGCCGACGGTGGAAAGCGCGCGACGGTTGCTGGAGGACGTTTCTCCGAAGCTGAAGGTGGCGGCGCAGAATGCGCTGGAAGTGAGCCAGACGGCGAAGGAAGTGAGCCTGAGGGTGCGGGCCGAGTCGGCGAAGATGGCGGGGGCGCTGGACGATCTGCTGGAGAAGGCGGCGGTGCAGGCGGATCGTGTGGATGAAATGGTGACGGGAACGCTGAACAGCGTGGCGCACGCGACGGCGACGGTGCAGAAGGCGGTGTCGGGACCGGCGCGGCAGGTGAGCGCGGTGCTGAGCGGGCTGCAGGCGGGGTTCAGGACGCTGCGGGGCAAAGAGCGCGCAAGCGAGCCTGAGGTGCATGCGGGCGCCGATAACGACCACTTCGTGTAAGATACGCTGGGTATCGAAATAGTTAAGAAGCTGCATAGTCAATCAAGCTGCCTGGTGAACGAGTAACAGATCCTCGTTGGGGAACGAGGTTGTTTCTCTTTTTTGCGGAGGGCGGCATTGACAACGATTGAGACTCCGGCCGGGCTACTCGGCGCCCAGGCAATCGCATCTGAAGCGGAACCTGAAGCGGAACCTGAAGCGGAACCTGAAGCGGAACCCAGGCTAACGATATTGGAGATGAAGGGCTGCATCGAGCGGACGCCTCGGATGGAGGCGCGCCCGCCGCTGTCGACGTATCGGATACAGCTGCATGCGGGATTCACATTCGCTGACGCGGAGGCGGTGGCGCCGTATCTGCAGGCGCTGGGCATTGGGGATTGCTACGCTTCGCCCGTGTTTGAGGCGCGGCCGGGGAGCATGCACGGCTATGACGTGACGCGGCACGACCGGCTGAATCCGGAGCTGGGCGGGGAGCAGGGGTTTGTGCGGTTGGCTGCGCGGTTGCGCGAGCTGGGGATGGGACTGCTGCTGGACATCGTGCCGAACCACATGGGGGTGGGGAACGATTCGCAGTGGTGGCAGGACGTGCTGGAGAACGGGCGGTCGTCGGAATATGCGAGCTACTTCGACATCGACTGGAATCCGCTGAACCCGGACATGAAGGACAAGCTGCTGCTTCCGATTCTGGGATCGCAGTACGGCGAGGAGCTGGAGGGGAAACACATCCAGGTCGTGGTGGTGGATGGGCAGCTGCGGGTGAAGTATTTCGATCACCTGATGCCGATTGCGGCGCGGACGATACCGCTGATTTTTCCTGATGCGGAGCTGGATGAGCTGGGGGTGCCGCAGGGTTTTCGCGATATTTTGCGGGATACGGCGCATATTCCTCCGCATGAGACGACGGATCCGACGCTGGTGACGCAGCGGCGGAAGCAGCTGGGGGAATTGCGGCCGCGGTTGCGGGCGGCGCTGGAGAGCGAGGAGATGCGGCCGGTGCTGGCGCGTGCGCTGGAGCGGGTTAATGGAGCGGCGGGGGATCCGCGAAGTTTCGATCGGCTGCATGAACTGCTGGAGGCGCAGCCGTACCGTTTGGCGTTCTGGAAGGTGTCGAGCGAGGAGATTAATTACCGGCGGTTTTTCGACATCAACGATTTGGCTGGGCTGCGGATGGAGAATGCCGAGGTGTTCGCGGCGACGCACGGGCTGATTCGAAGAATGCTGGCGCGGGGCGAGGTGACGGGGCTCAGGATCGATCACGCGGACGGGATGTTCAATCCGCGGCAGTATTTGATACGGCTGCAGTTACTTTTTGTGGCGGCGCACTGCTGTGGTGAGACAGCGGTGGGGCCGACGGCGCCGAATGGGATCGAGATTGAGGTTCGGGACTCGATGCGCGGGTGCGACTGGGCAGCGGCGCAGGGTCCGCTGTACGTGGTGGTGGAGAAAATCCTGGAGCCGCGGGAGTCTTTGCCGCCGGAGTGGCCGGTGCGGGGGACTTCCGGATACGACTTTGTGTACCAGGGGAACCAGATTTTCATCTGCACGACGAACGAGCGGCGGTTCACGGATTTTTACGAGAAGCTGACGGGGGAGACGAAGGACCCGGAGACGCTCATTTATGAGTCGAAGCTGAGCGTGATGCGGAACGCGCTGTCGAGCGAGACCTACGTGCTGACGAATTTACTGAGCCGGCTGGCAGCGGCGAACCGAAGGGCGCGGGATTTTACCGACGATCTGCTGGAGAGCGCGATTCGGGAGACGATTGCGTGTTTTCCGGTGTATCGGACGTACATTGACGATCGCGGGCAGTACACGGAGCGGGATCGCGCGTTTATGCGGCAGGCGATTGCGCGGGCCAAGCAGCGTAACCGGGAGACGGATGAGTCGGTGTTCGATTTTCTGGAGAATACGCTGCTGCTGCAAGGGCGGAGCGGCGATGAGATCGACCAGGGCGAGCTGTATTTCGCGCTGAAGTTTCAGCAGCTGACAGGGCCGGTGATGGCGAAGGGCGTGGAGGACACGGCGTTCTATGTTTACAACCGGTTTCTTGCGTCGAACGACGTGGGCGGATCGATGGCGGCGTTCGGGATTGGGCCGGAGGAATTTCACGAGGCGAATCGGGGGCGGCTGCGGACGGCGCCGGACGCGATGCTGGCAACTTCGACGCACGATACCAAGCGCAGCGAGGATGTGCGCAACCGGATGGATGTGCTGTCGGAGATGACATACGTGTGGCCGTCGTATGTGCGGCGGTGGGTGCGGCTGAACGCGCGGCACAAGCGGACGCTGGCGGACGGGCGCGTGGCGCCGAGCGCGAACGAGGAGTACTTCATTTATCAGACGCTGGCCGGGGCGTGGCCGTGGCGGATCGCGAATGGCGGGGAGCGCGAAGATTTTCTGGCGCGGATGCAGCAGTACATGACGAAGGCGCTGAGCGAGGCGAAGGTGAATCTAAGCTGGACGAATCCGAACCCGGCTTACGTGGATGCGGTGCATGGGTTTCTGCGGGCGATTCTGATGCCGGATGCGCGGGGGCGCGAGCCGCGTTTCGTCGAGACGATGGAGGAGATTCTGCCGGCGCTGCGGTTGTTTGGCGCGGTGAATTCGCTGGCGCAGGTGGTGCTGAAGGTCGCATCGCCTGGGGTTCCGGATTTTTATCAGGGGACGGAGCTTTGGGATTTGAGCCTGGTGGATCCGGATAACCGGCGGCCGGTGGATTATGCGGTGCGGCGGCGGGCTCTGGAGGAGATGAAGGAACTGGCGACCAGCAAGGGCGAGCTCGCGGTGTGCCGCGAGGTGCTGGATCGGCTGGGCGATGGGCGAGTGAAGCTGTGGACGATCCATCGGGCGCTGGAGTTGCGGAACCGGATGGCGGAAACGTTTCGGCGCGGGGAATATGTACCGTTAGCTGCTACAAATGGATTCGCGGAGCGTGTGGTGGCGTTTTCGCGTGGGGGCCGGGTGTTGGCGGTGGTTCCGCGGTTTGCTTATTCGCTGATGGATGGGAAGGCTCGGCTGCCGCTGAATGGGGCGTGGGGGCGCGGGGAGCTGATGGTGCCGGAGATGGCGGGGGCTGCCCTGGAAAATGTGTTTACGGGCGAGTGGGTGCGGGTCGGGGAGGATGGGCGGCTGGCGTTGCGGGATGCGCTGAAGGAGTTTCCGGTCTTTTTGGGAGCGACGGAATAAGGGAATCGTTCGGTTATCAGCGTTCCAGGAAGAAATGCGGCATTCCCGACACATGCTGGATTAGGGAACCGGTTAGAATATTTTCCTGACAATATGTCTCGGAGATAGTGGATCATTTTCCCAATCTGAAGGATCTACAGCCCGTTTGTCTGCTGGGTGGGATGGGCTTATTCTTGTTTGCGCTAATGTGTGCGCTGACCGGGGAAGCCCCCGCACGCTATCGCGCTTGGGCCTACCGCGATGAAGAGCCCAAACGCTTCTGGCAGCGAGTTGCTATATATCTGCTGGCCGGTCTTTTCATTTTTTCTGTCGGGCTGTATTCGTATCTGACTTCAAACTGAGTGCGTGACCGAGGGTCATCGCGGTAGGTCGTGTTTGTCGCGGTCGGTGACTTCGGTGAGGGCGGCTAGTTCTTTGGCTAGTTCCGGGGTGAGGGCGTTTTCGGGGATGCGCCAGCTCCAGTTGCCGGTGGGGTGCGAGGGGATGTTCATGCGGGCCTCGCTGCCGAGCGAGAGAATGTCCTGGACGGGGTAGAGGGCGAGGTCGGCGACGGAGGTGGCGGTGGCGCGGATGAGAGGCCAGACGACGGCGGTTCCTTCGGCGCTGGGGTCGATACCGAGGTAGGCGTGAACGGCGGCTTTTTCGACCGCGCTGGCGCCGTGGTCCCACCAGCCGCGGGTGGTGTCGTTGTCGTGGGTTCCGGTATAGGCAACCGTGTTGGTGACAAATTGGTGGGGCAGGTGGATGTGCGCGCCGCGGTCGGAAAATCCGAACTGCAGGACTTTCATGCCGGGGAGGCCGAAGTGTTCGCGTAATGCGTCAACCTCTTTGGTGATGAGGCCGAGGTCTTCGGCGATGAAAGGGAGTTCACCGAGCTGGTCGCGAAGGCTCTGGAAGAGCGCGGCGCCGGGGGCTTTGACCCAGGTTCCGTTGACGGCGGTTTCGTCCTGAGCGGGAATGGCCCAGTAGGCTTCGAAGCCGCGGAAATGGTCAAGACGGATGACATCGTAGAGGAATTGCGCGCGGCGAATGCGGTCGACCCACCAGGCGAAGTTGCTTTGCTGGAGGACGTCCCACTTGTAGAGTGGATTGCCCCAGCGCTGGCCGGTCGAGGAGAAGTAGTCGGGGGGAACGCCGGCGACGCGGATGGGCGAGAGGTCGGGGTTGAGCTCGAAGAGCTCGGGGTGGGTCCAGACATCGGCCGAATCGTAGTTGACGAAGATGGCGATGTCGCCAATGAAGCGGATGTCGCGCGCGGCGCAGTAATCGCGGAGGTCGCGCCATTGCTCGTTGAAAGCGAACTGGAGGGCCTGGGCGGTGGCGAGTTCTTCGCCATGTTCGAGGCGAAGGCGATCGAGGGCGGCTGGGTCGCGATGCTTGACCTCGGCCGGCCACTCGCTCCAGGAGCTGTAGTTGAACTTGCGGCGGAGGACGGTGTAGAGCGCCCAGTCGTTGAGCCAGGTGGCGTTTTCATGACAGTAGGCCTCGAAGGTGGACCACTCTTCGCTGGACTGGTTGCGGAGAAAATTGCGCGCGGCTTCTTCGAGGAGGGGCAGTTTCTGGGCGTAGACGGCTTCGTGGTCGATAGGGCCGGAGCGACCGGGGAGGGTGGAGAGGCGGTCGTGCTCGATCCAGTTGTGGTCGGCGAGGAACTCGAGCGAGATGAGGGCGGGGTTGCCGGCGAAGGCGGAGAGCGCGGCGTAGGGCGAGTTGCCGTAGCCGGTGGGGCCGAGGGGAAGGACCTGCCAGAGGCGCTGCTTCGAGGCGGCGAGGAAGTCGGCGAAGTCGTAGGCGGCGGGGCCGAGGTCGCCGATGCCTCCGAACGAAGGCAGGGAAGCAATGTGGAGGAGCAGGCCCGACGAGCGTTCAAAAGGCATGAAAAGTCCTGTACAGATAGTGTGCAACGAAACGGGACAGTCGTACCACGCAGCCCTGTTGGAAAGATTCGGACGGAGTGGGCGCTGTTGCTTCGATGGATATTTAAGGAAAGGTTTGCGATGGGAGTTCCGCAATGGCGCCAGACGGTACTTCGGGGTGAAGCGGGGATCGATTCGCATTGACGTTCGGGCTCACAGGGGAGTCCTCTGCTTGCTGTGGGGTGAACCTGGCGTTCTCCGGGTTTGGGTTGGTTTTGTGGGGGTGTGCGCTTTTTTTTTGCACTGGGCTAACAAGCCGAATGGCTATCTTTTCGGCTCATACCGCATCGCCACCGCCCTGAGCCGAATTCCAGCCGGCTGACGAGCCTCAAGGTCGACAGGCTTCGACAGCCCGGCGAATAACGTCGGGCGGTGGCCTTCCAGCCTGCGGTGCACGACGAATTCGTACTCATCGATCGATCCCAGCTCGGCCAGCGCCAGCGGGAGCTTCACGCCTCCCACGAGCTGTCCCTTGCCCGACTCTTGCTTGAGTTGCTGAACGGCCGGTCCAAGATCCCCGCGCAGGAGCTCCGCGTTCCAGTCGACCCGGTCGAGGGTGCTGGACACGACGTAGTTCTTTGCCGCGTCGATGATCCGGGCGAAGGGTTCGGTCGGATCAGGCCTCACTCCGCCGGCGCCGGTGGCCGCCACGCAGCCTATATCATTTCGCACGTCACTCGGCCAAGGAGAAGAGCATCGGCCTGGTCGAGGTTCTCGATGGAGTTTTGAAACAGGTCCTGGTTCGGCGTGATTGCACGACGATCGCAGCACCCGTCGAGGGTGACGTTGATGGAGTAGCGGAGAGGTCGCATTCCGGGAGGGTAGCGTCGATGGCGGTTGGCCAGCAAGGTTAGGCCGCTTCAGGGTTCACGGGCTCGCGGGGAGGGGTAGGAACCGGGATTTCGGCTGTGGGACCGAACCAGAAACCGGTTACTTCTACATAACAGCCGGAATCGACGATAACTCTCGTTCCAGATCCTTCAGAAGCGCCGATCATTGTTGCCCCAGCAGCGGCGCCATCACAGATTCGTGGGACTATTTGTAACTTGACATGACTGGTTTGCGGTTGAAAATGCGGGACCTCATTGAGACTGGGTTCGTACCCAGCAGTGGCGCGAAAGCTATCCCAACCTTTCAACCATTCGAGATGCAGTCAGCGAGTAAAATGGGCGGTGACAATTTGTTGCACTGTTTTCCGGTTCACTCCATCTCTGGCTGATATGGGGTGTTTAGCACCTAAAGTCGAGTGGGGGTGACGCGAATAGTAATCGGTCAGAACTGTCTGTGAGCGCAAGGATCTCCATGCACCGCTATTCGGCCCGTTCCTACTCCGTCAATTTGGGCGCAACAGCGAGGTCTAAGCGCGCGTCCCATAGAGCCTCACGCATTGCAGCGATGATTCTCGTCGTCTTTGCGGCGGGGATCGCATCTTCCCACGCACATGGGCAGACGAACGAGTGGACATGGATGGGGGGCGGCGAGACGATCCCGACGAGTTGCCCTGCTTTGGCCGATGGGAACCTGTGCGGAAACGCCGGAACCTATGGAACAGAGGGCCAAAGTGCTCTGACGAACGCTCCAGGCGGGCGGACCGACAGCGTGGTGTGGACGGACAGCGAGGGCAATCTTTGGCTTTTTGGGGGATTCGGAACCGATTCTGCCGGAACGGTAGGTGACCTGAATGACCTCTGGGAATTCAGTCCATCCAGCAGGGAGTGGGTGTGGCAGGGAGGCCCAACTACGGTTCCAACGAAATGCCCTCTCAATACTGACGGGCCATTCTGTGGGAACTCCGGCACCTACGGGACGCTGGGCGTTTTCGCGGCTGGCAATCTCCCGGGAGGACGTGACAGCGGGGTTAGCTGGAGGGATAGTACAGGCAATTTCTGGCTCTTCGGAGGAGAAGGCTTTGACTCCGCTGGGAATTATGGTTGGCTGAATGATCTATGGGAGTTCAACCCGAATTTGAACCAATGGGCCTGGATGGGCGGAGCGAGTTCGAATGGAAACAGCTGCCGATTTTGGGGACTCAGAGAAGAGACGATTTGCGTCCAGCCGAGCACGGCTACGGCGCCGGGAGGGCGGGTTGCTTCTCTCGCCTGGACAGATCGGGAGGGTAATTTCTGGCTTTACGGCGGATACGAAATCGACTCTTCCGGCAATTTTTGCGCTCTCGATGATTTGTGGGAATTCAATCCCCTAACCGCCAAGTGGACGTCGAAGGGCGGTGCGACCGTGGCACCCGCCGGTGGGACGGCTCCGGCTGTTTACGGCGCACCCGGTAAAGCCCAGGCGGGACAGACACCGGGCGGGCGCTGGGCTGGCGTAACCTGGACGGACAATTCGGGGAATCTTTGGCTATTTGGCGGGGGCACCTCGATCATCAACGTGCCGGGGCCGCTCTCGAACGACCTTTGGGAGTTCAGTCCACAGTTGGGTGAGTGGGCCTGGATGGGAGGAACACAGGGAGAGGGTTTTGGGCTGGGTGGATCGGAGGGTGTCTACGGTGAGCTGGGTACACCAGCTATTTCGAACGTTCCGGGCGGCCGGGTCAACGAGGTGAGCTGGACGGACGAGGAAGGCAACTTCTGGCTGAGTGGAGGGTTTGGTCAAGGCGTCGGTCCTACGAGCGAAGATGGCCTGAACGACCTTTGGGTGTTCAGCCCGTCGGGAAATGAATGGACCTGGATGGGGGGCAGCAGTAACACCTACTCGCCTCAAAGCGCCCCGCCCGGAGTGTACGGAACGGTGGGCGTGCCTGCTCCTGGAAACCTGCCGGGCACCCGCGAATTTGCGATGGGCTGGACAGACGAAAAAGGCAATTTCTGGACTTTTGGTGGAGAAGGGGTTGACTCGTCGGACAACTTCGG
Source organism: uncultured Acidobacterium sp. (assembly GCA_964535525.1). Lineage (GTDB taxonomy): Bacteria > Acidobacteriota > Terriglobia > Terriglobales > Acidobacteriaceae > Palsa-343. Next base: position 4,941 of record CAZHTJ010000082.1, on the reverse strand, counting down.
TTATCTGAACGACCTTTGGGAGTACGCACCGCCCGCCGTGCCTGCCTCGGTTCCCGGGTTCTTGTTTTATTTTTATCAGCCGGAAACCATAGATCCCACGACGTATCCAACCGGCAATGTCGGCTACACTTTTTATGCCTTCACCGGGGGAGGATTCGACTCACCCATTGGCCTGAGCGCCAGCGGATTACCCAGCGACTCAACTGCGACCTTCAGTTCAAATCCAATGAATGGGGAGGGGGAGCAGCAACTGGGGGTTGCCCTTGGCGCCGGCGCCGGCATCGGCAATTACGGTGTTACGGTAACGGGAACTGGTGGAGGCATGACGCAGACCTTCATCGTAGGAATGTTCGTGCAGACTCCCTATTTCGTGGTGCCCGCGGGCTCAACGCTCGATGTTCAGTCCGGTACACAGGGAACAATGGCAGTCACCGTGAGCGTGGAGGCCGGGTTCAATTCCCCGGTTACCCTCGCCGCCAGCGGCCAGCCAGTCGGAGTTTCCATCAGCTTCGCCCCAGACTCGATTACTGCCGGCGAATCATCGACGATGACGGTCAATGTTCCAGCCGGTGTCGCAGCTGGTACCTACCCACCAATTACGATTACAGGGACGTCGAACGGTGTGACCGAGCAATCTCAGTTTTCGCTCGATGTGACCACTGGTCCCCCGCCCACATTCACCATTGTTGCGTCACCCGCTTCGCTCACCGTTCCTGCCAACTCCGAGGTCGCCACAACTCTCACGTTCACGCCGCAGAACGGCTTTAGCGGGCTAGTGGCCCTCACCTGTTCATGTTCCGCAAGCCCGTCCCAGGGCTCATACGCCCTTGCACTGAATGTGACCCTCTCGGGATCCCCCGTCACAACGCCGTTTACCGTTTACAACTCCGGCTCGTCTGCAGCGATGCGTGGGGGTGGCCATCCTCTCCTCACCGGGACTTCGCTGGCGCTGGCGGTGTGCTTTGTCGGCTGGCGAAGGCGGAGAAGTCTGTGGACTGCATTATTGATTTCGTTCGCTGTCGGCAGTTTGGGATTGATATCGAGTTGCGGCGGCGGAGGTGGCGGCAGTGGAGGCAGCGGGGGAGGCGGGGGAGGCGGAGGTGGTTCGAATTCCACTACCTTTAATGTGACCGTCATCGCAACATCGGGCGCGATCCAGCAGACGACTACAATTTCCGTGACGCTGAATAATTAGGTTCCCGGATAAATGGCGCCGGACAGGTAGTACTCCGGCTCTTGCAGGATGTCGACTCGCAGGTGATGACAGTAGGTCGTGCGGCTTAGGTCCTGAGTCACCGCGCATCAGCAATTAACAGCTGATCCGAAAGCATTCCTTCACGCTTCATCGCGGGACCGATGTTTCTTCCGCACCGAAAGAGGCGCACCAGAGCAGGGCGTGCGGGCATCTAACGGAGGATGGGCAAATTTCCGTGGAAAAATCCCCTGATATCCCCCTGATATCGAAGTGGGCATTTTTCTTTGAAATTTTGCGGGAAATTTTTGCAGGAAAACCCGGGGGGCGGGCTGCAGGGGTGGCCCGAATGCCGGATAATCGAGAGAGAGTCTGGAGGATGGAATGGCGAAGACATTGTTGGCGCAGCTCCGGGAAATGACGACGGTGGTGGCCGATACGGGCGACATCGAGGCGATTGAAAAGGCGAAGCCACAGGATGCGACGACGAATCCGTCGCTGCTGACGGCGGCGGCGCAGATGCCTGCGTACGGCAAGATTGTGGACGATGTGCTGCTGGACGCGAAGAAGCAACTGGGCGAGGACGCTGAGGACGCTAAGGTGACGAAGCTGGCGTTTGAGAATCTCGCGGTCGCGTTTGGGAAGAAGATTCTGCAGATTATTCCGGGGCGTGTGTCGACGGAGGTGGACGCGCGGTTGTCCTACGACACCGAGAAGACGATGGAGCAAGCGCGGTCGATTATCAAGAAGTATGAGAGCGCGGGTGTGTCGAGGGAGCGGGTGCTGATCAAGATTGCGTCGACATGGGCGGGGATCAAGGCGGCCGAGAAGCTGGAGAAGGAAGGGATCCACTGCAACCTGACGCTGCTGTTCGGGATTCATCAGGCAATTGCGTGCGCGGAGGCGGGGGTGACGCTCATTTCGCCGTTCGTGGGGCGGATTCTGGACTGGTACAAGAAGGACACGGGGAAGGACTACCAGGGCGCGGACGACCCGGGCGTGCAGTCGGTGACGAAGATCTACAACTACTTTAAGAAGTTCGGCTACAAGACACAGGTGATGGGGGCTAGCTTCCGGAACACCGGTGAGATTATTGAGCTGGCGGGGTGCGATCTGCTGACGATTTCGCCGCATCTGCTGGCGGAGCTGGACGCGACGGAGGGAACGCTGGAGAGGAAACTGGATCCGGCGAAGGCCAGGGGGATCGAGGTCGAGAAGCTGAATATCGATGAGGCGACCTTCGAGAAGATGCATGCGGCGGATCGGATGGCGCACGACAAGCTGAGCGAGGGGATTGACGGGTTCAGCAAGGCGCTGGTGCAGCTGGAGCAGTTGCTGGCGAAGCGGCTGAGCGAGCTGGAGGCGGGGGCTGCTAAGCCGGTTGGGGCGCGGTAAGAGAGCGTTCGGCGCTCAGCGTTCACAAAACGAGTTCGACGTCCTGCGTCCGGAAAAGCGATTCGCAGTTTCTGCGCGATCTCGCCCTGGTTACGGCAAACACGCGTGTGACCCGGATGGGGCATGGATCGGCGCTTGACGCGGGGATGAGGGGCGGGGGATGATCGGATTTCCGGAGCGGGTTTGCTTCGGTTTATCCAATCCGGTACTCCCCTGGATCATTCAAGTTGCAAAGACTCAGATTAGTTCGTTCGGCGCGGGTGAGGGTTCAGCCTGTTGCGGAGAGCTTATTGCAGGCTAAGGGCCGGTTGGTTCGGCCGGGTACGCAGATGCTCGCGGTTGCGCTGTTCGTGGGGCCTGTTCTGGTGGCGCAGCAGACCACCATCCCTCAGCGGCTGAAGCCGGACACATTGCGCAATGGTTATGGCGCAGCTGAAGCTGTGCCCTTTCAAAGCAGCGGAATTTTTCTGCAGGCTGGAAAGCCCGACGAGGTAGTGCCCACCCTGCCGGACGCTCCCACACCTTCATTGCCCGACGCGGCGGCGACGCTCTTCCCCAATGTTCCGGTGACAGCGACCGATGCGTCGGCATCTGTTACACCGGATCCTTCAGCGGCTGCATTTCCGGATGCTCCTCGGCCTTCGGTTTTGATGGCGGAGGGCGGGGAATCGACGAGTGTGGTGGCGGTCAGTCCTGTGCAGGAGCGGGCGCCGGCGGAGGACTGTTCGCTGGACAGGACGCATGCGCGCGCATGCCGGGTGCACTGGGGTCAGCTGATTATTTCGACGACGCTGTTCAACGGTTTCCAGGACCTGGGGAATCTGTACACGGGGTATTGGTATCGCGAGGAGACGACGCAGGGCAACTGGTGGGACCGGTACATCAACTCCGCGGCGGGCTGGCGTTGGAACGTCTGGAGCGATCAGAACCCATTCCTGGACGACTATGTCGGCCATCCGATGATGGGCGCGATCACCAACGATCTCTGGATCCAGAACGACCCGAAGAGCATGACGGTGGTCCAGTCCAATAGCAGCGCCTACTGGCGGCGGTTGCTGCGCGCGGGCACATTTTCGACGGCTTACAGCTTCTGGTGGAAACTGGGGCCGGCGGGCGAAGCCTCGATCGGCCACAACGGCGACCACGCGGAGCCGTATGACAATGGGCTGAAAAGCAGCAACGAGACGGGCTGGGTGGAGCTGGTGACAACGCCGGTGGGCGGCGTGCTGTGGACGATGGCGGAGGACGCGCTGGATAAGCACGTGGTGGCGCCGGTGGAGGCTCCGGGACGGAATCCGTTTGCGCTGCTGGGGCTGAGCTTTCTGGAGCCGGCGCATGCGACGGCAAATATTTTTCGGTGGCGGCCGCCGTGGTATCGGGACGATCGGGTGGTGAAGGCGAAGACATTCTGGAGCGATCCGACGGGTGAAGACGAAGTGCGGTTCGAGAGCACGGAGAGGGCGTCGGCGGAGAGCGAGTCGTCGTCCGCGGTAGTTCGGGGCGTGCCTGCGATTGTGCGGAGCCCGGGTACGACGCAGTTTGCGCCGGTGTGGTCGCGGCCGGGCGGGGTACACGAATTTGGAGCGTGGTGGGGGCTGTCGCTGATCAGCGGGCACATTTGGGGGTTCGCGGGCGACGTGAAGTACATGCCCATCGATGTGCGGTACACGTATTTGATCAGCCCGCATGAGAGCTGGACGCTGCGGTATGCGCCGGAGGTGACGGCGGTGGCAATGCTGTCGCAGCCGGTGCCGGGCGCCGTGCCGACGAAAGTGCAACCTGCGGCACAGAATTTGCGGGAGCGGATCTATGGGAGCGGGGTGAGCCCGGTGGGATTTGAGGCGGACTTTGCCCCGGCGAAGCGGGTGCAGCCTTTTCTGAGCACGAACGGCGGGGCGCTGTATTTCGCGGATCGGGTGCTGTCGCCGGAGGGATCGCGGTTCATGTACACGATCGACTTCGGGTGCGGGATTCACGTGTTCCGGAAGGCGCGGCAGGACTGGAGCCTGGGGTACCGGTATCAGCATTTATCGAATGCGAATATCAGCGAGCACAATCCTGGGACGGATGCGAACACGTTTTATCTGGCGGTTTCGCGGTTCCGGACGAAGGGGTACCGGTAGAGCAGGGTTCGGCGGTCAGCGCTCAGAAAAAAGCCTGTAGCCAGTAGCCGGTAGCCGGTAGCCAGCGGCCGGTAGCCAGTAGCCGGTAGCAAAAGGCATTCCGGGTTCAGCGTTTGGAAACGCGGTCGCTTGCGGATTTGGTGCGCCACGAGGGTGCCGCGGAGGAGCTAAACGGGTCTTTGAAGGTGGCAGGGTCGGGCGAGGGTGTGGGTTGGGCGAAGACGGGATCGC
>CAZHTJ010000081.1:0-16516 GCA_964535525.1 uncultured Acidobacterium sp. | reverse complement strand
CGCTGCACCTCCCTCATCGACCTCTACCGCCGCCTCGCCGTCCTCGACTCCATCCGGTGGTACGACCGCTTCACGTTTCTCACTCCCGACGGAGGCCCACCCACCGTCATCCAACCCGGATGGCTCCCGGCGCCCTTCCACTCCACTCTCGCCTTCCTCCGCGCCCCCGCATTTTCCCTCGCCGACAAGCTCGCCATTGCCAGCGGCCTCTCCGCCTTCATGCCCGGCCTCCCGCCCGACACCTCAGAAAATTTCGCCCACTGGCTCCAGCGTCACCATCAAACTCAGCGCGCCATCGACCGCTTCTGGAAACCCGTTCTCGTCTCCGCCCTCAACGAAGACCTCGACCGCATCTCCGTCCACTACGCCGCCAAAGTCTTTCGCGAATCCTTCCTGCTCTCGCCCCAGTCCGGCCGCATGGGCATCCCGTCCATTCCCCTCAGCGAACTCTACGGCGCTGCCATCGGCTACCTGCGCCAGCGCGGCAGCCAGGTCTCCCTCCGCACCAGCGTCGAATCCATCACGCCGACAGACAAGGGTTGGCAAACCACAGCCGGCTCCCAAACCTACGCCTCCGACGCGGTCGTTCTCGCGCTGTCCTTCGAAGCCCTGACCGCTCTCTTGCCCACCCTGCCCCAGATCCCTGGCACCCAAAACCTCGCCGACAAACTCGCTCAGTTCGAGCACTCCCCCATCACCGGCATCCACCTTTGGTTCGACCGCGAAATCACCGACCTCGACCACGCCGTCCTCCTCGACACCACCATCCAGTGGATGTTCAACAAGTCGCGCCTTCAGCCCGCTCATCGCGCCTTCAGTGAAGGCAGCTACCTCGAGCTGGTCGTCAGCGCCTCCCGCTCCCTCGTCCCCATGCAGCGCCAACCCATCGTCGACCTCGCCCTCCAGGAACTCACTCGGTTCTTCCCTGCCCTCTCCCAGGCGAATCTCATCAAAGCCACGGTCGTCAAAGAAGTCCGCGCAACCTGGTCGGTCCGCCCGCTCCTCGACCCAATCCGCCCCACATCCCCCAGTCCCTGGCAGGGCCTATTCCTCGCCGGCGACTGGACCGCCACCGGCTGGCCTGCCACCATGGAAGGAGCCGTCCGCAGTGGTTACCTCGCCGCCTCAGCAGTAACCGAAGCCCTGGGCTCCTCCCAGTCCTTTCTCGCCCCTGAACTCCCCGCCTCGGGCTTGATGCGTTTATTCCCTTAGAGATCCACAAAGCTTTATTTTTCAATATGATGTAACTTAGAAATCCGGCCACGAACCTGTTCCGACCAGTCCCAATTTGGTCTTTTCCACCCGAAAGTGCGAGATATACCCCCAAATCTCTGGTCACATAACCCAATTGGTCATTTTCATCTCCTCCAAATTTTGACAATATGGCCTCACTCTCCCAGGAACCAGGGAAACCTGAACGCCGATTCAGGTGTCCCAACCTCTGGGAGCTCGAATGCGCTTCCTGCATATGCATGAACTGGTTTCACATCTTTCGCAATTCAGCAGTTACCTGCCGGCGGTTCTGATCACCCTGGGCGTGGCCGCCCTCGTCAGCTGCGCCGTAGGCTGCCACTCCTCGCCCTGCGAGGAGAAGGACGACCTCTTCCGCCGCGAGGTCTACTGACCGGACCCTGCTCGCTGTCGCGCGCCACAGGCGACTGACTCGGCTCCGGCTTCCGCTGCCCCCTTCTGCTGCGAGCCAGCGTCTCCGGAATCGCACAATCATTATGCAGTTTCGCGTAACGCCATTCCGCGTAATCGCTCACCCTGTTTTCTTCCGGATCCAGCACGCGAACAACGGATCCAGAAAAAAGTACTGCCCCTGGTAGCGATCGAGACGTAGCCCACAATCCTCATTACGCGTTTTTGCGTAACGCAGGATTGCGTAACCGGAGCCCGGCATCGCCGCGGCTGCTTCCCTCCGTTTCACAGCGCTCCAGCAATCTCCTGCCCATTCGGCGACCCGAGTCCCGTGCACGCATCCCACCCCGGTCCGGCAGAATACGCCCCATTGTTCCCCGAAGTAATATCCCGAAAATCCCCCGCATTCCCATACAGTGTCGGGTTCACAAACCCGACTGGTGCACCCTTCATCTGGTTGATCATCGCGATCAGAGCCGCCCATAGCGGAGCCACCGCGCTCGTCCCGCCCACCACCTCCTGTTGCCCGTCCACCAGGATGTTGTACCCGCTCTCCGGCGCCGCGTCCCCAGCCACATCCGGCACGCCTCGCCCCGGACCCGAAATCCCCGCGCTCGATTGCCACGTCGGCACCGGAAACAGCGTGCTGTACCCGCCGCCCGTCGCCCCGCCCTGGCTCCCGTCGTTCCACACCGTCTCTGACTCGATCGACGTCCCCGACCCAATCAGCTCCGTCCCGCCGCACGCCAGAACATGCGGACTCGATGCCGGAAAATCCACATTGTTCCCGCTCACCCCATCCGACGACCCGTTATCGCCCGACGCCACCGTGATCGTCACCCCCAGCGCCGCCGCACTCTGGCACGCATCGTCCAGCGCCGTCACCGACGACTGCGCCCAGCTCGACTCCGGCCCGCCCCAGCTGATCGACAGCACCGACGGCGTATTCGCCGTGTCGTGCACCGCCGTCGTAATCGCGTCGATAAAGCCCTGATCCGTATTCGGCGCGAAATACACCGCAATCTTCGCCCCATTCGCAATTGACCCCGCCACCTGGATGTCCAGTGCCACCTCGCCATCCGCGCCATTTGGATCGCCGCCCGGAACATTCGTCCCGCCATCCACCGACAGCGCGACCACCGTCGGCGGCGTCAGCCCCAATCCGGTGAAATACGTCTGAATGTCGCTCGTCTCATACCCGCCGCCCAGCTCCAGAATCCCAATCGTCTCCCCCGCCCCGTTCACCGTCGTCGGATAGTCGTACAGCTCCGCTACCTGCGGCGGATTGAACGCCACCGCCTGCCCGGTCGCTGCCGCCGCATCACTCGCCTTCTTCAGATCTTTGAGAAATCGAATATGCGGCTTTGCGACCGGCCGCGCATCGAGCCCCAGCACCGCCTCCACCAGCGGCGCATGCGTCTCTGGCAATGAAACCTCACCCGTGAACGCGTGATACCGCTTCTTCGTCGTCGCGTCCTCGTAATCGTGCAGCTCCACGCCGAACGCCTTCTCCATCGACTGGACCGGCCCGCGCAGGACAATCGTCCGCCGCGACAAGCTCGACGCCGACTCATCCACCGTCAGCCCGTTCTCATGCGCAAACGTCCGCAGCGCGTCAAAGCTCGCCGGATCCGCCGCAAACTGCTGGTCGAAATCTTCCCGCGACACAATCTGCCCACCCAGCGCATGCAGATCCAGAGGATTCTTCCTTTTCACAATGACCGATACGCTGATGATCTGCTGCGGATCGGTGCGCCCAATGTGGTTGGCGTCGGTGGGAACTTTGCGTTCGGATCGGGGCAGAAAAACGCTCTTCGGGCCGGGGGAACTCATCGAGAAACCTCCTCAGAATGTGCCGCCATCCTACCGCAAACAGGTTAAGGCGTTCTTGAAGTGGCTGGAAACCGGTCAGCTGGAAACCGGTTGGCGATAAGACAGCCAGCAGCAGAGCCGTCGGCCGAGCGGAACGCGGACCGGACCTTAGCTAACCGGACTTTAGCTGACCGGACCTTAGCTAACCGGTCTTTAGCTGACCGCTTCTTAGCTCCGCTCTGACCGTTCCACGGTCAGAGCGGGATATTCCCATGCTTCTTCGGAGGATTCTTCTCCCGCTTCCCCTCCAGCATGTCCAGCGCCGAGCACAACCGCCGTCGCGTTTGGTGCGGCAGAATCACCGCATCCACATACCCACGCTCCGCCGCCACATACGGATTGGCAAACTGCTCCCGGAATTCATGCACCCGCGCCGCCTTTGCCTCGTGCAAAATTTCCTGCCGCCGCTCCTCCGTCAACTTGCCCTCGCTCTTCTCCGCCAGTTTCAGCGTCTGCGCCAGTTCGCGCCCGTACACGATGTTCACCGCCCCCTCCGGCCCCATCACCGCAATCTCCGCCGTCGGCCACGCCAGGTTCACATCCGTCCGCAGATGCTTCGAGCTCATCACGCAGTACGCCCCTCCATACGCTTTGCGCGTGATCACCAGCATCTTCGGCACCGTCGCCTCGGCAAACGCGTACAGCAGCTTCGCCCCGTGCCGGATAATCCCGCCGTACTCCTGCTGTGTCCCCGGCATAAACCCCGGCACATCCTCGAGCGTGATCAGCGGAATGTTGAACGCGTCGCAGAACCGCACGAACCGCGCCCCCTTCACGCTCGCGTTGATGTCCAGCACCCCCGCCAGCACCGCCGGCTGATTCGCCACAATCCCCACCGGCCGCCCGTTCATTCTGGCGAACCCCACCACAATGTTCTTCGCGAAGTGTTCGTGCACCTCGAAGAAATACCCCTCGTCCACGATGTGCGTGATCGCCTGCTTGATGTCGTACGGCTTCGTCGAATCCAGCGGCACCAGCTTGTCCAGCTCACGATCCGCGCGATCCACCGGATCGGTGCACGGCCGCCGCGGCGGATCATCCAGATTGTTCGACGGCAGAAAACTCAGCAGCTCCCGCACCATCGTCAGGCATTCGGCATCGTCGTGCGCTTCAAAATGCGCGACACCCGAAATCTCGTTGTGCGTCGCCGCCCCGCCCAGCGCTTCCTTCGTCACCTCTTCATGCGTCACCGTCTTGATCACGTCCGGCCCGGTCACAAACATGTACGAAGTCTTGTCCACCATCAAAATAAAATCCGTGATCGCCGGCGAATACACGGCGCCCCCGGCACATGGTCCCAGGATCGCCGAAATTTGCGGAATCACCCCGCTCGCCATCGTGTTGCGCAGAAAAATATCCGCGTACCCGGCCAGCGACACCACGCCTTCCTGAATCCGCGCGCCGCCGGAATCCCCCAGCCCAATGATCGGCGCGCCCACCTTCATCGCCATGTCCATCAGCTTCACAATCTTCGCCGCGTTCGCCTCCGACAGCGATCCGCCGAACACGGTGAAGTCCTGCGCGTATACGAACACGGTCCGCCCATCGATGCGCCCGTACCCCGTCACAATCCCATCGCCCAGAAAACGCTTGTCCGCCAGCCCAAAGTCCGTCGCCCGATGCGTCACGAACCGGTCCGTCTCCTCAAACGTCCCATCGTCCAACAACAGGTCGATCCGCTCTCGCGCCCCCAGCTTCCCCTCGCTGTGCTGTTTCTTCCGCCGCTCGTCGCCGCCGCCCTCTTCCGCCAGGCGATTGCGCCGTTCCAGCTCTTCCACAAGGTCGTTATTCATCGTCACGGATTATAGCGGCCAGACAGATTGGTATGCGTTGCCGCCGCTCACGGGAAAGAGCGACCCGCCGCGGCGACGGAACCCCGCATGTTTTGATGGGACTACCGGTCACTCCAACCTTGACAACCCACGAACCGCCTTGTACGAATGGACCATTCCGCCGACCCGTGCTCTTCCGCCACCCTGTACCTTGTCACGCGCGTCCCACTCCCCAAACGCGCACCACGGCCTCGCGACGAATACCTCGCCGGCAGTGGGAATAAAATCCACCGCAGTCCTCGGTTCCAGCTTCGCAGTCGATTCGGAGAATTTAAGATGAAGCGTTTTCCGGCAGTGAATGCATTGAAGTGCACCATGGTGGCCATCGCAGTCGCCGCCAGCGCCATAGCAACAAGCGCGCAAACGGCCGATGAGCTGATCGCGAAAAATCTCGAGGCTAAAGGCGGCCTCGCCCAGATCAAGGCCATCAAAACCCTCCGCAGCACCGGCAAGCTCGAAGTTCAGGGCTTCCAGATCGCAGCCGAGTCCGAGCAGAAACCTGAGTTCCTGATCCGCCAGTCCGTCACCCTGCAGGGTATGACCCAGGTACAGGCCTACGACGGCGCAGAAGGTTGGCAGATCAATCCATTCCAGGGTCGCCGCGAACCGGAGCGGATGGGAGAGGACGACACCCGCGATATGGTCGAGAGCTCCGACTTTTATGGCCCCCTCGTCGATTACAAAGAGAAGGGCTCTAAGGTCGAGTACATCGGACACGACACCGTCGACGGCGACGATGCGCTTCTCCTCAAAGTCACTCTCAAAAACGGGGACGTCATCAACTACTACCTCGACCCCGATACCTATATCGAGATTCGCACCCTCCGTCAGATGCTGGTGCGCGGCAGCGTGCGGGAGACCTTTACCAACCTCGGCTCCTATAAGAAAGTCAACGGCGTCTACTTCCCTTTTTCCATCGAGAGCGGTTCTCCCCGTAATCCTGGCAGCACACAGAAGATCACCCTCACCAAAATCGAAGCGAATGTACCGATCCCCGACTCCGACTTCAAGATGCCTCCCGGTCCGCCGGCTGGAGCTGCGCCACCCGCGCAGCATTCTGAAAACGCGAATCGCTCGCCGGCAACAACCACGCCCGCTCGCAACGCGGAAATGGAATAGAGGAGGAACTGAGGACTTATGAGCAGGCAAATCACTAAATTCCCGCTGCGATATTGGATTCCGATTCTTATCGCTATTCCGGCTGCTCTTCCAGCAGGGGCGCAAACCGCCTCCACTCCCGCCATCAAGTTTGATTCCGGCACCATCTCCGGCTTGCCCGCGCGTAACATCGGCTCGGCAGCTATGAGCGGCCGCATCTCCGCTCTCGCCGGTGTCAGGGAAGAGGGCCGCACCACCTTATATGTGGGCGCAGCCAGCGGAGGCGTCTGGAAATCCATCGATGGCGGCTCTAACTTCCGCCCCATCTTCGACCGCGAGAAAGTCCAGTCCATCGGCGCCATCGCCATCGACCCCTCTAACTCAAAGAACATCTGGGTCGGCACCGGCGAATCGTGGGAGCGCAACAGCGCCTCCATGGGCGATGGCGTCTATAAGTCAACCGACGGCGGCGATAACTGGACCAATGTCGGCCTTCCTGACTCAGAACGTATCGCGAAGATTCTCGTCGATCCCACCGACGGCAACACCGTCTACGCCTGCGCTACCGGCCATGCCTACGACGACAGCCCCGATCGCGGCGTCTACAAGACTACCGACGCCGGCAAGACCTGGCGCAAGGTTCTGGCCGGAGCCAATGGCGCCGCCGGCTGCGGCATGTTATCGATGAACGTAACTGAGCCGGGCGTGATCTATGCCACCATGTGGGACTTTCGCCGTCACGCCTGGACCTTTCGCTCTGGCGGTCCAGGCAGCGGAATCTTCAAATCCACCGACAAAGGCGAGCACTGGACCGAAATCGACGACTCCCCGGCAACAGGCCTGCCCAAAAAACCCTGGGGCCGCATCGCTGTCGCCGTTGCTCCTTCTAACCCAAAAGTCGTCTACGCCATGGTGGAATGCGCCAGCAGTGCCCTTTATCGCTCCAACGACGCGGGCAGGACCTGGACCCGCGAGGATGCCAGCCAGTACATGGTCTGGCGGCCTTTCTATTTCGCAAACCTGATCGTCGATCCCAAAGATGAGAACAAAGTCTTCAAAGTAGACCTCATCCTTCTCCTGAGCACGGACGGCGGCAAGAGCTTTCAAAATACCGCCGGCAGCGCGCACGGCGATCATCACGACGTTTGGATTTCGCCCGACAATCCCAATCTCATTTTCACCGGCGATGACGGTGGCCTGTGGCGCAGCCAGGATGGCGGCACTGGCTGGGAGCATATGATGAACCTGCCGATTTCGCAGTTCTATCACGTGAGCGCCGACGACGACGACCCCTACCACGTTTATGGCGGCCTCCAGGACAACAGTTCGTGGGTCGGCGATTCTTCCTATCCCGGCGGCGAAAATAACGAGCAATGGGAAAACATGTATGGCGCCGATGGCTTCTGGATGTGGCTTGACCGCACCGATCCCAACTATCTCTACGCGGAAGCTCAGGGCGGGACTCTGGGCCGCGTGAACCGGCATACCCACGAGATACGAGCCATCGCTCCCTATGCTCACTATGAGGACAAGAAGCTTCGCTATAACTGGAATACCCCGGTCCAGGTGAGTCCAACCGACAAAGACACTCTATACATCGGCTGCCAGTACCTCTATCGAACCCGCAACCAGGGCCAAACCTGGGATCGCATTTCTCCCGATTTGACCACCAATAATCCGGAGAAACAGAAGCAGGAGGAATCCGGCGGCGTTACCATCGATAACTCGTCGGCGGAAATGAATAACACCGTCTACACCATCAGCGAGTCTCCAAAGAACGACAAAGTCATCTGGGTCGGAACCGACGACGGCAACGTGCAACTCACCCGCGACGGCGGAGAGCACTGGACCAATCTCACCTCGAACGTCAGCGGCATGAGCGGCCAGCCAATTGTCTCCTGGATCGAAGCCAGCCGCTTCTCCGAAGGCACGGCCTGGGTCACCTTCGACACCCACATGAATGGGGACCCAACTCCTCACCTCTTCAAGACTACCGACTTCGGCCAGACCTGGCACGAGATCGATACAACATCGAGCCACGTGCGCGGCTACGCCCATGTCATCAAAGAAGACACCGTCAATCCCGACTTGCTGTTCCTCGGCACCGAGTTTGGTCTCTGGGTCAGCATCGATGGCGGCGCGCGCTGGGCGCAATATACCGGCAGCGGATTTCCCAACGTCGCCGTGCGCGACATTGTGGTTCATCCCCACACCTCGGACCTTATTCTGGCAACCCATGGCCGAGGAATCTGGATCATCGACGACATCTCTCCGTTGCGATCCCTCACCCCCTCGCTCATGGCTTCCGAAGCGACCTTCTTTCCACCAAAACCCGTAATTCAGTACATATCTGCGGGTGCGGGCTGGCCGGAGGGTGATAACTCCTTCCACGGCCCCGAGCGCCCACTCGATGCCCCCATCACTTACTACCAGCGCACGCGCCATATCTTCGGCGATTTAAAAATCGAGATACTCGACGCTCAGGGCAATCTTGTAGACACCGTCGTCAGCAGCAAGCATCGCGGAGTCAACCGCGCAACCTGGTCGATGCGGATGAAGCCGCCAAAAGTACCACCCGCGGCCAGCGCAATGTTTCAGGCGGCGCAGGGCCCGCGCGTTCTGCCCGGTACTTACACCGTCAAAATGACCAAGGGCGACCAGACTTACACCACCACCCTCAACATCGTTCCGGATCCGCGAGCTACTTACACCCTCGCCGACCGCAAGGAGCAGTTAGCCCTGACCCTCAAAGTCGGTGCCATGCTCAACCACATGAGCTGGGCCGTCGATGCGATCATCGCCGTCCGCGACGGCGCCCTCGCCGATGCGGCGAAGGTCGACAGCAAGGACCCGCTGCACGCAAAGCTTGTTGCACTGGCACAATCGGCCGACGCCATTCGAACCAAAATCGTCGCCACCAAAGAAGGCGGAGCTATCACCGGCGAGGAGCGCCTGCGCGAGTTTACGGGCGACCTTTATGGCGACGTTTCGCAGTACGAAGGCCGTCCCACCGATGAGCAGGCCGCCCGCGCGGCCGTCCTGCAGCACCAGCTTGACGACGTCGTGGGGGAGTTTAATCAGCTCGCCGCTAACCAACTACCAGGAATCAACTCGCAGCTCAACACGAAAAAACTGAAAACCATCGAGGTCATCAACGAACAGGAGTGGCAGAAGGTCGCCTCGGAAACCTCATCGGCCAACGCGGTCATGGCCGCAAGAGCGCGAGACACCGACCGGGACTAAGTTGCTCCGCAATGTTCGTGCCCTCCCACGAATAAGCCTGCGAGCCTGCTGCCGGCCACGCGAGCCTTCAGGCCGTGGACTGTCTTAGGATGATCGCAGCATGTCCGACGCAGCCGTCCAGAAGAAACTCGACGCCCTCCGCGAAAAGATCCGTCACCACGAGCACCTCTACTACGTCCTCGACCAGCCCGCCATCTCCGACGCCGAGTACGACGACCTCGTGCGCGAGCTCCAGCGCCTCGAAGCCGACCATCCCGATCTCATCACACCCGATTCACCCACACAGCGTGTCGGAGGCAAGCCCAAAGAAGGATTCGCTAAGGTCGCCCATTCCCGTCCCATGCTTTCCATCGATAACGTCACCAGCGAAGAAGAGCTTCGCGACTGGGACCGCCGCGTCCGCTCCCTCGCCGGCGACATGGCCCCGAATTCGAATCAGGTCAGCTACGTCTGCGAATTCAAAATGGACGGCCTCTCCATGGCTCTGCAGTATCACGCCGCCGACGAGTCCGGCACGCCAGGATCCTCGCATCTCGCGCGCGGCCTCACCCGCGGCAACGGCACCATCGGCGAGGATGTGACCACCAACGTCCGCACCATCCGCTCCGTCCCGCTGTCGATCCCTTCAACCACACTGAAGAAAGCCCACGTCCCACCGACTTTCGAGGTCCGCGGCGAAATCGTCATGCCCCTCGCCGCTTTCCGCAAAGCCAACGAAGAGCGCGAAGCGCAGGGCCTCGAGCCCGCCGCGAATCCCCGCAACTACGCGGCCGGAACCATTCGCACCCTCGAGCCCAATGTCGTCGCCCAGCGCCGCCTCGATTTCTACGCCTATTTCCTCCTCACCGAAACCGGCGAAGACCTTCTCGCCGAGCAGGCCGAAGCTCTCGATGCCCTCACCGCGCTCGGCTTTCGCGTCAATCCGCACCGCGAAGCCATGACCTCCATCGACAAAGTCCTCGCCTTCGTCGAAAAGGCCGAGACCACACGTAACAGTCTCGGTTACGAAATCGACGGCGTCGTCATCAAGGTCAATTCCACCCAGGTCCAGCGCCGTCTCGGCTACACCGGCCGCGCCCCTCGGTGGGCCGTCGCTTACAAATTCACCGCCCGTGCCGGCATCACCCAGGTCGAGGACATCCGCGTCCAGGTCGGCCGCACCGGCAAGCTCACGCCCGTCGCCGTCCTCACCCCCGTCTCCATCGGAGGCACTACCGTTTCTCGCGCCACCCTCCACAACGCAGACGAAATCGAGCGCCTCGGCCTCCTCATCGGCGACTATGTCAAAGTCGAGCGTGGCGGCGACGTCATCCCCAAGGTCGTCGAAGTGGTCCTGGACAAAGAGCACCCGCGCGGCCACAAAAAATTCCACTTCCCCACGCACTGCCCCGACTGCCACAGCGAAATCGTCCGCACCGAAGGCGAAGTCGACTACCGCTGCGTCAACGTCGACTGCCCCGCTCGCCTCACCGGCAGCCTTCTCCACTTCGCGTCACGCGGCGTCATGAACATCGAAGGCCTCGGTGAAGCTGTCGTCGCGCAGCTTCTCGAACGCAAACTCGTCCGCAGCATCGCCGACCTCTACACACTCACCGATCAAGACCTCGCGCAGCTCCAGCATGAAGTCGTCACGCGCGATAAAAAGACCGGGGAAGAAAAGACTCGAACCCAGGCGCTCGTCGGCCCGAAGGAACGCAAAGACCTCCTCGCCGAAATCGAAGCCTCAAAGAAAGCTCCGCTCGACCGGCTCCTCTTCGGCCTCGGCATCCGCTTTGTGGGCGCTCGCACCGCCCAGCTTCTCGCCGAAGAATTCGGCTCCATCGAAGCGCTGATGGCCGCGACGCCTGAAGAGTTAGAGCGAGTCAACGAAGTCGGCCCCCGCGTCTCAGAAGCCATCCGCGAGTTCTTCGACGAAGAGAAGAACCGTGAATTAGTCCGCAAACTCGAAAAGGCAGGCCTCACTTTTACCGCGGAGAAGCGCAGGAGGACCTCGCAGCTCGAAGGTCTGACGTTCGTCCTCACCGGCACGTTGCCCAATCTGTCTCGCGAAGACGCGAAGGCCAGGATCGAATCCGCCGGAGGCCGCGTCTCCGGCTCCGTCAGCAAAAAAACCAACTACGTCGTCGCGGGCGAAGACGCCGGATCGAAGTTCGACAAAGCCCGTGAGCTGGGTGTCCAGGTTATCGATGAATCCGGATTGGAAGGCCTGCTGCGCGCATGATGTGCGCCACTAATTTCCGCGCCCAATTTCCTTCGTCATCCCCGCACCCACAACCTTTCCCGGACCTGACTCCTGCACAAACGCCACCACCCGCAGATTCCCCGCATCCGCTCCCGGCCATAACTTCACCCGGAAGGTCTGATCGAAGCTCTTCCCCTTCTCCAGCTTCCCAATCTTCACCAGCTCTTTCACCACGGCCACATTTGTCAGCTTCTTGCCGTTGTTCTCGCCGGCCAGCACATCGGTCAGCGTCTTATCCAGTGCCACCGCCACAAACACATCGCCGCCGTGCTTCTCCGCAGCCCCATCCACCACAACGTGCCCCGTTAAAACCGGATCGCCCGCCGCCAGCGCCGCCCCATCGACTCGCACCGCCACCATCGGCGCTCCAGCTGCCTTCTCCAGGCTCTGCTTCACCTCATCGGTCTTCCATGGATGAATCTCGACATCCCCATCCAGGATCACCTGCGGCGTGTAAACATCGCTCAGCCCCAGCAGACGCGCGTAGCCTCTCTGCCGATCCGTCAGCAGCCCCGACGAAAACGGGTCCTTCCAGCCGTCATGATCCCAGTAGTCCACATGCTCGCTCAGCAGGATCAGCTGAGCGCCGGCAATCGGCTGTGCCGCGTCCAGCTGCTCCGCCCAGCTATCCACCGGCGGACAACTCGAGCACCCCTCAGACGTGAACAGCTCCAGCAGGATCGGAGTTTTCGCCGCGTCCGGCGTCGCTGCCCGCCCCACGACCCACGCCACCAGCATCAACACAGGCAGAACGCCCGTGCGCTGCGCAAAGAAAGTCCAGCTCATATGGATTGAGTATCAGCGTTTCCAGGGGCCGAGCGCCATAGCCACTTGGCCAGCGCGTCGCAGGTCCGGATCTGCAGAGAACCGGCATTCCCTGAACGCTATTCCCCATTTCCTGTTGCCTAATCCCTGATCTTCACCCCTTAGGCGCGAAGTACCCCTCACGCACCCGCACGGTGTAGCGCCGGTCCAGACAATAAAGATAAATCTGCCGAAACGCCCCATTCGCCATAAAGTCCGCAGGCCTGTACACCAGCGCGTACTGGCTCCGCAGCTCCTCCTGAATCTCCCCAAAGCTGATCGGCATGTCTTCGATCCGCGTCGGGAAGAACGCCTTCCCACCCGTTGCGATGGCCATCTTGTCCAGAATGTCGTCGCCGCGGTCGCGGCTCGGGCTCACGTTCGTGCTGATCGCATAGATGATCGTCTCCGCCCGCTGGCATTCCTTAATGGCGTCTTCCAGATAAGCGTGGCTCTGGTTATCGTCGCCATCGCTCACCAGCACAATCGCCTTGCGCACCGGCTCTGCTCCGCGCGTAGTCAGCAGCTTGTCCCGGCACGCGCTGTACACCGCGTCATAGAGAGCCGTGCCGCCACCCGGACGCAGCCCCTGAATCCCCGCCGTCAGCGAGTCGATGTTGTTGGTCCAGTCCTGCTTGTAGTCCGGCGTCACGTCGAAACCCTCGATAAACGCCTTGTCCGACTGCGGCCGCAAAACCTCCAGCAGAAACGCGTCAGCAGCCTGCTGCTCGAACTGGAACCTCTGCCGGATCGACGTGCTCGTGTCGATCAGGATTCCCACCCGCAGCGGCAGATTCGTCTGCTGTGTAAAGCTGAACACCTTCGCCGGCGCCTTGTGGTCGTCCAGCAGCGCAAACTGGTTCTGCTGCAGGTCCTTGATGAAGTGCCCGTGTTTGTCCGTCACCGCAAATTCCAGATACACCTCGTTCGAGTACACGGGAATCGTGAGCTGGCCCTGGCCGCCGTCCTGCTGCGGGCTCGCCGACCCATCCGGCTGTCTCTGCTGCAACTGCGGCGGAGCCGCCGGAGCCTGCCCAGTATCCGGCTGCGGAGTTGAGGGTGTCTGCGCCGCCAGGCTGGCCGCCGCACCCAATGCACATACCAAAACCAGAAGGGGACGTATCACTGCTATCTTCATCGAATCGTTCCTTGATTTTACCTTGCGCGTTTTGGACCCGCACTCACCAAAAGGGGTATCCCCGCCCTCCAGGGGATGCCCAACGTACCATCCTTGCCACCTGCCCCTGCGCCCCGGCACAATCGTTCAATGACCGATAAAGCCGATTCGCTGAAGACCGCCGTCTCTACCCCGCACGCAACCGCCGCCATCGGGCCCTACTCCCAGGGCGTTCGCGTCGGCAACCTTATCTACACCTCCGGCCAGATCGCCCTCGACCCCACCTCTGGCCAGATCGTCCCCGGCGGCATCACTGAGCAAACCACGCGCGTCCTCGAAAACGTCAAAGCCATCCTCACCGCAGCCGGCACTGACCTCGGCCGCGTCTTCAAAACCGTCGTCTTCCTGAAGGACATGAACGACTTCGCCGCCATGAACGCCGTCTACGCACAGTATCTGGCGCCCGCGGGCGTGGTTCCCCCGGCCCGCTCCACTGTCGCCGTCGCAGGCCTGCCCAGAAACACCCTCGTCGAAATCGAAGTCATCGCCACCGTGGATTGAGGTCGTCACCCCACGCAAGCGAAGCAGAGTCGAAGCACCCGCATTCCGAATCCAATCCCCTGGAGACCCGCCAATGTCCGACACGAAGACCGAAACCCAGCCTGACCGCATCGAAAAGACCGACGCCGAGTGGCGTGCCCAGCTCACCCCCGAGCAATACTACGTAACACGCCAGAAAGGCACCGAGCCTGCCTTCTCCGGCAAGCTCACCTACAACCACGACGACGGCATCTACCACTGCGTCGCCTGCGATGCCCCGCTCTTCACCTCCGGCACCAAGTTCGACTCCGGCAGCGGCTGGCCCAGCTTCTTTCTCCCCGTCAGCCCCACCGCCGTCGTCGACCACGAAGACAACAGCCACGGTATGAGCCGCATTGAAGTCGACTGCGCCCGCTGCGGTGCCCACCTCGGCCATGTCTTCCCCGACGGACCCCGCCCCACCGGCCTCCGTTACTGCATCAACTCCGCCGCCCTGAATTTCGAAAAGGCCAAATAGCCGTTCCCGTTTTTGAGCCCAAACTCGCGCTCCCCCGCAACCTCGGTTCCAGGAAACTCGTCTCGTTAATACACATGATGATTCAGCGCCGAACCCTTCTCGCCCTCTTCGGCGCCGTCCTCATCGGCCCCGTCTTTCTCGGCCCCGCCCCCCTGCTCCTCGCGCGCGCCTCCGCTCAAGCCGGCTCGCCCAATCCCGAACACCACGGGCCGCCCTGGCGCTCGCCAGTCGCCTCTTCACAAACTTTCCACATCGCCGGTTCCGCCATTCAGGTCGATTTCGCCCCCGGCTCCCTTGACCTTTCCACGCCTCAGGTCCTGCAGTGGGTCGAAAACGCCGCGACCGCCGTCGCCACGTACTACGGCCGCTTCCCCGTTCCCCGCGATCGCATCCTCATCGTGCCCACCGAAGATCGCCGCGGCGTCATGCAAGGCACCACCTGGGGCGATGTCGGCGGCTTCCCCGCCTTCACCCGCATCCGCCTCGGCCAACACACCACAGTCGACGGCCTCACCGAAGACTGGATGATGACCCACGAGCTCACCCACACCGGCTTCCCCTCCCAGGAGGACGAGCACCACTGGATCGAAGAAGGAATCGCGGTCTACGTCGAGCCCGTCGCCCGGGTCCAGGCTGCCTTCCTCAGCCCCGAGAGAATCTGGTCCGACATGGTGCGCGACATGCCCAAAGGCAATCCCCAGCAGGGCGATCAGGGCCTCGACCAAACCCACACCTGGGGTCGCACCTACTGGGGCGGCGCGCAGTTCTGTCTCCTCGCCGACGTCACCATCCGCGAGCAAACCCACGACAGGAAGGGATTACAGGACGCGCTCCGCGCCATCGTCCAGGCCGGCGGCGCCATCGATCAGAATTGGCCTATTGACAAGGCCTTCGCCGCAGGCGACGCAGCCACCGGCACCCACGTCCTCGAAGATCAGTACAAGCGCATGGCCAACGCTCCCGTCACCATCGACCTCGATGCAATCTGGAAGAAGTTAGGAATTGTCCGAGCCGAAACCGGCATCCGTTTCGAGGACTCTGCGCCTGACTCCGCTATCCGCAGAGCGATCACCGCAACGCCGGCGACTGGCCGCATCGCGCCTTCGCCATAATCCGTGGAAAACGGGAAACGGCCTCTTTCTGTGATCGAAGCCGCTCTGCCAAATCGAAGCTGCCACCCCCCGGGATTTATTTGGCTAAGCGTCTGATTCTGCTTGGGTTGATGGTTTGGGGGCGAGGGTAATCGATTCATTGCAGGCGATTTAGATCTCAAGTCGCTGAGCTGGCTGCAATTAGGCGCCGTTTGGGAGCTTTGATGACCCATTTGTATGATTCTGCATGGCTTAGATTTCATCTCGTTCATTCCAAAGGCTTTGGTGAGCATTTCGTGCCAGGCGTTGAGAATAAGCTGTTCCCCAAGGGAAAAGGCCGCGCGCAGGCGGCCTTTTTCTTTTTCTATCTATAAGATCAGAATACCAGATGGAGAGAATAAAACTGCCAAATATTTTGGGTGAGTTTGGCGTGGAAGTTATTTGGAATCATGGGTCATTACTTCGGTTTTTTCCACAAAAGCTTGACAGTTTTTTGGGGTGAACCCCTGGAGTGAGACA
>CAZHTJ010000080.1:0-16904 GCA_964535525.1 uncultured Acidobacterium sp. | reverse complement strand
CGCATTACAATCTCGCGCTCGCCTACGAGCGCAGCAACGAGCGCCGCCGCGCCCTGCGCCACTGGATCGCCTACGTCAAGCTCGATCCCGTCGGCCCCTGGTCCAATCACGCCCGCCTGCAGGTCCGCAAAATCCTCGACCGCGAAGAACTGGCGATAGTCTGGCGCCGCCCCAAAACCGCACTAACCGCCAAATAGCCCACCCTCCCCGCTCGCTTCTTACTCGCCTTTCGCTCGTTCCTCGCTCGCACTTCGCTCGCTTCCAGCTACTTCACATTAAAACTCTTCACCGCAATCGCATTCGGATGTTTCCCCGCCGAAAGCACCGTGAACAGCGATCCGCTAATCGGCACTCCCTTCGCCGTGTAGCTGATCGTCTTCACCACCGACACATCGCCCGCCTGTCGATCCACAGCTAGCAGTAAAAATCCGTTGCCCGATAACGCCAGCGGCCCCGGCCCATCGCCCACCTGCACCGTGTTCACCAGCTTCCCATCGTCAATCGAATATGCAGCGACGGTGTTGTCGCCAGAATTGCTCACCCACAAAGTCGCATTGTCCGCCGTCACAATCCCGCCCAGCGGCGCCGCCCCCACCGTATACGCTCCGCCCACTTCATTCGCGCCTGTTGCGATCTCCGAAATCGTGTCGTCGCCGAAGTTCGAAACAAAAATCTCACCCCCATCCGGCTTCATCGCCAGATGCACCGGCGAAGGGCCCACATCCAGAAACGCCAGCAGCCGGTCGGTTCGTTCTTGCGGATTTTGGCCCACCCAGTTCTGGCTCTCCGGCTTCTTCAGCCCCACCGCCATCACCTGATGTCCGCCCGTGCACGCCACAAACGCCTTCGACGAATCGGGGAGAATCACCGCGTCGGACGCCCCCGCACACCCGCTCAGCACCGCGCGCACCCGCATCTGCCGCGCATCCACCACGCTCACGCTGCCGCCATCGCGGTTCGTCACCACCAGCGTTGCCCCATCCGGCGAAACGCGAACCACTCCCGGCGACTCCCCCACGCCGACCGCACCAATTTCCCGGCGCCGCACCAGGTCGATCACCGAAACATTGTTCGAGCCCGCATTCGCAACGTATCCGCGCTCGCCCGCGTCGTCCACGCTCATCGACGCCGGCTCACGATGAACCCCAATCGTCGCCGTCACGCGATTTGTAACCGTGTCGATTACACTTACCGACTCGCTGCTGGTATTGACGACGTAAACCTCGTCTCGCGTGGGGCTCACCACAACGTCCGTCGGATTCTCCCCAACCGGAACCGTAGCCGCCGTCTGCATAGTCACCAGATCGAACACAGTGACGGAGTTCCCGCCGCCATTCGTCACCCAGGCATACTCACGAAAATTCGAGGGATACTGCGGAAAATGCTTCTTCCGGCACCCGCCCATCCCCGGAACCAGCGGTAATGCCAGCGCAACAGCGAGAAGCAAACGCGGCGATAAGCGAGTTTTCAAACGAGGCGATTCGCTGTGAAGGGGCACGGCTTCAAGAGCCTGCCCTGAGCGAACGCCGAACTGCGTGAGGCGAGTCGAATGGGTGCCATGAAGCTCGCAGGTGAAATCCGGCTTCAGCCGCTGAGGGATGATTCTGACCACCTGAGGCAGCGTTCCATTCTCCATTGCGGCCGATTGCTGCCTGAATTATCTCGCGGAAACCACGCCCGCGCCCTCATCCACATGGATCCCCCGAGGCACGCTGCGATGCAGCACCGTCGCAATCTGCGAGCACTCATCCATGAGCTGCGCAAACTGCTCCGGCAGAATCGACTGCATCCCATCTGAAAGCGCCTTGTCCGGCTGATGATGCACCTCGATGATCAGCCCATCCGCGCCCACTGCGACCGCGGCCCGCGCCAGCGGCAACACCTTATTCCGCTTGCCCGTCCCATGGCTCGGATCGACGAGGATTGGCAGATGACTCTCCCGTTGCACCGCCGGCACAATGCTCAGGTCCAGCGTGTTGCGCGTGTGATCCGCAAACGTCCGCACCCCGCGCTCGCACAGGATCACCTCGTAGTTCCCCTCGCTCATGATGTACTCGGCCGCCATCAGAAATTCATCCAGAGTCGCAGCCAGCCCGCGCTTCAGCAGCACCGGCTTGCGCTTCCGGCCCGCTTCCTTCAGCAGCGAATAATTCTGCATGTTCCGCGCGCCAATCTGGATCACATCCGCGTACTCAGCCACCAGCTCCAGCGCCTCGTGGTCAATCGCCTCGGTCACGATCCGGAGCCCATAGCGCTCCCGAATCTCCGCCATAATCTTCAGCGCTTCTTCGCCCAGCCCCTGAAATGCATACGGCGAAGTCCGCGGCTTGTATGCGCCGCCCCGAAAAAACTGCGCCCCGGCCGCCGCTACCTGCTCGGCAATCGCAAACGCCTGCTCTCTTGATTCGATAGAACACGGCCCCGCGATCATCGCCAGCTTCGCCCCGCCAATCGTCGCGTCGGTGCCGGCAAACCGGATCACCGTGTCTTCTTCCTTCACGTCGCGGCTCACCAGCTTGTACGCCTTCGAGACGCGAATGACCTCCGCAACCCCCGCCAGCTCCTCAATATTTCCGCGGTCGACCTCTCCCTGGTTGCCGGTGATGCCAATAGCAGTGCGCTGCGCCCCGGGCAGCGGATGGGCGCGATACCCAAGCCCCTCGATATGCTCGCAGACCGCCTGTATCTCTTCTTTCGTCGCCTGCGCCTTCATCACGACAAGCATCGCGGTTTCCTCACTTAGCTGAACACCAAGTGTAGTCGATGGGTGCCCTAAAGGCGAAGATTCGTGAAAGGGAAGGCGTTACGAAGGGGAGCCCGGTAAGGTGACTACTGGCGGCATCCCCAGCTTATTCGTGCAGATCCCGCCCGCTCCGGGCCGCGACAACGGCCGGGGTCAGAACCATAGCAACAAACAAAACGGCGATCAGAAAATCACGCATCCTGGGGTCACCCTCCGCGACCGCGCCATTCGCGGCCACACTCGTTCCCAGCGAGTAACCCCAGTCTCTCCCGCCCGCCCCTTCCGTCTGAATAGCACCTTGGCGTTTCCGCCTGCACCTCAAGGGTCACGCCATCCCGGAATCCGCTGATTGCCCGAACTTTGAAAAATTTCCCGCCGCCGCAACTTTGGTTATGCCGCCGTGTCCATGTATGCGTGAGGGGTCCCGGCGGGCTTCTCACACAGCAACTCTCCTCGGACAACGAGGCCTCCTGATTCAGAAATCGGTTAGGCGGCCTCGTTGTTTTTTGTTATACCGCCTTCTTCTCCGCCGCCACCTCGCGCCGACCGCATCCACGGGCGCGCTTCCAGAACCCATCCGCATACGCCGCCCAGCAGCGGCTACAGTGCCCGCCGATGCGCCGCCGGCAGCAGCCCCGACGTTCAGCAGCGCGTTCCTCGTGACATCGGTCACTGACAACCACCGTGGTTTTCACTATGTCTCGGACAGCGGCACTTCAGAGGAACCCTCATGGCTGGCCTGTTCCACGACATCCGTTATGCTCTGCGGCAGCTGGGCCGCAGCCCCTGGTTCACTGCAACCGCGATCCTGATGCTCGCCCTCGGCATCTGCGCCACCAGCACCGCTCTCAGCTGGATCGAGGGCACCATGCTGCGGCCGGTGCCCGGCGCCCGCAACACCAGCCGCCTCGTCACCATCATGCGCGGAACCTGGAACATCTCGCCGTCCCCGCCCCTCTCCTATCCCGATTACCGCGACCTGCGTGACGCCAACCGCACCTTCAGCGGCATCCTTGGCTACCACCACGAGTGGGCTACTCTGACCGCGGGCGACTCGCCCCAGCGGATTTACGCCGCAGAGGTGACAGGGAACTACTTCGATGTGCTCGGGATCAAGCCCGCTCTGGGGCGATTCTTCCGCACCGATGAAGAGGCTCGGCTCGGCGGGGTGCCCTACGTCGTCCTTGGCTACTCTCTCTGGAAGACGCGGTTCGGAGGCGATCCCGCCATCCTCGGGAAATCCATCGAGGTCCAGCATCAGCCGTTTACCATCATCGGCGTCGCGCCGGAAGGCTTCGTCGGATGCATGCCCGCGATCCGCGAGGACATCTGGGCGCCGCTCGCCCCCAGCACGACGCCCGGCGGCAACGACTGGAATGTGCTGCATCGTGAAAATGCATGGCTCAACGTGATGGGCCGCCTGCGCCCCGGAGTGAGCCGGCGCGAGGCCACCCAGGACCTGGAGACGATCATGCGCCGGCTGGTCGCCGCTTATCCCGCGGCGCACCTCGGCGTCAACACCATCACGCTTGACCCGCTGTGGCGCTCGCCCTTCGGCGGCAATGGCTACTTTTCCGGTTCGCTGCCGGTCCTGCTCGCCTTTGCGGCGCTGGTGCTGCTGCTCACCTGCGCCAATGTCGCCACATTAATGCTGGTGCGCTTCGTCGGGCGCGCGCGGAACCTGGCCATCTGCCAGTCGCTGGGCGCGGGCCGGGCTGTGCTGATGCGGCAGATGATCCTCGAGGGCCTCATCGTCTCGCTCGCCGGATCCGCCATTGCTCTCCTGCTTACCCTCTGGACGTCGAGAATGCTGGGCCGCTTCATTCCTCCCAATGCCAACCCCATCGCCGTCAGTGGCAGGGTCGATCCCGGCGTTGTGCTCGTGCTGCTGGTCGTCGCCGTGGCCGCGGGCGTGCTCTGCGGTGCGCTGCCCGCCTGGCGTTCCTCCCACATCACACCAGCCGAAGTGCTCCGCCAGGAATCCCTCAATCTGTCGTCCGGGTCGCATAACCGGCACGTCCTCAGCGGGCTTGTCGTAGCCCAGGTTGCGCTCTCGGTGGCTCTGCTGGTCTGTGCCGGATTGTTCCTGCGCACCCTGCACAACACCGCCAACGCCTGGCGCGGCTTCGACGAAGCCCATGTGCTGACCGCCACCATCGGCCTGGACACCGGATATTCCCGCAGCGAGGTTCGGCAGTTCCAGAAGAAGATTCTCGCGCGGGCGCGCGAACTTCCCGGAGCGATGGAAGTCTCGCTGACCGACTGGCTGCCGATGAGCCTGAGCCGCAAGACCGGCGACGCGTGGCCGGAGGGCTATGTGCCGCAACCGCATGAATCGGGTGAGGTGGACCGCGCCGACGTTTCCGCCGGGTATTTCGCAACCATGGGGATTTCTGTTGTCGAGGGCCGCGCCTTTACCGATGCGGACGATGCACAGGCGCCCCCGGTGATGATCGTGGACCAGACAGCCGCGGCCCATTACTGGCCCGGAAAGGATCCGCTGGGCCGCAGGCTGCGCATGTGGAACACGCTCTACACGGTGGTGGGCGTGGCGAAGAACTCCGCCCATTTGCACCTCGGAGAAACCCCCGAACCCATGATCTACGACTCGATCCTGCAGTCGAGCGATCCGGAGACCATCCTGCAGGTGCGGACTCCCGGCGCTCCGCAGGCAGCCGCGCCCATGGTGGTGAAGGCCATCCACCAGGTTAACCCGCATTGGCTGGTCTACGACGTGCGGCCGCTGCGTCAGACCACACAGTCCGCCAGCACATTCGCCATCATGGAGTCCACCTTCGCCTCGGCCTTTGCGCTGCTGGCTCTGGTGCTGGCCGCCTCGGGCATCTACGGCGTGCTTGCCTACCGCACCCAGCTGCGCACACACGAGATCGGCATCCGCATGGCTCTGGGGGCGGGACGCCGCGACGTGCTGTGGTTGATCCTCCGCCAGGGTCTCCGGCTCGCCGCTCTCGGGATTGTTCTCGGCCTCCTTCTCACGGTTGCGCTAACGCGGTTCATCGGCGCGCAGCTTTACGGAGTCAGCCCCGCTGA
Source organism: uncultured Acidobacterium sp. (assembly GCA_964535525.1). Lineage (GTDB taxonomy): Bacteria > Acidobacteriota > Terriglobia > Terriglobales > Acidobacteriaceae > Palsa-343. The sequence goes on along the minus strand of CAZHTJ010000080.1, from coordinate 11,110 downwards.
CCCTCTCACCTTCGCGCTCGTCACCCTAGTGCTGGCCGTCGTGGCGGGGGCGGCCTCGTCGCTGCCCGCGCTGCGCGCGATGAGCATCGACCCGATGGCCGCCATTCACGAGCCGTGAGGTCCACTCGCGCGCCGCGTCCGCTGGCGCAACCCCCGCCTCGCCCGCTATCCTGCTGAGTCATCCTCGAAGAATCAACCCGCATGAATAAAGTCGTCCCCTCCGCCGAAGCCGCCGTCGCCGACATCCCCTCCGGCGCAACCCTGATGCTCGGCGGATTCGGCCTCTGCGGCATCCCCGAAAATCTCATCCACGCCCTCGTCGAAGAAAACCGCCGCCGCGGCCTCTCCGGCCTCCACACTATCTCCAACAACATGGGCGTCGACGGCTTCGGCATGGGCCTCATGCTCGAAGCCGGCATGATCGCCTCCCACACCGGCAGCTACGTCGGCGAAAACAAGCTCCTCGAAGAAAAAGTCATCAAGGGCGAACTCGACCTCCGCCTCATCCCCCAGGGCACCTTAGCCGAACGCATCCGCGCAGGCGGCGCAGGCATTCCCGCCTTCTTCACCCCTGCCGGAGCCGGCACTCTGGTCGCCGAGGGCAAGGAAGCTCGCGCCTTCGAGGGCCGTCCTTACCTCCTCGAATCCTGGCTGCGCGCCGACTTCGCCCTCGTCAAAGCCTGGAAAGGCGATCGCACCGGCAACCTTATCTATAGAAAGACCGCGCGCAATTTCAACCCGATGATGGCCGCCGCCGCCCGCATCACCATCGCCGAAGTCGAAGAGCTCGTCGAACCCGGCGCCCTCGACCCCGAAGCCATCGTCACTCCAGGCGTCTACGTCCAGCGCATCCTCAAAGGCCCCCACTACGAAAAACGCATCGAACGCCGGACCCTGCGCGCCGTCTGAATCTTTTGGGTCCGGCGCGAAACGATTTCGCCTCTCGCCGCACCATCTGCCATGACATCCCCACTCTGATGCCGGCAGTCGTCCCCAAAGGAGATCCCATGATCAGCCAGCTGTGGACCTCGATGCGATCGAGAAACGCGGCCTTCGAACGGAGTTTGATGGGCCGTCGCGCGCGTGCTGCAATGAACGTCAGCGTTCTGCTCTTCGCGCTGTCTGCTACTCCTGCGTCAGCACCCTTCACGGCCAACGCTCTGGCCGAAGACAAGCCCGAGCCCAGTCAGGCCGCGCCCTCCTCCCAAACCAACGCCGCCCAGCAGGCAACCGCGGTCGAGCGCGAGACCTGGCGTCGCGCCATCCTGCATACTCGCCGGCCCAAACGAGGCTGCTTCACCGCCACCTACCCTGAGACCGCTTGGCGCGAAGTGCCCTGCAAGCCCACTCCTCCCACCAAGCCCTTCTACCCCCGCCGCGTCGGCGGAGTCCGCCTGCCCAACACCGTCGGAGGCACTGGCCCCGACTTCTCCGCTCAACCGGCGTCAGGCTTTATCTCTGAAGGCGAAGGTTCGTTTGATAGCGTCAGCGGAGTCACCAGCGAATCGAATACCGCCGGTACCGCCAATACCTATTCCCTCCAGCTCAACACCGATAACTTCAAAACCTCGGCCTGCAGCACTTACTCCGCCTGCCGCGGATGGGAGCAGTTTGTCTACGAGAGCAGCGGCACCGCCTATATCCAGTATTGGATGATCAGGTGGGGCGCACAAGGCGCCTCCTGCCGCACTCCCGTCAGCCCCAGCTGCGATGGCTCTCACGTCTTTTCCAACGGGTGGTGCCCGTTCAGCATTCCAGGCACCACTGACGTCTATTGCGCGCGCAACGCTGCTTCCTCCATCTCCCCGGCATCGGAACCTGCTTCCTCGCTCGGTGTGCTCAAGATGACCGGCACTACCTCCGGCGTCAACGGCAATGCCGACGACGAAATCGCCGTCACCGCCGGTTCGGTCTCCACCGGCCCCGGCGACAACTATTTCCCCGATCTCGGCAATCAGTGGCAGATCGCCGAATTCAACGTCTTCGGAGACGGCGGCAGCGACGCGGCCAACTTTAACACAGGCTCCACCCTGGTCGTGCGCACCAGCGTCGCCAGTGGCACAGCCCTCGCTCCCACTTGCGGCCAGCAGAGCTTTACCGGCGAGTCGAACAACCTCACCCTCGTGGACCTCACGCCTCCCGTCTCACACTCCGGGACGCCTTCGCTCGTGTTCAAGGAGAGCAATGTGGCCGGCTCCACGCAGACCACCTGCGCCGGCGCAGTCACCGTAGGCGATACCCACATCACCACCTTCGACGGCCTCTATTACGACTTCCAGGCCTCGGGCGACTACATCCTCGCCCAGGATGGCGGCAGTTTCATCGTCCAGGCGCGCCAGGCATCCGGCGCTCCCACCTGGCCCAATGCAGCCGTCAACAAAGCCGTCGCCACCCAGATGGGCAGCACCCGCGTCGCCATCTACATCGAGCCGGTACGCCTCGTCGTCGATGGAACAGTAAGGACCGTGGCTGACGGCAGCCCCTTGCTGTTGCCCAGCGGTGTCCAGATCTCTAAGCAGGGCAATGTCTATACCGTTTCCAGTGAAACCGGCGACCAACTGCGCGCCACCCTCAACAGCACATGGATCGACGTCGCTGTCGGCCTCGGCTTTTCCCCCCGCCCCAATGTCCGCGGCCTTCTCGGCAATCCCCTCGGCAACGGCCGCCAGCTCATCACCTCCGGCGAAGTGGCTTTGACATTTCCGCTGATCTTCACCGACCTCTATCGCTCCTATGCCGAGAGCTGGCGCGTGCCGCCCAAAGAGTCCCTCTTCACCGGCGAATCGCGCTTCGGCATTCCTGAGAAAGCGTTCTCGGCAGCCGACCTCACCCCCGAGCAGTCGGAACGCGCTCTCCGCACCTGCAGAGCCGCGGGCATCACCAATCCCACTCTGCTCGACTCCTGCGTCCTCGACACCACCGTGCTCAACAACGAGACCGCCGCTAAGGTCTTCGTCACTCTTCCCCCGCCGCGCCACGTCATCAAGCCGGGCGGCAAAGTCGAAGATTACGACTGCGACTGCGATTACGATCATCACGACCGCTAGTCGCGCCGATTGCTGGAAACTTTCGTCGGGTGCGTGGAGACGAGTCCCCTGCGCGCACCTGACGAACCCCAGTCCAGTCCGCCCCGCCATCACCTTTCGGTGCACAGATTCTGGCTGAAGAACGGCATCACGCGATTCTGTATCCGATCCGCCACCGCGCTCGTCCGCGTACCGGATTAATCTCAAAGCTGTTCCTGATCCCGTAGCTCTCTATCATTTCGTGCAGCTTCTTGCGTGTCGACGGCCTCATTCACTCGCCGACAGGCTGCCAAAGCTCGACACGATTTCCTTCCGGATCGATGATCCAGCCAAACTTTCCGAAGTCATAGCTCTCGCGCTTTGGATCGACGGTGACGCCTTCTTCTGTCAAACGATCCAGCACACCGTCAAGATCGTCCACCTGGAGATTGATCATTGCCTTCTGCGCCGGAGGGAAGTATGCATTGTCATGTTTGAAAAAGGCGAAGACAACCTGGGGGTGTTGCGTCGGGGCGGGAAACGTGAAAGAACCGCCGCCATTCACCAGACCGAGATGCCGCTCGTACCACTGATACAGAGCTTTTGGATCATCCGCTCGCAAAAATATACCGCCAAAGCCAGTGATGGAAGCCATGCACCCTCCTGTCATAACCTTTTTTACAGTTTAGAAGACGGAAGGCCGGGCTCGCGCCCCCGCCTTTCGATTTATGGGTGCACCGCTGCGGGAGCGGCGCTGGGTTCAACCGGGGCTTTGCGGCGCAGAACTGCGGCGGAGATGAGAGTAATGACAAGGCCTACCGGCAGCGGCTCCATGAAGGTGTAGGCCATATTGACCAGGGGATTCTGGTAGAGCTGCTGCGAATGCTCGATGGCAGCGACCCGCGCCGCGGTGGTGGCGGGGTCAAGTCCCGAGGACTGGACCTTGTGTATCTGCGCGGCGAAGTAGCTGTCCATGAAATGGGGCATAAAGTTGAAGTAGACAATCTCCCACATGGCGACGTAGAACACGGTGGTGATGAGAGTGATCAGGATGCCGCAGGCGAAGGCGCGGCCGAAGGAGATTTGCCCGGCCAGACTGTTGTCGCGGTAGCTGCGGATGCCGAAATAGACGAGCAGGAACGACGCCACCATCGCGGTGTAGCCGAGAACGAGGCTGTGACCGGCGCCGATCCTGCTCGCGAGGAGAAGGTTTCCGCCCATGAGGACGGAGATCATGACGCCGGCAATCAGGCCGAAGGTGAGAACGGTTTTCTTCATGCGAGGCTCCTGTTACGAGTCAGGTACGAGTCTGGTGTGAGTCTGGTGTGAGTCAGGTGCGAGTCAGAATAAAGTCACAATGCGATGGAATGGGGCCGGATGTCGTCATCCTTTCGTGTGATTTTTCAGCAACGGAGCGGAAATCATGCCTTTGGGTGATGCGGTTGCCCCAAGGGGGTCCACCTGGATGGCCAGTTCCGTCCGCCTGGACGGGGGAGTCCTCACGGCAGCAGGCCTAGTTCTTTGCCGCGCTGGACGGCCTGGGTGCGGCGGGCGGCTCCCAGCTTGTCGAACACGCGGGCACAGTGTGTCTTGACGGTGTTCTCGGAAACAAAAACCTGCGTGGCGATCTCGCGATTGCTGTAGCCGCGAGCCACCAGGGTGAGGATTTCAAGCTCCCGTGCCGTGATGCCGAGCCTCTGCTGGCGCGCCACATTCGGAGCGAAGGGTTCCGGCGCCGGTGCTTCCGCGGGGACAAGCACTTCCTTCACCACGACCGTTTCCCGAATGGTTTCCCGGACGGTTTCCCGGATGGTTTCGCGGCTGCGCGTGATGCGCAGGCCAAGCCAGATGCCGAAGGCCGCGAACAGGATGGCGACCAGCGCGCTGTACAGCTCGACCGAGTGTTCGATGACGATAAAGCGGTATTCGGTGTACCGGAGGGTGGCGATCAGGAGGCCTCCGGCGACACCGAAGATGAGGACATGGCGCTTCATGATCGGGGTTGTGAAGAAGTATAGCGGAGCCGGTGAGGGCCGGGTTGCCGCTTCACAGTAAACTCATCCTGCATGTCCGAAAAAATCCTCGCATTGCTGGTAAGCCTCGTTGCCGCCGGCGGCTATGGCGCAGTCGTGGTGCTCATGGCCATCCAGTCTGCCTGCGTTCCCATCCCGTCGGAAATCATCATGCCGCTGGCTGGCTACGCGCTCGCGCATTCGCAGATGCAGCTGGTCCTGCTCGCCACCGTCGCCTCGCTGGCCTCCAACCTCGGGTCGATCCCCGCCTACTGGGTCGGCGCGAAGGGTGGCCGCCCCATGGTCGAACGCTACGGACGCTGGCTGCTGCTGAGCCGCCGCGACCTCGACCGCGTCGACCACTTCTTCGCGCGCTATGGCTCGGTCACCGTCCTCATCGGCCGCATGTTGCCCATCGTTCGCACCTTCATCGCCTTCCCCGCGGGCGTTGCCAAAATGAATCCGGTGCGCTTCCACATCTACACCTTTGTAGGCTCGTGGCCATGGTGCTATGTGCTGGCGTATATCGGCATGAAGCTGGGCGCGTCGTTCAACAGCAATCCCCGCTTCCAGGCCGCCTTCCACCGCTTCCACCTCGGCGTCGAAATCCTTCTCCTCCTCGCCATCCTCTGGTTCCTCTGGACCCACTGGCGCAATCGCGTCCGCCCCGAAGAAGCGGCCTGAAGCCGGAAGCTGGAAGTCTCAACTCGAGCTCCCCGCTTCCGGCCACAGGCTACCGGATGCTGTTCTTTACCTTGCACTCCCGCCCCCAAAGCGAGAGACTATCCGTTTGGACTTTATACTTCCTATCCCCCCCGGAAAGGCAGCACTCATAATGTCGTCTGATAAAAAACCGGCGATCCAGCCGGCCAAAGGCAAGCTCGGAGTCATGACCGTCGGCATGGGGGCCGTCGCCACCACCCTCATCGCCGGCGTCGAAGCCGTCCGCAGGGGACTCGCCAAACCCATCGGGTCCGTTACTCAAATGGGCACCATCCGCCTCGGCAAGCGCACCGACAACCGCACTCCCCTCATTAAAGAATTTGTCCCTCTCGCCTCCCTCGACGACATCGTCTTCACCGGCTGGGACATCTTCCCCGAAAATATGTATGAGGCCGCCGCCCACGCCGCCGTCCTCGACCGCGACCACCTCACCAGCATCAAGCCCTTCCTCGAAGCCATCCGGCCCATGCCCGCTGTCTTCGACCAGTACTACGTGAAGCGCCTCAGCGGCACCAACGTCAAAGAGGGCAAGAGCAAGTGCGACCTCGCCCAGCAGCTCCGCTCCGACATCCAGCGCTTCAAATCCCAGGTCGATCGCGTGGTCATCATCTGGTGCGGGTCGACGGAAATATTTCTGGAGCCCGCCCCCTGCCACGCCACCGTCGCCACCTTCGAAAAGGCCCTCGTCGACAACGACCCCGCCATCGCCCCCTCGCAGATCTACGCCTACGCCGCCCTCAAAGAAGGCGTCCCCTTCGCCAACGGCGCGCCCAACCTCACCGTCGACCTGCCCTGCATGATCGAGCTCTCCCGCCAGACCGGCGCGCCCATCTGCGGCAAGGACTTCAAAACCGGCCAGACCCTGCTCAAGACCGTCCTCGCCCCCGCCTTCAAGGCCCGCATGTTAGGAGTAGCCGGCTGGTACTCCACCAACATCCTCGGCAACCGCGACGGCGAAGTCCTCGACGACCCCGAGTCCTTCAAGACCAAGGAAGAATCGAAGCTAGGCGTCCTCGACTACATCCTCCAGCCGGATAAGTACCCCGACTTATACGGCAACATCTACCACAAGGTACGGATCAACTACTATCCCCCCCGCGGCGACAACAAAGAAGGCTGGGATAACATCGACATCTTCGGCTGGCTGGGCTACCCCATGCAAATCAAAGTAGACTTTCTTTGCCGAGACTCGATCTTAGCCGCCCCCTTAGCCCTCGACCTGGTCTTGTTTTTAGACCTAGCCAAACGCACGCCAGAACTTAGCCACATAGGCATCCAGGAATGGCTAAGCTTCTTCTTCAAAAGCCCGCAATCCGCCCCAGGCCTCTACCCCGAACACGACCTCTTCATCCAGTCCATGAAACTAAAAAACACGCTACGCCACATCATGGGCGAAGACCTGATCACCCACTTAGGCCTCGAATACTACGACTAACGATTTGTCATCGAGGCAACCGCGCCTTCGGCGCAAAGGCGACCTGCCGGCGGGTGATTCGCCGCCGCAGACCTGTCAACGTCGATCTGTGAGGTGCTTCCTGGCGATCTCCTCGATTTGCGGCTCCGTCAGGGCGGATAGATCCGCGGTCTCGGTGGCAATGATGCGCTGAAACGTCTCCGGATGGTGGGCCTTGAGATAGTCGCTCAGGAAAACGGCTGCGCTGCTCGTTCCCGTCGCATGGCCGATCAGCACGATGGTCTCAGCATGGGCCAGATCCTGGGCGATCTCCTCATACCAGGAGTCGCGCTCGGGAACACGTTCACCCTGGTAATGGGCTTCCTTGCGGTGGATCAGGTGGTGCTGAAATCCAAATGGGTCGTACGGCTTGACCGAGGTCTCGTCTTCGGGCCGGCTGCCGCCCGTATCGTGATAGATGTGGGCCACACGATGGTCGATGGCCACGACCCTAAGCCCCAGCGGGCGCGGCTCGCGGGGCTTGCTCTGAACTTCAGCAGCCCGCAGAAACTTACGCAGACGGGCAATCTCTTCTACTTCGAGGTTATGCGAGCTGGGATGCTTGAAGAGCTCCCTCTGTGAGCCAACGATGAAGGTGAACTCATCGTTTCCATGCGGCTTGACTTCTCCGATCTGGCCGATCAGATCGACCACGGCGCTCCAGGTTAGATTGCGCGGGAGTTTGCCGCTGACAAGGCTCTCCAGCAGGTCTTCGTGATCGCGACGGATATGCGGCAACATGTTCATTTCTTCCCACCTGTCAGGATTTCGAGGTTGTGAAGCTGTCTTCGCTGCGGTCGACAGTTCCGGTGCAGAGTTTCAGAACTGAACTATGGATGCCGCAGACACAACAATGATTCCGTCGCGGGGCCGATTCCTGGGCAGGGCGGGGAAAAGCAGGGCAGGAAAATGCGGACTATTGCGCTGGAACGCCCTGGTCTGTATATACCGAATCGTGGAAGTACACCTGATCGACGGCACCTACGAGTTGTTCCGCCATTTTTACGCGGTGCCGCACGCGCGCGACGCCGAAGGGCGCGAGGTGGGTGCGGTAAGGGGTGTGCTCGCCTCCTTGCTGGGCATGCTGAAGGGTGGGGTTACCCACATTGGGGTGGCGACGGACCATGTCATCGAATCTTTTCGAAATTCTTTGTGGGCTGGGTACAAAACCGGCGAAGGCATCGATCCCGACCTTTTGGCTCAATTTCCTCTCCTTGAAGATGTCCTCACCGCAGCGGGGATGGTCGTTTGGCCGATGGTGGAATTTGAGGCAGACGATGCTCTGGCCTCCGCCGCATCCGCGGCCGTCGAAAATCCGCAGGTTGAGCGTGTCATCATTTGTACTCCGGATAAGGATCTCGCCCAGTGCGTCCGTGGCACACGTGTCGTCCAGTTGAACCGCCGAACCGGCATGGTCTATGACGAGAGCGCAGTGATTCAGAAATTCGGCGTTCGACCTGAGTCCATTCCTGACTACCTGGGGCTGGTGGGCGACGCGGCCGACGGCTTTCCTGGGCTGCCAGGATGGGGCGCAAAATCGACAGCCGCAGTCCTGGCCAGGTTTGGCCACCTGGAGTCTATTCCTCGTGACAGCCGCGATTGGCACGTCAACGCGGTCAGTGCGGACAATCTCGCAGCGACCCTCGTACGCCATTGGGAGGAAGCACTCCTCTTTCGAACGCTCGCCACTCTTCGCACGGAGATCCCGCTGTTGGAGGACGTCGATCGGTTGCGGTGGAAGGGTCCGACGCGTGCATTCGATGAGATCGGAAAGCGGCTTGACGCAGCCATAACGGAAAAGACAGCCGGCAAGGATCGACGCCCGTCGCAGCGTCGTCCCGGTGGGTAAGCAGCAGACCCTGATTGCCGGCGGGGTGGCGCCGATTCGTGATTTCCTCAATAACTAAATAAATAGTGGGGCAATACCTTGCGCAAAGTGAGCCTGAGTCTTTATCGTTCTCTGCGGAGGAAAAACCCATGAACGTACGCAAGACCGTTTTAGGCTCCGTAGTCGGTATTGGGCTCCTTGCAGGCAGTTGGATCATTGCGCAGGAACCTGCGCGGAACATCAGTCCCGGCCGGCATCCTAATCTGGCCGCCGCGCAAGACCTGACTACGCGGGCTTATAACAGAATCGTTGCCGCGCAACAGGCCAATGAGTGGGATATGGATGGCCATGCGCAGAAGGCCAAGGACCTGCTGGATCAGGCCAACCACGAATTGAAGGCAGCAGCAGAAGCGGCCAACCACCACCGGTAGACTGCAGCGCTTTCCGAGGGCCCACAAAAATTGAAGTCCGCATTCAGTTCCGCGGTCCGGGTGTAGTTCCTCAGGGTGAGGCTGGGCCGCGGTACTACTCGTCACGCAACAGGACCAGTGGATCGAGCGACAGCGCCCGCTGCGCAGGGATCCAGGTCGCGACCAATCCCAGCAGAGCCATAGCAAGGACGACGCCAGCCAGGACAATGGGGTCGCGCGGCGTTGCCTGATACACGATGTAGGAGAGGACGCGGCTCGCCAGGACGCCGAGAACGAGTCCCGCGAGAGAACCCAGAGCGAGCAATTTCAGAGCGCGGCCGAGAGCGGCTTCGAGGACTTCCTTTCTCTGCGCGCCGAGGGCGATGCGAATGCCGAGCTCGCGCAGGCGCTTCGAGACCGAGTAAGCGGCCATGCCGAAGATGCCAGTGATGGAGAGCATTGCGCCCATCATGCCGAGTACGCCCAAAGCCATGGTGGCGACGTGCGCGGGAAAGAGGACGACGCTGAGGAAGTTGTTCCAGGTGTCGGGCTGAACGAGCATACCGGCATCGATGCCGCGGATTTGGGCGCGGATGGCGGCGATGAGCTGCTGCGGGTCGCGCGGCGAGCGCACGATGAGCGAAATCTGGGGCGTGGGGGACTGCAGGTTGGACAGGAACATGGCGGGCGTGTCGTCGTCGGTGAGGCCGAGGTATTTGCCGTCTTCGACGACGCCGACAATCTGGACGCGCGTGCCATCCTGCAGCTTGTAGTAACGTCCGAGGGCGGCGGGGAGGGAGCCGAACATGGTGACGGCGAACTGGCGATTGACGATGGCCACGGCAGGCGCGCCCTTGTCGTCGTGCCAGGTGAGGTCGCGGCCGGAGAGGAAGGTGGTGCCGGCAGCGGCGAAGTATTCCGGCGAGATCTCGTAGCGGAAGGGATTGGCGATGGCGCTCGCCGGCCGGAGGTCGGTCGAGTCCTCTTTAAAGATGTTGGCGCGGAAGGCAGCGGTGTCGACGAGGGGAGGGTAGTTGTTGACTGCGCCGACGTGCTCGACGCCAGGGATGGACTGGAGGGCGGCGATGAGGCGCTTCTGCATAGCGGGTACCTGGTCGATGGTGTAGCCGGACTCGGCGAGGTTGGCGATGACGACCATGGCGTTGCGCGGCTCGATGCCCATGGGGGCGTGGAGGGAGCGAACCAGACCGCGGATGGCGACCAGCGAGGAGGTGACGAGCACGGCGCAGACGGCGATCTGGAGGACGAGGAGCAGGTCGCGGAGGGTGACGCGGCGGCCGGTGCGGGCACTGGATCCGGCCTTGACGATTTCCCAGGGGTTGGCGCGCAGGACCTGGCGCACAGGAACCATGCCGAAGAGCAGGGCGCTGGCCAGAGCGAGGATGAGCGCGACGAGAATGATGGCGGGGCCGGGGTTGACGGGAAGGTGGAGAGGTGCGCCGGGGAAGGGCTGCCAGACCGCGATGCGGCGGAGCAGGAAGACACTGGCGGCGAGGCCGGCAAGGCCGCCGGCGAGGGCGATGAGGGCGGCTTCGGTGAGGAGGCCCCGGACGATGCGGCGGCGGCTGGAGCCCAGAGCAAGGCGTAAAGCGACTTCGCGGGCGCGGTCGGCGGCGCGCGCGGCGAAGAGGCTGCCGAGGTTGGCGCAGGCGGCGAGG
>CAZHTJ010000079.1:0-17190 GCA_964535525.1 uncultured Acidobacterium sp. | reverse complement strand
GTCTTCGACCGCATCCGCGAGAATCTCCGCCTCAGCCGCCGCGAGCCCCTCGCCGATCTGGTCAACCGCAGCATCAACCAGACCTTGAGCCGGACCGTCCTCACCTCCGGGCTCACCTTCCTCACCGTGCTTTCACTCTTCGTTTTCGGCGGCGAGGTCCTTCGCGGCTTCTCCTTCGCCCTCGTGGTCGGCATCCTCATCGGCACCTATTCCTCGATTGCCGTCGCCGCTCCCATGCTGGTCGCTTACCAGGATTGGCGCGCCCGCCGGGGCAGGGCCGCGACTCTTCCCGCTGCGAAGAAAGCCAGGGTATGATGCTCCCATCCCCCCTGGGTTCCGGAACCTGCATCCAAATGAAATGCAGGCTCGCCTCTCGAAGCGGGTGCCGCTGCATCCCGCCTCGGAATGTGTTATAGAAGAGAACCGGCCCTGTCTGCCGTCTCCGCTGCGCTCAGGCTCGACGTGGCGGGTATTGTAGAAGTCTCGCGAAATCCCGGCCCGGCTCCGCTTCGCGCTTCCCCGGCGCGCCTCAGCCGAAATTCCCGGGAACAATTGGGGACCCCTGCGGTGTCTATACGAGGTGTTAACTACTGAAAGGTCCGAGGTCGGCCATGGCTATGTTTGAGGACATCCTGCTGGAATCCGGGCACCAGATCAAGACAAAAAGCAAGTACTACACCGTCGTTGGGCTGCTGCTGAATGGCTCGGTTCTTGCGGCGCTCGTCTTGTATCCACTTATTTACCCTGAAGCCCTGCCCAAGGCGATGATGGCGACCCTGCTGGTCGCGCCTCCGCCTCCACCGCCACCGCCTCCGCCTCCGCCTCCCGCTGTTCACGTCACCCGCGTGGTTTCCGAGATGCTCAACAACCAGCTCACCGCGCCCACCAGGATTCCCCATGACATCAAGATGGTCAGGGAAGAAGCTGCGCCTCCCTCCGCCGGCGTTGCCGGTATGGAAGGCATGGGCTCCGGGAACGGCGTGATGGGCGGCGTGCTCGGCAGCCTCGGTACCGGCCCAGCCCCCAAGATCCAGGCAGCCCCGCCCAAGAAGGTCGTCGTTTCGGCTGGCGTCATGCAGGGCTCCCGTATTGGTGGCGAAAATCCCACCTACCCCGCCATCGCCAAAGCCGCAAGAATTCAGGGAACCGTCGTCTTGCAGGCAACGATCTCCAAGGGTGGAACAATCGAAAACCTGCGGGTGATCAGCGGTCCCCCGATGCTGCAGGCAGCCGCCACTGAGGCCGTCCGCGGTTGGCGCTATAAGCCGTACCTCCTTAACGGTGAACCCGTGGAGGTCGAAACTCAGGTCAATGTAGTCTTCAGTCTTGGCAGCTGATTCAAACCGCCCTGGTCCCCACTCGGATCAGGGCGTTTCCAGCACTTTTCCGGCCTCTCCGCCTATAATCCTGCGGGCAGGTATTCCATCAGCGATCTTTGGCATCTACGCAGCAATGTGTCAGGAGGAAAGATTCAGTGATTCTCGCTCAGATCAGCCATCTCGTTAACCCGGCGTCCCTGGGATTCTTTCAGGAAGGCCAGACCGTCGGTTTCAGCCCCATCGATCTATGGAACAACATGGGCTGGCTCGCCCGCGGCGTCGTGTTCGTTCTGTTCATCATGTCCATCTGGTCCCTCGCCGTCATGATCGACCGCTATCTCTACTTCAACGCCGCCCGCAAGCAGTCCCGTGAGTTTGCCCCACGCGTTGCCGGAGCCCTCAAGGAAGGCAAGCTCGACGAAGCCGTCAAGGTCGCCGACCGCAACAAGAAGTCGCACCTCGCCGAAGTCGTTACTGCCGGCCTGCAGGAGTTCCGCAACTACGGCGGCGGCGGCGCGGTCAGCGTCGAGCAGATCGAGTCCTCCAAGCGCGCTCTCGAGCGGGCCGAGGCCATCGTTCACGCCAAGCTGAAGAGAGGTCTGGGCTCGCTGGCCACCATTGGCTCCACCGCCCCCTTCGTCGGCCTCTTCGGAACCGTCGCCGGCATCCTCAAGGCCTTCCAGGAAATCGCCACCCAGAAGACCCCCGGCATCGGCGCAGTCGCCGGCGGTATCTCTGAAGCCCTGGTCACCACCGCCTTCGGCCTCTTCGTGGCCATCCCGGCTGTGTGGCTCTTCAACTACTTCACCAACCGCGTGGAGGCCTTCGACGTCGAAATGGACAACTCCTCCAGCGAGCTGATCGACTACTTCATCAAGCAAAGCAATCGCCGGTAGTCGGACCAGTTGTTCCCGCCGGGCTCGTGCCTGGCCTGACGGGATAGAAGTGAGCGGGAATCTTTCTTAGCCGGGAGTCGCATCCAGCGCTCCCGGCGCCTGATTGTCGCCCCGCCCTGAGAAATTCGATTGGAGCGTAAGCCAATGGCAATTGCAGTAAGAAATGAAGGAGCCAAGGTCAACGCCAACATCAACGTCACCCCTATGGTCGACGTCATGCTGGTGCTGCTGATCATCTTCATGGTCATCACCCCCATGCTCCAGAACAAGGTGAACGTCGATCTCGCGCAGAGCGCCAACGCCACGCCCATGGACGACGCCAATAAGGAAGACTCGGTGGTCGTTGCCATCACCCGCGACAGCAGAGTTTACCTCGGCCAGAACCAGGTCAGCATCGCCAACCTCGGACCCCAGGTTCGCGACGAGCTGGAAAACAAAACCAGCAAAATCGTCTACTTCCGCGCCGATGCCCGCTCCCACTACGGCACCGTGATGGATGCCATTGACGCCGTCCGTACCGCTGGCGTCGAAGAGGTGGGCATGCTCACCGAGCAGCAACAGCCGATCTCAACCAGCAGGCCACCCGCCGCAGGCGGCCAGTAACGCCAGTCATTTTGAAGTCGAAGAAACGAGGAACTGATTTATGTCCATGAGTGTAGGCGGAGCCGGCGCCCTGAATGCCGAACCGAACGTAACTCCTCTCATCGACGTGCTGCTGGTGCTCCTGATCATCTTCATGGTCATCGTGCCGGTCACGCCCCGCGGACTCGATGCCCTGGTCCCCCAGCCTCCCAAGAACCCGAACCAGGAGCAGCCCAACGACCGCACCATCGTCGTGCAGATTCAGGCTGGCGGTGGCGGCGTTCCCAGCTATCTGATCAACGAGACTCCCGTCGCCAAGTCCGATCTCGAGAGCAAGCTCAATGAGATCTTCTCCACCCGCGCTGAAAAAGTCATGTTCGTCAAAGGCGATCCCAACCTGGACTTCCAGGCCGTCGCCTCCGTCATTGATACCGGCCACGCGGTCGGCGTCGATCACATCGGGCTCATCACCCCCAAGATTGCCGCCGGCCAGTGAGTAATTTACCTGAGGGAAGGCGCAGCAGCACTCCGGTACTCTTGCCTCGGGCTGAGAAAGAAGTACAATCGCTCTCGGCAGAGCCTGAGTGCGTGGCGTTTAGGCTCCCTGGCGAGCTGAAGGAGAAGATAGACAGAATGAACCGCATCGCACGTCCACTGGCGCTGGCCGCTGCCACCATCCTCCTGCTGGCATCGTCGACCGGCTGTAAACGCCTGGAGGCCCGCAACCAGCTCAACAAGGGTGTGCAGGCTTACAAACAGGCGAAATACGAAGAGGCCATCGATCACTTCCAGAAGGCCGTCAACCTCGATCCCACCTACCCCATGACCCGGCTTTATCTGGCCACTGCCTACGCGCAGCAGGTTGTGCCCGGCCTCGATACTCCCGACAACGAGAAGACTGCTCAGATGGCCATCAACGGCTTCATGCAGGTTCTCAAAGAGCATCCCGACGACATCACCAGCCTCAAGCAGATTGCAGCCCTCAACTACGACCTGAAGAAATTCGGCCCCGCTCGCGACTGGCAGCTCAAGGTCCTGGCCGCCGATCCTAAGGACGCCGAGGCTGCCTACACCATCGGTGTCGTCGACTGGACCCAGGCCTACCAGAACGCCATCCACGCGCTGCAGGGCGCCGGTATGCAGGATGACGGCCAGGGCAATGCCAAGATGCCAAAGCCTGTCTGCAAGGCCATCCAGGAGCAGAACACCCAGCTCGTGAACGATGGCCTCGCGTACCTGCAGAAAGCCGTCGACCTCCGCTCCAATTACGACGACGCCATGCAGTACCTCAACCTCATGTATCGCCGCAAAGCCGATCTCGACTGTGGCGACGATGCCGCCCGCAAGGCCGACCTGGCCTCGGCTGGCGACTGGGTCAAGAAGGCCATGGGCGCTCGTAAGGCCAACGAAGAAAAAGCCAACGAGAAAGCCAACGGCGGCGTGGTCATGAACTAAAACGAACCGGCCGCACAGCAACCGCAATACCCGAAAGGCTCTCGCTCCCCCGAGAGCCTTTCTTTATGTGCCAGAATCGGCATTGCTGAACGCTATACGCCGTACCCTGTACCACTGATTTGTCCCGGTACACCCTCCCCGCTACACCCTCCACCCTGAGACCATTTTTCTCTGCACCCTGCACCCTTTTAACCTGTACCCTGATCCGGTGTTTCAAAAAGTACTCATCGCCAACCGTGGCGAAATCGCTCTCCGCATCCTCCGCGCCTGCCGCGAACTCGGCCTCTCCACCGTCGCCGTCTACTCTGACGCCGACCGCGCCGCACCCCACGTCCTCGAAGCCGATGAAGCCTGGCGCCTCGGCCCCGCGCCTGCGCAGGAGTCCTACCTCCGCGGTGATCTGATCCTCGAAGTCGCCGCCCGCACCGGAGCCAGCGCCATCCATCCCGGCTACGGATTCCTCTCCGAAAACGCAGACTTCGCCCAGGCCTGCGAGCAGGCCGGCATCAAGTTCATCGGGCCGCCCTCCTCGGCCATGCGCATCCTCGGCTCCAAAACCAACGCCCGCCAGGCCGCAGACGAGGCAGGCATGCCCCGCACTCCGGGATGCGTCCACGCCCTCGCCTCGCCCGAAGAAGCCATCGACGTAGCCGCCGGTGTCGGCTATCCCGTCATGCTCAAAGCCGCTGCGGGCGGGGGCGGCAAAGGCATGCGCGCCGTCTTCTCGCCCGAAGATCTGCCCTCCGCCTTCGCCGCCGCCAGCAGCGAAGCCGACCGCGCCTTCGGCTCCGGCGAGGTCTACCTCGAAAAACTCATCGAGCGCCCCCGCCACATCGAGATCCAGGTCATCGCCGACGAGCACGGCCACTGCGTCTCCCTCGGCGAACGCGAATGCTCCGTCCAGCGCCGCCATCAGAAGGTCATTGAAGAAGCCCCTTCGCCCGTCGTCGATCAGGCCCTGCGCCGCCGCATGGGCGACGCTGCCGTCCGCCTCGCGCTCTCCGCCGGATACACCAACGCCGGCACCATCGAATTCCTCGTCGACGACAAAAAGAAGTTCTACTTCCTCGAGATGAACACCCGCCTCCAGGTCGAGCACCCCGTCACCGAGCTTGTCACCGGCTACGACCTCGTCCATCTCCAGATTCGCATTGCCCAGGGCGAGCCGCTGCCCTTCACCCAGAAGGACGTCCAGCTCCGCGGTCACGCCATCGAATGCCGCATCTACGCAGAAGATCCCGCCAACGGCTTCATGCCCTCGCCCGGCCGCATCACCCGCCTTCTCCAGCCCGGTGGCCCCGGCATCCGCGAAGACAGCGGCATCTACGAGGGCTGGGTCGTCCCCGTCGACTACGACCCCATGCTCTCCAAGCTCATCGCTTACGCGCCTACCCGCGAGCTCGCCATCGCCCGCCTCCTTCGCGCCCTCGACGAGTACGTCATCGGCGGCATCCGCACCAACCTCGCCCTCTTCCGCCGCATCCTTAACGATCCCGATTTCCGCGCCGCCCGCATTGACACCGGCTATCTCGACCGCCTTCTCGCCGCGCCCTCCGAGCAGGCCATCGCCTCCAACGGCCACCGCGACCTTCCCGCCGTCGCCGCAGCCGCGCTCTTTGAAGCCACAAAGATCGCCGCCAACGGCTCCGCGCTCAACGGCAATGGCCACGCCAGCCCATGGAAGGCCGCCGCCCGCCGTGACGCCGTCGGCGGGGCAGACTAAACAACTTCGGCAAAACTCCGCGGGTTTGAAAGGGCACAGCTTCAGCTGTGCCTTTAGAACTGTAAAATCAGTTCGGCTTTAGCCGCTGAGGGATGGTTTTGCTTTCTCTCAGAGCTTCTTTCCGCAAGTTGCAAAGATTGCATGGCCATGACCTTCACCCTCGAAATCGACGGCCGCACCCGCCAGGTTGAACTCGAACCGGTCGCCGACTCCCCCGGTCAGTGGCGCATCCGCGTCGACGGCCAGCCAGTCGAAGCCGATGTCCATCTCCTGCGCCCCGGCATCCTGTCACTCCTCATCGGCGGCCAGTCGTATCGCATCGTCCTCGATGCCGACAACTCCGATCCCGCGCTTCACGTCGGCCCTGAGCGCATTCCCTACCGCATCGACGATCCCCGCTCCCTTCGCTCCCGCCGCCGCCACGCGCATGCCGATGGCCCTATCACCCTCAGAGCCTCCATGCCCGGCCGCGTCGTCCGCGTCCTCGTCGACCAGGGCGACGTCGTCGCCGCCCACCAGGGCATCCTCGTCGTCGAAGCCATGAAGATGCAGAACGAAATGAAATCCCCCAAAGACGGCCACGTCCGCGAACTCCGCGTCGCCGCCGGCGATACCGTCTCCGCAGGCGACACCCTGGCCATCATCGAATAAGCACTTCGGAGCTGTGTATCTTCGACGAGTTGTCGCAGCCTGTCAGGGCAGTGTAGCTTTCTAATCCCTAATCCCTAATCCCTAATCCCTAATCCCTAATCCCTAATCCCTAATCCCTAAACTCCGTCTCACTGTTGCTGCGACTGCTGAATCTGCAACAACGGCTCGGCCGGAGGCGGAGGAGCCTGCGCTTTCTCCACCAGCATCGACCAGTCCTCAGGAATCGGCAGCTCCCGATCCAGATCCGGCGCCGCATCCGACGCCGTCACCTGCACCGCCACATACAGCTCGCTGTCCGTCCGCCCGCGGAACAACCCCCGCGTCGGCGGCACATCCGCGTAATCCCGCCCCAGCGCTGTGCGAATATGCCGGTCCC
This sequence comes from uncultured Acidobacterium sp., assembly GCA_964535525.1. GTDB lineage: Bacteria > Acidobacteriota > Terriglobia > Terriglobales > Acidobacteriaceae > Palsa-343. Next base: position 10,188 of record CAZHTJ010000079.1, on the reverse strand, counting down.
GCGCTACCAGCGCATTCGTCGGATCGAACCCCACCCACCCCAGCGCCGGCAAAAACGCCTCCACCCACGCGTGCGTCGCGCTCGATGTCGACCGGTCGTGATCCTCGCTCCCGTGATACAAGTATCCGCTCACATACCTGCAAGGAATCCCCACGTGCCGCACCAGCGCGATCATGATGTGCGCAAAATCCTGGCACACCCCCTGCCGCGTCTCCAGCGCCTCGTCGATCGGCGAATCCACCTGCGTGCTCTTCTTCTCATAGCTGAAGCAGTCATACAGCCGCGTCTTGATCTCGTGCAGCAGCTGCAGCGGATCGTCGCGCCGCACCACCTCCAGCTCCCCCGCAAGTTTCAGCAGCGCCGGCGTCGGCTTCGCGAATTCGCTCGGCAGCAGCATCTCCCAGTAGTCGCCCTCGGCCACCAGCGCATCCAGCTCCTTCCACGCTTCCGGCCCCAGCGTGGTGGGAATCGTCGCCAGCGGCTGATGCTCCACCACCGACTCCGCCACGATCACCAGCTGCCCATGCCGCCCCGGTATATCGAAGTGGTGAATGTTATTTCCCAGATGATCGCGATACGTGAACACCCGGCATCGCGGGCTCACCGACAACGTAAACGACAGGCACCGCTGGTTGCTGTCGCTCCTCGGATGCATCCGCACTTCCATCGTGCTCTCGCTCACCGTCCGCGAGTAGAGGAACTTCGTCAGGTGCCGCACAAAATAAAAATGCATCGCTTACGAACCTCCAGAGCGTGCCTTCTTTTTCCTGCCCCGATGTAGCCGCACGCCACCGTCTTTGAAAGGGCACGGCTTCAGCCGTGCCATTAACTTTCCACTTACGCGGGGCTTTAGCCCCTGCGGGATGGGTTCTCTCTCCTGCCGGAGCTTCCTACACCGCCAGTGCCGTTTCCACCGAGTACTGGATATAAACGGCGTAAATCAAATCGTGAATCTCCCTGCACTGCTCCAGAATCCGCCGCAGGTACCGTATCGGCTCCTGCGCCAGAATCTCTCCGACCTGCGCAAATCCCAGCGTCGCCTTCAGCCGTCCCGCCACTCGCATCAGCTCGCCCCCGTGCTGCGTCCGCGTATGCTGCTGGATCGCCTCCAGCGCATTGTGCAGCGCATCCACCGCAAAGCGCACCGAGTGCGGAAAATCCGGATCGAGCAGCAAAAACTCCAGGATCCGCTCATGGGTCAGATCCGCCGTGTGCACCCGGCAAAACGCCTCGAACGCCGTACACACTCGCAGCAGTCCCACCCACTCCAGATACTCGCTCGCATCATCGGAGTCTTCGCCGAGAAAAACTTCGCGCTCGTAAACATCCAGCAGCGTCGTCAGCGACCACGCCCGCTCCAGATACTTCCCCGCCCGAAGAACATGCCATCCCTCGCCGTGGCTCAGCGTCGTATCCGTCACCCCCTGGAAAAGGTGAACCCCATCGATGATCGTCGGCAAAAACTCCGCCAGGTTTCTCTCCGAAGGCGACGCCGTCCTCAGCCGGCTGATCTCATGAAACAGCCCGTTCAGCCGCTGCCACTGTTCCGTGCTGATCTCATCGCGAATCTGCCGCGCATTCTCCCGCGCTCCAAAAATACACGCCGTAATCGACGCATGCTTCGTCGTATCGAAGCACAGCGCGTGCACCAGCGCCGTCACTCCCAGCCACCGCGCCGGCTCACCGTCCCCATCGTGATCGTTGTGCCAGCCCACTCCCTGCGCCGATCCGACCGCCGTCAGCACCCGCTGCCACCGCCGCTCCGCGCTCACCCGAGAACGGTCCAGCATCAACCCCATGTTGATGTCGATCAGCCGCGCCGTATGCTCGGCCCGCTCCAGATACCGGCTCGTCCAGTACAAACTATCCGCCACCCGCGAAAGCATCTCTAGTCACGCTCCAGAACGACGTCACCACTACCCACGACCACCTAATAGCTAGAAGCTAAAAGCTAAAAGCTGCTACTGAACGCTGTCCGCTGAACGCTGTCCGCTAGCTTCAGCTCCCCAGCACCCACGTATCCTTGCTCCCCCCGCCCTGCGACGAGTTCACCACCAGCGATCCCTGCCGCAGCGCCACCCGCGTCAAACCGCCCGGCACAATCGTCACCTTGTCCCCAAACAAAATGTACGGCCGCAAATCCACGTGCCGCGGCCCAATCGACCCATCCTCCAGCAAACAAGGCGCGCGCGAAAAACAAAGCGTCGGCTGCGCAATATAATTCCTCGGATCGGCATCGATCCTCCGCTTGAACTCCTCCCGCTCCGCCGCCGAACTCTGCGGGCCCACCAGCATCCCATACCCGCCCGACTCGCCTACCGCCTTCACCACCAGCTTCTCCAGATTCTCCTTCACGTGCGACCGCTGCTTTGCATCCGTCAGCAGATACGTCTCCACGTTGTTCAGAATCGGCTCCTCGCTCAGGTAATACTGGATAATCGCCGGCACATACGCATACAGCGCCTTATCGTCCGCCACCCCTGTCCCAAACGCATTCGCCAGCGTCACATTCCCCGCGCGATACGCATTGAACAGGCCCGCCGCCCCCAGGATCGACTCACTCCGAAACGCCAGCGGATCGATAAAGTCGTCATCTACGCGCCGGTAGATCACATCCACGCGCTTCAGCCCCGCCGTCGTCCGCATATAAACCACGTTGTCGTGGATGACGAGGTCCCGCCCCTCCACCAGTTCCACGCCCATCTGCCGCGCCAGCCACGTGTGCTCGAAATATGCCGAGTTATAAACTCCCGGCGTCAGCACCACAATCGTCGGCTCCGGCCGCCCCTCCGGCGCCAGCGACCGCAGCGTCGCCAGCAGCGCCTGCGGATAATGATCGATCGGCCGCACCCCGTAATCGCGAAACAAACTCGGCAGCGTCCGCTTCATAATCCGCCGGTTCGTCAGCATGTAGCTTACCCCCGACGGCACCCGCACATTGTCCTCGAGCACCACATACTCGCCGCTTTCGAGCCGCAGCAAATCTGTGCCTGCAATGGCTACATATACATTGCGTGGAACCCGCAGCCCGCGCATCTGCCGCCGGAACTGCTGGCAGCTGTACACCACCTCCCGCGGCACCACCCCCTGCGCCAGAATCTTCTGGTCGTTATAAACATCGTGCAGAAAAAGATTCAGCGCCGTAATCCGCTGCGTCAGCCCCCGCTCGATCCGGTCCCACTCCTCGCCCGTCACCAGCCGCGGAATCAGGTCGTACGGAAAAATCCGCTCCGTCCCCTCTTCGCGCCCATAAACTGTAAAGGTGATTCCCTGCATCAGGAACGACGCGTCCGCCGACTGCTTTCTCCTCCGAATCTCCTCCGGCGGGAGCGTTGTCAGCTCATGGAACAGCGCCGCATAATGCGGGCGTATCGCCCCGTCCCCGTCGAACATCTCGTCGAAGGCGGCGTCCATAAAATAATCGCGGAGCAGCGGGTGCTCGAAAGCCCCCCGCACAGGCGCTGTTGTCATACCAGTCCGTTATTCGGATGCCCGAATCTCTGAATCAGACAAGCTCGGTCGTACCGTTTCGGACGGGGAAACCCGCACGCTTCAGACGAGGAAACGTATCTTCTTGTACCACGACCGGGAAGGCCCGAGGAAATTGCTTTGGTTAATGGTTTCATCCCACATCGCACAAGAACACAGAGTCCGTGTTACACTGAATCAGTGTCATGAAAACCGCACTCCGTAACGTCACCCTCACTCTGGAAGAAGATGTTGCCCGCTGGGCTCGCCTTGAAGCCGCCCGCCAGGACACGAGCGTTTCCCGGCTTCTGGCCGGCATTCTCAAACAGCGCATGATGGAAGCCGACAACTACGAGAAGGCAAAGCGCCGCTACCTCTCCCGTCCAGCCTTTCTGAAGTCGGACGGCAAGTACCTCTCACGCGAGGAAGTACATGACAGGGACCGTCTTCGTTGATACCAATGTCCTGATTTACGTAAGGGAAGAGCACCACCCTCTGAAACAACAAAAGGCAATCTCCTGGATGCGCCATTTGTGGGACAGCGACAACGGCCGTATCAGCTTCCAGGTCCTGCAGGAATATTTCAATAAGATGGTCCAAAAGAAGACTGGCTTCGCAGAACAAGCCCGCGCCGACGTGCGCGATCTCCTCGCGTGGAATCCAGTCACGGTGAACGCTTCACTTCTGGAGCGCGCCTGGAAGATACAGGACCGTTATCGGTTGTCCTTTTGGGACTCCCTCATCGTCGCCGCAGCCAGGACCGCCTCCTGCCGCTGGCTCCTCACCGAAGACCTCCAGTCGGGCCAGAATCTCGACGGTGTTACCATCGTCGATCCGTTTCTGACAGCGCCCGGCCAGCTTCCCGCATAGATTTACCTATTCCCTATTCTCTGTTCCTGTTCCTGCTTCACCACCACTCCACCCTCCATCACAAACCCAACTCGCTCCACCGCCGTAATATCCTCCAGCGGATTTCCCGGAACTGCCACCACATCCGCGTAGTATCCCGCCTTCAGCTCCCCAATCTGCCCCTGCCACCGCAGAATCTGCGCGCCGTTCAAATAATCCGCCTGCAGCACCGCCGCCGGCGTCATCCCATACCGCACCATCAGCTCCAATTCCTTCGCCTGCGTCCCATGCGGAAACGGCCCCACATCCGACCCCACCGCCATCGGAACCCCCGCCGCCACCTGCCGCTTGAATTCGTGAATCTTGTACTCCAGCATCGTGTGCTCGCGCGCCGCCGCCTCGGGCGAAGCCGCATGCTCTGCAAAATACTCAAAAATCGTGAACGTCGGCACCGCCGGAATGTGCTTCTCCTTCATCAGCCGCATCGTGTCGTCGCTCAGCTGCGTCGCGTGGTCAATCGACGCCACCCCCGCCTCCGCCGCATACAGAGTCCCCGGCTCACCCTGCGCATGCACGCCCACATTCGTCCCCAGCCGCGCCGCTTCCTCCACACCAGCCTTCAGTTGCGCCTCCGTATATTGATATGGCGTATGAAACTCCCAAAACTCCGGATCGCCCGAGACCGGCGGCATCCCCGGCTGTCCGCCCGCAACCATAGAGTCCGGCCCCGTCTCATACATCTTCACAAACGTCGACCCCTGCTTGTGCTGCTCGCGAATCACCGCGACAATCTCATCCGCCGTGTTCGCATAGTCCGCGTTGCTCAGCACATGCTGCGCAGGATTGAACCGGTTCGCATCCTCATGCCCGCCCAGAATGTCGACCGCATTCCCGCTGATCCGCAACCGCGGTCCCAGAATCAGTCCCTGATCAATCGCCAGCATCACCGCCGTGTCCGCCGAACCCGCACCCTCCGTCCCCATATCGCGCTCCGCCGTGAAACCCGCCATCAGGTCCGCTTTCGCCGCCAGCGCCGCGATGATCGTCCGCTCCGGCACGCCCTCCTCCACCGTCTGCAAATCCTCCGCGCCCGGATGCAAAAATAAATGCACGTGCGCGTCGATCAACCCCGGCATCAGCGTCATGTCGCCTAAGTCAATCACCTCAGCCCCCGCGGGATGCTCAACCGACGTCCCCGCCGCGACGATCCGCTCACCCTCCACCAGCACCTCACCTGGCGCAACAATCTTCCCCGCCGCAACATCGAACAGCCGTGCTGCATGCAGCACAATCACTTGCTCCTGCGCCTTCAGCCCGGCCGATGCCTTCGGTGCCCATGCCACTGCATAACCGCCAACCATCGCCACCGCCACCAGCCATCCGCATCTCATCATTCGTTCCATCCCTAAGCCTTAAACTCTAATCCCAAAACTCTAAACTCTAAAACTCTCCCGCCCCCGCTCCTGTACCCTGTCCCCCGCACCCTGTACCCTGTACAGAAATGGATTCTCCCGCCATCTCCATCCGCAACCTCACCCGCCGCTTCGGCTCCTTTACCGCTGTCGATAACATCACCCTCGACGTCGCCCCGGGTCAGTTCTTCGGCTTCCTCGGTCCCAACGGCGCCGGCAAATCCACCACCATCAAGATGCTCACCGGCCTCCTCGCCCCCACCTCCGGCCACATCGAAATCCTCGGCCTTGACTTCGCCACCGACCCGCTCGATGTCAAGCGCCAGATCGGCGTCGTCCCCGAAGGCCTCGCCCTCTTCGGCCGCCTCACCGCCTCGGAATACCTCCGCTTCGTCGGCCGCATGTATGGACTCGATCGCGACACCACCAACAGCCGCACCGACGAGCTCCTCGACTTCATGAACCTCGCAAACGAACCCAAAAAGCTAGTCACGGACTTTTCCCACGGCATGCAGAAAAAGCTCGCCCTCGCCGCCGCCGTCATCCACGGCCCCCGCATCCTCTTCCTCGACGAGCCCTTCGAAGGCGTTGACGCCATCGCCGCCGGCACCCTCAAAGCCATGCTCCAGCGCATGACCGAGCGCGGCGCCACCATCTTCCTCACCTCGCACGTGCTTGAAATCGTCGAGCGCCTGTGCAGCCACGTAGCCATCATTCATCAGGGCCGCCTCGTCGCCAACGGCTCGCTCGACGAGCTCCGCGCCGGTGTTGCCGCCAGCGAACTTGTTCGCGCGGGTGGTAGCCTCACCGGCCCGCAGCCCGAAGAAAAACTCACCCTCGAAGAGCTCTTCCTCCGCATCGTCGGAGGCGCCGGTGCCGGAACACCCGACGAAGCCCTGCAGGAGCTTTCATGGCTGGCGTAGCTCCGCCGTCTCCGCAAAAATCCATCCACGGCGGCCTCTTCTCGCCGCTCGCCCGCGGCCAATACGCAGCGCTCGTCCGGGTCCAGACCCGCATGTTCGTCAACTCGCTCCGCACCAAACGCGGGAGCTTCGAACTTGGCGCTCACATCCTCGTCTTTCTCATCTTCAGTCTCATCGCCTGCGGCCCCGCCTTCGGGCTCGGCTTCGGCGCCTGGGTCGCAGTCACCCACGGCCGCATCCTCGGAATCTCTGTGTTGCTGTGGGTGCTCTTCCTGGCATGGCAGTTCTTCGCCGCTCTCGCCCCCGCCCTCGGAGGTCAGAACCCCGAACTCAGCCACCTGCTGCGCTACCCCGTCAGCTTCGGCTCATGGATCGTGCTCTACCTCGTCTACGGCCTCGCCGCTCCCTCTACGCTCATCGGCATCATCTGGGCCACCGCCATCGGCATCGGTATCAGCATCGCCCGCCCCGACCTCTTTCTCTGGACCGCATGCACGCTCGCCCTGTTCATCTTCTTCAACCTCCTGCTCGCCCGCATGATCCTTGCCTGGATCGAGCGCTGGCTCGCTCAGCGACGCACCCGCGAAATCGTCACCGCCATCTTTCTGTTTCTGGCCCTTGCCGCCCAGGTGTTCAATCCCGCCTATCGCCAGAATCCTTACAGCCGTCCGTTGTCCCATGTCCAAAGCAAGACCGCCAACCGCGTCGCAAGCCGCTTCATGGAAGCGCAAAAAGTCTTTCCACCGGGCCTCGTCATCAATTCGATCAACCTCAGAGCGCAGCATCGCCCGCTGCAGGCTTCCGAAGATTTCCTCTGGCTGGGCGTCTACACCTTTGGCGCGGGAGCGCTTCTTGCTCTGCGCCTGCGCTCGGAAAGCCGCGGCGAGAATCTCAGCGACGCCCCCCGTCGATCAACCACAGCACTGCGCAAAGTCCGCCGCCGGCCAGCCCTGGATTTTTCCGGTCCGCTTTTCTCCGGCCCCATCGCCGCCGTCTTTGAAAAAGACCTGCGCTACCTCATGCGCAGCGGCCCCATGCTTTACAATCTCGCGGCCCCCCTGGTCATGGTCTTCCTTTTTGGCGGCATGGCCCGCGGAGGCCAGTTCTCAGGCGTGCGCTCCCGGTACGCCCTCCCCATCGGAATGGTGTGGGCCTTCTTCGGCCTCGCACGCCTCATCTGCAACAATCTCGGCATGGAAGGCGACGGCATTCAGTTCTACTTCCTTTCGCCTACCCCCATGCGCACCGTTGTCCTCAGCAAGAATGCTCTGCACTTCGTCCTGTTTCTGCTGGAGATTGCGCTGATCTCCGCCGTCGTCGTCTTCCGCTTCGGCCTTCCATCACCCAGCATGGCCACGGATACACTCGCCTGGCTCATCTTTGCCGTCCCGGCGAACTTTGCCGTCGGCAATCTGCTTTCCATCACCATGCCCTACCGCATCAATATGACGCGCATCCGGCGCGAGACCGGTGCCCTGGGCAACGGCCTCACCAGCCTGATCACGCAACTCGGGCTGGTCGCCGTCGGCGCTCTCGTTCTCGTGCCCTGCGCCCTCATGGGACACTCGTTGCTGGCCGCGCCCGTCTTTCTCGCGCTCGCCGCTATCAGCCTGTTCGTCTATTGGCGCGTTCTCGGCAACGTGAACCGCATGGTCCAGTCCCGCCAGGAATCCCTCACCCTCGAAATCATGAAAACCACCTAACCCGGCAGGACTCCTTCGGCGGTCCGTTGTAGATAGGAGGACGTTGTTTCTAATCCCTAATCCCTAATCCCTAAACTCTAATCCCTGCTCCTAAACCAGCTCGTGCCCCGCGAAGAAATACCCAATCTCAAACTGCGCCGTGTCCTCGGCATCTGAGCCGTGAATCGCGTTCTCCTCAATCGACCCCGCATACTTCTTCCGAATCGTCCCCTCTTCCGCGTTCGCGGGATTCGTCGCGCCCATCAGCTTCCGCAGATCGGCAATCGCGTTCTCCTTCTCCAGCACCAGCGCCACAATCGGCCCCGATGACATGAACCTGGTCAGAGAATCGAAGAACGGCCGCTCCCTGTGCACGTAATAAAACCCTTCGGCCTGCCACTTCGAGATCGACAGTTTCTTCATCGCAACAATTTTGAACCCGGCCTTCTCAATCTCCGCGAGAATCGCTCCCGCATAACCCTTCCGAATCGCATCAGGCTTAATAATGCTGAACGTACGCTGGCTCAACGGCTGAATCTCCCATAAGTAATGTGTGTTACCAGTGTAGAGCAGGCTTCCATGCGAGCCTGAGCTATCATCAATTCACGTCATGGCCGCTTCTGCCAAAACCATCGTCGATTCGCTCCGCGAGATCGCCCAGGACATCCTGGTTCCCGAAGTGAAGTCGATCAAGGTCTCGCTTGAGGCCCTGCGCACTGAAATGCACTTGGGAGACGAAAACCTCCGCGATTCCCTCGATTCACTTCGGGCCGAAATGCAGATCCGTGACAATAAGCTGCAGGAGTCCGTCGACGCCCTGCGGGAAGAGATGAAGCTCCGCGACGATCGCCTGCATACCGAACTGCGCCTGCGTGACGAACGGATGCAGGAGTCGGTTCGCACCCTCTCTCAGAAGCTCGATTTCGCCATCGACATCCGTGAACGCCTCGCCGTCCTCGAAGCTCGCCTGCCTCGCCAATGAACACCGAACGCCTGCAGACTCCGGATTGGTTGGCTAACAGCTAGTAGCTAAAAGCTGCTTCACGCCTTGCCCACCACCCGAGCCACCGTCTCCCCAATCGCCGCCGGCGTTTCTACTACATGAATCCCCGCCGCCGTCAGCGCCTTCATCTTCTCCGCGGCCGTTCCCTGTCCGCCCGAGATGATCGCCCCGGCGTGCCCCATCCGTCGCCCCGGCGGAGCCGTCTGCCCCGCGATGAATCCCACCACCGGCTTCCTGACGTGTTGCTTGACGTAATCGGCCGCAGTTTCTTCAGCGGTCCCGCCAATCTCGCCAATCAGAATAATTGCCTCAGTCTCCGGGTCCTCATTCAGCAGCTTCAGCGCATCCACATGGGTCGTGCCCACAATCGGATCGCCCCCGATCCCAATCGCCGTCGACTGCCCAATCCCGCGCTGCGTCAGCTGATACACCGCCTCGTACGTCAGCGTGCCCGAGCGCGACACAATCCCGATCGAACCCTCTTTGTGAATCCGCCCCGGCATGATCCCGACCTTCGCCTTCCCCGGCGAAATCACTCCCGGGCAATTCGGCCCAATCAGCCGCGAGCTGGAATGCTTCAGCACGCTCCACACCTTCACCATGTCGTTAATCGGGATCCCTTCCGTGATGCAGATGATCAGCGGCACGCCCGCGTCATTCGCCTCGAGAATCGCATCGGCGGCAAACGGCGGCGGCACAAAAATCACCGTGGCATTCGCGCCCGTCTTCTCCACAGCATCGTGCACCGTGTCGAAAACCGGCCAGCCCTCATGCGTCGTCCCGCCCTTCCCCGGCGTCACGCCGCCCACTACCTTCGTCCCGTACTCCGCACAACCCTTCGCGTGAAAAGT
>CAZHTJ010000078.1:0-17219 GCA_964535525.1 uncultured Acidobacterium sp. | reverse complement strand
GCAAGGCGCGGAGTCGAACGGGTGCCGCAACGCAGCCACAAAATGAGTCCGGCTTCGGCCGCTGTGGGACGCCTCGGAACGGCCAACCCCGTGCCCGTCCTGAAACGGAAGGAGGGTCGAAACAGGGGGGTAAGCCCCCCGCAAGCGGCTGATTCGACTGTGGCGGGGACGGGGTGAAGGCCCACATGTTAACTCTCCAGTTAATGGATACTAACGAAGAAACCTAAGCGGCACTGATTTTGCGATCTGAACAGCATGCTTCCCAGCTTGCGAAAAAACTCGCCTTCGGCAAGAAAAAGTGAAGGGGCATGACGTCCAGCGGCCTTTGGGCCGGGGAATGGGAGCATGAGATCGTGGGCCCTTCAACACCGCTCATCAGCTAAAACTGCGCTGAATGGACCGGCCGCCGAGATCACAAGGAGATGTGACTTTGCTTTATGCTCGTTGCACGCCTATGAAAGACGAGAAGACCGAACAAAGAGGGACCACACAAAGTTCCGCAGCAAGCGCCGAAGACCCCGTCGAGAAAGCCCTGGCTTTTGCGCGCGATACTGCTCGCGACGAAATAGCTTCGATCGATCGCTTGCATAAGCGGACTCTGACCGCCCTCGGCGTTCAGGTGGCTGCCTTTGGCCTGCTCTTTTCCGTCTTGGGTTGGGTCGGTTACTCGAATCTCAAACGCGTTGCCGTTCAGACGGCAACCGATGAGGTGAAGGAACGACTTGCGGATGAACTCACAAAAAAGAACATTGATATTGCAGTCCAACAGGCTCTGCGCGAACACGCGACAGATCAGATAACACAAGCGATCCAGGACCAAGTCGCGATAGCCATCACAAAACGATTGGCGGACGAGGCACCGGAACTGCGGGCTCAGACACAGTCGATGACAGCCAAAGCAGTCGCAAGTCTCCAGCCACAAATCGAAGCTTTTGCAAGGCAACAAGCCATGGATCTTATAGTCAAGACTTACGAGCCACGACGCTTGGACCCTGCACAACGGGCAGCCTTGTCAGCTTATGCCCAGAAGGTAGCTCCCTTCACCGTAAATGTTGCAGTCGGCGGCGATCCAGAGGCACAACACTACGAGGAACAGATTTCACAATCCCTTGAAGCCGGTGGGTGGAGAGTAATGAGGCAAGCTCTTCTCGGTAGCCGCCTTGATTTCCCCAGCTATGGTCTGGTTGTCGCAACAACTCCAGAGCTGCAAGGAAGCTCCACGGTCAGGGAGCTTATGAATTGCTTACAGGCTGCAAAATTGCGGCCCCAATTAATTGTTAGCTCTGAGCCTGCCGAATGGGGCCCGCAAACGACTCTAATTGTGTTGCCCAAAGCCAAGTAGGTTCCTAGGCCACTCAAGGAGGCTCATCGTATAGTCGATGGGCGTTCGACTGCGCCACTCTCATACCGCCGGCTAAGACGATCCGCGAAGAATGAAATCAGATCAGTAACGCGATATCGGCTTCAGGCTCTTGATAGAGCGGAGGTCTCATGCTGGGAGTGTCCGGGCCGACGCGGGAAAACTGAGGAGGAACTCGATATTCTCCCCGGAGCGCCTACCCCCACCCATAGCATCCGAGTCCCCACCAAAGTAGCCTGACCAGCGCAATCCCTCGCATTGATCACCAAGTCGAAGTCCGTGGCACCGTGAAGAAAAACGTGCTTCCCTTCCCCACCACGCTCTCGGCCCAGATGCGCCCGCCATGCTGCCGCACAATATTGCGGCAGATCGCAAGCCCCAGCCCCGTCCCGCCCATGTCGCGCGAGTCCGAAGCGTCCACCTGCTGGAAGCGCTCGAAAATAATGTCGAGCTTCTCCGGCGGAATCCCGCGGCCCTTGTCCTCGACAGAAATAATCGCCTCGGTCGCGCTCTGCACCTTCGCCCGCAGCGTAATCTCGCTGCCCGCCGGCGAAAATTTGATCGCGTTGCTGATCAAATTTCCCAGCGTCTGCAAAATCCTGTCCTCGTCGATCCACAACGTCAGCGGTCCCGCGTCCACAATGAACCCGATGCCCGCCTTCTGCGCGCTCGGATGCTGCAGATCGGTTGCACGCCGCAGCAGCTCCTTCGCCTCGACTTCCTGGAACTGCATCGGCAAACGTCCAGCGCCCATGCGCTCGAAATCCAGAATGTCGTTCACCACCCGCACCAGCCGGTCGCAGTTCCCGATGGCCACGTCCATCATCTGCGCGCGCTTCTCCGGCCGCTTTTCGAGCGCCCCGCCCGCAATCAATCCCAGCGCCGCACGCAGCGCCGTCAGCGGCGTCCGCATCTCGCGGCTCACCGTCGAAATGAATTCGTCGGGCCATCCGGAATCTCTGTTGCCTGTGGAGACCGGTGGTTGCGCAGGTTTTCTGTAGGGTCCGCTGGGCCAATAGGGGTCTTCAGCACTGGCGAGCCCACTTGCGGGAACAGGCAACACTTCAGTTCCAAGGTCCACGAGGAGAGCAGGGACGTCGTGCAAAATCCGCGCCCGCAGGTCCTCCGGGGTCGTATAGAAACTTACAATATGGCTCTTCGCCAGGTGCTTTTTTAACGTTTTTAGTTTCTCTGCCCCCGTGCCAATTTCAACGTCTTTCGCCGGGATTGGCTGGTTCTCATCAAGGAGATAAATTAAAGAAGGGAGACCGATTCGCTGAGCTTCGTTATATTCGAGATGCGTCATCGACATTTCCAGACCATCAGGAATGCTCCCGTACCTCATGCCGAAAATGCCGACATAGACCTTGCATGAGCGTACGACGCGAAGGCATTCGTCGACTGGGCTGCCGGGCTTTGATCCGAATTGTTCCATTCCCCTTACTATTGTTTCCAACTGCGTGAGCGCGTCCTGCACTTTGCGGCGGTATTCCTGCATATCAGTGAATGTGGAACTGACAAACACCGGGACGCTGGGTATGGTCTGACCGAGCTTAGGCACGCTCAAATTAGATCACGAACTGGGAGACCTTTTTCGATTCCCAGATCGACTATTCTGAACGTTACTAATGCTAGAAAGTGGGCTTCTCGCCCGGATCGAGCGGTGGGCCTCGCGGTAGCGGCCTCCGCTCCAGCCCTGTAAGAAGACAGAAGGAACTCCAAGATTCCCCTCGGAGCGCCCACGCCAATCCCCCTATGGCATCCGCGTCCCAGCTAACGCGTCCACAGGCCGCTCTCAAAAGACCACGAACAGGCCGATCGAGTCGCGATCCAACTGCGCGCTCGATCCCGAACAGTACCTCCGTACTCCCCCACCCGCCGATTTCCCTTGCTTAGACCCCCAAAAAACTCCAAACTGGAAACAAGCAAAGCTCTGTCCGCACACGCGAACAGAGCTTTTTCATTGCACCCAACGCAAAAGGCTCGCCATCGCGAGCCTTTTCTCTTGCAGGAAAGGAGGAAGCCTCCAATGTTCGAAGTCAGGTCATTGCCAGCCAAGTCATTCCCAGCCAGGTCATTCCCAGTCAGGTCATTCCCAGGCAGGTCATTCCCAATCCGGCCATCCGTCGCCGACGCGCGGCAGAGCGCCCTGCCCTTCCTCCACCCTCGACCCTGTGCCCTGCACCCTCGAAACAATGACCTAAGTACCGCGCCCAGGCACGTCTCGGGGGTAATCGACGAAAACTGTTACTACACGAAATGCTCAAAACAAAAGGGATCGATCCCGGACCTACCCCCCAGGGGGCATCAGCCACTACAGCATCCGAGTCCCAACCAAAGGAGCCTGCCCCGCACCCTCGCCGACATCCAAAACCCGAGCCGTGGTCCGAGGAACGGTGAAGAAAAACGTGCTGCCCTTGCCCACAACGCTCTCGGCCCAGATGCGCCCGCCGTGCTGCCGCACAATATTCCGGCAAATCGCAAGCCCGAGCCCGGTCCCGCCCATGTCGCGCGAGTCCGAAGCGTCCACCTGCTGGAAGCGCTCGAAAATAATGTCGAGCTTCTCCGGCGGAATCCCGCGGCCCTTGTCCTCGACAGAAATAATCGCCTCGGTCGCGCTCTGCACCTTCGCCCGCAGCGTAATCTCGCTGCCCGCCGGCGAAAATTTGATCGCGTTGCTGATCAAATTTCCCAGCGTCTGCAAAATCCTGTCCTCGTCGATCCACAACGTCAGCGGTCCCGCGTCCACAATGAACCCGATGCCCGCCTTCTGCGCGCTCGGATGCTGCAGATCGGTTGCACGCCGCAGCAGTTCCTTCGCTTCGACTTCCTGGAACCGCATCGGCAAACGCCCCGCGCCCATGCGCTCGAAATCCAGAATGTCGTTCACCAGCCGCACCAGCCGGTCGCAGTTCCCGATCGCCACGTCCATCATCTGCGCCCGCTTCTCCGGCCGCTTTTCAAGCGCCCCGCCCGCAATCAACCCGAGCGCAGCACGCAGCGCGGTCAGCGGAGTCCGCAGTTCGTGGCTGACTGTTGAGATGAATTCGTCCTTCATCCGGTCCAGCCGCCGCCGCTCCGTCACATCCTGGAACGCAACCACCACGCCGGTCACGCGCCCATTCAGCATCATCGGGCACGCCACATATTCCACCGGGACGGTGTGCCCGTCCTTGTGCCGGAACACCTCGTCCCGCGCGCGAATCGGGGTGCTCGCCCGCCGCGCCGCATAGATCGGACTGTCCTCGATCCGGTACACCGTCCCATCCGCGCGCGCGTGTCCCAGCATCGCCAGCAGATCCTGCCCTTCCATCTCGTCCTGCGTGTAGCCCATCATCCGCGCGCCCACTTCATTGACGAAAATAATTCGCCCTTCCATGTCGACGCCGTAAATGCCATCGCCCACCGACTCCAGAATCGATTCCCGCTGCCGCATCACCGCATGCAGCTTATTTTCGGCGTCCGTCTTCTCCGTCACATCGACGCCGTGCCCCAGCACGAACGGCGGCATCTCCGGCAAATCCAAAAGCCGGTTCCGCCACGCAATAATCCGCACGCCGCCCTGTCTGTGCCGCAGGCTGATCGTCCCCTGCTCCTCGCCGGTCATAGCAATGCGCTGCAGATAGGCGTCGAAATTCATCCGCTGATCGTCCGGCACATATTCAATCAGCCGAGTCCCCACCATCTCCTCGGCGCGATAGCCCAGGCTCTCCGCGGCACTCGCGTTGATCGACAGAATCCGCCCATCGAGATCGTGCGTAGTCACCATGCCCAGCGAGCTTTCCACCAGCTGCCGGTACCTGGCCTCGCTCGCATGCAGCGCCGCCGTCGCCTCTCTCTGATCCGTGACGTCGACGCCCGTCATGATGATGAAGTTGATCTCCCCCATCCCATCGGTCAGCGTCGTGGTGTTCCAGGCAATCCGCCGCCGCCGCCCGTCGCGCGACAGCCAGTGCAATTCCGTCGGATCCCGCCGCGCGTTGCCCCGCGACTGCTCCAGCAGATCGAACGCCACCGCCCGCTCTTCGGTCAAAAATAATTCCTGCGGAAACGACCGCCCGGCCAGCTCAGCAAACGTGTACCCGGAAATCTCCTCGCACGCGCGATTGAAGCGCACGATCCGCCCCGACGTGTCGACGACCAGGACCAGCGCGCTCATCGTGTCCAGAACTGCCGACACAAAATTCCGCTCGACCATCAGCGCGCGCTCAATCCGCTGCCGCGCCCGCAGCGAGTGATCCTGCCCCTTCGAGTGAATCGAATACTCGAGGCGCATCATCACCTGCCGCGTCAGCACGCTCAAAATCGACGCATGTTGTTCCGTAAACTGATTCGGCTTCGGCGACAGTACCGCCAGCGTCCCGATCGCTCCCTCCGGCCCCACTAGCGGCGCCGCCAGATACGAGCGGCAATGCACTGTCCGCGTCAGCGGAATTCCCCGCACCGGAAACCGCGGTTCCATCGCCGCATCGGCCACCAGCAGCGGCTCCGGCTCGAGAATCGTGTACTGATCCGCGGTCGCCAGCCGCGGAATCTCTGTCCCCTGAAATCCAAACCGCGACTTGAACCACAGCCGGTTGGCATCCAGAAATCCCAAATAGGCATACGGAGCGCCCGTCACCTGCGCCGCCACGCGTACGATCTCGTCAAACGCCGGGTCCGCCGGTGTGTCGAGAATTTCGTACTCGTGCAGCGACTTCAGCCTCTCGGCTTCACTCCACTGCGCGCTTGTAGCCAGGTAGCTCATCCCTCTCCGCAGACTCCGGCGAGCCCGGGACTCCAGGGTGCATAGGTCTGGGTCGTAAAACGGACACCGGTCGCCACCTGCATTGTTGCAAAGTATTTCCGGCTCGGCTCTGCCCCGTTCGTGTGATGCCAAGTCCTGCTATATGTATCGCTTACGGTACTTTCGGTAGTAACAGCCCGAGCCCCCAAACCAGGGCACTACAGTAACACACTGACCCGTTTTGCATCAGACCTGGTTCATTTCACGTGTTTATTTGACCCGGCAGCAGTCCTCCGCCGGACCCGTATTGCTCGCGTCCAGCTCGACCTTCCACGACCCATCCGCCTGCTTTTTCCACACCGTCATGTACCGGCCCGTCTCCTTCACCGGCTTCCCATCGGCGTCCTTCGAATCGCCCTCGTAGTGCCCCCACGTAAAACCCATGTCTCCGGACGCGCTCATCCGCGCCCCTTCCGGAACCCACGTTAGCTGATAGACGGTCGGCGACCACGTAGCGCGAGCCGCAACCGCATCATGACCCACCACCACCGCGCCGCCATTTTCCAGCGTCACCGCATCGGGCGCGAACCACGCGGCAAACGAAGGCCCGCCGCCCTTGGCCGTATCCGCGGCAAACTTCGCCTCCAGCTGATACAGAAACTCAATCTCCGGCGTCAGCCCAGGATTCGTCAGAGCATTGCCCGCAGGCTTAGCACCCGGCTGAGGCTTCGGAGGCTCCAACCCCTGCCCAAAGGCTCGAGACCCGACGCCGCCCAAACCTAATACCGCCGCGAACAGCACAACTCCAAAGCTAAAACAACGCATGACAAGCAGAATAAAGCAGCCACTGCATGCGAAGCAGCGCCCATGGCGAATTATCCGGAAGCGAAGGGCGTGAGTTTAGGACAGCTCCAGGATAAGCTCGGCATCGATTGACAGCTTCAGACTATTTCCAGAACGGGGCTATCAAGTGAGAGGCCTTGTCGACGAGGTCCACCGCCCCACCCACAATAGCGGCCCCCTTAACCCCTTCCCAGAGAGCCCTGATGACCGTGGGGTTGGGAGTCGGCTTCTGCAACTGAGCCACTAAGCCATCGATATCAGAAAGGACGTTGAGGCGGGTTTCGTCTGCAACCTCCTTTGAGGAAGCCAGATGCTTTCGCAACTCACCCAAAACGCGGGAGAGATCGGTAAAATTGGCGTTCACAACGTTTCCATCGCCAACATTAACAACGCCGTTAATGTTCGTGATATTCACATGAGCCCCCACAGAGGTTTGTTGAAAAAGAGAGGCCTCTTCTAGCCTGTCGACGCCCGCAGCGGAAATCTTATAGGTCCGCCGTTCGGATGGCTGAGTCGTTCCGCTGGGAGTCGTAAAGGTGCGACTCTCTGTCACCACCTTCACATAACCTTTATCGATTAGGTAATCGAGATTGCTCGCCACTTCCTGCAACTTGTAACCGTATGAATCCTTCATCGCCTTGGCGAGTACGCTGTGCAGGACTGCGACCTTCTTGGGGCTCCGACTCTTCTGATTGAATTCGTACAACTTGCGAAGGATATGATCGCGAACAACATCCTTCGGGTTCCCTGAACTTTCCATTATCTTCCCGCTTTCCTCACTGCCGCGTCGATTATGTAATCGCGGATCTTGGGTATCGACTTTGGCACCGTGACCTCAATGACGTGCTTTCGACCATTGTGCCTCTCGAACTCGGCCGGGGGAGAAAATGTATGAACCCCTCGCATCGGCGGGTTGTAGAGGGTTGCGCCCGAGTTGATTGCAGAAAGTCGCAGGTCTGCGCCATGAGCCAGCACGATTTTCGCGGTGTCAAGCGTGAGGACAAGATGACGAGAATTGCGATACGCTCGCGCGGAAAGCAACGTCTCGACGCGTTTAGCAGACGCCCACATGAACACTCGTTCGTTCAACATCGTGTACCACTGCGGAGCGGTGAGCCCGATCAAACATTTTTTGAGAGCCGAATCGTGCATCGGTATCTGATCTCGAAGGACGAACTTCCCGTACTTCTTGTCTCGCAGAACGACGGGCTTTGGGCGTCGCTTTGTGAGGAGCTCTTCGCGGCCCGCCCCGGTTATGCCGAGTAGGTCAAGCATCGCCTCCGTGCTGAGGAGACCGTACCTCTCGATTTGGGGCAGGGCATCCTCTGTCGCCATATGGTAAAGACGAGGATATCGCTCGCACAGGTCGTCTAGCGTCACCAACTTCTCCGATCCAGGATGCTCCGAAAGCCGAATCTCGTCGATATGAGAGATACCGGGGCGCCGGCAACGTTTTCGACTTCTTCGATGAAATGGATGGTCGATGAAGAAAGCTGCTCAAACCGGCGGGCGTCCTTGTTGACTGGGTCAAGATAATCTACGAAGGTGAGGGCGATATCTGTAGGGCCGTTGAGTGACGCGGCCCGCCTGAGCTGAACCCAATCGAAGCTTGCCACGCGCCGGCGCCGACCCGTGGTCGAAGTCACCTCCTTAGCCTCTAAGATTTCCACCGAAATGCCGGACTGCGCCGCGACTATGTCCCATCCTATTTCTTGGCTGAGGGGCCCGGAAGTGCCCTCAGTCGCATTGGCAACCCTGATCGGATAGGTCCGGCAAACCATCACCACCTTCCTAAGGCGCGTCGGCGAGATTCCGGCTTCTGAAAGGCATCCAGCCACGGTGGTATCCCGCGACGTGACGTGGGGATACGAGCCGTGATAAAGGCTCAACCCTGTGCCCTGAGTACCCTCCACGAGTATCTTCTTCCCCCCGCGGTATGCTGCTTCCAAGACTTCCCCCGAATTACATATGAACGGCTGCAACTCGGGAAAATCGCGAGCGAGCTTTGTTTCAGCCCCGCGGCCCATGATTCTGCGCGCAGTCGCGGCACCAACGCCTTGCCCCGTCGAGGAGATTGTTGCCTTTAAAACTTCCTCAGCACGGATGTCATCGTCCGAGATGATCATCGCTTGGCCGTCGATCTTCAGCCGGTCAGGACCCACCCCGCAATCTTTAATCTCCCCCAAAAGCTTCTCTAGGCTGAGGGTGGCACCGGGCGCGATAACAAGTTCGGCTTTCGTGTTTCTCGTACCGCAAGGGAGCTGGTGATGGATGAAGGGCTCCGGCTTCTCGAAAACACTATGGCCCGCATTCGGTCCGCCAACCCGGACGAGAACCGCATATTCCCGTGCTAGGAACGACGCTATATGTCCTTTTCCCTCACTGCCAAATTGCCCCCCCACGACTACATCTACCAGTCGGTCATAGTTTCGAGGAAAAAGATGTAGATGAGTGGCGGCCCGTATCCAAACATCATCCGCCGTGCAATGTGTTGTGTCGATCAGGGCATCTGCCTTCGCCGACAATTGCTCGACGTTCGCCTCAGTGGTGTTGCGGCGGGCCTCTTCGTAGGAGGCGAGCTCCGGAAACTTCTTCGCGCGTTCTGAATATCGGTTCGCAACCACATCATCATCGGCCGTCAAGTGGATGTGATAAACAACCAAACCGTACCGCGCCCGCAGCTCATCAATTTGAGCTTGGATTCGTACTGAGTCGACGACCACGAGAGCATCGCGGTCATGCTGTTTCAGGAATGCATCGAGAGCGTCAGCCACCCATGTTCCACCGGTCTCCCTATCCAGCTGTTCTCCAAGGTCCTGAAGGGAGGTGCGTCCGGGAACGAACCCCTTACCATCCCGATCAGCGGCTACTGCTTCGATCAGTTGGCGGGTCTTTACCACCTTGGCGTCGGCCTGAACAACCAAGAGGTCGCACAGAGTCGACTTGCCAACGCCTATCTTCCCGGAAAGCACGATAATTCGCATGTGCAACCTGAGTACCGAGATAATAGTCAGCACAAACAACCAAAACAACGCAAATACTAAGGGTCGACCAAAACTGAGCAATAAGCGTTCGGTTATCTGGGCACCCCCGACGAGGAGCGGGGCTCTCCCGCTCCCTATGGAAACTTGTCAAGCTTTCCTCCTACGGTACGAAAGTGTTCCACCTCATTCCACATAACTTTCCCAACCCAAAACCCAAACAAATTTGGCAGTTTTTATAACTCAACCTGCTATTCTAATAATAGGGAGATAGAAACAAAAAAGGCCGCCACTGAGGCGGCCTTTTCCTTTGCACAATGCCAAGCCACACCCAACCCGAACCCAGCTTCCAGCCTCCGCCTCCAGGCTCCCAGCTCCCAGCTTCTCCCAGCTTCAGGCTTCCGGCTCCCCACAAGGCCCTCTCCCAACTAATCTCTTTCGAATTACCTGCGGCCCGAGGCCCTCACCGCCCAACACGCAACTTCCCCCAAATCAATCACCTGGTCAAAAAGTTAACCCCCAGGGGCGGGGGGCGCTCGCGAATCGCGAACTGTGAGTTGATATCCTTGCGTCTCATGAAAGCGGGCGGCCGAAAACCCAATCTCTACGCGATGATTCTCATCGCCCTCGCCGTCTACATCGCAGCCGCGCTCACACAACACTTCTTCCCCGCAGCTCGCCCCGAAGCCCTCACCCTCCGCATCCTCGCCCTCATCTTCCTCGCCGCAGCCGCCGCGCGCCGCCATTCCCTCACCGCGTGGATCTTCCTCGGCATGCTCGCCGGCATCGAGCTCGGCGTCGACGCCCCGCACGCCGCGCTCCCCATCCGCGTCCTCTCCGACATCTTCCTCCGCCTCATCCGCGTCATCGTCGCGCCGCTGATCTTCGGCACCCTCGTCACCGGCATCGCCGGCCACGCCGACGGCAAAACCGTCGGCCGCCTCGGCCTCAAATCCCTCGTCTACTTCGAAGCCCTTACCACCGTCGCGCTGTTCATCGGTCTGATCGCCATCGACATCTCGCGCGCCGGCGTGGGCCTCCATCTCGCCGCCCCAGGACCGGCAGCCCCAACAGCAATCAGCGCGCCGCTCCCGCAGCCCGCCATTTCCTGGCAAAGTTTTCTGCTCCACATCTTCCCGGAAAACATCGCCAGCGCCGTCGCCGAAAACCAAATCCTCCAGGTCACGATCTTCGCCATCCTCTTCGGCCTCGCGCTCGGCCGCATCTCCGAAGCCAAGCGCGCCCCCATGCTGCGCCTCTGCGAATCGCTCACCGAAACGATGTTCGCCTTCACCAACTTCGTCATGCTCTACGCGCCCATCGGCGTCGCGGCCGCGCTCGCCTTCGCCGTCGCGCAATCCGGACTCGGCGTCATGCTCAACCTCGGCAAGCTCGCCCTTACTCTGTACATCGCCATCGTGGTCTTCGCGCTTCTTGCTATGCTCCCCGCGGCTCTCCTCGCGCGCCTGCCCATCCGCGAATTCCTCCGCGCTGTCACTGAGCCCGCGACCATCGCCTTCGCCACGAGCACCAGCGAAGCTGCGCTTCCCCGCGCCATGGAATCCATGGAAGCCTACGGCGTCCCGCGCGGCATCGTCGCCTTCGTCATCCCCACCGGCTACACCTTCAATCTCGCCGGCTCAGCACTCTACCTCTCCATCGCCGCGATCTTCACCGCCCAGGCCGCCGGCATCCATATGACCCTCAGTCGCCAACTCGCCATGGTCGGCGTCCTCATGCTCACCAGCAAAGGCGTTGGCGGAGTAGCCCGCGCCGCCCTCGTCGTCCTCCTCGCTACAGCGTCCATTTTCTCGCTGCCCACCGAACCTATCCTCGTCATGCTCGGCGTCGACGCCATCATGGACATGGGCCGCACCGTCGTCAACGTCGTCGGCAACTGCTTAGCCTCCGCCGTAGTCGCGAAGTGGGAAGGAGAATTCCGCGCGGCCAAGCCATCTCCCATCGCCGCCGCGGCCCTGCGGGATTCGCTGTCTTCTCACGCCCTCGAATAACGCGGCCGCCCGGTTGGGCCCGGCGGGAGGTCGATGGTCCGCGGCATAGCCGGCTTGTACACCGCGAAGCGATTCCGCCCGGCGGCCTTGGCCTGGTACAGAGCGACGTCCGCGTTCCTCATCAGAAGGTCCGCGTCCATTTCCATGTCCGACACCGCGCACACGCCGATGCTGACCGATAACGGCACCTCGATATCGCCCACAGGAATCGGAGCCGCCAGCGTTCCCACCAGGAGTTCCGCGATCCTCTCGGCCGCGCTGGGGTCGTTCAGGTCCGGCAGCAGCAACAGGAATTCGTCTCCTCCCAGCCGCGCCACCGTATCCTCACGGCGCACCGCACGCTGCAGGCGCTCCGCCGTCAGCTGCAGAACCTTGTCGCCCGCCTGATGACCAAACGTGTCGTTGATGTCCTTGAAGTGGTCCACATCCACCATCAGCAGCGCCAGCCCGCTGGCATGCCGGCGGTTGCTCTCGAGGGCGACACCCAAACGGTCCTTGAGCAGCAGCCGTGTGGCCAGACCCGTCAGGTCATCGTGCAGAGCCATGTGCCGGAATCGCTCTTCGCTGTTGCGGAGCAGCCGGGTCTGCCGCGCCACGCGCCTTCTCAGCGCCACCACCCACGCAAAAACCAGGATCATTCCCGTCAGCGTCAATTCAGTCACGACCAGGGCGTGATTCGGCGTCCACCACGACGGTCTCCGAATCACCACGATATCCGACGGGCCGCGCAACAGGATCTGGAAGGCCTTAGGAAGCCGGTAATGCCGCGAGGCCTGAGTTTCCGAGATGACACAGATGCCGGTGAGCCGTATTTGACTGCCGTTCTGCAAACCCGCCAGCGACGGGTCGGCTATGTCCGCCGGATAAATCGCCGAAAAAACGTCTCCTCCGGCCGAGACCAGCATCGCCGTCTGGTCCGGCGATCGCTGCTGCTCGATCAGGCGTCCGTCCAGCTCAACCACGTCCCCTTCGTAGTCCCCGCTCAGCGCGTCCTTCGCGCTCACCACTTTGGCCAGAGGCAAGGACGCTGTGCCCCGCCGACTGAAAATCGCGTCCTCGATCGTGTGCGTGGAATCGCCCAGTGCCGGATATCCCACCGCATCCACCAGATCGCCCGGCTCGAGCGTGTTCGCCTCCCGTCCCAACACACTCGCGCCCTGAACGCCGTCGTTGATGAACACCGTCTGACCCAGGCGCGCCACCACCACGCCCCGCACCCGCACCAGGTGATCCGATCCGGTCTTCGGCGTGTAGTCGAACACCCTTCTCACCGGCTCGATGGGTACTGAAAACGGATCGGCCGGCGCCGGTTGCAGAATGTCGATGTCCTTCAGGCTCGGCGTATAGACATTCGTCCCGATCAGCTGCTCCCGCTGGTTGAGAATCGGACCCGCGGCCCCCTGTACCCGAACCCGCGCGTCGATCAGCGAGCCGAATGGCCTTCCCCCAGGCTGCGTCATGACTTCCACCTGCAGTCGCCCGGCCGCGATCACCAGCTCCAGCATCGAATCCCGGAACGCGGCCGACCGCACCGTGCCGTCGAAAGCGATCCACTGTCCGTCCTCAACGCCGGTGGAGAGGCGATCGAGGCTCACCATGCGGGCCTCCGGGATCGGCTTCTTTCCGAGAATCCGCAACCTGGCCTGGTCCACAATCGGAGCGAATTCGCCCGGACCCGTAACTCCATCGATTTCCAGCCACGTCCCAGGAGGGATCGCCGCCGTCAACAAAGCCTTATCTTTGATCTCGACATATACGGAAGATACTCCGTCATTCACGAAGAAGCCGTGCCAGTCGGCGAAACAAACCACGCACACCCCGCGCAGATGGATGGGATATTGCCGCTTCGCGTCGTTCAGCGTCAGGTCGTGAACCGCCGCCGCCGTCGTCAGAGTCGGCAGCGTGTCAGCCCTTCGCGCAGCGGATCCGACCCTCTCGCCCCGCAGTCCCCAACCGCAAAAGGCCGAGAAGACCATCGCGAACACAAGGCTCAATACAGGAAAATGAACCCTGACAGGCCTCGGGCAACAGTTCACCGTGGATCTGCAGAAGCGCGCCGCACCGCGCTTCCCTGCCCGCCGCTCTCCGGACTTTCCGTCCGCAACCAGGGTATCGGCTCTCAACATACTGTGCCCTCTTCCGTCGGCCAATCGACATCCGGGTCCACGGCACAAGTGGCTTATCGGCCAGCCGCCAGGGTCGCATGATTGTGGGTAACATTGTACCTCCGCGTTGATAGCAAATCTTTCTGCCAGTCAGCCTGGCGGCCGACTTAAGAAAGGCTCTTCCAGCTGGCGGGAGATAGAGAGATATCAAACCGAATTCGATCCCTCGCATCGAGTTATGAACGGCTTCCTGCTCTGTCGCGTCCTTCCGTTCGCTCCGGGTCCGGCGTGGACTCTCACGATGCGAGCCGGGATGATCGCCGCTCCGGTACTCAGGCGGCGCACGGCTCGGCCGCAGTGGGGCGAAGTCAAGGTTTTGGCATTGACATTATAGACTAGACTAATTAGACTTAGTCCTTCATGAAATCCCTGAAAACCGTCAATATCCACGACGCCAAGACGCATCTCTCCCGCCTTATCCAGGAAGCGGTCCACGGCGAGCCCTTTATTATCGCGAAAGCCGGCAAACCGGTTGTCCAGGTCACCGCCTTCAACGCCCCGCAGCCTCTGGCAGTCCGCCGTACCGGATTTCTCCGCGGCCAGGCCTCCGTCCCCAGTGACTTCGATCGGATGGGCGCCGACGACATCGTCGCCGCGTTCGACGGCACGCAGAACGGCTGGGAATGAAGCTTCTGCTCGACACCCACGTGCTGCTGTGGGCGGCCGGCGATCCCGACCGCCTGCCCGCTCCTGCCCGAGCGATGATCGAAGACACCGCACATCAGCTCTTCTTCAGCGCGGCCAGCCTTTGGGAGATCGCCATCAAGAACGGCCTGGGCCGCTCCGATTTTCGCGCCGATCCGGCGCTCTTGCGCCGAGGACTTCTCGACAATGGCTATACCGAACTGGCCGTCACCGGCAGGCTCGCGGTCGCCGTCGCCGGCCTCCCCCCTCTGCACAGAGACCCCTTCGACCGCATCCTCATCGCGCAGGCCATCGCCGACGGGCTGCTCCTGCTCACGGTCGATCCCGCGGTCGCCCGCTACCCTGGTCCCATCCAGCCTTTCTGATTCCGCCCGCGTGTTCCTGAACCCTCCGTCCAGAACCCCTCGGGACAGGACTTTGCCCCGCCATCAACGTGGCCGGCGACTCCTGGCCTCCGCCGTAGTAGCGAAGTGGGAAGGAGAATTCCGCAAGAAAAACCCTCCCCAGGCAGCAGCCGCATTTACAAGGTTGAGCAGATATCGCACCGCATACGTCATACAACTGCGCAGCCTCGGCAGATCGGCGAAAGATTGAGCAGCTTTGAATGGGCCCGACTTCACTCGAGCCGCAGACCCGCGCGATACCTGGGGGTCTGAACTAGTGTTTCGCAGTGGGGGCGCGGTTAAGCGAACTCATTCCAAAAAGCAGAAGGTGCGCTTGATCGCGCACCTTCTTTTTACTGCTGCTGAGTTCCCTGCCCTACTTCATGTGGGACATGATTTCTTCTAACACTTGCTTGCTGGGGCGGGTGCGTTCCTGGGGAAGTGTGGCCAGTGGCTCGTCGACGAGGTTGAGCAGATCGGTGAAGGCTGCCTTTTGCGTGTCGATGTAGAAGACGCCGGTGAGGATTTCGCCCTTGTCGTGGGCTTCCATCAGCGTCTTCACGGCGAGGGCGCGGTCGGTGGGGTCGTAGTCCTCGTGGAGCTTGCGAAGACGCAGGCTGGAACCGTCATGCATGGTGACGTCATAGGTGGTGCCGGGATCGTATTCGACGTCGATCTCCTCGAAGGAGGGAACGAAACCGACTTCGCCGACGGGCTCTTCGTGATCCTGCATGTATTTGTAACTGCGTGTGGAACCTTCATGGTCGTTGAAGGTGACGCAGGGCGAGATGACGTCGAGCATCACTGTGCCCTTGTGAGCGATGGCGGCTTTGAGCATGGTGAGAAGCTGCTTTTTGTCACCGGAAAAAGAACGGCCGACGAAAGTGGCGCCGAGCTGGATGGCGAGCGAGCAGGTATCGATGGCGGGAAGGTCGTTGACGACGCCGGTTTTGAGCTTCGAGCCGATGTCGGCGGTGGCGGAGAACTGGCCTTTGGTGAGGCCGTAGACGCCGTTGTCTTCGATGATGTAGATCATCGGCAGATTGCGGCGCATGAGGTGGACGAACTGGCCGATGCCGATGGAGGCCGAGTCACCGTCACCGGAGACGCCGATGCCGAGCATGGTTTTGTTGGCGATCAGCGCACCGGTGGCGACCGAGGGCATGCGGCCATGCACGCTGTTGAAGCTGTGCGAACGGGACATGAAGTAGGCCGGGCTCTTGGAAGAGCAGCCGATGCCGGAGAGCTTCATGACGTGCTCGGGCTGGACGCCCATTTCGTACATGGCGTCGATGATGCGCTCGGAGATGGCGTTGTGGCCGCAGCCGGCGCAGAGGGTGGTCTTGCTGCCGCGGTATTCGAGCACGGGCAGGCCGATGCGGTTGGTTTTAGGGGCTGGATTTGTAACCGTCGCTGCCATAATTTCAAATACCTTCCTGTAAGACAATTTCGTCGGTGACGGAGCGGGCGTCGATGGGCAGGCCATTGAAGTGGCGGACGCTGCGTAGTTTTGTTGTTTCGGCTGCGGGCAGGTCGAGCTTCAGCAGGCTCAGCATCTGCGCGTCTCGATTCTGCTCGACGACATAGATTCGTTCGTGCGAGCTGACGAAGTCGCGGACTTCTTTATTGAAGGGGTAGGCGCGGAGGCGGAGGTAGTCGGCTTCGACGCCGTATTCCTTCTTGAGTTGGTCGCGGCTTTCCGCGACAGCGAAGTCGGAGGTGCCGAAAGCGATGATGCCGATTTTCGATTTGCCGGTCTGCACGATGACGGGCGCGGGGACCATGGTGCGGGCAGTCTCGAATTTGCGCGCCAGGCGCTCCATCAGGTTCTGGTAGTCCTCGGGGCGCTCGGAGTAGAGGGCCTTTTCGTTGTGACCGCTGCCGCGGGTGAAGTAGGACGCCTTCGGATGATCGGTGCCGGGCAGGGTGCGATACGGGATCGCGTCGCCGTCGACATCCTGATAGCGGCCGAAGCTGCCGAGCCTCTGGAGGTCCTCGGCGGTGAGGATTTTGCCGCGGTTGAGCGGTTTTTCGGGATAGGCGAAGGGCTCGGACATCCAGTTGTTCATGCCGAGGTCGAGATCGGAGAGGACGAAGATCGGGG